>NZ_JAGGOY010000060.1 GCF_018614095.1 Streptomyces sp. ISL-87 | reverse complement strand
CCTGAAGGCCCGGGGTTCCTCGCAAGATCCCGCTGAAAGACTCTCCGCCGCAGGCCAGAGCCATCCGCAGGTGGAATCAAGAAGATCTCAACACCGGCTTCATCAGGTACCGGATCGACCTGCCGCGGTAGGGCCAGCCTCACAGCCAGCCGCGGCGCTGGGCCTGGAGGGCGAGCTGGAAGCGGGTGGTGGCGCCCAGGCGGGCCATCAGGAGCTCCACGCGGCGGAACAGGGTCCGGCGGCTGATGCCGAGTTCGCGGGCGATGTCCTGGTCCGGCACACCGCCCGCGAGCAGCGCGAGCAGGCGGCGGTCGGCGGGCAGCGGGCGCTGCGGCGGGCCGGCGGGGCCGCGCAGGGAGGGTGTGCGGGAGGCGTGCAGAGGCAGTGCGCTGTGCCAGGTCTGCTCGAACAGCGCCGCCAGCGCCGAGAACAGCCCGCACGGCTGCACGATGAGCAGGGTGTGGTGCACGTCGACCTCCTGGATGGACAGGGAGACCAGCGCGCAGGCGTCGTCGATGATGATCAGCTTCACGAACACCGAGCTCACCACCCTCGCCTGCTCGCCTGCGGCGATGCACGGCTCGATGGAGCGGATGAGGTTGCCGGGGAATTCCAGCGACTCCCGCGAGTACACCACGCGCTGGGTCACGCCCCGGGCGAGGGTGGCCAGAGCCTCGTCGGTGGCGGTGGGGATCGGGAAGTACGGCGGGGAGTCCAGCTGGCGGATCTGGCCGCAGGCGCTGGCCCAGGCCTGGCGCAGCCGGGGGCCGATCTCCTCCCCGGTGGCTACCTCGACCAGGTCGTTCTTGAACGCGCCCGACCGCCGGCGGCGGAAGGCGTCGAAGGCCCCGGCGACGGTGATGCAGGAGGCGTCGAGCTCGGCAGCCCGGCGGCGGCCGAGGAGTTGCAGTCCTGCGGCGGGCGGCAGGGGGGCGACTGTCTCGCGGCCGTCGGCAGCCACGCTGCCGAGCCCCGCCTCGACCAGCTCGGCGTAGGCGGCGGCCAGTTCGGCCCCCGTCAGGGCGGTGACCGCGCCCAGCTCGGGAAGTCGTACGGGCGCCCGCTCCAGCAGGGCCAGGTAGAGCCGGATCGCGGCCGCACTGATGCCCAGCCGCCGCAGTGCCTCGCCGACCTCCCCCGTCGCCATGGGCGGCAAGGTACCAACGCGGTGCGGCGGACGCACCACCTAGGCCCAAGAAGGCCGGGGTGGTGCGTCGCACGGCGACGGGTCAGTAGTCGATCGTGTTGTGGTGCAGGCAGGACCGGGGACCCGCGCCCACGTCGTAGCCATCGGCGGCGCGGTGGCTCCAGAACTGGCTGAAGCTGCCGGACACATGGCCGAGGAAGGTGTTCCACAGCGGCCCGGCCGGGTCTTCCGTGCAGGTGTCGCCGGGCTCGTTCGTGGTGTCGTACAGGTCGATCACCGAGCCGAGGACCCGGCCCTCGACCGTGTCACCGTTGTCCCAGCCCGTGGTGCCCCAGGTCGGTCCCTCCAGGTCCTGAGCGCGGCCGCCGGGCCAGCGGAAGGTGGGGTCGCCGAGCGCCGCGACACCGAACCAGGTGGCGAAGCCCTCGGTCCAGGCGCAGCCCGCCGAGCTCGTCTTGGTGATGTAGTGCGGGCTGCAGTTGGGGGAGGCGGGGAAGGCGTCCTCGTAGACATCGTCCATCATCGCGTGGCCGAACTCGTGCAGGACGAGGATGGGAGCGTCGGGGTCCTCGGCGGCGAGGTGCACGGCGTTGCCCTGGAGCGAGTAGTACGTGCCGTCGGTGGAATCCGGGGCCCAGTTGACCAGGCCACGGCGGCAGGTGGTGTCCCGGGCGTCCCAGCAGTTGCCCGGCTTCCAGTTCCAGCCGGTGTTGACCGCGTCGAAGGCCTCCACCCCGCGCATCAGCGCTGCGTCGGCCGGCTGGAAGGCGCCGACGTCGGCGGTGGAGCCGGCAGGGACGTCGGCGCGGACCGGGGTGGCGAAACGATACGGCTGACGGGACTTGCCGTTGCGTATCACCCAGTTCTGGTTCTCGGTGGCGAACTGGACGTAGACGTCCTGGCCGCCGCCCTCCTCGTCCGTGTTGTCGAAGCAGAGCGTGAAGCCGCCATCGGCGCCCGTCACACCGGTGGTCAGGAGGTCGTCCGCGCCGCGCGCGTCGTCGTCGTAGACGGCCACGCGGGCGTTGGCGGAGACCCGGGTCACGCCGGTGTGGTCTACGTAGTTCCAGGTCCCGGTGGCGCAGGCGGTGTTCGCGGCGGTGATCGTGCCCGCCGGGGCGGAGACCGGCTCGGCGGGGCGGTGGGCGAGGCCCGGCCGGGTACGGCTCGCGCCGGAGGCCGCCGGGGCCGCGGGGCTGACACTCCCGACCGGGATGCCGAACTGCGACTGCCGTGCCCCGACCGTGACGAAGACGCTGTCGGCGTCGGTGTCCTCCGGGTCGGCGGCCGAGGTGGCGATGGCCCGGACGCCGGCCGGGCCCTCGGCGACCGCGCGTACGGTGCCGCTGAGCCGCCACGGGCGCTGCTGCCCGGCACGGCCGGTGCCCTCGGCCCGGTGTAGGCGGCCGCCCTGGACGGGGACGAGCGAGGCGGCCGTGGAGGTGCTGAGCCCGGGGGGCGCGCTCACCCATTCCAGGCCTGCGGGGAGCTGTACGTCGAGGCGTACGTCCCTGTCGCGGGCGACGGCGGATACCTCGATGTCGAGCCGGGCCGTCCCGCCCAGGACGGGCGCCTCGGACAGGCGCAGCGTGACGGCGAGGCAGCGGCCGCCCTCGTCGGTGCGGTCCGGGTCCGTCTGCGCGGGCGGTCGGCATACGGCGGTGTCACCGCCGGGCGCGGCCAGGGCCGGGCTCCCGCCGGGCACGCCGGCGAGCGCCAGCAGCAGCCCGCACACGGCGGCGCGTACCGCGGTACGGCCGGGGCGCCGGTGGCGCCTACGACTCAGATGCATGGGGGTCCTCTCCAGTCGGCGAACTCGGTGTGGCAGCGCGTTCTACCGGATCCGGCCCCCGCGCGGTGGCCGATCCGTGTCACCGACGCGGATCGGCAATCCCGGCAAGTCACAAGCAGGCCAAGCTGGTCGGGCGCGCCGACGGGGCGGCGTCCGGAGCGGTGGAAGGGGGTGTCCGGGCGGTCCCCGCCGCAAGGACACCCGCTCCGTTCCGGCCCACGTCGACCACTGGCGGCTTTCAGCCGATTCGGCGCGAACTTCGTGGGCCCGCGTACCGGCGGCCGACATCCCCGGCGATCCCGGCGGCGCACGCGATGACGTACAGGAAGGGCCTGCGCTGCTGCTCGGTCACGTGGGTACTCCCAGCCGGCGGCTGAAGTGGTGCAGTTCGGCAGCGTACGACGACGGTCCCGGGCGGCCATGCCTGCGACCAGCTCGCGGACGGCAGGCCCATCCGCTTATGACGCGCAGCGGACCGGAACGCGACCCCGACCGGACGTCCGCCGTCGAGTACGCGTGCCGTCCCCCGCTCCCAGGCCAAGCCGCTCAGCCTGTCCGGCGACCAGCTCACTCGTCGCCCTCGTGGCGACTCCACTCCAGTTCCAAGGTGATATGTGCATCGCCGGAAGCCTTGGCCACGACAAGCCCCGCCTCGGCGACGTGTCGCACCGGGCCAGGCCCGACTCGAAGGTGTCGGCCGAGGACTCGACCAGCCCCTCACCGCGGCTCGCCCTGATAACTCCGGAACCCTGTCCTTCGGACAGTTCCACGACGAACGTCTCACTTGTCGAAGGGCACTCTCAGGTACACGCGACAGCCTCTCCGGTAGTCGGGCAAGTCACCTAATTTGTCAGCAAGTTGAACAACACTCAGCTACTGCTGTGCGGTCATGTTAGGCCGAGCGGGTGCTGTGAGCCGAGGGAACAGTGACGGCCATTCTCATGCTTTTGGGAATTCCTGCCAGCGACCTGCCGGGCAAGCCCCGATCGCACGACCGGGAGGGCGTCGACCGGTCTCAGTGATCGATTATCCTGCGCGCTAGCACTCGAGTCGCAGCACTGGCATGACGCCTTCGGCCGCCCTCAAGCGCACCGCGCCGCTCGGCCGGTACTCCGGTGTCTCCTTCCGTCACCTCGAGGCATCCGGCTGAGCTGGAGTGCCTGAAACAGGTATCGCCCAGAGGAGACGAAACACTTTGTCGAGAACGCACATCAGGGGTCGCTGGAGACGGACCCTGCACCGGGCAATAGCCGTTGCCGTCGTGGTCGGTGTGGGATCGGTCGGAACGGTGCTGCCGGCGGGGTCCGCCGCAGCGCTGGTACAGCCGGCGGCAGTCACCGCCGACGGCGACGACGGCAGCGTCAGCCCGGAGGACAAGGCCCTGGCGGAGGCGAAGGCGACGGGGCACGCGGTGGAGCTGACCTCCGCCCGGACCGAGCTCTCCGACACCTGGGTGAACCCGGACGGCACGTTCTCCGTCAAGAGGTACGGTGCGCCGGTACGGGTGCTGCGCGACGGGGCGTGGCTGGCCGCGGACCCGACACTGGAGTTCGCCGCCGACGGGTCGGTGAAGCCCAAGGCCACCTCCGTCGTCGTCTCCTTCTCCGGCGGTGGCACGGGACCGATCCTGACCGGTGTGAAGGACGGCCGCACGCTGTCGCTGTCCTGGCCGACCGCCCTGCCGAAGCCGACGCTGAACGGCAACGTGGCGACGTACGCCGAGGTACTGCCGGGCGTCGACCTCCAGCTCAAGTCCGAGGTCGAGGGCTTCTCCCAGCTCGTGGTGGTCAAGACCCCGCAGGCTGCCGCCAACCCGCAACTCGCCACCCTGAAGTACACGATGTCCACCGTCGGGGTCACGGTCTCCACCGACCCCTCAACGGGCGTGGTCGTCGCGAAGAACCCGGCGGGTCAGACGGTGTTCAGCAGCCCGTCCCCGCTGATGTGGGACTCCACCACGACCGGCAGCAGCCCGCAGGTCCCGGCGGACGGGATGCGCCTGGCGTCCGCGTCCATGACCACCTCGGTCGCCGAAGCCCCGGAGCCGGACAGCTCGTTCGAGCAGCCGGCCGGTGCCAAGGAAGCCGTGATGCCGACCACGGTGAGCGGCAACAGCCTCCAGATCACCCCGGACCAGAATCTGCTGACGGCGGCGGACACCACCTACCCCGTCTACATCGACCCTTCCTGGGCCTGGGGTGGCCGTAACAACTGGACCCGGGTGTCGAAGAAGTACCCGACCAAGAACTACCTCAACGCCAACGAGGTGGCCCGGGTCGGCTACGAGAACGAGACCAACGGCCTGTCGCGCTCGTTCTTCGAGCTGGACACGTCCAACGTCCGCGGCGCCAAGGTGGCCCGATCCACCTTCCGGATCAAGAACGTCTGGTCCTGGTCCTGCCAGGACCGGCAGGTGCAGCTGTGGCACACCGGTGCCATCAGCAACAAGACCACCTGGCAGAACCAGCCGGCGAAGATCGACTGGCTGTACAACGTCAATGACTCCAAGGGCTGGTCCAACGACTGCGCCGCGGGCAACCTCGAGTTCGACCTGACCTGGAAGATGCAGCGCGTCGCCGCCGCCGGCGACACCAGCATCACCCTCGGCATGTACGCGGCCGACGAGAGCGACACCTTCGGCTGGAAGAAGTTCGACCCGAAGACGGCGGTCCTGGAAACGGTCTACAACAACCCGCCGCAGACCCCGAGCGGCCTGGGCACCAACCCCAAGACCGACTGCTCCACCGGCGGCCTGATCGGCAACACCACGGTCAGCCTCTACGCGCTCGTCACGGACCCCAACGCGGGCAACCTCTCCGCCCAGTTCCAAGTCTTCCGTGACGGAACCATGGTCGCCGACGAGTGGATCCCCGGCCTCAGGGACCGTGTCTCCACCCTCGTGGTCCCCGACTCGAAGCTCCCGTCCGGCAGCTACACCTGGAAGGTGCGCGCGTACGACCAGAGCGAGTACTCGGACTGGAGCCAGACCTGCAAGTTCACCGTCGACCGTACCCGGCCGGCGAAGCCGCCGAAGATCAGCTCGACCGTCTTCCCGAACGGTGACGCCGGCTGGCCGGCCAATACCGGCAAGGCCCGCACCCCCGGCTCGTTCACCCTCTCCCCCAACGGCGTCAACGAAGTGGTGTGGTACGGCTACTACACCGACTGGGACCCGGAGATCAAGAGCGTCACCGTCGCCGCCGGCACCTCGGCCAACGTCAACCTGACCCCGCCCGGCGTCGGCCCGCACTTCGTGTACGCCTTCAGCCAGGACCCGGCCGGCAACCGCTCCGACACCGCGACGTACCTGTTCTACGCGGGCCGGTCGGCGACCCGGGATCTGCCCGGCGACCTCAACGGCGACGGTCACAAGGACATCTGGAGCAACGACTCCTTCGGCACCCTGCTCACCTACGCGGGTCAGGGCAACGCCAAGTTCTCCTCCATCACCAACGGCGGGATCAGCCTCGGCACGGCCAAGACCAGCAGCTCCGGCGACTGGGGCCAGGACGGCTACAACGACCTGGTCACCCTGGAGAACGACCCGGTCGACAAGATCGACAAGCTCTGGTCCTACCCGAACAACGGCTTCGGACACCTCCAGCAGAACAAGCGCACCCAGATCAACGTGAGCTGCCCCGTCTACAACGAGGAGCTGGGCTGCTTCGAGGAGGGGGACGACCACTGGCAGGGAGCCTCCCAGATCGTCAACCCGGGTGACCTCAACGGGGACGGCCGGCCCGACCTGCTGGTGAAGCAGGGCAAGCGGCTGTGGGCGTACTACGGCGAGCGCAACCACCTCCTCGACATGCACGGAGCCCCCGTGCTCGTCGGCGGCGAGGACTGGGACAAGTACACCGTCATCACCCCGGGCGACCTCAACGGCGACACCATCCCCGACCTCTGGCTGCGCGACAACGCCAACGGCGACATCCTGCGCAGCTACGGCAAGAAGAGCCTGGACGGCAAGATCGTCGACCTGGCCACCTGGGGCGCCGAGCCCCGCACCAAGGTCGGCGTCGGCGTGACCCAGGCCGCCTACCCCGAGGTCGGCTCGGCCGGGGACCTCTCCGGCGACGGCGTGACCGACCTGTGGGCGCGGCAGGCCGACAACACCATGTTCGGCTGGTACGGCCAGGCGTGGAGCGGCAGCGTCAACTCCTTCTCCGGCGGCTTCCAGATCGACGGTGTGAGCGGTTCGCGCATTCCCCCGGGCACCACCCTGGCCTCGGGCCAGCAGTACACCACCGGCAGCTCCAAGCTCGTCATGCAGACGGACGGCAACCTCGTCCTGTACACCAAGGACAACAAGCCGGTCTGGGCCACCAACACCAATGGCAACCCGGGGGCAGTGGCCCGGATGCAGACCGACGGCAACTTCGTCGTCTACACCGCCAACGGCTCCACCGCCCTGTGGAGCAGCAAGACCAGCAACCACCCCAACTCCTACGCCGTCCTGCACGGCCGGGGAGTCCTGGTGATCTACGACGCCGTCGGCCGGAGCCAGTGGACCAGCGGCTCGCAGAGCCGCCCCGACTACAACGGCGACGGCTACACCGACGTACTCACCCGTGACGCCAACGGCGACATGTGGGTGTACCCGGGCACCGGCGGTACGGGCACCAGCACGCTGGGCGGCCGGTACTTCGTCGGCAACGGCTGGTGGCGGGACTACTGGACGAACGCGTACACCGCCGACCTCAACAACGACGGATACACGGACATCGTCGGACGCAACCGCAACGGCGAGCTCCACCTGTACCCGGGTACCGGCAAGACCGGCACCAATTCCTTCGGCAGCCCGTCCCTGATCGGCACCGGCTGGAACACCTACGACACCCTGGGCTTCGGCGACATGAACGGTGACGGCCGCACGGACGTCATCGGCCGGGACAGCGGGGGCGATCTGTGGGTCTACCCGCACAGCGGCGGCACGGGCACCAGCACGCTCGGCAGCCGGGTCTTCATCGGCAACGGCTGGTGGCCCGCTTCCTGGACCACCATCCGGTTCGCCGACCTCAACGGTGACTACAAGATCGACATCATGGGGCGCACCGATGGGGGCGATCTGTATGTCTATCCGAACACCACCGGCAGCAACGGCACCATCACCTTCGGCGCCCGCTACTTCAACGGCAACGGCTGGTGGAACGGGTACTGGAACCCCTTCGCCACCGACCTCAACAGTGACGGCGCGGCGGAGTCCGTGGGCATAACCAACAACGGGGAGCTCTACGACTTCCTGCCCACCGGCCGCACTCTGATCGGCACCGGCTGGGGCTCCTTGGACGTCATCCTCTGACGCCCGGCCGTCGGCCTTGAACAAGGGGGGTGGGTTCCCGTACGGGAACCCACCCCCTCGCGCATCCCGTCGCGGCCGCGGCAATCCGTCGGAGCCGACTGGGATACTGACCCCATGAGCAGAAACGCAGAGGTCATCGTGCTGGCGAGGGGCGCCGAGCAGGTGATGGAGCCGCTGACCCGGCCGGACGAGAGCCGCGAGTGGCACCAGACCTTCATCCCCGTCTACGACGCCATGTTCGAAGGATCCGGTACGACCTCCGCCGAGTGTTACACCTGGATCGTCCAGTTCCGCCGCCGCAACTGGCTCGGTCTGCTCGGCCACCTGGAATCACTGGACTGGCCGGATCCCCAATCGGTCCAGGTGCTCGTCCGGGACCAGGACGACTCCTGCTTCGGCCTGTGGATGATCTACGACGGCAAGCTGACCGAGGTGCCGTTGCCGCGTACGAACCGAACTCCGTTCACGGACAGTGTCACCGGGGTCCTCCGCCGCACCGACTACAGCTGAGCGAGCCCATCCCGAAACACCGAGGCGGGGTGCCCGCACCCCCGGCATTGCCGGAGGGCGGACACCCCGCCTCAGTCATGCATCAGGCCGGTGTCTCAGGCCCATCTGCCGGGATCGTTACGGTGCTCCTCGTTCCACTCGTTGGGGAAGAACGGGTCCGGCTGGTCGTCCGTCAGGCCCAGCGGATCGCATGAATCCTTGAACATCTCCCAGCCCCCGCGTACCCAGCCGTAGTCACGCACGTAGGCGGGCGCCTGTATCCCGGCCAGGAAGGGGCCGAGCAGACCGACACCCCGCACCTTGGGGCCCTTTGCCTTGGGCGCGGACGGCTTGGGGACCACCTTGGGCGGCGCCACGGGCAGCCGCCGGTTGTCGAAGTTCCCGGCCGGGTAGATCACGCGGACGTTGGGATTGCCCGCGAAGTGGTTGGCCCAGTCCTCCGCCTGTGCCATGTCCTTGGCCACGAAGATGACCTCGTCCGCCTGGTTCGCGAGCTTGTTGGTGACGGTGCTCGGCGCATCGCCCTTTCCGTCGGTCGTCGACCGGGTCGAACCTGTGGCGTCGGCGGTGGAGACGGACACGATCTTGCCGTTCTTCCAGGTCACCTTCACGAAGTCGGCGGTGGTCCCGGCCTTCACCACGTTGCCGTCGGCATCCTTGACCGGCGCGTACTTGCCCAGCGTTTCGGGGTTGTCCTTGTTCGCCTTCTTCTCATCCTGGAGCAGGTACTGCACGCCGGTGCCGGTCTTCTCGTCGTAGTACAGCCCGGCCCGCCTCAGGTCATCGTTGATCGTTTTGAGTGCGTCGTCGGCCGTGGTGCCGTCCGACACGGTGGTGATGTGATGCGGCACGCCTTGCTTGTCGTAGACCTTGGTGACGTTTCCCTTGCCGTCCTTGTCAGCACTCAGCGACCTGTCCGGATCGATGAACTGGTATTTGCCGTTTTTGCAATACGTGGGGTTCGCCTGGCAGTACGCCCGCTCTTCCGGGTCGTACAGACCGGTCGGGTCGCTGCGTGTGATCGGGTTGTTGTGGCTGTAGCCGTACCCGTCCAGCTGCAACGGATCGGTCAGATCCATGAGCGGGTCGACGCTGATGAAACGCCCGGTCGCCGGGTCGTACTCGCGGGCGCCCAGATGGGTCAGTCCGGTGTCCGCGTCGCGGGTGCCTCCGACGAAGCCCCGCTCACCCACCCAGGTGGTGGGCTGCGCACCGCGGGGGCCGCCGAACAGGCCGGTCTTGCGGCGGACGATCGCCTGGGTCGACGCGTCGACCTGGGTGGTGCCCGTGCCGTGGTGGTCGGCCAGCAGGAAGGTGAGCTTCCCGCCGGTCCGCATCGCCACGGTGGTCTCGCCGGCGCTGTAATAGCGGGTGCCGGTGACCGTGCCGTCCTTGGCGAGCTTCAGCTCGTTGCTGCCCGGCAGGTACATCGTAGTGCCGGAGGAATCGGTACGCGTGACGCGGTTGCCGTCGGAGTCGTACCGGTAGCTGGTGACCAGGCCGCCCTGCGTGGTCTTGGCCAGGTGACCCTCGGTGTCCCACTCCAGGACCTGCTCGGCCGCGGGACCGACCTTGCGGCTGGTGGCGTTCCCCGTCTCGTTGTACGCGTACGACTCGGCGGTAGTGCCCGCCGGGCCGGTCTGGGAGACCGAGGTCAGGGTGTGCTTGCCGGCCGCCGGGTTCCCGTAGGTGCGGGTGATGTCACCGGTGGGGCCGGAGGGCGTCTTGTGCTGGACTTCGGTCTTCCGGTTGCCCGTCGGACCGTAGGTGTACGTCGTCCAGTACGCGTCCGGGCCGCCCACGGTGGCCGCCGACGGACCCGCCGCACAGCCGTTCGGGGCGGTCGGCGCGGCCGTCCACGCCTCGGTGATCTGGCGCAGTGCGTCGAGGGTGAAGCACTGGGTGTCCGTCACCTCCTGGGCGTCCTGCCCGGAGACGGTCTTCACCGAGGTGATGTTGCCGTTCGGGTCGTAGCTGTAGCGGGTGTCGTCGATGTGCTGGGGTGCCAGCTCGCGGTCGGTGACGGAGCGGGTCAGCGCGCCGGTGTGCTCGTCGTACTCGTAGGAGCTCCACAGGTGCTTGGCGAACTCGCCGTACTCGGCCCGCGTCGCCCGGCCGTAGTGGTCGTACGTCATGGCGGAGATCAGTGGATCGACGCCCGCGCTCACGGTGTCGAGCAGACTGCCGGTGGCCGTGTAGGTGTTGACGGTCTTCTCGGCGGGCAGTCCGCCCATGGCGGGGTGCTGGACCCACATCACCTGGCCGGTGTTGGCGTTGTAGCTGGTGGTCCACTTGTAGGTGCCCGCCAGCCCGCCGTTCTCCGGGGACACGGGGATGGTGACCTGGTTGGTGACCGGCTTGTAGTTGGCGTTGTAGACCGTGACGGCCTCTTCGTACGCCTTCCCGTCGATCCACCGGGTGGCCTTGGCGAGCTTCCCCTTGCCGCCGGTGGCGGTGTCGTAGGCCCAGGTCGCGAGGGTGGTCGTGCCCTGCTTCAGCGCGGTCTTGCGGCCGAGCTCGTCGTAGTCGGTGTGCAGGGTGATGCCGCGGGCGTTGGTGATGTCGGTCGCCCGGTTGCCCGCGTCGAAGGTGACGTCCGATACGCCCTTGTCGGGGTCCTCCACATGGGTCTGCCGGCCGCGGATGTCATAGCCGAACTTCCACACCGCGCCCGAGGGGTCGCGGACCTGGTCGAGCATGCCGCGCTTGTTGTACGCGTACGTCGTCGACTGGGACGTCGTGCGGGCCGCGTCCGTGTACTGCTTGATCTCGGTCGTGCGGCCCATGCCGTCCGTGACCGTGGTCGACGCGGTACCGCCCGTCTCGGGGACGACCGTCGTGGTGTCACCGGTGTAGCTGGTGGTGGTCCGCTTGGTCTCGTCACCGAACCGCTTGGCGATCACGTCGGTGACGCGGCCCGCCCCGTCGAAGAGGGTGTCGGTGGACGCCGGGTAGTTCAGCTCCTGGCCGGTGACCAGGACCGCCTCCGGCTTGCCGGTGGCGTAGAACGTGCCCGAGGTGCGCCAGGCCAGACCGCGGGTGTCGTACGAGGTCTCGCTGATCAGCCGACCCGTGCCGTCGGGGGACGGAGTCTGGCTCTGCCGGGAGCGCAGCAGGCCGTCGTAGAAGGCGTATGCCGTCTGGTAGACCGAGTTGTGGTCCAGGGCGCTGGTCGTGACGACGTTCGGGCCGTCGTTGCGGATGGTGTACGCGAACGTGTAGCTCGGCGAGGCGGGGTTGGTGGACGCCGGACGGGTCGGGGTCCAGATCTTGGTGACCCGGCCGAACGGGTCGTACGCGGTGGTGGTGACGCGGTTGTTGGCGTCGGTGACGGTCAGCGGCTGGCTGCGCAGCGGGTCGGAGACCGTGGTGACCTGGTGGCTGAGCGGGTTGGTGACCACCGTGGTGACGGGCACCTCGCCCGTGGCCGGCGTGTAGGCCGTCGTGGTCCGCTTGCCGTAGATGTCGGTCGTGCTCAGCGGCCGGCCGTAGATGTCGTAGTCGGCGACGGGTGTGGTGCTGGTGACGTCGTACCCGGTGCCGGTGCCGTTGATCTGCTCCACCTTGGTGACATCGCCCTTGGTGGGGGCGGCGCCGAGGGTGGTCGAGCCGTCGAAGTAGCTCTGGTTGTCGGAGATGACGTCGGCCGGGCGGCTGATCGCGGAGCCGCAGGCCCCGGCGACCACCTCGGTGCGGTAGACCCGGTTCAGCAGCCAGGCCCCGGTGTTGCGGGCGAAGAAGGCGGTGGAGCAGGACTCGTCGCCGGTCTTGTCCACATCCCCCAGGGTGGAGGTCTGGGTGACCATGCCGTACGAGTCGAAGGTGCGGGTCAGCGCGGTCTTGCGCTGGCCGCCGCTGACGGTGGTGAGCGTCTCCTCCTTCTCCACACCCGTCATGTACGCCTGCAGGTCCGGCAGGCCGGCCCGGGTACGGGTGGCGGTCACCGCCGAACGCCACGGCGTGGCCGAGGTCGCGGACAACAGCTTGCTCGTGTCGTCACCGTTGAAGGTGGCGCTGGCGCGCGGCAGACCGGCGAACTGGTCCCGGTCGGTGACCGCGACGCCCGCGTAGTCCTTGACCTGCGCCCCGTCGATGCCCCGGAAGTAGCGGGTCTCGGAGAGGGACTTGGGGTCCGCGGCCGCGCCGGTGCGGGTCTGCACCCGCCCGTAGCCGCGCGGGACGGAGTACGTGCGGTCCTCGGCCTTGGTCAACTCGTCGGTGCTCTTCGTCCAGGCCGCGCCGTCCAGGTAATCGTACGAGGTGACCTTGTCCGGGGTCGAGGCGAGGTTGTCCCCCTCGACGACCTGGGTGACGACGTAGCTGTTGAACCAGTCCTGCTGGGCGGTCTGCCCCTCGAAGGCCCACTTCACGGGGAAGCAGCGGGTGGTGTTGGTCCCGTCGGCCGGCGGCAGGGTGGTGGGGGTGCAGTCCGGCTGCGAGTAGTACGCGCCGATCGTGCCGCCCGTCTCGGTGGTGATCTGCGACATCCGCAGCCTGATGAAGGGCGCGCGGCCGTCGCCGGTCGTGTCGATGCGGTTGGGGCGCTGCTCACCGGTGAAGGTCACCGGCGGCAGGGTCAGGGAGCCGCCCACCTTGCCGGTGTGCTGGATGGACTTCAGCCACATCGGGGTGGAGACGCCGTCGCCCGAGGCCGGGAAGTCCTGCGCCAGTGCCCAGTTGTCCACGTCCTTCAGGACGCCGCCGGTCAGTACCTTCGTGGTGATCGAGGTGAGGCGCTTGCGGGACCAGTAGGTCGGGGCGAACTGGTCCTTGCACTCGTCCCCGTCCTTGCAGTACTGGTCGAAGGGGGTGTCCGGCCAGTTCGCGGCGTTGGTCTCGTCGAAGGTGCCGCAGTTGGTCAGGCAGCGCTCGGAGACGTCGAACTTCACCTGCCCCATGGCCTTGCCGGTGTAGACGGCGTCGGAGCGCAGACCGTAGTCGATGTGGTCCAGCCAGCCGCTCCGGACGTACGGGGTGCTGGTGCCCTTGCCGGTGGAGGCGTTGAAGGCCCGGCCGTAGTTGTTCTTCTCGGTGTTCCAGTAGTACGCCATGGCGTCGCCGTGCGTGTCGACCACGTAGTCGAGCTGCCAGCGCCATGCCTGCTGGCACCAGCCGGAGGCGAAGGATGCGTTGTAGCAGGGCTCGCCGGACTGGTTGCCGAAGACCGGGACGGTCCAGGCGGAGTTGGTGACCGGGTCGTCGGCCGCCGTGCCGTTGTCCTTCCAGCCCGGAAGGCGGTTCAGGCCGAAGAAGTACTGGGTGCCGTCCGGCGTGGTGACCTTCCAGTGCTCACCGTTGTTGTCGCCGTTCGAGGCACCGGTGAGCTTTTCGACCTTCTCCCCGGAGTCGTTCTCCGGGTGCCATCCCATGGCCGCGTCGTAGACCAGCTCGGTCGACTTGCCGCCGAGGTGCAGCACGGCGTTGTCGTTGAACCAGCACTCGTCGAATTCCTTGGTGGTGTTCGTGCCACCGGTCTTGTCGTCCTCGCAGGACTTGTACCTGCGCTCGACGAAGCCCGGCTCGTAGGCCCACCCGTCACCGACCCAGCTCGGCTGGTTGTTGGATGCCGCGGTACGGCCGTCGACGGCCTGCGAGTTGTAGCCCAGGCCGACGCTCGGCGCCAGACCACCGGGGACTCCCGGCACCGGGATCGGGTAGTTCCAGCTCAGCGAGCCGGTCGAGCCGCCGGCGCTCCAGGCTCCGGAGGGGTCCAGCGGGGTCGCCTTGTAGTCGCCGGAGGAGCCGCCGGAGTCGGCTGTGACGGCCAGCGCCATGGCTTCGGAGCCCGAGGCGCCCGAGGCCGCCGTCATGCTCAGCGTCTTCTGGACGGGCCCGGGCTGCGGGGCTCCCGCTATCTCGGCCGAAACGCTGCCGGTCTCGGTGTTGTTGTCCGAGGGCAGCGGCTTCTGGCCACGGCACTCGGGCTTCTGCGGTGTGGTCAGCGCGCAGGCGGGAAGCTCCACGAACCGCAGCCGCGCCGCCCAGTCACCGCCGTAGGCGCCGCGGAACTTCGAGTAGTCGATCGCGACTTTGAGCCCGCCGGGCGCGGCGGAGGCACTGTCGCGGTCGACGCGCAGCAGTACGCCGTCGACCCCGGCCTTGCGGGTGGCGGCCCGGTCGGCGACCGTGACCTTCACCTTGGCGCCATTCGCGCTCGGCGCGGGCTTGCTGAACAGGTTCTGGAGGCGGTTCGCCACGCCGGCTGGGGCGACCGGGGCCTTCGCCACCTTCACGGGCTGTGATCCGGGCCCGGAGGTGGTGTTCAGGTCGATGTCGGTACTGCCCGCCGCGGGCCAGGTGACCTTCGGGGCGCCCTTCCAACGGTGGGCGGCCGCGTCGTCCTTGCGCTTCGTGCCGCCGGCGGCCATGGGCTTGACCGGTACCGGCTTCGGCTGCTTCAGCCCCGGCAGGGAGAGCCCCGCCCCCTTGCCGGGCTCGGCTGTCGCGGATGCCGGAAGCATTCCCACGATCACCGCAGTGGCGAGGCCGAGTGTCAGCCCCCGCCCGATGTTGCGTCTCAACGTGCGCCTTTTCGAAAATGAGATCGAAATTTTTCAGCCGCACAGTAGCAGTGGCCACACGCGCGGCAGGCACCTCTTCCCCGTTGCAGTGGGACGGTTGACAGACCCGCCCCGGTCACCCGGGCGGTTTGGTTTGGGGGGTGATCCTCAATACGATCCGGCGATGATCACAAGAAGATGGTTGGCGGCCGGGGCGGGCGGGCTGTTCGCCGTACTGGCCGTCGGGCTGTTCCCGGCGAATGCCGCCGCCGGGGAGCCCGCGGCGAAGGAATCCCCCAAGGTCGAGCTGGTGCTGGACGTCAGCGGATCGATGCGGGCGACCGACATCGACGGCAAGTCCCGTATGGCGGCGGCGAAGCAGGCGTTCAACGAAGTGCTGGACGCCACACCGGACGAGGTGCAGCTCGGCATACGCACCCTCGGCGCCAACTATCCCGGTGACGACCGGCAGCTCGGCTGCAAGGACACCAGGCAGCTCTACCCGGTCGGCAAGCTCGACCGGACCGAGGCGAAGACGGCGGTGGCGACCCTGGCGCCCACCGGCTGGACCCCCATCGGGCCGGCCCTGCTGGGGGCCGCCGATGACCTGAAGGGCGGCGACGCCACCCGGCGGATCGTGCTCATCACCGACGGCGAGGACACCTGCGCCCCGCTCGACCCCTGCGAAGTGGCGCGGGACATCGCGGCCAAGGGCATCCACCTGGTCATCGACACCCTCGGGCTCGTCCCGGACGCCAAGACGCGCAACCAGCTGCTCTGCATCGCCGAGGCCACTGGCGGCACCTACACCTCCGTCCAGCACACCGCCGAACTGTCGGGGCGCGTGCGGCAATTGGTGGACCGGGCCGCGACGCCCGTGGTGAATCCCGTGGCGACCGACGGAGCCAAGCAGTGCGAAGGGGCCCCGCAGTTGGGGGCGGGCCTGTACAGCGACCGCGAGACCTTCGGTGAGCACCGCTGGTACCGGGTGGACGTCAAGCCCGGCCAGGAGCTGCGCGCCTCGGTGAGCATCGCCGCCGACCGCGCCGTCAACAACGACTACGGCGTCATGCTGCGCGCGACGACCACGCACGGGCGGGAGATCGTCCGCGGTTCGGAGGCGGGCGACGGCCGGACCGACATGATCTCCACCGGCCTGCGCTACCCGAAGGCCCGGGCCGACGACGACGCCGCCGACGACGGGGACGGCAAGCCGGCGGCGGAGACCGTCTGCCTCCAGGTCAGCAACTCCTTCTCGGCGGGGCCCTCGGTCAAGACCGCCCCGGGCCTGCCCCTGGAGCTGACCGTCGACCTGGTGGACGCGCCCGACGAGGCGTCCGACGTGGCCGCCTTCGGCCTCGGCCGCGGCTGGTGGCTGCTGGCCGTGCTGGTGCTCGCCGGGTTCCTGGCGGGTCTGGTGTGGGGCTGGGTCTCGCGCTGGCGTATCTCGGTCTGGAGGACCAACTGATGCGTACCGTACGCACACTGACCGCCCTCGCGCTGGCCGGTGCCGGCCTGTTCGCCGGGGCGGGCGCGGCGGTCGCGGCCGTCGCGGCCGGCCCGTCGCCGAGTCCGAGCGGCAAGGCGGCCGGGCCGACCGAGGCCGGCACCACCTTCCGTACCGCCACGGCGCTCCAGCCGGGCCAGCAGGGTACGGCCGACGCCTCCACCGGTGACTACCTCTACTGGGTGCTCCCCCTGGACGCGGGAGCGCGGGCCACCGTCGACGCGACGGTGAAGCTGCCGCCGTCGGTCTCCCGGCACGGCGCCTCTACCTGGCGGCTCGACGTGTACGACGGGCTTCGCCGCCGCCAGGCCTGCATGTACGGCATGCAGACCAGGGCGGCTGCGAAGGAAGCCGGCTCGGTCGAGCTGTCCTGCACCCTGCGGACGGTCCGGGCCGGGGCGGACACCTGGGCCAACGACCCGCTGCCGGGCAGTTACTACGTACGCCTGACGGTCCTCGACGTGGCCCCGGAGGACCTCGGTCTGCCGGTACGGGCGCAGGTGCAGGCCCGGTCGAAGGAGATCGGGGGCGCGGTCGCGGTGGACGGCGCCCTCGCCGCGCCGCTGACCGCACCGAAGCCGGCGGTCGCCGGGGAGCCGGAAGGCGGCTGGTCCGGCGGCTGGTGGTCGGACCGCTGGATCTGGACAGCGGCCGGCGGACTGCTCGCGACCCTCGCCGGCATCGGCGGCTACCGGCTCACCCGCGGCACGGGCCGCCCCTCGCGCGTGCCCGGGGCCTGACCGCCCGGACAACGGGTGGGAGCGGGTCGGCGCCGGACGCCGGGACCGCTCCCACCCCCTCGGCGGCGGGCGCCGTCACCTCGTGAAGACGAGGCTGACGTTGTGGCCGCCGAAGCCGAAGGAGTTGGCCAGGGCGGCCGACCATTCGCCCCGGCGGTTCTCGCCCCGCACGACGTCCAGGTCGATGCGCGGGTCGAGCTCGTCGAGGTTGCGCGTCGCCGGGACCACGCCGTCCCGGAGCGCGAGTACGGCGGCCAGCGCGCCGAACGCCCCGGAGGCGCCCATCATGTGGCCGGTCATCGACTTGGTCGCGGTGACCGCCGCGTGGGTCCCGACGGCGCGGGCGATCGCCTCCGCCTCCGCCACGTCACCGGATTCCGTGGAGGTCGCGTGGGCGTGGACGACACCGATGTCCCGCGGGTCCACATCGGCGTCGCGCAGGGCCTGTTGGATGGCGAAGACCTGGCCGTCCGCATCGGAGGCCGTGATGTGCTGGGCGCTCGAACTCACCGCGCTGCCCGCGAGTGCGCCGTAGGTGCGCGCGCCCCGGGCCCGGGCGAATTCGGGGCGCTCCAGCACCATCATCGCCGCGCCCTCGCCCATGACGAAGCCGGACCGTTTGACGTCGAACGGGCGCGACACCGACTCCGGGCTCTCGGAGGCCGTCGACAGCGCCTTCATCTGGGCGAACGCGGCGATGGTGAAGGGGTGCAGGCACGCCTCCACACCCCCGGCGACGACCACGTCCACCCGTCCGGCCCGGATCAGGTCCTGGCCGAGGGCGAGCGCCTCGGCTCCCGACGCGCAGGCGCTGACCGTCGTCCTGGCGCCGCCCTTCGCACCCAGGTCCATGCTCACCCAGGCGGCCGGGCCGTTCGGCATCAGCATCGGGACGGCGAACGGCGACAGCCGGCGCATTCCGCTGCGCTCGAACACGTCGTCCTGGCCCAGCGTGGTGAGGACGCCGCCGGTGCCGGTGCCGATGACCACGGCCAGCCGTTCCGGCTCGACCTGCGGCGCGCCGGCGTCCCGCCAGGCCTCGCGGGCGCTGAGTATCGCGAGCTGCTCGCCCCGGTCCAGCTTCCTGGCCTCGGTCCGCGGCAGCAGTGACGCCGGGTCCACCGGGAGTCCGGCCGCCACATGCACGGGCACGTCCGCGGACCACTCCTCGTCGAGGAATCGCACCCCGGACTCCCCGGCCAGCAACCCCGCCCAGGACGCCCGCGCATCGGAGCCCACCGGCGTCATCGCCCCGGCACCCGTCACCAGCACCTGACCGTTGTCGGCCATCTCAGCCTCCCGAGCTGTGTGGACTTCAGACAAGACCAAACGTGATCTTGTAAAGATCCTGACAGCATTCAGAGGGCCCGTCACGGCACGTGGCCACCGTTTCGGCCGCCGAGGTTTGTGGGGGTGCGACAAATCAGGGGGTCAGGAGGCGCGTTCGGAGGCGGTCCACCGTGGCGGGGGTGATGCCGACACGGGTGGTGAGGTACCCGGCCGCGGAGCCGTAGCGGGCCTTCAGGTCGGCGAGGACCAGGGACAGGACGGCCGCCGGGGCCCGCCCGTACGAGGGCCAGCGCAGGGTGCGGCCCGGGTTGGCCGCGTGCCAGTCGGCGGTGAGGCGGGCGGTGGCCAGCTCGGTGAGGGCGAAGTCCGCCAGGATCTCCTCCTCGGGGACGTCCAGGAGGGTCAGGACGAGGGCCGCGATGAGCCCGGTGCGGTCCTTGCCCGAGGTGCAGTGGAACACCGTGGGGCCGGGGTCGGCGGCGATGAGCTCGATGGCCCGGCGGATCTCCTCGACCCCGTCCTCGGTCACCTCGGCGAAGCGGTCGGCGAGGTAGCGCCAGGGGTCGGTGTCGGGGTCGATCTCGGCTTGGTCGTAGGGCCGGTGTTCGATGCTGAGGTTGGCGTACGTGAACCGGTCCGCCTCCGGGACCCTGCCCTTGGCATCGGCCTCCCAGGGGTAGCGGAGGTCGATGACGGTACGTATGTCCAGCGCGAGGAAGCGCTCCCAGTCGGCGCCCTGGAGCTTGCCGAGGGAATCGGCCCGGTAGAGCGTGCCCCAGGCGACGGTGCGGCCGTCGGCGGCGCGGTAGCCGCCCATGTCGCGGAAGTTGTGGAGGCGCTCGAAGGTGATGTGGCGGCTGGTCATGCCGGTGTCTTCCGTTCGGTCGGGGGATGCCGTCAACGGGGAATGCCGTCAACTGCTCACCCCCAGCATGCGTTACCCGGTCGCCGAGTCCTCGGGGTCGAACAGCCGGATGTGCCAGAAGCCGGCCGGCCTCTCGTCGACGTGCCAGCGGCCGGGCGCGCCCACGTTCGGAAGGTCGACGCCGGAGGCGACGGTGGCTCGGGCGAACTCGGCCGGCCCGGAGAAGGCGGCATTCCGGAAGGTGGCCGCGGCCTGGAATTGTGGGTTCAGGAACTCCACGGGGCCGTGGAACGCGCAGTGGTCGAAATCGATGCCGGACCCGAACTGCACGCCCTCGAAGCGCACCTGCCCGTGGAAGGCCGAGTGGCGGAAGGCGGCCAGCCCCACGAAGCGCGCGTCGCGCCACAGCAGCCGGTCACTGAAGGCAGCGTATGCGAACCGTGCGCTCTCCCCGCAATGTGTCCCCTCGAAGGCGGCCGGGCCGTCGAATCGGGCGTGGTTGAAGTCCACCGGGTACTTGAAACGGGTGGCCCCGAAGGAGACCCGGGACTGGAACGAGGCGGACGGGAAATTGGCCGAGCCCTCGAAGACGGCGTTCTCCATGACCATCTTCCCGCAGAACGTGGCGTGGCCGAAGTCCGCCTGGTCCTCGAAACGGGCGCCGGTGGACACCAGGTCCCGCTCCCACGTCGAGGCCGTGAAGTCCGCGCGCCCGAGGAACACGGCCTCGGTGAGCCCGGTCAGGCCGCCGAAGGTCGCATGGGTGAAGTCGGCCCCTCCCTCGGCCCGCACCCGGTTCAGGTCCGCCGAGGACTCCAGTAGCGCCAGCCTGAAGGAGACGTCCTCACGGAACTCGGCGCCCGTGAACCCCGC
Organism: Streptomyces sp. ISL-87; assembly: GCF_018614095.1. Classification (GTDB taxonomy): domain Bacteria; phylum Actinomycetota; class Actinomycetes; order Streptomycetales; family Streptomycetaceae; genus Streptomyces. The sequence continues at coordinate 35,102 of NZ_JAGGOY010000060.1, read as the reverse complement.
AGGGCCGACGAAGAGCGCCCGGCGGAAGGCGGCCGGACGGTGGAACCGGCTGCGGTCGAACACACCGCCGTTGCGGAAGACGGCCCCGTGGAAGGAGGTCAGCCCGGTGAAGTCGGTGTTGCCGAACAGTGCCCGGCCGCCGAACACGGCGCGCTGGAAGGAGACATCGCCCGAGAACTCGGCATCCTCCGTGCTCCAGTCGTCCTTGAACTGCGCACGGTCGAAGAATCCCGAGCCCAGCGTCACGCGCCCACTCACCGGGTCCCGTACCGCGTCGAGCAACCGCGTCAGCAGGCCATCCGCGAAGGTGGTCCCCCGCAAGTCCACCGACGCCCCCGGCCCGAGTGTCCCGAGATACGCCTCCTCTCCCGCAGGGGTCTGGTGCGCAAGGCAGTAGGCGCTGCCGGGGAGTTGTACGCCGATACACGCGGGCATGCCGTTCGCCGGTACACCGAAGGCGCAGCACGGCCAGTCCACCTCCCCGTACCTCAGCCCCTCGGCCTCCGTCACGGCCTGCCCCAGCTCGCCGGGGTCACCGGTGCACACCCAGCCCGCCAGACTCCCGGAGGCCACCGAGCCGTCCCCACCCTCCCGCACCGGCTCCAGCGTACGGAGCACGGTCGGGCCGAGCAGATCGCCGAGCGCCCCGTACAGGGCGTCGGACACGGCAAGGACGAGAGATCCGCCGGCCACCGGCCACTGCGGCCACTGCGCGTCCTGAATGCGACCGGCCAGCTGGAAGGCGTCGTCCACCGCCGGAACGGTGAAGGCGTCCTGGGCGTCGACGACGGCGATCTCCCCGGCGCCCACGGCCACGGCGAGAGTGGTGTGCGACCCGCCGCGGGCCTCGGACTCCATGGCCCGGGGCAGTTCGGCGAGCAGCCGGCCGGCCTTGCCCAGGGCGCCCGGTGCCTGCACGACGACGAGTGCCCGCTTCCCGTCCTCCTTGACGCTCGCCGGGCCAGTCACCGCGGTTTCCCCCAGGAGCCGCGTCACGAGCGAAATGAGTCGCTCGCTGGGGGGACTACCGGTCGTCATCGGGCCGAATTCGGCATGCAGTGCCAGGCAGACCGATGCCCCCGGGTCCACGACGGGGCGCGTCGCACCGGACGGCTGTCGTTCCCCTCGCTGGGCTGCCAGAACCCCGCGGAACGAGGACTGTTCGACCAGCGCGTGGCCCGACAGGAACACCATCCGGTCCGGCCAGACGCTGTGCACGACGCCGACCAGCTCCCCGTCGCGGGACACCGGGGCGCCCCCGTAGTGGGTCCAGCCTTCCGGGACCGAGGAGAGGCCGACGAGTTCCCCGTTGCGGGCGCCCGCGTACGGGATCACCTCGCCGGTGAGTGCGATCGGCTCCCCCTGGTCCGTGAAGCCGTCGACGTGGGCGCGCCCCGGTCCGTCCGGCTCCGCCGCCCAGGTCAGCTCCGGCAGGGTCCGTGGGTCCACCAGGTCCTCCCCCGCCAGCAGCACGAACACCCGGGGCGTCGCGTCGTCCCACCACACGGGGCGGCAGCGGACCTCGTGCTCCCCGGCCCGTACCCAGGCGACGGCGGTGTGCGCCTGCTGGACGTCCCCGACCGTCAGCACCAGCCGCGGGGTCAGCAGCGTGCCGACCTCCTGGGGCTCGGCCATCGGCTCGAACCGGACCCGTACCAGGCGCTCGCGCAGCCCCGGATCCGCGACCGGCTGCGTCGCGAACGGCATGGCCTGCTCGGGTACCTTGCGGCGGCCCTCCTTCCCGGTGGTGAACCGGATCACGGAGAAGTCGGGGCCGGTGCCGCGGTGGCGGGACATGAACTCCCAGACCTTGCGGCGCACCAGCTCCCGTACCGCGGCCACGTCCCCGCGCAGCTGGGAGCCGAGCAGGGCTTCCCGTACGCCGGGCAGGAACTCGAACTCGGCCTCGTCGGCGGCCTGTTCGGCGCCCCAGGGAGCGAAGAGCCCGCCCAGGGCTACCTCGGCCAGGTGGCCGTGCTCCGAGTCGCGCAGCAGGGACCGCCGGACGAGCGTCATCACGGGCAGGGTCAGCGGTACGGCGGCCAGGTGGGCGGCGAGCTGCTGGGCGGTCGGGGAGGCGCCCGCGCGGAAGCGTTCCACCACCTCCAGGGCGGTACCACCGGCCGGCACGGGATCACGTAGCGCGTCGCGCAGAGGACCCCGCACGGGGCCGCGGGGCGGCCCGCCGCCGTGCGCCGCCTCCGCGTCCAGCCGCAGGCAGGCCAGCCGGCGCCAGCGCCCGTCCCCCGAGACCACCCGCACCAGCCGGGCCAGGCTCCCCGACGCGATCCCGACCACCGGGACCACCGGCCCGCCCCCGCGTGCCCGCCGCGCCGCCGGGACCTGCAGCCAGGAGCGGGTGGCCGTAGCCGGCCGGTCCGCGCGGACGGCGAACGGCACGGGCCGGACGGCGCCGCGCGTCCAGAGCCGCTCGGGCAGTACGTTGAGCACGGCGACCGAGTTGTGGGCGCACCAGTGCCGGAGCACGCCCTGCAACGGCGCCTCCCGCCAGCCGCCCGCGACGGTGTCGGAGACCACGAGGATCAGGCGCCGGCCCGCCGGGTCGGCCAGCTCCAGGGGGTTGCGGGGCGGCCCGCCGCGGCCGCGGGTGACCATCGGGGTGGCCCCGGATCCGGTGCCGGTCAGCTGCCAGGTGCGCACGTCGCGGAAGACGCCGCTGCGGGTCAGCACCCCGCGCAGCTCTTCGACCAGGTCGGACCACAGGAGCATGGAGTGGTGGGTGTCGACCACCAGTGCCAGGTCCAGCCAGCGGCTCTCGGCCGGGCGCAGCACCGGGGTCGGCACCATCCGCTCGATGCTGCGTTCCACGGTGAGCTGCTCGTCCAGCTCTTCGCCCGGACCCCCGATGGAGCGCCGGCCGACGGGACGCAGGGAGCGCATCAGGGCGAGCGGGTCGTCGAGGGAGGCGGCGCGGGGCAGCCGCAGCGGTACGCCGCGGCGTCCGCCGGCCGGGTCGGTGTCCTTGCCCGCGCGGTCGCGTACGGATGCGGGGAAGAGCTGGACGGGCGGCTCCCCGGCGGCGGCCGGCCCCCGGGGTAACGGGTCCTCGGGACGCGGTGGTTCGGCCGGGCCGGTCGGCGGCTCCGCCGGTGGGCCCGGAGCCGGATCGGCGCGCGGGGGCCGGGCGGCCGGGTCGACGCGGGCGGCCAGCCACAGGATGTCGGCGAGTTCCTGCGCCCCGATGCCGGGGCGCAGGCCGCTGTCGTCGGCGCCTTCGGCGAAGGCGGCGAGCAGCTTCTCGATCACGCGATGGGCCCGGTCAGGTGCTGCATCACGGTGGCGAGGAAGCGGTCGCGGTCCGCGGGGGCCGACCAGGCTCCGGCGAGGCGCAGCTGGATGGCGTTGAGCAGCTGGTCGGTCGCCAGGTCCCCGTCCTCGGCGCGGTCGAGGAAGCTCAGGACGAGTTCCCGGTATTCCGAGTTGCCCTCGATGTCGACGCCGAGCCGGCGGCGGACGATGCGGGCGAGCTTGTCAGGTCCCGGCGGCTCCAGGTGGAGGCGGACGCAGCGGCGCAGGAAGGCGGGCGGGAAGTCCCGTTCGCCGTTGCTGGTGAGGACGACGATGGGGAAGTACCGGCACTGGACCCGGCCTTCGGTGATCCGTACGGCGGCGTCGGGGCTGTCGTCGGTGCCGATGGCGACGGTCGGGTCCTCCTTGGCGAGCCGGGCGAGTTCGGGGATCACGAAGCCGCCGTCCTCGAAGACGGTCAGGAGGTCGCCGGGGAGGTCGATGTCGCTCTTGTCGATCTCGTCCACGAGCAGGACCCGGGGGCGGTCCTGCGGCAGCAGGGCGGTGCCGAGCGGGCCGAGCCGCAGATAGCGGGAGATCGACGGGGGCGCGGCCGGGGCGGCCGCGATAGCGACCGGGGCCACCCCGGCAGCCGCCCCGGCCACCCCGGCGGCCGCCACCCCGGTGACTCCGCCGGCGCTCGCCGCGGCGATCCCAGCCGTCGCGCTCGCCGCCGCACCCGGTGTCCGCAACTGCTCCAGCCCCGCCTCCTGCAGCCGCCCGATGGCGTCGTACAGGTAGAGCCCGTCCCGCAGCACCGTCCGGCTGGTGATCGGCCAGTGCAGTACGGGTCCCAGCTCCAGGTCCACCGCGATGCTGTACGCGAGCGTGGACTTGCCGACGCCCGGCTTGCCGGTGATCAGCAGCGGCCTGCGCAGATGCAGTGCCGTGTTGACGACGTCCTTCTCCGGCTCGTCGGGGACGTACCCTTCGCCCCGCCGCCAGGTGCGCTCCCAGGCCGGCCCCGCGCACCCGGGCGGCTCGTACCCCGGGTCCGGGGTGCCCTTGAAGTCCCGCCAGGGCGGCGGTGGTCCGGCCACCAGCCGGGCGCGGCGATCCGCGCCGCCGCCGGTGCCGTGGTACACCCACCAGTCCTTCACCACTGCCTCTGCCTCCATCATCGGGTGTCGCGTCGTTCGGGATTCGGGTAGGGGGACCAGGGGGCGTCAGGCCAGGGACCGGAGGGTGAGCGTGTCGTCGGGATCGTCCCACAAGAGCACCAACCGGTCTCCCCCCTCCGCCAGTTGACCGGGCCGGGCCGCGGCGGCCGCCGCCCGGCGCACCTCCCGCACCCGGGCGGGCAGCGCGAGGACGTTGATCGCACCGGGTTCGGGACAGTCGTCCGGCGCCAGCAGCTCCAGGAGTCCGCCGGCCGTCACGCCCCCGGCGCCGCGCCGCCACACTGCCACCGGGACGCCCCCTTCGAGCACGGCCTCCAGCAGCCCGCCGGTGTGCACGGCCGAGGTGTGCCCGAGGACGCAGGCGGGCGCCGGCCCCGTCCCCAACTCCATCCCGAGCGCGTCGGTGACCTCCGCGTCCGCCACGACCCGTACCGCGTCGGCATGCCGGCCGCCCTGGGCGCAGATCCAGCGCCACTTGACCCGCCATTCGGCCCGGGTGTCCTCCCGCTCCTGCGGGCAGCGCACCACCACCTCGTAAATCAGCCCGAGGGGGCGGGTGCGCCCGGCCGGGCCGCGCGGCACCGGCCACTGGTCGAAGTCGGCGTCCAGCAGCTCGTACGGGACGTGGAACTCGATCCGCTCCACCGCGGCGTACGGCTGCCCGGCGTCGGCATCGGATGCCGGATCCAGCATCCGTGACACGAGAGCCAGTTGGCGGACCAGCTCGGCACGCACCGCTTCCAGCCGGATCGGATTTCCCTCCGACTCCCAGATGTGCCGGGTCCCTTCGCGGCGCAGCCATATCCTGGCCAGGAACCCGTTCTCCCCGCCCGGTGGCGCCTCCAGCCGGATGTGCAGGGAGGTCTTGGGCGCCGGTGGCGGCGGCGGAGGCACCGCGGGCAGCCCGAGCCGCTGCTGCGTCCCCCGTACCCAGCCCCGCAGCCGGGCCGCCCAGACCGCGTCGCCCGGTGCGGCCCGCTCTGCGAGGAAGCGTACGAAGGGCACCGTGAGCGGCAGCCCGCTCCGGCCGCCCTGCCGCTCGTCCAGGTCCTGGACCACATCGAGCAGGGTCTCCCCCGGCAGGCCGCCTTGCACCGGAGTCGTACAGCCTGCCGCCTTGAACGCCCAGGCGTAGGCCTCGTACGCGCAGCGCGGCAGGTCACGGCCCTCGAAGAGGCTGCCGAGCCCGTCCCAGGCGGTCTGGTCGAGCCGGGCCGCGCGCGGCAAGGAGACCCCGGGCGGGTCCTCGTCGAGGAAGGAGCAGGCGTCCCAGTCCCGGTCCACGACGAACTGCGGCAGCTGCCAGCCCTCGCCGCGCTCGCGGAGCTCCTGGAAGCCGTGGTGGATGGTCCGGGCGGCGTCGGCGAGGCCGGTGACGCCCTCCCGGACCGACCGCTGCCCGAGCTGGCCGAGCAGGGCTTCGGTGAACCGTCCGGCGCCGCGCTCGGCGTCGTTCTGCGCGGCCTCGCCCTCACGGGAGGCGTACAGCCGGAACTGCCGCCGCCCGGGGACGGTGGAGCCGCCCCCGTAGTCGGTGTTCCCGAAGTTCCATCTGCTGTCGCGCGGCGCGTCGACGCGGCAGGCGTCCACCAGGGCCGCCTGGAGCGGGAAGCGCCGGTGTTTGACCAGGTCGGTGCGCCACCAGCGCAGCGCGGAGTCGAGGTTGAGGTGCCGGATCTGGCCGGGGCTGGCGTCGGCGCAGGGCAGCATCAGCTCCTGGCGCTCCCCGAGGTAGCCGTGTCCGGCCCAGAAGATCCACAGTAAGTCGCCGTCACACTGCGGGAGTTCGTCCAGCAGCGCCGCCTTCACGTTCCCCTCGGTCGCGGGGCGGTACGTCGATCTCAGCGCGGCCAGGCCCGGCGAGGCTTCCCAGTCGAGCGTGTCCGGGTCGTCGAGCGGGGACAGCAGCAGCCGTACGTGGCCGGCCGGCACCTGCCCCGGCCCGGTGAGCCATTGCGCGAACCGCAGGGCGTCCCGTGCGGGGCCGCGCAGGTTCCAGCGGTGGCTGATGGCGTAGCTCTCCACCCCGGCGACGAGCGCGAAGGTGCGCCGGGGTCCGAGGGTCGGGGGCAGGTGGTCTGGGGGAGTCACCCGATCTCACCCGATCTCCGCTTCCGCCACCGCCTGTTCGATCCGCTCGTAGAGGGACTTCTGTTTCCAGTAGGCGCTGTGACAGGCCGGGAACGGCTGCCGGCTGCCAATCTCGTGGTCGGTGACGCGCGGGTCGCCGGGGAAGACGGGCCCGGCGAGGTAGGCGAGCACGTCCTGGCGGTCGTAGACGTTGAGCCAGCGGGGGAAGCCGTACGGGAGCTTCGCGCCCGGGGCGAGTGCGGTGAGCGCGCCGAGCTCGTAGAGGAACGGCGCCTGCGAGCCTACGGTGACCAGCAGTTCGGCGCCGGGGACGGGCTCGCCCCGGGCGGCGCCGAGGGCCAGGAGGTCCACGAGGGCGATCCCGCCGAGGCTGTGGCCGATGAGTACGGTCGGCCCCGGCTCGGCGGTGATCCGCGTGTGCAGGAACTCCCGCAGGTCCGCGCCCCGGGCCTGGTAGCGCAGGATGTCGCCGAGCGCGGGCGTGGCGCCGACGGTGAGGGAGCCGCGCCAGGCGTTGAGCAGCGGCTGGGTGGTGACGCGCATGGCCAGCCGGCCCAGGACGGCGGCCGCGCGGGCCCCGGGCACCCGGGCGTCGCCGCCGAGCCGGGTGGTGAGCAGCTCGCACAGGCGGTCCCGTTCGGTACCGGTGCAGTCGGCGTCGGCTCCGGCGGTGGCGAGGGCGGCGGCGGTCACGGCCCGGGCGAGGGCGGTGGCCAGCTCGCGGGCCTGCGGTTCCCCGGCGGCGCGGGCGCCGGCCCGGGCGGCCTCGGCGGAGCGGGCGGTGCTCTCCAGGGCGGCGGGGAAACCGGCGGCGAGGCCGGTGCCGTGCAGCAGGGAGGCCAGCTCGTCCCCGTCGGCCGGCGTGGAGGGCAGCCCGGCGAGCAGGTCCAGTACCCGGACCCCGGCGGGCTGTACTCCCGGCATCGCGAACTCGTCGCCGTCGCCGTCGTCGTCGCCGCCCCGGCCGGTGCCGGTGTCCCAGCCCGCCTCGGCGAGCACCCGCAGTTCGCACAGCGGGTCGGCGAGCAGCAGGGCCCACTCGGCGGTCTCGGCGTCCGCCGCACCGGGGGCGTCGGGTGCGGCGTCCAGGGGTGCGTCCAGGGGTGCGTCCAGCGGGCGCAGCCCGGGTACGGACCGGCCGCCGGCGCTGAGGCTCGCCCCGAACCGGTCCCCCCAGAAGCAGGAGTCGACGGCCGCGTCGGGGAACCTGGCCGTCAGCCGGTCCCGGACCAGTGCGAACAGCGTGTCGTGCCGCTCGCGCCGCACCCCCGTGCCGTGGACAAACAGAAACCGCATTGCCGCCCCGCCCCCCTCGTAGGCTCTCCCCCGCCCGGCACGATAGCGCCGACGGCGTGACGAAGGGCGTGGAACGGCGAGTTCAGCTTCTACGGGGGATCGCCGGGGGCGGCGTCCGTGGGAGATCGCTCAGCGCTTGCGGGCGAGCGTCAGGCCGTCCGCGATCGGCAGCAGGACGGACTCCACCCGGTCGTCGGAGCGCACGTGCGCGTTGAACTCCCGGATGGCGAGGGCGTTGCCCTCGGCGTCGGCACGGACCGCCTCGCCGCCATACAGGACGTTGTCGGCGAGGAGCAGCCCGCCGGGGCGGACGCGCGGCACGAGCTGGTCCCAGTAGGCCTGGTAGCCGGGCTTGTCGGCGTCCAGGAAGACCAGGTCGATCACCGGCTCGGGCGGGAGCGCGCGGAGGGTCTCCAGGGCGGGGGCGATCTTCAGCTCGATCCGGTCGGCGACCCCGGCCTCCTTCCACGCCTCCTGGGCGATGGAGGTCCACTCCTCGGAGATGTCGCAGGTCAACAACCGACCGCCGGGGACCAGGCCCTCGGCCAGCGCCAGGGTGGAGTAGCCGGTGAACGTGCCGACCTCGACGATCCGGCGGGCGCCGAGGAGCTTGCCGAGCATGGTCAGGAACACCGCCTGCTCGTGCGGGATCCGCATCTGGGCCGGGCCGCCGAGCGTGCGGGTGCGGGCGACCAGCTGCTCCTGCACCGGGCTCGGCGGTTCGGCCTGGGCGACCAGGTACGCGTACACCTCGCGGGTGAGCGGCACGGTCTTCACGTCGTCCTCGGACCTGCTCATGCCTTGCGTCCCTTCGGAGGGGTGGGGGTCGGGGTCGGCTTCGGGCTCAGGGTCGGATTCGGGCTCAGGGTCGGATTCGGGCTCGTCCGGCTCGGGGGCTGCGGGATCTGGGAGGCGAACGCGGGCGGCCCCTCGCACACGGCCACGGCCACCAGGCGGGCGAGCGCCTCCCGCCCGAAGCGCTCGGGGGCGCCGTCCGGGACCGGGCCCAGGCCGTACGCGCCGATGTCGGCCACGCACCGGCCCAGCAGCCCGACCAGCTGCGCCCGGCACACGGAACGGCACACGGGCCGCCGCTGCACCTGGAAGTGGACGTCATAGAGGTCCTGTTCGGCCTCGGTCGGCTCGTGCCCCGGACATCGGCCGGTGTGCTGGAGCAGGGACGCCGCCCCCTCGGGTACGAGCCTGCGGGCCACCGCCATGCGCACCCGCAGGTTGTCCTTGACGGCGCGGGTCAACTGGTCCCGCGCGGGCGCCGCCCGGTGCCGGTCCTGGGCCGCGCGCAGGGCCTGCGGTACGGGGGCGTGGTCGCGGGCCCACTCACCGCTGAGGGCGGGGTGCGCGGCCATCGCGGGGGGCCGCACGAGGGATCCGTACAGCGCGGGCGGGCAGCTGCCGGAGTACAGGGACAGCACGGAGTCGACGTCGTACAGGGCCACCGCCCAGGTGATCAGCCGCCCGGCCGCCTCCTCGGGGGCCGCGGCCAGGGCGTGCAGGGCCGCCGTCAGGAGCTGCGCCACGGGGAGGGCCGCCTGGTGGCCGGTGAGCCAGCGGTGCCGGGCCCGGTCGGCCTCACCGGCCGGGGCGCGGTAGGCGGCGGGCGGATTCCCGGTGAGGGTCTCACGCAGGGCGGCGAGCTCGCCGCGCAGCCGCTCCTCGCAGCCCTTGTGGCCGCAGTCGGCCTGCTCCTGACCGGGCATGGGCAGCACCAGCGGTGGATGCGCGGGAACGGCGGTACCGGCGTCCGGCCGGGCATCTTCGCGGGTATCCGTAGGCGTATCCGTAGGCGTATCCGTACGCGCACGGTTACGGACATCCGCAGAGACATCCGCACGGACATCCGTACTGCCGTCACTGGCGTCCGCGCGGGCGTCCGCGCCGGGGGGCGTGGCCACACGTACTCGGGCGGAGTCGAGGCGCATCTCTCAGTCCCTGCGGTTTCGGGTGCCTGCGTGTGGGCCCGTGTGGGCCGCGGGGCCCCGAACGCCCGGGGTCACCCTGCGCCATCAACGATCGTGCGGCCGGTTGGGAAACGGAGCCGTGGCGCCGCCTTGACGCGGCCGTTGACCGGTCAGAAGGGCGCGGTGCCGTAGTAGCGGCGGCAGGCGCGCAGCATGCCCTCGGCGGAGAGGGTGAAGACGTCGACGAACTCCTGCTGTTGCGGGGCGAGATGGCCGATGGCGACCACGCAGTCCCCGTCGGCGACGATGCGGACGATGTGGTGGCGGGTGCCGGGGGCGCGGGGGTGTTCCAGGTCGGCGCCGAGGGCGCCGCCGGAGTGCAGGAGGGAGCCGTAACCGTCCAGGTCGCCGGCGTCGAGGTAGTCGTAGGCGAGGCGCACGTGGTCGACGCCGGAGCCGGTGACGACGGGGCTGGGCGGGACCCGCCTGGCGTGCCCAGGGGTCATGGGAGTCCTTTCGTACCTGCCGCCCCCCGTGCAGGTGGCGGCAGGTCCACCGTGCGCCGAAGGCGCAACTCGGGGCTATCCCCGCCCTATCACCGGGCGGCTCGGGCACGCCGCGGGGAGGCGCTGGGCGCGACGCGGGAAGGACGCGGGGAGGGAGCGGGGAGGGCACAGAGGGGCCGAAATCAGCCATCACCGGTTCACCGCCACGAAATCTCCACACCATGGACAACCGGAGAGTTGTTCGGGAAGACTGACCCCCGCGCTCCTCCATCCACATTCAGGCGTGCCTCCAGCTGGGAGACTCATGACCGTTTCGCCCGGCGGGGTTCCGCACACCCCGGACACGGTGGTTTTCCGGATCCTCGGACCCTTACAGGTAACCGGCCAGGGCGGGCCGGTACGGATTCCGCCGGGCCGGCAGGAGGTCATCCTCGCCGCGCTGCTCCTTGAGGCGAACCGGGTGGTCAGCACCGACTACCTGGTCGATCTGATCTGGGACGACGAACCGCCCGACACCGCCCGGACGCAGGTGCAGATCTGCGTGTCGCGGCTGCGCAAGCTCTTCACGAAGGCGGAGATCGCCGCCGCCATCACCACGCGGCCGCCGGGGTACGTCCTCAAGACGGAGGGCGACCTCGTCGATGCGGCGGTGTTCTCCCGCCGGGTCACGGACGCGCGGGTGGTGGGCAAGCAGGGTGACCTGGCGGAGGCGGCGGAACTGCTGCGTGCGGCGGGTGAGTTGTGGCAGGGGGACTGCCTGAGCGGGGTGTCCAGCGAGACCCTGCGGAGCAAGGCGCTCCAGCTGGACGAGGAACGGCTCACGGCGGCTGAGGCCCGGATCGATCTGGAGCTCGACCTGGGACGCCACCACCAGCTGGTGGGTGAGATCCAGCTGCTGGTACGGGTCCACCCGCTGCGGGAACGGCTGCGCGGGCAGCTGATGCTGGCGCTGTACCGCTCGGGGCGCCAGGCGGAGGCGCTGGAGAGCTACCGGGTCGGGCGCGAGCTGATGATCGAGGAGCTCGGCCTGGAGCCTGGCGGCGAGCTGAGGCGCCTGGAATCGGCCATTCTCTCGGGCGACGTTCCCTCCGGGGGGAGGGGCGGGGGGTACGACGGCCCGTCGGGCGGTACCTACGCAGGCAGACCGGGGGGCAGATTCATCGCCCGTCCCGGGGGGGCGTTCCCGCCCGGGGGCGCGGGGCCGGACCACCCTCGGGGCCCCGCCGACGGCGGCCTGTTCCCCGGCCCGGCGGCCCCGGGATACGTCGGCCCGCCGGGCGGTGCGTTCACGGGCGCCCCCACAGGCACGTTCACCGACCTGCCGAACACACCCACTGGCGGGTACACCGGAACCGGGTCGGCCGGAGGGCACATGCCCGACGGCGGGTACCCCGCTCCGGGCTCGGCCGGGGGGCACACGCCTGGCGGCGCGTACGCCGGTCCAGGGCCTGCCGGGGCCCACCCCGGGGCCCGCACTCCTGACGGCGGCTACACCGGACCGGGGTCCTCCGGCGGACACGCGCCCGGCGGCAGCTACACCGGCCCGGCGACCGCCGGAGCCCACCCCGGGGCGCACGCGCCCGGCGAGGGTTACCCAGGCCCGGCGACCGCCGGGGCCCACCCCGGGGCGCACACGCCCGACAACGGTTACACCGGACCGGGATCGGCCGGCGGAGACGCGCCCGGCAGCAGCTACCCCGGCCCGGGGGCCGCCGGAGCTCACCCCGGGGGGCATACGCCCGACGGCGGTTACGCCGGACCGGGGTCGGCCGGCGGACACGCGCCCGGCGGCGGTTACCCCGGCCCGGGGGCCGCCGGGGCCCACCCCGGGGGGCATACCGCCAACGGCGCGAACGTCGGTGGGGGCTCGGGCGGAGGGCAGGGGTCCGGCGGCGGGTATACCGGGGGGCACCCGGGTGTCCCGGTCTGGGACGGAGGGCCGCTCCCCGGCCAGGGGGACCGCCCGCGGAGCGGTACCGCGGATGGCGGCGCACGCCGCGACGGGGCTCCGGCCTGGGTCGGCGGGGCGCAGGTCGGGCAGGGGGGCGGGGGCGGCCACTTCCCCGTACAGCCCGGGCAGGGGGCGGCGCGGGCTGCGGAGGGGTACAGGGAGGAGATCCCGCGGCAGCTGCCCGCCGACACCTCCGACTTCGTCGGAGACGAGGCGCGGATCACCGGGATCGAACGCACCCTGCTCGGTGAAGGCGGCCGGCGGGCCGTCGGGCTCGCGGTGATCGTGGGCAAGCCGGGCACCGGCAAGTCCACCCTCGCCACCCACATCGCGCACCGGCTCAGCGAAACCGCCTTCCCCGACGGGCAGTTGTACTGCGACCTGCGGGGAACGGGAACGCCCGCCACCTCCGCCGAGGTGCTCGGCCGGTTCCTGCGGGCCCTCGGTATTCCCGGGCCGGTGATCCCGGAGTCGCAGGACGAGCGCGCCGAGATGTACCGCACGCTCCTCGCGTCCCGCCGCGTCCTGGTGGTGCTCGACGACGCCGCCTCCGAGAGCCAGATCCGGCCGCTGCTGCCCGGCAGCAACACCTGCGCCGTGCTCGTCACCAGCCGGGTCCGGCTCACCGGGCTGCCCGGCGCGCACCGGGTCGAGCTCGACGTCATGGGCACCGGGCACGCGCTGGAACTGCTGGCCCGGGTAATCGGGGCGGACCGGATCGAGCGCGAGGGGGTGGCGGCCGAGGCGTTGGTCCGGACCGTGGGAGGGCTGCCGCTCGCCCTGCGGATCGTCGCGGCCCGGCTGGCCGCCCGCCCGCACTGGACGCTGGCCTCGATGGTGCACCGCCTCGCCAACGAACGGCACCGCCTCGACGAGCTGACCCACGGTGAGATGACCATGCGGGCCAGCCTCTCCCTCACCCACGACGGGCTCGCCCCGGAGGACCGCCGGCTGCTGCGGCTGCTGAGCCTCGCGCAGGGTCCGACGCTGCCGGGCTGGCTGGCCGGGGCCCTGCTCGACGACCAGCGCCCCTTCCCGTCCGACCTCCTCGAACCGCTGGTCGACGTACAGATGCTGGATGTCGTCGGGGTGGAGTCCACGGGCGGGTTCCGGTACCGCTTCCACGAGATCATCCGGGTCTTCGCGCGGGAGCAGCTCGCCGCGCACGACGAGCCGGCCGCCCAGTCGGCGGCGCTCGGCCGGATGATGGGCGGCTGGCTGTCCCTGGCCGAGCAGGCCCACCGGCGTATCTACGGCGGCGACTTCACCGTGCTGCACGGCACCGCACCGCGCTGGCAGCCGCCGGCCGCCTGCGTGGACGAGCTGCTGGTGGACCCGCTGGAGTGGCTCGACAGCGAGCACGCGAATCTGGTCCAGGCCGTCGAGCACGCGGCCCGGGAGCGGATGGACGAGCTGTGCTGGGATCTGGCCACGACCCTGGCGACCCTGTTCGAGGGGCGCGGCTACTTCGACGACTGGGAGCGTACGCACCAACTCGCCCTGGACTGCGTACGGTCGGCCGGCAACACCCGGGGCACGGCGGCCCTGCTCAGCTCGCTCGGGGTGCTCTACCTCGGCCGCAGCCAGCATGACGAGTCCCGTTCGGCGCTGTCCTCGGCCCTCGCCCTGTTCCAGGAACTGGGCGACCGGCAGGGGCTGGCGCTGTGCCACCGCGACCTGGCGCTGCTGGAGCGGATGCGGGGCAGCGAGGACCAGGCTCTCGTCCTGTACGACCGGGCGCTGCGGGATTTCGACGAGGTCGGTGACGTGGTGGGCCGGGCCATCGTCCTGACGCAGAGCGCGCACATCTGGATGCGGCGCGGACAGACCTCGGTCGCACAGAGCCGGCTGGACGAGGCCCTCGGAATCTACCGCTCGGTCGGGTACACGGGCGGCCAGGCCCGCACCCTGCGGCGGGCGGGGCAGCTGCAACAGGGCCAGGGTGAACACGAGCGTGCGGTACAGACGTTCACCGAGGTGCTGGAGCTGTGCCGGGACAGCGGGGACATCATCGGCGAGGGCCATCTGCTGCGGGACCTGGGGCACGCGCACGCCGAGATGGGGCGGGGCGAGGCGGCCCGGGGCTTCTACGCCCAGGCGCTGTCGGTGCGGGAGCAGATCATGGACCAGGGCGGGGCCGCGCTGGTACGGCTGGACCTGGCGCGGCTGCTGGCGGCGAGCGGCGGCAGCGGTGAGCGCTCCCGCTCCCGGGAGCTGCTGGAGACCGCGGTACGGGCCTTCCGCGACCGGCGGATGGAGCCCGAACTGGCGGAGGCGGAGCGGATGTTGGGCGCCCGGCTGCCGGAGGCCCGCGAGGCGTCCCGGCCGGAGGTTCGTGACACGTCCCGACCGGAGGCCCGCGAGGTGTCCCGGCCCGAGGCCCGTGACATGTCCCGCCCGGACGCGGCGGTGCGCGCACCGGGGGCGGAGACCGCCGCCGGGGTCTGACGGCCGTCCGGCTGCGGGGTCAGTCCCACGGGTTGGTGTCGGTGGAGGTGCTCGGCGCCGGGGTGGACTGGGGGGCGGTGGTGCCCGTGGTGGTGGGGGCGACCGGGCCGTCGGCCTGGGCGACCTGGGTGCCGAGCACGGCGGCCCCGGCGATGGCGGCGGTGACGAGGGCGGCGCGGAGGGCGTGGGCGATGCTCATGTCGGGGTCCCTTCGTCGGTGCGCTCCGGCTTTCCGGGGCGCTTCCTTCGTTCTGGACCTCACGTTAGGAACAGCGGGAATCCCCGGACCGGCCCCGCCCCTATCCCCGCGCTATCACGGGCGGGCGATAGCCGGGGATAGGACCTTCCGCCCGGCCCGGTTCGCCGGGTGATGCCGACGCGATAGCGCGCTGCCGACGATGAGGAACAGGAACCGGGCCGCAATCACCCCAGGCCCAGCCGTTCCCCACCACCCTCGCCGGGAGCGCTAAATGACTGCTCATGTGAACAGCCTGGCCGTGCACACCGCCCCTCTGCCGGAAACCTCCCAGGTGGGAGCACTGATACGGGCCCACCGGCTCCGTATCGGGCTCACCCAGCGGGAGTTGGCCGACCTTTCGACGATCAGCGTGCGGGCCATCCGCGATCTGGAGCAGGGCAAGGCGAGACGGCCCCGCCCCGACACGGTGCGGTTGATGGCCGACGCGCTGCGGCTGGGTCCGAGAGCCCGCGCCGCGCTGGAGGCGGCCGCGCAGCAGGGCCGGGCCACCGGCCCGGGGTGGGCGGAGCCGCCGGCGCCGCCGACCGCGCTGCACGCGATGGTCGGGCGGGCCGCCGAGGCGGCCGCGCTGGAACGGGAGCTCGCTTCGGGTGCGGAGCGGCTGGTCCATGTGGTGGGGCTGACCGGGGTGGGCAAGACACGGCTGGCGCTGGAGGTCGCCGAGCGGCTGCACGGGACCGGGATGCCCGTGCTGTGGCACGCCTTTCCCGGGGCGGCAGCCGACTATCTCGCCTCCGGTGAGGTGGAGTTGGCGGCCAGGGTGGCGGCCGCTGCAGCCGGCCTGTTCCCCGGCGCACAGGACCGGGGGGACACCGGGGGCGGCCGGGAGGACGCCGAGCCCGGCCGGGGGCACCCCGGCACCGGCCAGAGGGACGCCGGCACCGGCCGGGAGGACGCCGAGCCCGGCCGGGGGCACCCCAGCACCGGCCCGAGGGACGCCGGCACCGGCCCGAGGGACCCCGGCACCGGCCCGAGGCACGCCGGCACCGGCAAGGGGGACCCCCGGGAGGCCGGGGTCGGGGGGCTCGCCGAACTGCTCGCCGAGCAGCCCGCCGTGCTCGTGCTCGACGGCACCCCGGCCGGGCCGCCCCGGTTCGACCGGCTGACCGGGCTGCTGCGCACCTGCCCGGGGCTGCGGCTGCTGGTCACCTCCGATCAGCCGTGGGAGATACCCGGCGAGCGGATCTTCCTGCTGTCCCCCCTGGAGGTACCGGCCGAGGGTGTCGGCTCGCACACCGCCCCGGCCGATCCGGCGGCCCCGGCCGTACGGGTGTTCCT
Organism: Streptomyces sp. ISL-87; assembly: GCF_018614095.1. Lineage (GTDB taxonomy): Bacteria > Actinomycetota > Actinomycetes > Streptomycetales > Streptomycetaceae > Streptomyces. Next base: position 18,924 of record NZ_JAGGOY010000060.1, on the reverse strand, counting down.
CGACCATGTCCGCCGGGTGCGCCCCGAGTTCAGCCCGGGCCCCGCCGACCTGGAACGGGCGGCGTGGATCTGCCGCCGGCTGGACGGGCATCCGGGGGCGCTGGCCGCCGCCGCGTCCTGGCTGGTGGTGTGCGATCTGGACGCCCTGTGCCACAGCCTCGACGGGGACCCGGTCGCCCTGCTCGACCACCTCGGGGGGGGATCCGGCGCCGAGCGTTTCCGCGGGGCGCTGTACGACCGGCTGGACCGGCTGCCGGCCGAGGCCCGGGAGCTGCTGGCCGCGCTCTGCGACGAGCGCGCCGGGGAGTCCTTCGAGCTCGCCGACATCACCGCGTTGACCGGTCTCGGCCTGCCGCAGTGCGGCCGCATGCTGCGCGAGCTGCTGATCAGCGGCACCGTCCGGGCCGCACACGAAGGCGGCAGCTCCCGCTTCCGGGTGCTGGGCCTGGTCCGGGCCGCTGCTGCCTACCGGGCCGCGGGCCGAACTGCACTGCACACAGCGGCAATTGCCGCCCGATAACTGCTTCCGGAGTGCCGGAACAACTGCCGCAGGCACCGTCGGCCCGCGGGTTGGATGACGTACGGCCGGACGAACGCCCAGCAGCACCCAATTCCGCGCCGCCACAGAAACGATTCCGAGGAGTCCCCGCATGTCCCCCAACGCGTCTGAACAGGACACCGCGCACGGGCCGGCCGCTGTGCGGCTGCCGCTGTCGGCGGCGCAGCGCGACATCTGGATGGCCCACGGACTGGATGCCTCGGGCTGCCGCTACAACATCGGGGAGTACCGGGAGATCCTCGGCGCCCTGGACCCGGCGCTGCTCACCCGCTGCTGGTACCAGCTGGCCCGCGAGGCGGACGCGCTGCGCATCCGCGGCACCGGTTCGGACGAGGACGGCGGCCTGTGGCAGCTGCTGTACGCCGAACCGGGCGAGCGGGAACTGGAGTTGGCCGACCTGAGCGACGAGGAGGAACCCGCCGCGGCGGCACGTGCGTGGATGCGGGCCGAGCTGGCGCGGCCGTTCGACCTGGTGGGCGGCTGGCTGACCCGGCACGTGCTGATCAGGGCGGGCCGCACCGAGGCCGGCGAGGAGCGGTGGTTCTACTTCCACGCCTTCCACCACCTCGCCATCGACGGCATGGGGGTGGCCCTGCTCGACCAGCGGCTGGTCGAGCTGTACGAGCGGGCGGCCGCCGGGGATCCCTGGGGGCCGAGTCCGTTCGGGGCGCTGGCCGACGTACTGGCCGAGGACGCGGAGTACCGGGCCTCGGACGCGGCCCGGGCCGATCGGGAGCACTGGGCCGCTCACCTGGCGGGGCTGCCGCAGACGCCCCGCCTGGGCGAGGGCCGGACCGGCCGCGCGGCGCCGGGCGGGACGCCCTCCGGGGAGCTGCCGTTCACGCGGCGCACCGTGGTCCTCCCGCCGGCCCGCGCGGACCGGCTGCGGGAGGTGGCCCGGGCGCACCGGGCGCCGTGGACGATGCTGGTGATAGCGCTGGTCGGGGCGTACGTGCACCGGGCCGGCGGAACCGGCGAGCCGGTCCTGGGCCTGCCGGTGACCGGGCGGCGGACGGAGCTCGCGCGGTGCACACCGGGCATGCTGTCGAACGTCATCCCGCTGCGGGTGCCGGTGGCGGCCGACGGGACACTGGCCGAGCTGCTGGCCTCGGTGGTCGCGGAGACCCGGCAGGGGCTCAAGCACCAGCGCACCCGGTACGAGGACATGTGCCGCGACCTGGGCCTGGGTGAGGCGGAGCGGCGGATCACGGCTCCGCTGGTCAACATCATGGCGTTCACGCCGGGCATGCGCTTCTGCGGTCTGCCGACCACCCAGTACAACCTGAGTAACGGCCCGGTGGAGGACCTGGCGGTCGGGGTGTACGACCTCGGGCCGGAGGGCGGGCTGCGGATCGACTTCGACGCGGCGCCGGACGTGTGTGACATCGCGGCGGTCGCCGGGCACCAGGACCGGTTCGTACGGTTCGTGGAGGCGGCCCTCGAAGGGGTGGAACGGCCCCTTTCCGAACTGGAGTTGTTGGGTGAGGACGAGCGTCGGCAGGTGCTGGAGGAGTGGACGGGCAGCCGGGCCGAGATCGGCGAGGCGGCAACGCTGGCGGACCGCTTCGAGGAGCAGGTGCTCCTACGGCCGCAGGCGCGGGCGGTCGTGTTCGGCGGGCAGGAGCTCTCGTACGCGGAGCTCAACGCCCGCGCCAACCGGCTCGCCCGGCATCTCATCGAACAGGGCCTGGGCCGGGGCGACTTGGCGGGGGTCCTGCTGGACCGCGGCATCGAGTTCGCGGTCGTCCTGCTGGCCGTCGTCAAAACGGGAGCGGGATATGCGCTGCTGGACCCGGAGTTCCCCGACGAACGGCTGACCGGCACGGCGGCCGAGGCGGGGCTGCGGTTGGTGGTGACCGACAGCGGGCACCGGGAGCGGATCGACGGCCCGTGGGCGACGGTGCTGGTGGACGCCGAGAGGGAAGCAGTCGCCATCGCCGGGCGGGATCCCGGCAACCTCGGTGTGGTACTGACCCCGGCGGATGTGGCGTGCGTGATGTTCACCTCCGGGTCGACGGGACGGCCGAAGGGGATCCTGTCCTCGCACCGGAACCTGGTCTCCACGGTCACCGCCCAGACCTACGCGGCCTTCGGGCCGGAGGAAACCTTCCTCCAGTGCTCACCCGTCTCCTGGGACGCCTTCAGCCTGGAGTTCTGGGGAGCACTGCTCCACGGCGGAAGCACCGTTCTCCAACCGGGCCAGCGCCCCGAGCCGGCGCTCGTCGCCGCGCTCGCCCAGGAGCACGGGGTGACCATGCTCCAGCTCTCCTCCAGCCTCTTCAACTACCTCACCGACGAGCACCCCGACACCTTCACCACCACCCGCATCGTCTACACCGGCGGCGAACCCGCCTCCCCCACCCATGTCCACCGCCTCCACCAGCTTCACCCCGGCCTGACCATCACCAACGGCTACGGCCCCGCCGAATCTATGGGCTTCACCACCACCCACACCATCGAACCCAGCGAGGAGGTCCCGGGCACGGTCTCCATCGGCCGGCCGCTCACCAACAAGCACGCCTATGTGCTGGACGCGCGTCTGCGCCCCACCCCGCCCGCTGTCACCGGGGAGCTCTACCTCACCGGCGACGGACTCGCCCACGGCTACCTCGCCCAACCCGCCACCACCGCGACCCACTTCGTCCCCAACCCCTACGGCCCGCCCGGCACCCGCCTCTACCGCACCGGCGACCAGGCCCACTGGGACACCCACGGCAACCTCCACTACACCGGCCGAACGGACTCGCAGATCAAGATCCGTGGCTTCCGCGTCGAACCCACCGAGATCGAGACCGTCCTCACCACCCACCCCGACATCACCCAGGCTGCCGTCGTCCACGCCGACCAGCAGCTGACCGCCTACGTCACCACCGCCCCCGGTGTCCCCCTCAGTCCCGCCGCCCTCAAGGCCTGGCTGCGCGAGCGGCTGCCCGAGCACATGGTCCCCGCGCGGTTCGCCGTCCTCGGCCGGCTGCCGCTCACCCCCAACGGGAAGATCGACAAGCGCGCCCTGCCCGCCGTCGAGCTGCCCCTGACCAGCGGAGGCCGCCAGCCGCGTACCGAGCTGGAGGAGATCGTGCGGACCCTGGTCAGCGAGGTCCTCGGCTCCCCGGCCCCGCTGTCCATCGACGACAGCTTCTTCGACCACGGCGGCCATTCCCTCCTCGCCGCCCGCCTGACCAGCCGTATCCGCTCCACCCTTGCTGTCTCCCTCACCCTGCGCGACGTCTTCCAGCACCCCACCCCGGCCGCCCTCGCCCGCCGGATCGCCGCCGTCTCCGGCCGGCCCGTCCTGCCGCCGCTCACCCGGGCCGAGCCGAGGCCCGATCGGCTCCCGCTGTCCTTCGCCCAGCAGCGGCTCTGGCTCGTCTCCGGGCTTGAGGCGCACGGGACCTCGTACAACGTCCCGATGGCGGTACGGCTGGAGGGCGAGCCGGACATCGAGGCGCTGCGCGCCGCCTTCGCCGACCTCGTGGCCCGCCACGAGCCGCTGCGGACGCGGTTCACCACCGTCGGCGGTGACCCGTACCAGCTCGTCAGCCCCGCCACTGAAACCGTCGCCTTCGAGCTCCGGACGGTCGAGCCCGGCGGACTCGAAGCAGAACTGCTCGCCGCTGCCCGGCACTCGTTCGATCTGGCGGCCGAACACCCCCTGCGCGTCACGCTGTTCCGTAGCGGGGATGCTCAGTACACCCTGCTGATCCTGCTGCACCACATCGCCACCGACGGGCAGTCGCTGCGTCCGCTCTTCGACGACCTGTCCTGCGCCTACTCCGCCCGGCTGGCGGGCGGCTCCTGCGATTGGTCTCCGCTGCCGGTGCAGTACGCCGACTACGCGCTCTGGCAGCGCTCGGCGCTCGCCGGCCGGCCGCTGGAGGAACACCTCGCCTACTGGAAGACGGTGCTGGCCGATCTGCCGGAGGAGCTCGGGCTGCTCCACGACCGGCCGCGTCCGCCGGTCGCCGGTCAGCGGGGCGGGGTGGTCCGGGTGGACTTCGGGCCCGAGCTGCACAAGCGGGTGGTGGAGCTGGCGCGCGCCGAACGCTGCACGCCGTTCATGGTGCTCCAGGCGGCGCTGGCCACGACCTTGACCCGGCTGGGGGCGGGGACGGACATCCCGCTCGGCTCGCCGGTCGCCGGGCGGGCGGACGAGGCGCTGTCGGGGCTGGTGGGCTTCTTCGTCAACACCCTGGTGCTGCGCACCGACACCTCCGGGAATCCGAGCTTCCGCGAGCTGCTGGGCCGGGTGCGGGCCGCTGATCTGGATGCCTTCGCCCATCAGGACGCCCCGTTCGACCTGGTCCTGGAGGCGGTGAACCCGGCCCGGTCCCTCGCCCGGCACCCGCTGTTCCAGGTGTGCCTGGCGCTGGAGTCCGGCCCCGCCGCCGGGCCCGCCCTCCCCGGTCTGCGTGCCGGAGCCGCCGAGCCGCTCGCGACGGGGGCCGTCAAGTTCGACCTGGAGTTCCTTCTGCACGCCGAGGAGGACACCGGCCTGACCGGGGCGGTGCTCTACAGCTCCGACCTGTACGAGCACTCCACCGTCGAGCGGATGGCCGGCATGCTGCGGCGCACGCTGGAGCAGGCGGTGGCCGGGCCGGAGCTGCCGCTCTCGCAGCTGGAGTTGTTGGGTGAGGGCGAGCGTCGGCAGGTGCTGGAGGAGTGGACGGGCAGCCGGGCCGAGATCGGCGAGGCGGCAACGCTGGCGGACCGCTTCGAGGAGCAGGTGCTCCTACGGCCGCAGGCGCGGGCGGTCGTGTTCGGCGGGCAGGAGCTCTCCTACGCGGAGCTCAACGCCCGCGCCAACCGGCTCGCCCGGCATCTCATCGAACAGGACTTGGGCCGGGGCGACTTGGCGGGGATCCTGCTGGACCGCGGCATCGACTTCGCGGTCGCCCTGCTGGCCGTCGTCAAAACGGGCGCGGGATATGCGCTGCTGGACCCGGAGTTCCCCGACGAACGGCTGACCGGCACGGCGCGGGATGCCTCGATCGGCGTCCTCGTCACCGACACCCGGCACGCCGCGCGGGTGGACGGCCCCTGGCCGACCGTCCTGGTCGACACCCACCGGGACCTGATCACCGCCCGCGATCCCGGGAACCTCGGTGTCGCGCTGACCCCGGCGGATGTGGCGTGCGTGATGTTCACCTCCGGGTCGACGGGACGGCCGAAGGGGATCCTGTCCTCGCACCGGAACCTGGTCTCCACGGTCACCGCCCAGACCTACGCGAGCTTCGGGCCGGAGGAAACCTTCCTCCAGTGCTCACCCGTCTCCTGGGACGCCTTCAGCCTGGAGTTCTGGGGAGCACTGCTCCACGGCGGAAGCACCGTTCTCCAACCGGGCCAGCGCCCCGATCCCGCCCTTGTCGCCGCGCTCGCCCCGCAATGGGGCGTCACCATGCTCCAGCTCTCCTCCAGCCTCTTCAACTACCTCACCGACGAGCACCCCGACACCTTCACCACCACCCGCATCGTCTACACCGGCGGCGAACCCGCCTCCCCCACCCACGTCCACCGCCTCCACCAGCTCCACCCCGGCCTGACCATCACCAACGGCTACGGCCCCGCCGAATCCATGGGCTTCACCACCACCCACACCATCGAGCCCACGGCCGAGCCCACCGCCACCGTCTCGATCGGCCGGCCGCTCACCAACAAGCACGCCTACATCCTCGACGCCCACCTCGCGCCGGCACCTCCCGGCACCACAGGCGAGCTCTACCTCACCGGCGACGGACTCGCCCACGGCTACCTCGCCCAACCCGCCACCACCGCCACCCACTTCGTCCCCAACCCCTACGGCCCGCCCGGATCCCGCCTCTACCGCACCGGCGACCAGGCCCACTGGGACACCCACGGCAACCTCCACTACACCGGCCGCACCGACACCCAGATCAAGATCCGCGGCTTCCGCATCGAACCCACCGAGATCGAGACCGTCCTCACCAGCCACCCCGACATCACCCAGGCCACCCTCGCGACCCACCCCGACCACCACAGCACCCCGCAGCTCACGGCCTACCTGGTGACGGCCGATCCCGAACTGGCCCCCCAGGACGTCCGTCTCTGGCTGCGCACGCTCCTCCCCGACCACATGATCCCGGCGTTCGTGATCACGCTCGACCGGCTGCCCCTCACCCCCAACGGGAAGATCGACAAGCGCGCCCTGCCCGCCCCCCAGGCGGTGACGACGGCCGGCGGACGTGCCCCGCGCACAGCGCTGGAGGAGTCGGTGCGCACGTACTTCAGCGAGGCCCTGAACACGCCCTCGCCACTGTCCATCGACGACAACTTCTTCGACCAGGGCGGCCACTCCCTCCTAGCCGCCCGCCTCACCAGCCGCATCAGTACCACCCTCGGCGTCGCCCTCACCCTCCGCGACGTCTTCCAGCACCCCACCCCCGCCACCCTCGCCCAGCACATCGAGAACCGGCGGCGGTCCGACGCCCCTTCGCCCCGGCGGGCCAGGCCCGCCCTGCGCCGGCGCACCCCCGACCAGGAACGGAGTTCCTCATGAGCAACGACCAGTACCCGGCCTTCACCCCCGCGCCCGACGACGTGGTCTGGGACCTCCCCGGCCAAGGCCCGCAGCGCGTCTCGCTGCTGGTCCTCCCGCACGCCGGCGGCAACGCCCACGCCTACGCGGAGTGGCGCCAGTACCTCCCGGACGACGTACGGCTGCTCATCGGCCAGTACCCGGGCCGCGGTGCCCGCTTCGCCGAGGAGCTGCCGCGCGGGATCGCCGACCTGGCCGGGCCGGTCGCGGCCGCCCTGCCCGCCGGGGCCACGGAGGACCTAGTGGTGCTCGGGCACAGCATGGGCTCGCTCGTCGCCTTCGAGGTGGTACGAATCCTCCAGGCGGCCGGCCGCACCCCCCGGGCGCTCGTCGCCTCGGCCTGCCGGGCGCCGTTCCTCGCCAACCCGTGCGCCGTGTACCCGCAGCTGCTGGACGACGACGAGCTGGTCGCCGCCATCAAGGAGCGCGGCGGCACCGACGACGGCATCCTCGACGAGCCCGAGCTGCGCGAGATCATCATCCCTTCCATCCGAGCCGACTTCGCCATCGACGACGTCTACCGCTGCGAGGAGTCCGAAGCCCGGGTGGACTGCCCGGTGACGGTGATCGGCGGCGACGCCGACCCGGTCGCGCCGGCCGCCTCGCTGGGCCGCTGGGCGCAGATCACCGACCACGCGTTCACCTCGTACGTCCTGCCGGGCGGCCACTTCTACTTCCAGCAGCAGCTGCCGGAGTTCTTCGCCGTGCTGGCCTCGGCCGTCAGCGGGCACGCCACCGCCACCGCCCCGGCCGCCGCCTGACCCTTCCCCGGCCGGCCCCTTCCTCCGCTCGCCCCCTTCCTCCGCTCGCCCCCTTCCTCCGCTCGCCCCCTTCCCCGCTCGACTCCGCACCCTCCTGAGGACCTTCCATGACCACATTCGCAGCTGACGCCCCCGCCGAGACCGGAGTCACCCCGGTCCGCGAGCCCGGCAAGCCCGTCATCGTCCACACCCCGGCCGGCGCCGACCTGGAGACGTCCGTCGCCTGGCTGGCCGCCCACCGCGCCGAGATCCAGGCCGAGTTGCACCGCTCGGGCGCCGTACTGCTGCGCGGCCTGCCCGTCGAGGACGCCGCGAGCTTCGCCGCCGCCCGTGACGCGCTGATCCAGCGGCGGGCCGGCTACAAGGAGAAAGCCACCCCGCGCACCGACTTCGGCGAGGGCGTGTTCTCCTCCACCGACCTCCCGGCGGTCCAGCCGATCCGGCTGCACAACGAGAACAGCTACACACTCGACTTCCCCGGCGTCCTGCTGTTCGGCTGTGTGATCGCCCCCGAGGAAGGCGGCGCCACCACCGTCGGCGATATGCGCGAGGCCCTGCGGCTGCTGCCACCGGAGCTCGTCGAGCGGTTCGCACGGGCCGGCTGGCTGCTGGTGCGGAACTACTCGGAGCTGGCCGGCCTGCCCTGGTACAAGACGTTCGCGACCGAGGACAAGGCGGTGGCGGAGGCCTACTGCGAGGAGAACACCGTCGGCTACGAATGGCTCGACGACGACTCGATGATCACCCGTCAGCGCCGGTCGGCGATCGTCACGCACCCCGTGACGGGCGAGAAGACCTGGTTCAACCACTTCGCCTTCTGGAACAGCCGCACCCTCGACGCCGACATCCGCGAAGTCCTGCTGGACACGTACGGGGAGGACGGGCTGCCGTTCAACACCTACCTGGGCGACGGCACCCGGCTCACCGGCGCCGAGGTCGACGCGATCAACGCCGTCTACGACCGGGTGACCGTACGCGAGACCTGGCAGCGGGGCGACCTGATGATCGTCGACAACATCCTGTGCGCGCACGGCCGCGAGGCCTACAAGGGCGACCGGAAGATCCTCGTCGCCATGGGCGAGCCGGTCGCACTGGCCGACTGCTCCCCCGAGTCCCAGCCGTCCACCACCGTTTTCGCCGGGGAGTGACCACGATGACCGCCGTACTTCCCGAGCGTCCCCGTACGTACGAGGCCCCGCGCGCCTCCACCGATCTGCTGGAGCGCCTCGCGCTCGCCCCCGCCGGGCGGACCGCCGTCGTCGCGGGCGACCGCGAACTGACCTTCGGCGCGCTGCGCGCCGAGGCGATGCGCATCGCCGGCCGGCTCACCGCCCGCGGGATAGGGCCGGAGAGCGTGGTCGCGCTGTGCCTGCCGCGCGGCGCCGACCTGGTGGCCGCCCTGATCGGCACGCTGACCGCGGGGGCCGCCTACCTCCCCGTGGACCCGAAGCTGCCCGCCGAGCGGCGCCGCTACCTGGTCGAGGACGCGGGCGCCGACCTAGTGGTCACCGCGGATCCCGCCGCCGGGCCGCTCGCGCCGGGCGTGGAGCACCTGGCGGTGGCCGAACTGACCGCGCCGGACGGGACGGAGCGTGCCTTCTCCCCCGTGCCCGTGCCCGCCGGCACCCTCGCCTACGTCATCTACACCTCCGGGTCCACCGGCCGCCCCAAGGGCGTCGAGATCGGCCGGGGGGCCGCCGCCGCGCTGCTGGCCGAGCTGGAGGACGCGGGCATCGCCGTCACCGAGGCCGGACGGGTCGGCTGGAACGCCTCGCCGTCCTTCGACGCCTCCGTGCAGCAATGGGTGCGGGTCTGCCGGGGCGACACCCTGGTGATGATCGACGAGGAGACCCGCGCGGACCCGGCCCTGCTGGCCCGGCTGGTCGACGAGCAGGCACTGACCGACCTGGACATCACCCCCTCGCACGCCGATGCGCTGCTGGACCTGCTCACCGCCGACGGCGGACCGCGCCCGCTGACCCTGCTCGTCGGCGGCGAGGCGATCAGCCCGGCGCTGTGGCGGCGGCTCGGGGAGCGCGGCGCGGCGGGGGTGCTGCGCACGGTGAACCTGTACGGGCCCACCGAGTGCACCGTGGACGCCACCGCGGGCTGGGTCGGCCCGGGCGACGGCCCGCACATCGGCAGTGTGCTGCCCGGGCTGCGGATGCGGGTGCTGGACGGAAAGCTGAACCCGGTGGACGCCGGCGAGAGCGGCGAGCTGTATCTGGCGGGCCCCCGCGTGGGCCGCGGCTACCGGCGCCGGCCGGGGCTGACGGCGGAGCGGTTTGTGGCGGACACGGCCGGCTCCGGCGGCCGGATGTACCGGACGGGCGACCTCGTACGACTGCTGCCCGACGGCCGGCTCGGGTACCTCGGCCGGGCCGACGGGCAGGTCAAGCTGCGCGGGCACCGGATCGAACTCCCGGAGATCGAGGCAGTGTTGGCGGCGCAGCCGGGTGTCGCGGAGGCGGCGGTGGTCCTGCGGGACGACGTCCACGGGGCGCCGGGTCTGGTCGCGTATTACCGCGCGGTCCCCGGACCGGGCTCCGCGCCCGCGCTCGGGCCGGGCTCCGAGCCCGCGCCGCCCGGGCCCGGCTCAGCGCCGGGCTCCGTCACCGAGTCCGCGCTGCGCGATTCCCTCGCGGCCGCCCTGCCCGCCTACATGGTGCCGGCGGCCTTCGTGGCCCTGGACCGCTTCCCGACCACGACGAACGGCAAGCTGGACCGCCCCGCGCTGCCTGCCCCGGCCGCCACCCCGGTGACCGTGCCCGCCGGCGAGGCCACGGCCGGAATGACCCGCTCGCAGGAGCTGGTCGCGGGCGTCTGGGCGACCGTACTCGGTGCCTCGCACATCGGCCTCGACGACAACTTCTTCAAGCTGGGCGGGCATTCACTGCTCGCGATCAAGCTGGTGTCGCGGGTCCGCGCCGAACTGGCCGTTGCCCTCCCGGTAAAGGCCGTTTACGCCAACCCCCGGCTGCGGGACCTCGCCGCCCACATCGACACGCTCGTCGAGGCGACCGCCGCGGCGGCGGCCGCCGAACGCCAGGACGGATAAAGGACATGACCGTGATCCCGTTGTCGTTCGCCCAGCGGCGGCTGTGGTTCCTGGGCCGGCTGCACGGCCCGTCGGCCGTCTACAACGCGCCCGTCGTCCTGCACCTCGACGCGGAGGCCGACACCGAGGCGCTCGGTGCGGCCCTGGCCGATGTGGTGGAGCGGCACGAGGTGCTGCGCACCGTGCTGCCGGCCGGGGCCGACGGGGAGCCGTACCAGCGGGTGCTGGACGCGGCCGCCGTCCCCGGGCTGGCCACTGTGGAGTGCGCGGCGGACGAGCGGGACACGGCCGTCGGCGCATTCGTACGGCAGGCGATCGACATCACCGCCGAACCGCCCTTGCGAGCCCGGCTGTTCACCTCCGGTGACCGGACCCCGGTACTGGTGCTCCTGATCCATCATGTGGCCACCGACGGGTGGTCCGTACGACCGCTGCTGCGCGATCTGCGCGAGGCGTACGAGGCCCGGCTGGCCGGGCGGGGCCCCGGCTGGGAACCGCTGCCCGTGCAGTACACGGACTACAGCCTGTGGCAGCACGAGCTGCTCGGTGACCCCGCCGACCCGGACAGCCTGGCCCGGGAGCAGCTGGAGCACTGGCGGGCCGCCCTGGCCGGCGCCCCGGCGGTGATCGGCCTGCCAGCCGACCGGCCGCGCCCGGCGGAGCCCTCGGGGCGGGGCGCCGCGGTGACCGCGCGCCTCGACGCGGCGGCGCACAGCGGGCTGCTCACCCTGGCCCGGAGCCACCGGGCGAGCCTGACCATGGTGGCCCGCGCCGCGCTGGCGGCGGCCCTCGGCGCGGCCGGGGCGGGCGAGGACGTGGTCATCGGCGCGCCGGTCGCGGGGCGCCCCGACGAGGACCTGTACGAACTCGTCGGGTTCTTCGTCAACTCCCTCGCCCTGCGCACCGACCTGTCGGGCGATCCGGCCGTCGGGGAGCTGCTGGACCGGGTCCGGGAGGCGGACCTGGCGGCGTACGAGCACCAGGAGCTGCCCTTCGACCTGCTGGTGGAGCACCTCGCCCCGGAGCGGGCGCTCGGCCACCACCCCTTCTTCCAGGTGATGCTGACCGTGGACGCGGGCGGCGAGGGCGCCGCTCCCGTGACGCTGGGCGGCGGGATCGGCGGCCGCCTCGCGGAAGTCGCCCTGGACGCCGCCAAGTTCGATCTGACCTGGTACTGCGCGGAGCGGCACACCGCGGACGGCCGGCCGGACGGGATCGATATCGCCCTCCAGTACGCGGCAGACCTGTTCGACGAGGACACCGCGCGGCTGCTGCTGGCGGTGTACGCGCGGGCCCTGGAGGGTTTCGCCGCCGATCCGTCGCGGCGGCTGGGCGAGCTCGGGCTGGTGACGGCCGGGGAGGCCGAGGCGCTGGCGGGGCGGCGCGAGCGGCTGGCTTCCACCGCGGTGACGGCCGAAGCCGCCGCCGGGCCGGTGCGGCGCGATGTCCTGTCGCCGCGGGAGGAGATCCTGTGCGGGCTGTTCGCGGAGGTGCTGAACCGGGAGACGGTCGCCGCCGACGCCAACTTCTTCCGCAACGGCGGGCATTCACTGCTAGCGAGCAAGCTCGTCAACCGGATCCGCGGCGCGCTCGGCCTGGAACTCGGCATCCGGGACCTGTTCCTGGCGCCGACTCCGACCGCCCTGCACCGGCGTCTCGGCGAACTCGGCGGCGCGGCCGCGACCAGGCCCCCGCTGACCGCCGTACCTGCCGCGGAGCGGCCCGAGCGGATCCCGCTGTCCGCGGCGCAGCGGGCGCTGTGGCTGGTCGGCCGGATCGAGGGCCCCTCGGCCACCTACAACGCGCCGCTGGTGCTGCGCCTGGACGGGGTCCCCGAGCGGGAAGCGCTGGCGGCCGCGCTGGGCGACGTACTGGAGCGGCACGAGGTGCTGCGCACCGTGTACGGGGCCGAGGGCGGGGAGCCGTACCAGCGGGTGCTGCCTGCGGGCGGGGAGCTGCTGGATGTGGCCACGTGCACGCCGCGGGCGCTGGACGGACTGGTCGCCGGATTCGGCCGGGAGGTCTTCGACCTGGCTGCCCAACTACCCTTGCGCGCACGGCTGTTTCTTCGGGGGGACGGCAGTTCGGTGCTGGTGCTGCTGGTGCACCACATCGCCACCGACGGCTGGTCGGTCGCCCCGCTGCTGCGGGACCTGGGCGAGGCGTACGAGGCCCGGCGCGCGGGCCGGGGCCCGCGGTGGCGGGCGCTGCCGGTGCAGTACGCCGACTACGCGCTCTGGCAGCGCGAGCTGCTGGCCGAGCCGGCCGCGGCCGGGCTGCTGGACCACTGGAGGGCCGCCCTGGACGGGCTGCCGGCCCGTACCGCGCTGCCCGTCGACCGTCCCAGGCCCGCCGAGCCCTCGGGCCGTGGGGCCACCCTGTCGGCCGGGCTGGACGCGCAGGCGCACCGGGCACTGGCGGCACTGGCACGCGGGCGGCGGGCCAGCCTGTTCATGGTGGCCCGGTCGGCGCTGGCGGCGGCCCTGTCGGCCACGGGCGCCGGGGAGGACCTGGCGATCGGGACGCCGGTGGCGGGCCGGCCCGACCAGGATCTGCACGATCTCGTGGGCTGCTTCGTCAACTCCCTCGTGCTGCGGGCGGATCTGGCCGGGGACCCGTCGGTCGGCGAGCTGGTCGACCGGGTACGGGACGCGGATCTGGCCGCTTTCGACCATCAGGACCTGCCATTCGACGTACTGGTGGAGAAGCTGGCCGAGCCGGACTGCGGCCGGGCACTGGGCGAACACCCTTTCTTCCAGGTCATGTTGACCGTGCAGGAGGCGGCCGACGACCGGGTGCGGCTCGGCGGCATCGCGGGGCGTGCCACGAGCACCGACCTGGGCGCCGCCAAGTTCGACCTCAGCTTCCACTGCGCGGAGCGCCGGGGCGCGGACGGTGGGCCGGGCGGCCTGGACGTGCACGTGCAGTACGCGCAGGACCTGTTCGACGCGGGGACGGCGCGGCTACTGCTGGAGGTGTACGTACGGGCGCTGCGCGCGTTCGCCGGCTCCTCGGAGTCCCGGCTGGGCGAGCTGGCGCTGGTGACGGCGGAGGAGGAGCGGGGGCTGGCGGAGCGGCGGGCCCGGCTGGCGGCGGCCGCGGAAAAGCCGGCGGAGGCCCCCCGCACCCCGGTGGGGCTCTCCCCGCGGGAGGAGATCCTGTGCGGGCTGTTCGCGGAGGTGCTGAACCGCGAGGCGGTCGCCGCCGACGCCAACTTCTTCAAGTCCGGCGGGCATTCACTGCTGGCCAGCAAGCTCGTCAACCGGATCCGGGCCGTGCTGGGGGTGGAGGCGGGGATCCGGGACCTGTTCCTGGCTCCGACGCCGGCCGCCCTGCACCGGCGGCTGGGCACGGCGTCCGGTCGGTCCCGGCCCGCGCTGGTCTCCGTACCGCGGCGGCCGGAGCGGATCCCGCTGTCGTACGCGCAACGGCGGCTGTGGTTCCTCGACCAGCTGGAGGGGCCGTCCGCGGCGTACAACATCGCGCTGGTGCGCCGGCTGGAGCGGCCGCTGGATCCGGCCGCGCTGTCGGGGGCGCTGGCGGATGTCGCCGAACGCCACGAGGTACTGCGCACGGTGTACGGGACCGAGGGCGGGGAGCCGTACCAGCGGGTGCTGGAAGGGGCCCGGCCGCAGCTGGAGCTGGCCCAGCCGGCCGATGTGGCGGCAGCGGTGGACGAGGCCGCCGGGCACGTCTTCGACCTGACGCGGGACCTGCCGCTGCGGGCCTGGCTGTTCCTGCCGGACGGCGAGGGGCCGCAGACGCTGGTGCTGCTCCTCCACCACATCGCGGCGGACGGCTGGTCCACCGGGCCGCTGCTCGCCGACCTGGGCACGGCGTACGAGGCGCGGCTGGCGGGGCGGGAGGCGCGGTGGTCGCCGCTGCCGGTCCAGTACGCGGACTACACCCTGTGGCAGCGGCAGCTGCTGGCGGACGCGGACGGTGAACTCGCCCACTGGCGAGGGGCGTTGGCGGGACTTCCGCCGCTGATCGACCTGCCGACGGACCGGCGGCGGCCAGCCGAGCCCTCGGGCCGGGGCGCGGTCACCGGCTTCGAGGTGGCTGCGGACACCCACCGGCGGCTGACCCGGATCGCGCACGCCCACGGCGCCACCCTGTTCATGGTGGTGCAGGCGGCGCTGGCGGCGGCCCTGACCCGGCTCGGCGCGGGCACGGACCTCGCCCTGGGCACCACGGTCGCGGGCCGTGCGGACGACGCACTGTCCGGGCTGGTCGGGTTCTTCGTGAACACGCTGGTGCTGCGTACCGGGACGGCCGGGGACCCGACGTTCGTGGAGTTGCTGGGCCGGGTACGGGAGGCGGACCTGGCGGCGTACGCACACCAGGACCTGCCGTTCGACCGGCTCGTCGAGCACCTGAACCCGCACCGGTCCTCGGCACACCATCCGCTGGTGCAGGTGATGCTCCAGGTGAACCCGGCGGCGGGCGGCGTGCCCGACGGCGGTGCGCTGGCGGGCACGGAGCTGGCGTACGGCTCCCGGCACGCCAAGTCGGACCTCACGTTCGCCCTGACCGAGAACCCGGACGGCGGGCTCGCCGGCGTACTGGAGTACGCGACCGACCTGTACGGGCCGTCGGGGGCCGCCCGCCTGGCCGGGCTGCTGGTGTCGGCGCTCGAGCTGTTCGCCGCCGACCCCACGCTGCGGGTCGGGGACCTGGCGGCGCCGGCCGACCGGCGGGGCGAGCGTCCCCTGGTGGGCGGCTACCGGATCGACCTGTCGCACGTATCGGAGGTGCTGTCGGAGCACCCGTCGGTGACGCGGGCGCGGGCGCGGGTGGTGGACGGCCGCCTGGTCGCGTTCGCGGAGGGCGCGTTCGCAGAGGGCGCAGAGGCGGACCTCCAGGCCTGGGCGGCGGACCGGCTCCCGGAGTACGCGGTCCCGACGGCGGTGACCCTTCCGGCGGCCCCGGCCGAGGGCCCGGCCGAGGGCCCGGCCGAGGTCCCGGCCGAGGTCCCGGCGTCCGGTGTGGACGACGGGCTGGCCGCCACTGTGCTCCGGCTCTTCGCGGAGGTCCTGGAGCGCGGGCGGATCGGCCCGGACGACAATTTCTTCAAGGCCGGCGGGCACTCGCTGCTGGCGGTGCGGCTGGTGAACCGGGTCCGGGCGGAGCTGGGCCGCGAACTGACCCTCCGTGAGGTTTTCCGCAACCCGACCCCGGCCAAGCTCGCCGCCCTCCTGTCGGCGGCCCCGGCCGTGGCGCCGGTCCCCGCCCTGCGCCGCCGCACCCGTGGAGGCACCCCGGTCCGGCAGCCGTAGGAGCCACGCCGACCGGGGCGGCACCCGGAAACCCGCACGAGTGAGCGGCCCGACTCCGGTTGGGCCGTTCAGTCGTTTTGGTGAGCAATCGTCAGATAACGATATGTAACTTCATTGTGTTCACGTTCCTTGCGGCGGACCCCGCCGCGGCACCCGCAGGAAAATGAGGTCCCCGATGAGGCGCATGCAGCGAAGCGACGAGGACGATTCCCCGCCCGGGCGGGGAAGACGCCTGGTCTGGCGGCGGCTGGCCGTCCTCGTCGTCGCCCCGCTGCTGGCCCTCGCGGGCGCCTCCGCGACCGCCCAGGGCATCTGGGTGACCGTCGCACCCATGCCCACCCCGCGCGCCGGCCTGGCCGGGGCGGCGGCGGAGTGCCCGGACGGGCTGTACGGCACATGTGTGTACGTCGCCGGCGGCGCGAAGTTCGAGGCGTACCGCCCCGCCTCCACCACCTGGAGCACGCTGCCGCCGTTGAAGACGCCCCGTGACAGCGTCGCGTCCGCGACGGCGCCCTGTCCGGGCGACGGGCATGGCGACTGCGTCTACGCCTTCGGCGGTGTGTCCGGCGGCCCGTCCCTGGCCACCGCGGAGGCGTACGGCACCCAGACCAACACCTGGCTGACCCTGCCCCCGATGCCGGCCGGCGGCCGCCAGTCCGCTGCCGCGGCGACGGCGCCGTGTGCGGAGGGGCTGGGACTGCGGGGGACGTGCGTGTACGTCTTCGGCGGCCGCAACACCGCCCTCCCCGGGCCCAGCCAAATCCTGAACCTGGTGGAGGCCTACAGTCCGGCCACCAACACCTGGGCAACCGTGACACCCATGCAGACCCCCCGGGTCGGCCATGGCGGCGCGGCCGCACCCTGCCCCGCGGGCCTGGGGCTCCGGGGCACCTGCGTCTACGCCGTCGCCTCGGGCGCCTTCGGCGTCAACGCCAGCCAGTCGGTGGAGGTGTACAGCCCCCTCCTCAACCAATGGATGGACGCGCCCGACATCCCGACCGGGCGCAACTTCCTTGCCGCGGCGACGGCGCCCTGCCCGGAGGGCATGACCGACGGGTGTGTGTACGCCCTGGGAGGCCGCAGCGAAACCGGCGCCACCCTGACCACGGTCGAGGCCTACAGCCCGGTCACCAACGCGTGGACGACGATGCCCCCGATGCCCACACCCCACCGGAGCCTGGCCGGGGCCGCGGCGCCGTGTCCGAGGCATCGGGAGAACCGGTGTGTGTATGCCATCGGCGGACTCGTCGACAGCGGCCCGAACCCCACGGACACAGCCGAGGCCTTCGCGATCGAGCGCGCGGAACGGTGGACCGGCGGTGCCCTGACCCACCCCCCGCAGGGGTGAGCGGTCCATCGCCCGGTTGAGCCGTTCAGTCGTCACGATGGGCGACAGTCGTCTGACTGTATGTAATTTCATCGTGCCAGACCCCCCGGAATTCAGAAAAGAGGTCCCCGATGAGGCGCATGCAGCGAAGTGATCAGGACGAGTCGCCGCCCGGGCGTGCGAGGCGGCGGGGCTGGCGACGGCTCGCCGGCCTCGCCGCCGCCCCGCTGCTGGCCCTGTCGGCCGTCTCCGCGACCGCCCAGGGCGTCTGGGTGACCGCACCCTCCATGCCGACACCGCGTGCCTTCATCGGGGGCGCGGCGGCGCACTGCCCCGAGGGGCTCCACGGCAGATGCGTGTACGCCGTCGGCACCGAGAACGTTCTGGAGGCGTACAGTCCCGCCACCAACGTGTGGGCCAGGCTGCCGCAGCTGAAGACCGGCCGCCACGACCTCGCGTCGACGACGGCGCCCTGTCCCCGGGGTGTGGAGGGCGACTGCGTCTACGCCGTCGGAGGCGCGACCGGCGCTGTCGGCGCTGCCGGCGAGACGGTCCTGAAGACCGCGGAGGCGTACAGCACGCGGACCAACGCCTGGCTGACCCTGCCCCCGATGCTGACCGCCCGCACCGGCGCGAGGGCCGCCACGGCGCCGTGCGTCGAGGGACAGGGGCTGGGTCTGCGGGGGACGTGTGTATACGTCTTCGGCGGCAACCCCGGCGGGCGGGCAGCAGCTGTGGTCACGCCCCTGAACACGGTGGAGGCGTACAGCCCGGCGACCAACACCTGGGCCACGCTGCCGACGCTGAAGTACGCGCGCTACGACCACGGGGGCGCGGCCGCACCCTGCCCCAGCGGACTGGGTCTGCGGGGCATCTGCGTCTACGCCATCGGCGGAACCGGCGCCTCGGACCCGTCGCTCAGCTCGGTGGAGGTGTTCAGCCCCCTCCTCGACGCATGGGTGGACGGGCCCG
Source organism: Streptomyces sp. ISL-87 (assembly GCF_018614095.1). Classification (GTDB taxonomy): domain Bacteria; phylum Actinomycetota; class Actinomycetes; order Streptomycetales; family Streptomycetaceae; genus Streptomyces. The sequence goes on along the minus strand of NZ_JAGGOY010000060.1, from coordinate 415 downwards.
ACATGCCGACCGGCCGCTCCGCTCTGGCCGCGTCGACGGCGCCCTGCCCCGAGGGCATGAGCGATGGCTGTGTGTACGCCGTGGGAGGTTCCGACACCGCCGTCCTGGGCACCTTCGAGGCGTACACCCCGGTCACCAACGGATGGGTGACGCTGCCCTCCCTGCCCACGCCCCGCCGGGGACTCGGCGCGGCCACCGCGCCGTGCCCGAAGGTCCAGCAGAGCAGCTGCGTCTACGCGTTCGGCGGGAACGCCACGCTGACCGATGCCGTCACGGGTACGACCGAGGCCTTCGGGATCGAACGCCCGCCGCAGCAGCCGGGCGGCGTCCAGCGGCCCGACCCGCAGCAGAACCCCGGCACGGGCCAGAACCCCGGCACGGGCCAGAACCCCGGCACGGGCCAGAACCCCGGCAC
>NZ_JAGGOY010000059.1:137979-198027 GCF_018614095.1 Streptomyces sp. ISL-87 | reverse complement strand
ACCCAGCCCAGCCCCCGCCAGCCCAGCCCCGTACAGCACCGCAGGTTTCGCGTCCAGGCGAAACAATAGGTGGCCCCGGAGCGGGCCCCCGACACTCTCCGCATGCCACGGACCTACCGCTCGCTCTCCGCTGTCCCCGAATTCACCCCGTTCTTCGCCGCCGCCGCCCTGCGCGTCGGCGCCTCCACCGTCAGCGGGCTCGCCCTCGGCGTCCTCGTCTACGAGCGCACCCGCAGCCCCCTGCTCTCCGCGCTCAGCATGTTCGGCCCGTCCTTCGCCCAGGTGGCCGGCGCGACCGTGCTGCTCTCCGCCGCCGACCGGCTGCCCCCGCGCGCCGCCCTCGGCGGGCTCGCCGCCCTCGCCGGCCTCGGCACGCTCCTGCTCGCCGTCCCCGGGCTGCCGCTGTGGGCGGTGTTCGCGGTGCTGCTCGGCCAGGGGCTCGCCGACTCCCTCGCCGGCGGGGTCCGGTACGGACTGCTCACCGAGATCCTGCCGCCCGGGGACTACCTCCTCGGCCGGTCCCTGCTCGCCGTCTGCGCCGGTGCCGTGCAGATCGCCGGGTTCGCCCTCGGCGGGGTGCTCGTCGCCGCGCTCTCCCCGCGCGGGGCGCTGCTGACGGCCGCCTGCCTCACGCTGGCCGCCGCGCTCACCGTGCGGCTCGGACTGCGCCGCCGCCCGCCGCGCACCACGGGCAGGCCTTCACCGGGCGAAACCTGGCGGACCAACGTCACCCTGTTCTCCCACCCGGCACGCCGCACCCTGTACCTCGCCATGTGGGTGCCCAACGGGCTGATCGTCGGCTGCGAGTCCCTGTTCGTCCCGTACGACCCGGCGCACGCCGGGCTGCTGTTCGGCTGCGCCGCCGCCGGCATGCTCGTAGGGGACACCCTCGCCGGGCGGTACCTCCCGGCGGCCTGGCGGGCCCGGCTGGCGGCCCCGCTGCGGCTGCTGCTCGCCGTGCCCTACCTGCTGTTCGCCCTGGAGCCCGGCCCGGTCGTGGCGATGGCCGCGGTGACCCTGGCCTCCATCGGCTACTCGGCCGGCCTGCTGATGCAGGAGCGCCTGGTCGCGCTGCTCCCGGACGGCACCCAGGGCCAGGCGCTGGGGCTGCACTCAGCCGGGATGCTGACCATGCAGGGCGTCTGCGCGGCGCTCGCCGGCACCCTCGCCCAGTACACCTCGGTCGCGGCCGCGATCGCCGTACTGGCCGTGGCGTCGGTCGCGGTCACCCTGCTCCTGGAGCCCGGGCTGCGCACCAGTAGGCTGCGCATCCACCCCCCTTCGTCTTCCGTTCGAGGTACCGCGCAGTGAGCTCCGCAGCACCCCCCACGCCCATGCCCGTGGCCGTCGTCGGCCTCGGCGCCGACGGCTGGGCCGGGCTCACCGCCGGTGCGCGCGGCGCGCTGGCCTCCGCCGAGGTGCTGATCGGCGGGCCCCGGCAACTGGCCCTGCTGCCACCCGGCGAGTGCGCCGGTGAGCGGGTGGCGTGGCCGAGCCCGCTGCGGCCGGCCGTGCCCCGGCTGATGGCCGAACACGCCGGCCGCCGGATCGCCGTACTGGCCAGCGGGGACCCCATGTTCTACGGGATCGGCCGCGCCCTCTCCCAAGAGCTGGGCCCGGACGCCCTGCTGGTCCACCCGCACCCCTCGTCAGTCTCGTACGCCTGCGCCCGGCTCGGCTGGCCGGTGGAGGACACCGAGGTGGTCACGGTGGTCGGCCGCCCGGTGGCCCGCCTCGCGGCCGCGCTGTACGAGGGGCGGCGGGTGCTGGTGCTGAGCGCCGGAGCGGCGACCCCGAACGAGATCGCCGCTCTGCTTCGAGAGCGGGGCTTCGGCCCGAGCCGGATGCGGGTCCTGGAACAGCTCGGGTCCGAGGACGAGGACGCGTACGAGGGCCGGGCCGACCGCTGGGACCACGCACCCGGCGACCCCCTGAACGTGGTGGCCGTCGACTGCCGCCGGGACCCCGGGCACGCCGCCCCGCGCCTCGGCGCGACCCCGGGCCTGCCCGACACCGCGTACGAGCACGACGGGCAGCTCACCAAACGCCACGTCCGGGCCGCGACACTGTGCGCGCTGGCCCCCGGCCCCGGTGAACTGCTGTGGGACATCGGCGGCGGCTCCGGCTCCATCGGCATCGAGTGGATGCGTACGCACCCCTCCTGCCGGGCCGTGGCCGTGGAGCGCGTCGCCGAGCGGGCGGAGCGGATCACCCGCAACGCGGCGGCGCTCGGCGTACCCGGCCTGCGCGTGGTCACCGGCGCCGCGCCCGAGGCCCTGGCCGGACTGTCCGCACCCGACGCGGTGTTCATCGGCGGCGGACTCACCGCGCCCGGCCTGCTGGACGCCGCCTGGGCCGCCCTGGCCCCCGGCGGCCGGCTGGTGGTCAACACCGTCACCCTGGAGTCGGAGGCGGTCCTCACCGACCGCTACCGGCGCCACGGCGGCGAGCTGGTGAAGCTCGCCGTCGCGCACGCGGTGCCGGTCGGCGGTTTCACGGGGTGGCGGCAGGCGATGCCGGTCACCCAGTGGTCAGTGACGAAGAGAATGGATCGGATATGACCGTGTACTTCATCGGTGCGGGCCCCGGCGCCGCCGACCTGATCACGGTGCGCGGTGCCCGGACGCTGGCCGCCGCCCCCGTCTGCCTGTACGCGGGCAGTCTGGTTCCCCGCGAGCTGCTGGCCGAATGCCCGCCGGACGCCCGGCTGGTCGACACCTCGCAGCTGAACCTGGACGAGATCATCGCGGAGTTCGTACGGGCCCACGAGGCGGGCCAGGACGTGGCGCGGCTGCACTCCGGCGACCCGTCGATCTTCAGCGCGGTCGCGGAGCAGATGCGGCGCCTCGACGCGGCCGCGATCCCCTACGAAGTGGTCCCGGGCGTACCGGCCTTCGCCGCGGCGGCCGCCGCGCTGAAGCGGGAGCTGACCGTCCCCACCGTCGGCCAGACCGTGATCCTGACCCGGATCGCCCAGCAGGCCACCCCGATGCCCCCGGGCGAGGACCTGGCCACCCTGGGCCGCAGCGGCGCGCTGCTGGTCCTGCACCTGGCCACCCGCTACGCGGACCGCGTCGTCGACGAGCTGGTGCCGCACTACGGGGCGGACTGTCCCGTGGCCGTGGTGGCGATGGCCAGCCGCCCCGACGAGCTGATCCTGCGCGGCACCCTCGCGGACATCGCCGGCCAGGTGAAGGCGGCGGGCCTGGTGCGCACCGCGGTGATCGTGGTGGGCCGCACCCTGGTGGCCGAGCAGTTCCGGGACAGCCATCTGTACTCCGCCGAGCGCGACCGGCATGTCTGCTGATTCCGCCGCCGGTTCCGCTGCCGGTTCCGCCGGTTCCGCCGCCGGTCCCGCTGGTGAGTCGGCCCGCGGGCATGTCCTGATCCTGGGCGGTACGACGGAGGCCCGCCGCCTCGCGGAGGCGCTGGAGCGGGCCCCGTACCGGGTGACCACCTCCCTCGCCGGCCGGGTCACCGCGCCGGTGCTCCCGCCGGGCGAGACGCGGATCGGCGGCTTCGGCGGCCCCGCCGGCCTGGCGGCCTGGATCACCGCGCACCGGGTCACGCACCTGGTCGACGCCACGCACCCCTTCGCGGAGCGCATGAGCTTCAACGCGGCCGAGGCGGCGGCGCTTTCGGGCGTCCCGCTGCTGGCACTGCGCCGCCCTGGCTGGAGCCCCGGTCCCGGCGACGACTGGCACTTCGCGGACTCCCTCACCGAGGCGGCCGCCCTGCTGCCGGGCCTCGGCTCCCGCGCCTTCCTGACCACGGGCCGGATGGGCCTGCACAGCTTCGCGCACCTCACCGAGCCCTGGTTCCTGGTGCGTTCGGTGGACCCTCCGGCCGCACCTGCCCCGCCGCGCCTCGAAGTCCTGCTCGCCCGCGGCCCGTTCACCCTCGACGACGAACGGGAGCTGCTCGCGCGGCACCGTATCGACGTCCTGGTCACCAAGGACAGCGGCGGTTCGGCCACCGCCCCCAAGCTCACCGCGGCCCGCGAGGCCGGCATCCCGGTCCTCGTCGTCCGCCGCCCCCCGGTCCCGCGAGGTGTGGCGGAGACTTCGTCGGTGGAGCAGGTCCGGCACTGGCTGGACCACTGAGTCCGGGCCGGCCTCCTCGGCCCCGGCACGGCAGGCCGGGTACGGCCCGCCTCGTCGCCGCGCGCCACGGGTGAGGCCCGGGGCGGATACCGCCCCGGGCCTCATCTGACGCGGTTCCCCCCGGTCAGGGGTAGCGGCGCGGCGTCCAGGTGACCCTCGACCCGTCGGCCCGTTCCGTGACCTGGGTCTGCGAAGAGCCGATCAGCAGGATCGTGCGCATGTCCACCTCGGACGGCTCCAGTTCGGCGAGCGTGACGATCCGTACCGTCTGCGCCGGGCCGCCCACGTCGCGCGCGACGACCACCGGGGTCTGCGGCGAGCGCAGCTCCAGCAGCAGTTCGCGGGCCTGGGCGACCTGCCAGGTCCGGCTGCGCGAGCCCGGGTTGTACAGGGCGAGGACCAGGTCGGCCGCGGCGGCCGCACGCAGCCGCTCCGCTATGACCTCCCACGGCTTGAGCCGGTCGGAGAGCGAGATGGTGGCGTAGTCGTGGCCCAGCGGGGCGCCGGCCGCGGCGGCTGCCGCGTTGGCGGCGGTCACCCCCGGCAGGACCCGTACCGGCACGTCCTTGTACTCCGCCTGCCCCGCGACCTCCAGGACCGCCGTGGCCATGGCGAAGACCCCCGGGTCGCCGCCGGAGACCACGGCCACCCGCTTGCCGCGCCGGGCCAGGTCGAGCGCGAACTCGGCCCGCTCCGACTCCACCTTGTTGTCGGAGCCGTGCCGGATCTGCCCGGGCTTGACCGGGACCCGGTCCAGGTACGTCGTGTACCCGACCAGCACCTCGGCGTCGGCCAGCGCCCGCCGGGTCTCGGGCGTGAGCCACAGGGGACCGGCCGGACCGGTGCCGACGACCACGACCTCACCGGGCCCGGAGGGCACACTGCCCGGGTTGCCGATCCGGCTGGGCACGACGGCGACGGCGAAGTACGGCACGCTCTCGGGGTCGGTGTCCGCCAGGACGCCGGTGCGCTCGCCGGCCATGGTCGCGCGCTCGACGTACCGGGCCTCGGCGAGGCGCCCGCTGCCCTCCATGGCCCGCCGCACGGCGGGGAAGGTGCGGCCGAGCTTCATCACGACCGCCGAATCGGTGGCGGCGAGGCGGGCGGTCAGCTCCTCCTCCGGCAGGGTGCCGGGCAGGATGGTCAGCACCTCCTCACCCTCCACGAGCGGGGTGCCGAGCCGGGCGGCGGCGGCGCTCACCGAGGTCACCCCGGGGATCACCTCGGCCTCGTACCGGTCCGCGAGCCGCTTGTGCATGTGCATGTACGAGCCGTAGAAGAGCGGGTCGCCCTCCGCGAGCACGGCGACGGTCCGGCCGGCGTCCAGGTGCACGGCGAGGCGGGCGGCGGAGGCCTCGTAGAACTCCTCCATCGCCCCCTGGTAGCCGCCGGGGTGGTCGGTGGTCTCGGTGGTGACCGGGTAGACCAGCGGCTCCTCGATGTGGTCCGCGCGCAGGTGCTCGGCGGCGATCGACCGGGCGATGGAGCGTCCGTGCCGGGCGGAGTGGTAGGCGACCACGTCCGCCTCCGCGATCACCTCGACGGCGCGCAGGGTCATCAGGGACGGGTCGCCGGGCCCGAGCCCGACTCCGTAGAGTCGTCCGGTGCTCATTCGGCCACGCTCGCGATCGCGTTGACGGCGGCGGCGGCGATGGCGCTGCCGCCGCGCCGGCCCCGGACGATCAGATGGTCGAGCCCGGAAGGGTGCGCGGCGAGGGCGTCCTTGGACTCGGCGGCGCCGATGAAGCCGACCGGGACGCCGATGACGGCGGCGGGGCGCGGGGCGCCCTCCTCGATCATCTCCAGCAGCCGGAACAGCGCGGTCGGCGCGTTGCCGACGGCGATCACGGAACCCTCCAACAGGCCACGGTCCCGCCACACTTCGAGGGCGGCGGCGCTGCGCGTGGTGCCCATCTTCGCGGCGAGCTCCGGCACGGCCGGGTCGGAAAGGGTGCAGATCACATCGTTTCCGGCGGGCAGCCGCTTGCGGGTGACCCCGCTGGCGACCATCTGCACGTCGCACAGGATCGGCGCGCCGGCCTCCAGGGCGGCCCGCGCCCGCAGGACGACCTCGGGCGTGTACCCGAGGTCCTGCGGGAGGTCGGTCATCCCGCAGGCGTGAATCATGCGCACCGCGACTTGGGCGACCGAGGCGGGCAGCCTGGAGAGGTCCGCCTCGGCGCGGATCGTGGCAAAGGACTGGCGGTAGATCGCGGCGCCGTCCTTCTCGTACTCAAACACGGTGTACTCGCTCATTTCTTCACTGCGTCTTCGGAAACTCGGGGGTTGTTCTGTACGTTCTGCACGTTCCGCGCGTCGGCGAGGACCACGGCAAGCTCAGGGACGGTCGGGAGCCGCTGCACGGCCCGCCCGGGCACGGAGAGTTCATACCCGTCCCCGGCGGTGGCCACCACATCCACCCAGTCGGTACCGCGCGGATGCCCGCACCGCCGCTCGCAGCCGGACCAGTGAACGGGCAGCCGCCCCTGCGCCAGCTCTACGACCGCACGCGCGTCGGCGCGTACATCCGCGAGGGACTTGGCACAACCGGGCCGCCCGGTACAGGCGGTGACGGACTCCCAGGCGCTGTCCGGCGCGAGCACCAGCCCGGCTCTCTCGATCCGGCCCAAGCCGTCGATCGGCATCCGGGCACCCGCCCAGGGCAAGATGACGGTCCGCCACGGCGTGATCCGCAGCTCTCCGTTGCCCCGCTCGGCGGCCTGCACCAGTACCCGCCACTGCTCGGAGGTGAGCCTCCCGAGCGGGGGCAGCACGCACAGGGCGGCCCGGTCGCCGACACCCGGGCCCCAGGGCCGCGGCGGCGGCGCGTACGGCCACGCCACCGCGGGCGCGCACACCGCGTCGATCCCCGCCGCGCCCAGCCGTACGCTGAACTCTCCTGCATCCAGGGCGTGTTCGGGGGGCAGCTCGGACACCCGCCAGGCGCGGTTGCCGGCCGCGTCCGCGGCGTCGAGGAAGTACTCGGCGGCCAGCAGCGCCGCCCGGGCGGCGTCCGGCGCGGCCAGCTCCACCGCGTCGGGGGCCGGGCCGAGCCGGACCAGCGCCCGGCCGTCGGGCACGGCGAGCACGGTGACATCGGGGCCGAGCGCGGCGACGTCACCGCGCCCGTCGTCGAAGGCGAACAGGAACCGCCCGGACAGGGCGGTGGCGCGCATGCTCGCGCAGAGCAGCCGGTCCAGCTCCCGGGCCCAGGGCAACACGTCCGGCCGGGCCGTCCCCTCAAGTCCGGACAACGGGGTGGCCACGATATTCCGCACCCGCTCATGGCTCGGCGCCGGCAGCAGCCCCGCCGCATCCAACAGCTCCGCCAGCCCGGCGCCGCAACCGTCCGCGAGGCCGCGCAACTGGACGTTGCCGCGGGAGGTCAGCTCCAGATGCCCGTCCCCGAACCGGTCGGCGGCGAGCCCGAGCACGGCGGCCTGAGCAGCCGTGAGCAGCCCGCCGGGAATCCGCACCCGCGCGAGGAACCCGTCATCGGCCCCGTGCAGCCGCAACGCACCGGGACATGCGTCACCGCGGTCCCGTATGACGGGTTCATCCCGCGATGCGGCGGAGGGGGGCTGGGGCATGGCGGCGAGCATACCCACGATTCTCCGCCCGCCCGCTGTGTCGATCACCACCCCGAACCGGCCAACGAGTCCCTCCCACGAATCCAGCCGTCAACACCGCCGCACCCATCCACCCCGCGGCACCCACCCACCTCGCTGGCCCCAACCACCTCTAGGCCCCAACCAGCCCCGCCGGCCCCCACCAGCCCCGCCGGCGTTTGAGGCGCGGGGCCCGGGGCAGAGCCCCGGCAACGGCGCCGCACCCACCCACCTCACCGCACCCACCCACCTCCCCGGCCCCGCCCACCTCGCCGACCCCATCCAGCCCCGCCGGCGTTTGAGGGGCGGGGCCCGGGGCAGAGCCCCGGCAACGGCGCCGCACACCCAACGGCGGCCCCCACCACCGCTCCCCCTAAGATGGCGGCGGCGAGCCGATCGGCCCGCCATCGCCGAGGACGGCGACATGGGAGGAAGCCCGGTGCGATTCCGGCGCGGTCCCGCCACTGTGAACCCCGCGGAGCAACCCGCCGGGTGAGTCAGGAACTCCCGCTGTCCTCACTGCCCGGGGCGCGGAAACCCCGAGGAAGGCCTGCCGCCGCATGATCCTGCTGCTGTCGACGTCCGACACCGATCTGCTCAGCGCCCGCGCCGCGAACACGGCGGACGGTCCCGTCCCGTACCGGTTCGCGAACCCCTCCCGCCTTCCCCTCGACGACCTCCCCGGCCTCCTCGACGGCGTCGACCTGGTCGTCGTACGCCTCCTCGGCGGACTCCGCGCCTGGCAGGACGGCCTCGACCTCCTCCTGGCCCCCGGCCAGACCCGCCCGGTCGTCGTGCTGACCGGCGAACAGGCCCCGGACGCCCAGCTGATGGAGGCCTCCACGGTCCCGATCGGCATCGCCGCCGAGGCGCACGGCTACCTCGCCCACGGCGGCCCCGCCAACCTGGACCAGCTGGCCCGCTTCCTCTCCGACACCGTGCTCCTCACCGGCCACGGCTTCGAACCCCCGGCCGCCGCCCCCACCTGGGGCCCGCTGGAGCGCACCGCCCAGCCCGGCCAGGGCCCCCGCATCGCCGTGCTCTACTACCGCGCCCACCAGATGAGCGGCAACACCGCCTTCGTGCACGCCCTCTGCGACGCCATCGAGGCCCAGGACGCCCAGGCCCTCCCCCTCTACGTCTCCTCCCTCCGCATCCCGGAGCCGGAGCTGCTCGCCGCCCTGGAGTCCGCGGACGCGATCGTCACCACCGTCCTCGCCGCCGGCGGCACCCGCCCCGCCACCGCCTCGGCCGGCGGTGACGACGAGTCCTGGGACGCGGGCGCGCTCGCCGCGCTCGGCGTGCCGATCCTCCAGGCCCTGTGCCTCACCGGCTCCCGCAGCGCCTGGGAGGAGAGCGACGAGGGTCTCTCCCCCCTCGACGCCGCCACCCAGGTCGCCGTGCCCGAGTTCGACGGCCGCCTGATCACCGTCCCGTTCTCCTTCAAGGAGCTCGACGAGGACGGCCTGCCCGCCTACGTGGCCGACCCCGAGCGGGCCGCCCGGGTCGCCGGTATCGCCGTACGCCACGCCCGCCTGCGGCACATCGAGCGCCGCGACAAGCGGGTGGCCCTGGTCCTCTCCGCGTACCCCACCAAGCACTCCCGCATCGGCAACGCGGTCGGCCTCGACACCCCGGCCAGCGCCGTCGAACTGCTGCGCACGCTGATCTCCGGCGGCTACGACTTCGGCCCCGTCGAGGACATCCCGGGCCTGGTCTCCGGCGACGGCGACGAGCTGATCCGCGCCCTGATCGAGGCCGGCGGCCACGACCAGGACTGGCTGACCGAGGAGCAGCTGGCCCGCAACCCGGTCCGCATCCCGGCCGCCGACTACAAGCGGTGGTACGCCGAACTCCCCGCCGAACTGCGCGAGAGCGTCGAGCAGCACTGGGGCGAGGCCCCGGGCAGCATGTTCGTCGACCGCTCCGCCAACCCCGAGGGCGACATCGTCCTGGCGGCCCTGCGCCGCGGGAACCTCCTCATCCTGATCCAGCCGCCGCGTGGCTTCGGCGAGAACCCGATCGCGATCTACCACGACCCGGACCTGCCGCCGTCGCACCACTACCTGGCCGCGTACCGCTGGATCCAGGCCCGCGCCGAGGACGGCGGTTTCGGCGCCGACGCGATGATCCACCTGGGCAAGCACGGCAACCTGGAGTGGCTGCCGGGCAAGAACGCCGGCCTCTCCGCGGCCTGCGCGCCCGACGCCGCGCTCGGCGACCTGCCCCTCATCTACCCGTTCCTGGTCAACGACCCGGGCGAGGGCACCCAGGCGAAGCGCCGCGTGCACGCCACCCTGGTCGACCACCTGGTGCCGCCGATGGCGCGCGCCGAGTCCTACGGCGACATCGCCCGCCTGGAGCAGCACCTCGACGAGTACGCCCAGATCTCGGCGATGGACCCGGCCAAACTCCCGGCCATCCGCGCCCAGATCTGGACCCTGATCCAGGCCGCGAAGCTCGACCACGACCTGGGCCTCGCCGAGCGCCCGGACGACGACGGCTTCGACGACTTCCTCCTCCACGTCGACGGCTGGCTGTGCGAGGTCAAGGACGCCCAGATCCGCGACGGCCTGCACGTCCTGGGCGGCGCCCCGACCGGCGCGGCCCGGGTCAACCTGGTCCTCGCCATCCTGCGCGCCCGGCAGATCTGGGGCGGCACCACTGCCCTGCCCGGCCTGCGCGAGGCGCTGGGCCTGGACGAGTCGGCGGCCACCCGTACCACCGCCGACGAGGCGGAGGAGGCGGCCCGCGCGCTGGTCCAGGCGATGGAGGACGCCAACTGGTCCCCCGGTGCGGTGGCTTCGGTCGCCGCCGGGTACTCGGCGGACGTGGTGGCCGTACTGGACTTCGCGGCCTCCGAGGTCGTGCCGCGCCTGGCCGGCACGACCGATGAGATCGCCCACGTGGTGAGCGCCCTGGACGGCTCCTTCGTCCCGGCCGGCCCGTCCGGCTCGCCGCTGCGCGGCCTGGTCAACGTCCTCCCCACGGGCCGCAACTTCTACTCCGTGGACCCGAAGGCCGTCCCCTCGCGCCTCGCCTGGGAGACGGGTCAGGCACTGGCCGACTCCCTCCTCACCCGCTACCGCACGGACAACGGCGAATGGCCCGCGTCCGTCGGCCTGTCCCTGTGGGGCACGAGCGCGATGCGCACCTCGGGCGACGACGTGGCGGAGGCGCTCGCCCTGCTCGGCGTCCGCCCGGTCTGGGACGAGGCCTCGCGCCGCGTGACCGGCCTGGAGCCGATCCCGCTCGCCGAACTCGGCCGCCCCCGCATCGATGTCACCCTGCGCATCTCGGGCTTCTTCCGCGACGCGTTCCCGCACGTCATCGGGCTGCTGGACGACGCCGTCCGGCTCGCCGCCTCGCTCGACGAGCCGGCCGACCAGAACTTCATCCGGGCCCACGCCCAGGCGGACCTGGCCGAGCACGGCGACGAGCGGCGCGCGACGACCCGTATCTTCGGCTCGCGCCCGGGCACGTACGGCGCCGGCATCCTCCAGCTGATCGACTCGCGCGACTGGCGTACCGACGCCGACCTCGCGGAGGTCTACACGGTGTGGGGCGGGTACGCGTACGGCCGCGGCCTGGAGGGCCGCCCGGCGCGCTCCGAGATGGAGACGGCGTACAAGCGCATCACGGTGGCCGCGAAGAACACGGACACCCGTGAGCACGACATCGCGGACTCGGACGACTACTTCCAGTATCACGGCGGCATGGTGGCCACCGTCCGCGCCCTTCGCGGCACGGCCCCGGAGGCGTACATCGGTGACTCCACCCGCCCGGAGACGGTCAAGACCCGCACCCTGGTCGAGGAGACCTCGCGGGTGTTCCGCGCCCGCGTGGTCAACCCGAAGTGGATCGAGGCGATGCGCCGCCACGGCTACAAGGGCGCCTTCGAGCTGGCCGCGACCGTGGACTACCTCTTCGGCTACGACGCGACGACGGGCGTGGTGGCCGACTGGATGTACGACAAGCTGACGGAGACCTACGTCCTGGACCCGGAAAACCGCGCCTTCCTGGAGGAGGCGAACCCCTGGGCCCTGCACGGCATCGCGGAGCGCCTTCTCGAGGCGGAGTCCCGCGGCATGTGGGAGAAGCCGGACCCGCAGATCCTGGAATCCCTGCGCCAGGTGTACCTGGACACGGAGGGCAACCTGGAGGGCGACGCGGAGTAGCGGCCGCAAGGCCCCTCAGCAGTCGAGCCGCTCCCCGTCCACCCCCGCGCCGACCTCTATCGAGTAGAAGGTCTCGGCGCGGGGGTCCGCCGGCGGCTCGTAGCCGTAGAACTCCTTCGCCTCCGACGCCGGCATGAAGCTCAGGTCGAGCTCGCGCCAGTTCCCCTCGCCGCCACGGGAGAAGCACAGCCCGGCCACATCGGCCGGCACCCCCGATGAGTTCCGCGCCTCCTTCCAGCCGTCCGCGGCGGCCGCCTCGCGGTAGAACCGGAGCACCTCCCCGCGGCCCACCGGCGCCACGTAGACCCGGCGCGCGTACATCCAGGCGTCCCCGCTGTCGTCGAGACACTCCGACGCGACAGCGCCGTCGGCCTCGCCGGCCCCGTCGGCCCCGGGTGGTGCGGCAGCCCCCTCGGGCCGCGCCTCCAGCACGGGGTACCCGGCCAGCCGTTCCAGCGCCGGTCCCGTTCCCCGGCACGTGGTGAACGGCGAGAGCAGCGAGCACCCGGTCAGCCCGCCCGCCACGACCACGAGGGCCAGCACCCCGCGGGCCCCGCACATCCCGCGCGTCCCGCGACCGACACCCGAGTCAGACATGTTCATGGCTGAAGTATGGGGGGGTCCCCCGGACACCTGCGCGCGGACCCCTTTTATCCCCCGGCAGGCCCCGGTGTCGCCGAACGACGCTTCCGTCACCTGAAGCGGTGAACTCCCCCTTATCCCAACGGCACCAGGGTAGGGCACTGCTGATCTCGTACGGGGGGCCCGGCGAGACAGACAGAGGAAAGGCCCACCCCGCCGTGACGCAGCCGTTTCAACTGCCGGATTTCTACGTGCCTTATCCGGCACGACTGAACCCCCACCTGGAGGACGCGAGGGCCCACACCAAGCGATGGGCCCGCGACTTCGGGATGCTGGAAGGTTCCGGCGTCTGGGAGGAGAGCGACCTCGACTCGCACGACTACGCGCTGCTGTGCGCGTACACCCACCCCGACTGCGACAGCGAGGCGCTGTCCCTGGTCACCGACTGGTACGTGTGGGTGTTCTTCTTCGACGACCACTTCCTGGAGATGTACAAGCGCACCCAGGACCGCACCGGCGCCAAGGAGTACCTCGACCGGCTCGCCGCCTTCATGCCGATGGACCTGGCCGAGGGTTTCCCCGAGCCGACCAACCCGGTCGAGGCGGGGCTCGCCGACCTGTGGGCCCGGACGGTGCCGGCGATGTCGATGGACTGGCGGGAACGATTCTCCGAGTCGACCAGGAACCTCCTCAACGAATCGATGTGGGAGCTCGCCAACATCAACATCGGGCGGGTGGCGAACCCGCTCGAATACATCGAGATGCGCCGCAAGGTGGGCGGCGCCCCCTGGTCCGCCGGCCTGATCGAGTACGTCTCGGCCGAGGTCCCGGCGCGCGTCGCGCACTCACGCCCGCTCGGCGTGCTCCGCGACGCCTTCTCCGACGCCGTGCACATCAGGAACGACATCTTCTCCTACCAGCGCGAGGTCGCCGACGAGGGCGAACTCTCCAACGCCGTCCTGGTGTTGGAGACCTTCCTCGGCTGCACCACCCAAGAGGCCGCCGACGCCGCCAACGACCTCCTCACCTCCCGACTCCACCAGTTCGAGCAGACCGCGCTGTCCGAACTCCCCCAGCTCATCGCCGACCACACGCTGAACCCGGCGGAGATCGCGGCCGTCCTCGCGTACGCCAAGGGCCTCCAGGACTGGCAGTCCGGCGGCCACGAGTGGCACATGGCCTCCAGCCGCTACATGAACGAGGAGGCCCGTCCCACCGCCCCGCTCACCCTGCCCTTCCTCCCCTCCGGAGTCGGCACCACGTCCCTGGACCTCCGGTCGATCCTGGCGCCGCGCGCGCTGGACCTGCGCCGCCGGTCCTTCACGCACGTCCCCTTCGAGCCCACGGGCCCGTCCGTCATCCCGGACGTCTACATGCCCTTCAAGCTCTCCCTCAGCCCGCACTACGCGTACGCCCGCGAGGGATCCGTCGCGTGGTCCCGGGACATGGGCCTGCTCGACGCGCAGCCCGGCGACCCCGGCTCCGCGATCTGGAACGAACAGAAACTGCGCGGCTACGACTTCGCGCTCTGCTCGGCCGGCCTCGACCCCGACGCCACCCGCGAAGCGCTGCTGCTCAACGCGTGCTGGCTGACCTGGGGGACGTACGGGGACGACTACTACCCGGTGGCCTTCGCCCAGGCCAAGAACCTCCCGGCGGCCAAGGCGACAACGGCCCGGCTCGTCGCGATGATCCCGGTCGACCACGCCGAGCAGCCCACGCCGCTAACCGCGATGGAGCGCTCCCTGGGTGATCTGTGGGTGCGCACCACGCGGGACATGACCCCCGGGGTCCGGTCGGAATTCCGCACCACGCTCGTGAACATGCTGGCGAGCTGGGTGTGGGAGGTGGAGAACCAGATCCTGGGCCGCATCCCGGACCCGGTGGACTACGCCGAGATGCGCCGCCACACCTTCGGCTCGCACCTGACGATGTACCTGTGCCGGCTCGGCCAGGCGGGCCGGGGCATCCCCGACGAGATCTACGCCTCCGGGACCATCCGCTCGCTGGAGAGCGCGGCCGCCGACGCCGCCTGCCTGATCAACGACGTTTTCTCGTACCAGAAGGAGGTGGAAGTCGAGGGCGAGGTGCACAACTACGTGCTCGTCACCCGGAACTTCTTCGACATCGGCTATCCGCAGGCTCTGCACATCTGCCATTCACTGATGACGCAGCGCATGGAGGAGTTCGAGCACATCGTCGCGAACCAGCTGCCGCTGCTCTACGACGACTGGAAGCTGGACGGGAAGGCGCGGGCCGGACTCGACGCGTATGTGGTCGAGTTGCAGGACTGGCTTGCCGCGATCCTCAACTGGCACCAGAGGACGATTCGTTACCGTGAGGAGGATCTGCACCGGCTCCCGGGCGGGCTGTCCGCGGGCGTCTGGAGCTCCGGCTTCGGCATGTCGGCCACCCGGGTCTCGCTGCCCGGCTGACCTGCCGAACCCGGCGGGGGCGGACCGCTCGCCCGCCCCCGCCGACCAGCCGACCAGCCAGGAGCACCTACCGCGACCCGGGACCGGTCCAGCCAGCCGGAACGTGCCCGAGCCGGACCCGCTGCGGATGGTCGCCGACGGGTACGGACACTCGCTTGGCGCCGGTGGCGAAGTCGATGGCGGTGACCCTGTCGGCGCCGCTCTCGGAGATCACACAGCCGCTGCCGTCCCCGTCGACCGTGGCCCAGTAGGGCTTGTCGGCGGGCACCGGCGGCCCCTCGGTGAGGGTGGCCCGGTCCACGACGGCCGCGTAGTCATCCATGGTTCCCGCGACGCAGAGCTTGGCGCCGTCCGGGCTCATGGACATGCCGTGGTGGCGCGAGTCGTTGACCCAGGTGGTGCGGTCCTTGCTGGTGGCCGGGTTCTGCGGGAATTCCTTGACCCGGGTGATCCGGTCGGTGGCCACGTCGTACTCCACGATCCCGTTGAAGAACGACACCTGGAAGTAGAGCTTCGTCTCGTCGGGGCTGAAGGACATCGGCCGCACGGCGTCGGAGAGGTCCGGCCGCCCGAAGGCGTCCAGCCGCTCGCGCATGTCGATCACGCGGACCGTACGGAACGTCTGCGCGTCGACGACGGTGATCTTCCGGTCGCCCTTCGTCCAGTCCAGCCAGGACGCGTCGAGGGCGGAGGTCACGTCGCCGATGGCGCTGTTCCACAGGTAGCGGCCGTCACGGGTGAAACTGTTCTCGTGGGGCTTGTCGCCGGTGGCGAAGGAGCCGACCTGCCGGCCCGTGGCGATGTCGAGGACGTGCACGGTGTTGGCGGTGGAGGCGGATACCGCGACCCGGGTTCCGTCCGGCGAGACCGCCATGTGGTCGGATCGGTAACCGGCTACGGGGAAGCGCCAGTTGATCCGCCCGGTCCGCACGTCGATCGAGACGACGTCGGCGAAGCTGGGCCGGGAGGCGACGACCGCGGAGCCGTCCGGGGTGGTGTACATGTCGTCCACAAACTGGTCGTGCCCCTCGCCGGCGGTGGCGCGGATGCCCAGAAAGTAGCCGAGCTTCACGGGGTTGAGGTAGATCTCCCGGAGCCGCTCCTCCTTGTCGGGGACCACGTTGATCCGCCCGACCTTGCCGAGATCGCCGGTCGAGGCCAGGACATCGGCGGTCCCCTCCCAGTTGTTCCCGACGAACAGCACCTCCCGCAGGTCGGCGGCGGCGGAGGGGACCGGGGCAGCCCCGAGCGTGGCCGCGGCCAGGGCGCAGCCGGCCGCCATGGCGAGGAGCGTACGTACGGGGGTGCGGGCGCTACGCTTGACGGTCCGGGACATCCGCTCAACTCCGTTGCGGGAAGGCGCTGTTACCGGCCGGTAAAATAGGCGCAAGAGCAAAAGGGCGCAACCCCCAGGGGGATGCGCCCTTTTCTCACACGCTACATCTCACACGCTTCAAGCGACGGAGCCGATCCTGCCGATCAGCGTGTTCGAGGTGTCCGGGTGGATCGGGATGTGCGCGCCGGTGAGGGCGGCGCCGGAGCCGCCGCGCCGGTTGGCGACGATCTCGGCGGCGATGGACAGCGCGGTCTCCTCCGGGGAGCGGGCGCCCAGGTCCAGGCCGATCGGGGAGCGCAGCCGGGCCAGTTCGAGCTCGCTCACGCCGACGTCGCGGAGCCGCTTGTTGCGGTCCTCGTGCGTTCGGCGGGAGCCCATGGCGCCGACGTACGCGACGGGAAGCTTGAGGGCCAGTTCGAGGAGGGGGACATCGAACTTGGCGTCGTGGGTCAGTACGCACAGGACGGTGCGGGCGTCCACGTCCGTGCTCTCCAGGTAGCGGTGCGGCCAGTCGACCACGATCTCGTCCGCCTCGGGGAAACGCTTCTTCGTGGCGAAGACGGGCCGAGCGTCGCACAGTGTCACGTGGTAGCCGAGGAATTTGCCGATCCGCACCAGGGCGGAGGCGAAGTCGATGGCACCGAAGACGATCATCCGCGGGGGCGGGACGCTGGACTCGACCAGCACCTTGAGGGGCTCTCCGCAGAGCCTGCCGTCGGCGCCTATCTCCAGGACCCCGGTCTTGCCGGCGTCCAGCATGGCGCGGGCTTCCTCGGCGATGGCGCGGTCCAGCTCGGGGTGTCCGCCGAAGCCGCCCTCGTACGAGCCGTCGCCGCGGACCTCGCCGGGACCGTCGGCGCGGACCCCGCCGCGGACGAGCACGGCGCGGCCCATGAGCTCGGCCGGACCCTCGGCGATCCGCGCGACCGCCGCCGCCTCCCCACGGGCGGCGGCGGCCAGAGCGGCCGCGAACACCTCCCGCGCGGGAGAGCCCACGGGAACCGGGGTGACCAGGATGTCGATGATGCCGCCGCAGGTCAGACCCACGGCGAAGGCATCGTCGTCGCTGTAGCCGAAGCGCTCCTGGACGGTTTCGCCGTCCTCCAGCGCCTGCTGGCACAGCTCGTACACCGCACCCTCCACGCATCCGCCGGAGACGGAACCGATCGCCGTGCCCTCGCTGTCGACGGCCAGGGCGGCCCCGGGCTGCCTGGGCGCGCTCCCGCCGACCGCCACGACCGTGGCGACGGCGAAGTCACGCCCCTGCTCGACCCACCGGTTCAGTTCGTCGGCGATGTCCAGCATGGGGGCCTCCTCGGAGAGGTTCGGTTTCCAGTATCGGATACGTGGAAGATGCGGCTTTTGTACGGATCGGAATCCGGCCGGGTCAGCTGACGCCGAGCCATCCCTCGATCGGGTGGAGCGCGAAGTAGATCACGAAGATCCCGGTCAGCGCCCACATGAAGGCACCCACCTCGCGGGCCTTGCCCTGCGCGATCTTGATGGCCACGTAGGAGATGACACCGACCGCGACACCAGCGGTGATCTGGTACGTGAACGGCATGATCACGACGGTCAGGAAGACCGGGATCGCGGTCGCGCTGTCGGCCCAGTCCACGTGGCGGGCGTTCTGCATCATCATCGCGCCGATGACGACCAGGGCCGCGGAGGCGACCTCACCCGGGACGATCTGCGTGATCGGGGTGAAGAAGAGGCAGGCGGCGAAGAACAGGCCGGTGACGACGGAGGCGAGGCCTGTGCGGGCTCCCTCACCGACGCCGGTGGCGGACTCGACGAACACGGTCTGGCCGGAGCCGCCCGCGACACCACCGATGGCGCCACCGGCGCCGTCGATGAACAGTGCCTTGGACAGGCCGGGCATGCGGCCCTTGTCGTCGGCGAGCTTGGCCTCGGTGCCGACGCCGATGATGGTGGCCATCGCGTCGAAGAAGCCGGCGAGCACGAGGGTGAAGACGATCATGCCGACCGTCATGACACCGACGTCACCCCAGCCGCCGAACTCGACCTTGCCGAAGAGCGAGAAGTCGGGCATCGAGACGGCGGAGCCGGAGAGCTCCGGCGGGCCGTTCTTCCACGCCTTCGGGTCGATGTCGACCACGGCGTTGAGGATGGCCGCGAGGACGGTTCCGCCGACGATTCCGATCAGGATCGCGCCGCGGATCTTGCGGGCCTGCAGCATGAAGATGGTGAGCAGGGTGACGCAGAAGAGCAGGACGGGCCAGCCGGCGAGCTCGCCGACCGAACCGAGCTGGACCGGAGGGCCGAACTCGGAGCCGTGTCCGACGAAGCCGGCCTTCACGAGGCCGATCAGGGCGACGAACAGGCCGATACCCATGGTGATGGCGTGCTTGAGCGCGAGCGGGATCGCGTTCATGATCATCTCGCGGAGGCCGGTGACGACCAGGAGACAGATCACGACGCCGTACATCACGCACATGCCCATGGCCTGCGGCCAGGTCATCTGGGGGGCGACCTGCGAGGACAGCACACCGGAGACGGAGAGGCCGGCGGCGAGGGCGAGCGGGACCTTGCCCACGAAGCCCATGAGGAGCGTCGTCAGGGCCGCGGCGAAAGCCGTGGCCGTGATCAGGGCCTTCTGGCTCATGGTGTCTCCGGCGACGTCCTTGCCGGAGAGGATCAGCGGGTTGAGCAGGAGGATGTACGCCATGGCCATGAAGGTCGTGACGCCGCCACGAACCTCATTGCCGACGTTTGATCCTCTGTGGGTTATATGGAAATACCGGTCGAGCCAAGAACGTCCGGCGGGGTTCAGAGAGCCGTCGCCGGCCTCTTCCGCGGTGGTCTTGGGCTCCACAGACGACTGGGTCATGGTGCCTAACTCCCAAGGTTCAAAGGGGCACCCGCATGGGGATTGGAGATCGCGGGATTTGGGATGGTGCGTTTGGCTGCACGACCCGGGGTGACGGCCCGAGGCGACGCGATGGTTACTGCGTGTACTGCGGGTATTGCTGATGCAGCTGGTGCTGCTGGTGCTACTGGTGATGCTGTGAGGGGGGATGCAGCGGGCCCTGCCTGTGAAGCCTCCGCGAGCGGTGCGGTTACTTCGTACTCCGGGCGGTGCGACTGGAAGTGTGACGTTCCCGTGTCACGCCGCCCGGAGAGCCTGTGGGGGTCCGGGGGCCTCTCGGCCCCCGGACCACGCCGTCCTAGAGGGTGCCTGTGAGGGCTTCCGGACGGATCGGCGTCTTGTTGATGTCCAGACCGGTCGCCGCCCGGATCGCCGCGATGACGGCCGGGGTGGACGAGAGGGTCGGGGCCTCGCCCATTCCGCGAAGGCCGTAGGGCGCCTTCGGGTCGGCGAGCTCCAGGACGTCGACCGGGATGGTCGGGGTGTCGAGGATGGTCGGGATCAGGTAGTCCGTGAAGGAGGGGTTGCGCACCTTCGCGGTCTTCGGGTCCACGATGATCTCTTCCATGATCGCGACGCCGAGGCCCTGGGTGGTACCACCCTGGATCTGGCCGACCACGGAGAGCATGTTCAGCGCCTTGCCGACGTCCTGCGCGGTCGCCAGCTCGACGACCTTGACGAGGCCGAGCTCGGTGTCCACCTCGACGACCGCGCGGTGCGCGGCGAAGGTGTACTGGACGTGACCGTTGCCCTGGCCGGTGACCAGGTCGAAGGGGACGGTCGGGTGGTGACGGAACTCGAGTTCGAGGTCGATCGCCTCCTCGCCCTCCAGGATGTCGGCGATGTCCGCGAGGACCTCGCCGCCGTCGGTGACGACCTTGCCGCCTTCCAGCAGCAGCTCGGCGGTCGCCCACGCGGGGTGGTAGGAGCCGTTCTTGCGCCGGCCGATCTCCAGGAGGGCCTCCCGGACGGCCTCACAGGTGTTCTTCACGGCGCCACCGGTCATGTACGTCTGCCGGGAGGCGGACGTGGAACCGGCGGAACCGACCTGCGTGTCGGCCGGGTGGATGGTCACCTGCGTGACACCCAGCTCCGTACGGGCGATCTGCGTGTGGACGGTGATGCCGCCCTGGCCGACCTCCGCCATGGCCGTGTGGACCATCGCGACGGGCTCGCCGTTGATGACCTCGAGGCGCACGCGGGCGGTCGAGTAGTCGTCGAAGCCCTCGGAGAAGCCGACGTTCTTGATGCCGACCGCGTAGCCGACGCCGCGGACGACGCCTTCACCGTGGGTGGTGTTCGAGAGGCCACCGGGCAGCGCGCGGACGTCCGCACCCTCGCCGGCCGTCTCCCACTGGCGCTCCGGCGGCAGCGGGCGGGCCTTGACCCGGCGCAGCAGCTCGGCCACGGGCGCCGGGGCGTCCACGACCTGGCCGGTGGGCATGACCGTGCCCATCTCCATGGCGTTCAGCTGGCGGAACTCGACCGGGTCCATACCCAGCTTCGCCGCGAGCTTGTCCATCTGGGCCTCGTACGCGAAGCAGGCCTGGACGGCGCCGAAGCCGCGCATCGCGCCACAGGGCGGGTTGTTCGTGTAGAGCGCGATCGCCTCGATGTCCACGTCCTCCAGGACGTACGGACCCACCGAGAGGGAGGACGCGTTGCCCACGACCGCCGGGGAGGCGGACGCGTACGCGCCGCCGTCCAGGACGATCTTGCACTTCATGTGCGTGAGCTTGCCGTCCTTGGTGGCGCCGTGCTCGTAGTAGAGCTTCGCCGGGTGACGGTGCACGTGACCGAAGAAGGACTCGAACCGGTTGTAGACGATCTTGACCGGCTTGTTCGTGGCCAGGGCCAGGAGGCAGGCGTGGATCTGCATCGAGATGTCCTCGCGGCCACCGAAGGCACCGCCGACGCCGGAGAGCGTCATGCGCACCTTCTCCTCGGGCAGACCGAGGACGGGGGCGATCTGCTTGAGGTCCGAGTGCAGCCACTGGGTGGCGACGTACAGCTCGACACCGCCGTCCTCGGACGGCACGGCCAGACCGGACTCCGGGCCGAGGAAGGCCTGGTCCTGCATGCCGAAGGTGTACTCGCCCTCGACGATGACGTCGGCGCGCTTGCGGGCCTCTTCCACGTTGCCGCGGATGATCGGCTGGCGGTGCACGATGTTCGGGTGCGGGACGTGACCGATGTGGTGGTCGTCGCGGCCCTCGTGGATCAGCGGCGCGCCGGGGGCGAGGGCGGAGGCCTCGTCCGTGACGAGCGGCAGCTCCTTGTAGTCGATCTTGATCTTGGCGGCCGCACGGCGGGCGGTCTCCGGGTGGTCGGCGGCCACGAGGGCGACCGGCTCACCGTGGTGACGTACCCGGCCGTTGGCGAGAACCGGGGTGTCCTGGATCTCCAGGCCGTAGTTCTTCATCTCGGCCGGCAGGTCGTCGTACGTCAGCACCGAGTAGACGCCGGGCATCGCCAGGGCCTCGGAGATGTCAATCGAGACGATCTCGGCGTGGGCCACGGTGCTGCGCAGGGTCTGGCCCCACAGCATGTCCTCGTGCCACATGTCCGAGGAGTACGCGAACTCACCGGTGACCTTGAGGGTGCCGTCCGGACGGAGGATGGACTCGCCGATGCCGCCCTTGTTGTGCTTCTGGGTGACATTGGTGGGCGTACCCGCCGGAACGGTGCGCGTGTTCTGCGCCATGGTCAGACCGCCTCTCCCTGACGGGCGGCCGCGAGGCGGACCGCGTCGAGGATCTTCTCGTAGCCCGTGCAGCGGCAGAGGTTGCCGGACAGGGCCTCACGGATGTCCTGGTCGGACGGGGAGGGGTTCTCCTCCAGCAGGGCGTCGGCCTGGACCAGGAGGCCCGGGGTGCAGAAACCGCACTGCACGGCGCCGGCGTCGATGAACGCCTGCTGGATGTTGGAGAGCTCGACGCCCTCGCCGGTCTGCGAGTCGCCTGCCCGCGAGCGGAGCTCGCTGTTGGGCCCGTGCGCCTGCCACTGCTTGGCCGCGTCCAGGGAGACGCCCTTGCTGCCGCAGCCGCCGCCGGTGCCGCAGGCACCGCCGTGGCCGTGCTCCTCGCGCTGCTTGGCGAACTCCGCCAGGCCCTCGACGGTCACGACGTCGCGACCCTCGACCTGGCCGGCGGCCACCAGGCAGGAACAGACCGGCACGCCGTCGAGGCGCACGGTGCAGGAACCGCACTCGCCCTGCTCACAGGCGTTCTTCGAGCCCGGCAGGCCCAGACGCTCACGCAGGACGTAGAGAAGGGACTCGCCCTCCCAGACGTCGTCCGCTTCCTGATGACGGCCGTTGACAGTGAAATTGACGCGCATGATTACGCAGCCCCTTCAAGCGAGCGGCCGTTGCCGGTACCGCGGTACTGCTCCCAGGTCCAGACGAGCTGGCGGCGAGCCATGATGCCGACCGCGTGACGGCGGTACTTCGCCGTGCCGCGGACGTCGTCGATCGGGTTGGCCGCGCCGGAGGCGAGGTCACCGAACTGCTTGGCGATCGACGGGGTGATGACCTTGCCGGACTCCCAGAAACCGCCCTCTTCCAGCGCGGCGTTCAGGAACTCCTCGGCGGCCTTCGCGCGGATCGGGGTCGGCGCGGCCGATCCGATGCCGGTGCGGACCGTACGGGTCTCCGGGTGCAGTGCCAGACCGAACGCGCAGACCGCGATGACCATCGCGTTGCGGGAGCCGACCTTGGAGTACTGCTGGGGGCCGTCCGCCTTCTTGACGTGGATGGTCTTGATGAGCTCGTCGGCGGCCAGCGCGTTGCGCTTGACGCCGGTGTAGAACTCGTCGATCGGGATCAGGCGAGAGCCGCGTACGGACTCCACCTCGACCTCGGCACCCGCCGCGAGCAGCGCGGGGTGCGAGTCACCGGCCGGCGAGGCGCAACCGAGGTTGCCGCCGACGCCACCGCGGTTACGGATCTGCGGGGACGCGACCGTGTGCGAGGCGAGCGCGAGACCGGGAAGCTCCGTGCGAAGGTTTTCCATGATCTGCGTGTACGGGACGGAGGCGCCCAGACGAACCACGTCCTCGCCGACCTCCCACTCCCGCAGCAGACCGATGCGGTTCAGGTCCAGGAGGTACTCCGGCCGACGGTGGTCGAAGTTGATCTCGACCATCACATCGGTGCCACCCGCAATCGGCACAGCTGTGGGGAACTCGGCCTTAGCGGCGAGCGCCTCCTCCCAGCTGGCGGGGCGAAGGAAGTCCATGAGCGGCTCTCTTCTTCTTCATCGTGTCGTTCACTTCAAGCCAGGAGGCCGTGGGGCCCTCGACTGGTCGTTCACGTGCTGTTAACGCGGTGTGGAGTCAGTACACCGGCCACGCGTCCCCCGGGTGCAGTCACCGAAACCATGAAGGAGTTGGCTGACGGCCTCCCTCGTCTTGTAGATTCGTATGAAAGGCAGGATGCAACGACCTGCCCGATTTCCAACGGCAACATTCGAGACAGATCGGC
This sequence comes from Streptomyces sp. ISL-87, assembly GCF_018614095.1. GTDB lineage: Bacteria > Actinomycetota > Actinomycetes > Streptomycetales > Streptomycetaceae > Streptomyces. Next base: position 174,412 of record NZ_JAGGOY010000059.1, on the reverse strand, counting down.
GGCGACACCATGCGGCTGCGCGCACTGCTGGAAACCGAGGCGCTGGGGCTGCGGCTGCTGGGCGGCGAGGAAGAACTCGACCGGACGGTCCGCGGAGTCATGACGACCGACCTGAGGGATCCCAGCCGGTACCTCACCGGGGGCGAGCTCGTCCTCACCGGCCTGGCCTGGAGGCGAAATTCAGCCGACTCCGAGCCGTTCGTACGAATCCTCGCGAGCGCGGGCGTCGCGGGCCTCGCGGCGGGCGAGGCGGAGCTGGGAGACATCCCGGATGATCTGGTCTCAGCCTGTCGGCGCAATCGGCTGCCGCTGTTCGCTGTAAACGAAGACGTTGCATTCGCCACGATCACCGAGTACGTGGTGCGGCAGGTTTCCGGCGAGCGCGCGGGCGATCTCGCGGCCGTCGTGGACCGCCACCGCCGCCTGATGACCTCGGGTCCCGCGGGCGGTGGTCCCGACGTGGTGCTGGATCTGCTCACCACTGACCTCGATCTGCGCGCCTGGGTGCTCTCCCCCACGGGGCGGCAGATCGCCGGAGCGGGTGAACCGCTGGCGCCGGGCGTGTGCGCGGCATTGGCCAGCGAGCACCTGGCGGCGGTCCGCACCGGACGCAGGGGCCCGCACCGGATCTCCATCCAGGGTATTACCTACTCCCTCTTCCCGATCAGAGGACACGGCCGGGGTCCCGGGCCCGGCACCCGCGATGTCCGCGAGAGCGTGCTGTCGGACTGGATGCTGGCCGTGGAGGCGGACGCGGGCGACTGGCCGGCCGAGCGGCTCGACCTGCTCCAGGGCGTCACCCAGCTGATCGCCGTCGAGCGGGACCGGCGCGACGCGGCCCGCACGGTGCGCCGCCGGCTGGCGCAGGAGGTGCTGGAGCTGGTCCAGACGGGCGCCCCGCCCGCCGAGATCGCCGCCCGCCTGCGGGTGGCCGCGCCGGTGCTGCTGCCCGGCCTGGGCGCGGCCCCGCACTGGCAGGTCGTCGTGGCCCGGGTGGACTGGGAGGGCGGGGACATCCCCGGCGGCCCGGTGGCCCAGTCGCTGCTGGAGGAGATCCTGGTCGACCCGTCCATGTCGGGCCCCGAGCCCTCGGACCGGATCGCCGTAGCCCATGCAGGTGACGAGGCCATCGCCCTCGTACCGCTGCCCGCGCTGGCCGGCGAGGCCGGGGAGGACAAGGGCCCGGATTCGGCCCTGCACGCCGATGCGCTGCTCGCGGCGGTACGGGACCCCCTCGCGGCCGGTCTGGCCGACGACGGCCGGCTCACCCTGGGCGTCAGCGCGGCCGTGCACTCCGCTGAGGGGCTGCGCGGGGCGCTGGAGGAGGCCCGGCACGCCCGCCGGGTCGCCGCCGCCCGCCCGGGCCGGGTCTGCGCGGCGGGCCACCACGAGCTCGCCTCACACGTCCTGCTGCTGCCGTTCGTCCCGGACGACGTCCGCCGGGCGTTCACGGCCCGGCTGCTCGACCCGCTCCGGGACTACGACCGCCGCCACCGCGCGGAGCTGATTCCCACCCTGGAGGCCTTCCTGGACTGCGACGGCTCCTGGACCCGGTGTGCGACGCGGCTGCACCTGCACGTCAACACGCTGCGGTACCGGGTCGGGCGAATCGAGCAGTTGACGTCGCGGGACCTGTCCCGGCTGGAGGACAAGCTCGACTTCTTCCTGGCACTGCGCATGAGCTGAGCCCGGATGTGGTGAGGCGTGACGAGGCGTCCGGACTTTGTGAAAGAGTTCACCCGACCCCTTGGCCGGAGCCGCCGATCCGTGCTCTCATTTCGCCCCAGGGGCTCAACGACGTGTCAACGACGTGCTGCTTGATTGCTTTGGGGAGGGCAATGTGGCGGATACCGCCATGTCCGGTGCCGGATCTACCGGGGGAGACGACCCCCTCCAGCGGGCGATATGGCGGCTGCGCTCGCGCGGCTGTTGGACCGACGCGGCGGCCCTGCTGACGCCGCATGTACACGACGCGGGGGCGGCTGTGCAGCGCACCGCGCTGCTGGTCGAGCGGTGCCTGTTCACCGGGCAGGGCTGGGCCGAGGCGGAGGACGCGCTGCGGATCGCGGAGGCGGTGGCGCACAACGACGACGAGCGGGGCGCGGCGGCGTGCGAGCGGGGGCAGCTGGCGTACGCGGCGACCTTGCTCGGGGTCCGCGACCGCGCCGATGAGGCCCGCTCGGCGCTGGGGCGGGCGGCTGCCCTGCTGGCGCCGGGGTCGCGGACCCGCCCGCTGCTGGATTTCCGGCGGGGGCTGGTCGCGGAGCACCTGGCGGACGCCCCGCAGTCGGCGCGTCCGGCGTACCGGCGGGCACATGCCGGGGCGATGGAGCACGGGGACACCCTGCTGCTGTCCTTCACGTGGCGGCACCTGGCGGCGCTGGCCCTGCGGGACGGGGAGGTGGCCGAGGCCCGCAAGGGGTTCGCGGAGTCCCTCCGCATCCGGGAGGACCTGGGGTTCCTGATCGGTACGGCCCCCGCGCTGGCGGCCCTGGCCGAGGCGGAACCCGAACCGGAGGCCACCCGCCTGCGCGAGGAGGCTCGCCGCCTGTTCCATCTCCTGGGCGGCATCCCCACCTGGCTGGCGGACCAACTCCACCCAGCTCCAGCCACCTGACCAGCGTTGCCGGGCCCGGCCCCCGGGCCCGGCCCGGTCCCGCGCCTCAATCGCCGGCGGGGCTGAACGGACCTGGGGCTCCGCCCCAGACCCCGCGCCTCAAACGCCGGCGGGGCTGGATTTGCCTGCGGAGCGGGGTACCGGAGGGTTAGGCGGTGTCCGGCGGATCAGGGTCGGACAGCCCCTACGCGGGGTTGCCGGCGAAGTGTTCGCGGACCAGGGATTCGACGACCGGGAGGTCGCGGGCGATCAGGGCCTCCAGGAGCGCCGAGTGTTCCGCCGCGTCCGCGATGAGGTCCGCGCGGCGGATACGGGCGGCGCCCGGCAGGGGCCACTGCGCCCGGCGGTGGAGTTCCTCCGCGACCTGGACCAGCTGGTCGTTGCCGGCCAGGGCGAGGACCTGGCCGTGGAAGGACCGGTCTGCGTCCGCGTACCGCGGGAGGTCGCCGGCCGCCGCCGCCTCGGCCGTTGCGGCCGCGGCCGGCCGCAGGGACTCGAAGGCGGACACCGGGACGGTACGGGCCAGCCTCAGCATCACCGGGACTTCGAGCAGCGCCCGTACCTCGGCCAGCTCCGCCAGCTCCCGCGCCGTCCGGGTCAGCACCCGGAAGCCCCGGTTCGGGAGGCATTCCACCGCCCCCTCCAGCGCCAGCTGCTGCATCGCCTCGCGGACGGGCGTCGCGGACACCCCGAAACGCTCTCCCAGCGCGGGGCCGGAGTAGATCTCCCCGGGCGCCAGATCCCCGTCGACCAGCGCCGCGCGCAGCGCGTCCAGGACCTGCCCGCGCACCGAATGGCGCAACACCTTCTGCTGCGCCGGAATCAGCGGCTGCGCCGGCACCCTGGCGTGGGCCGGTTCGTGCATCGGTCCTCCTCCAGGGTCTCGACCTGTTCCGAGAATAGGTGACACGGGCGGGCCGGTGGCGAGGATGGCGCGGGGGCGAGGTCACAGATCAGTGCAGATCACGGAAGGTCTAGTAAGGTAAGGCTAACCTGTTAACGATCGCGCGATTCGGTGGTCCCCCCATGACCGTCACGGCCGTCAGCACCCTCGACGCCGCCCCGCCCCTCCAGCCCATGGCGGACGCCTACACGCGGCTCGCCGAGGCCTACACCGGGCTACGGGTCACCGAGCACTCCGCGCACGAACCCGCCCCCCGCGGCGCCGGTTGGATCGGCGCGGACGAACTCGCGGCGGGCGGGGCCGCCCTGGACGGCTTCCTCGACTGGGACGAAGCGCAGGTCCTGCGGGACTACGGCCGCCCGGCCCGGCCCGACGTGGTCGCCGGCTTCGGGCTGCACCGGTACGCGTGGCCCGCCTGCCTGCTGATCACCGTCCCCTGGTTCCTGCACCGGCGGGTGCCCCGGCTCCCGGCCAGCAACGTGGCCTTCCACCGGGCCCACGGCCGGATGGCCGTGCGTGTCGACACCTTCGCCTGCCTGCCGGACGACCCGGCGGCCGCTCTCCCCGGGGCCCGGGTCGTGCCCGACGAGGAGGCGCTGCGGGCCGAGGTGCGGGCCGCGGTGGCCCAGCACCTCGAACCCGTGCTGGAAGGTTTCGGCCCGCGCATGCGGCGCGGCCGCCGGGCCCTGTGGGCCATGGTGACCGACGAGGTCGTGGAGAGCCTCTGGTACGTCGGCCACCTGCTCGGCGAGGAGCAGGAGCACCGGGCCATGGCCGAGCTGGAGGCGCTGCTGCCCGGCTCGACCGCCCCGTACACCGGCGGCGCGGGCTTCCGTACGCTCACCGGCCCGAACGGTGAGGCGCTGCCCACCCGGGACCGGGCCGGCTGCTGCCTCTTCTACACGATCCGCCCGGACGACACCTGCGCCACCTGCCCCCGTACCTGCGACGCGGACCGCGTCGCCCGCCTCACGGCAGCCGCCGACTGAACCCACCCGTCGGAGTGATCGCAAATCGAACCCAGCCCAGCGCGTACGAGCGGGAGTTCGAGCCACAACGCCCTATCCGACGGGCCCCGCCCCCCGTTGGCGTCCTCTTGACCCGAAACCCGCATGCGCGACGGACCGGCTGCGCCAGTATGGCGCCGGTACGCCGCAGACGCGGGGCGCGAGGCAAGGGACATCCGCATGAGACTGACCGACATATCGCTGGACTGGCTGCTGCCCGGCAGCCTGTTGATCCTGGGCGTAGTTGCGGCAGTGGCGGTACTGGCCCGTGGCAAGCGGGACGGCGAGAAGGCCGCGGCCGACGACAGCTGGGAGCGCAGCGAGGAGCGGCGGCGGCGCAAAGAGGCCGTCTACGGAACCGCCTCGTACGTCCTGCTCTTCTGCTGTGCGGCGGTCGCCGCCGCACTCTCGTTCCACGGGCTCGTCGGCTTCGGCCGGCAGAACCTGAACCTCTCCGGGGGCTGGGAGTACCTGGTCCCGTTCGGCCTCGACGGCGCCGCGATGTTCTGTTCGGTGCTCGCCGTCCGCGAGGCCAGCCACGGTGACGCGGCCCTCGGCTCCCGCATGCTGGTCTGGCTGTTCGCGGGCGCGGCCGCCTGGTTCAACTGGGTGCACGCGCCGCGGGGCATGGGCCACGACGGAGCCCCCCAGTTCTTCGCCGGGATGTCGCTCTCGGCGGCCGTTCTCTTCGACCGGGCCCTCAAGCAGACCCGCCGGGCGGCGCTGCGCGAACAGGGCCTGATTCCCCGGCCGTTGCCGCAGATCCGGATGGTCCGCTGGCTGCGGGCACCCCGGGAGACTTTCGGCGCGTGGTCGCTCATGCTGCTGGAGGGGGTACGCACCCTCGACGAGGCAGTCGACGAGGTGCGGGAGGACAAGCGGGAGAAGGAGCAGGACCGGCACCGCAGGCGCGATCAGAACCGGCTGGACCGGATGCGCATCAAGGCACTGGGCCGGCAGAACCGGGCGTTCGGGCGCTCGCGCGGCCGCCAGGTCGATCTGCCGGGGCTGGCCCCCGGAACGGGCTCCGCGCCGGTCGGCGCGGAGCCGGCCATATCGGAAGCGGGACAGCTGCCATGGCGCCGCCGGCCCTCCCTCCAGGCCGTGAACGCAGCCGAATCCACTGATTCGGCGGGCCCCCGGACGGTGGACCTCACCGCCGAGGACGACACCCAGACCATCCCCCGGCTCGACTCACTGGAACGCAAACTCAAGGACCTGGAGCAGCAGTTCGGCTGATCCGCCCTGACTTGGCACGCCCCCGCGGGGCCGGCCCGGCGCTTCTGCGCTCAGGCGGGCCCCGCGTCGGCCTTCCCGTCCAGCTCGAACCACACCACCTTGCCTCGGCCAGGCACCAGCGCGTCCACCCCCCAGGCGTCGGCGAGCGCCTGCACCAGGACCAGCCCCCGGCCGTGCGTACCGTCGTCGGCGGACGGTACGTACGGCCGGGGCGGGCGGTTGGCGTAGTCCCGCACCTCCACCCTCAGCCGAGTGGCGTCGAGAGTGGCGGACACCTCCGCGCCCTGCCCGGTGTGGACGAGGGCGTTGGTGACGAGCTCGGTGATCAGCAGCTCCGCCACCTCGGCGGTGTCCGGCCGGCACCGGTGCCGCATCAACTCCCGCAGCGCCCGCCGGACTTCGCCCACCGCCTTCAGGTCCGCCCGCCGCACGCTACGGGTGATCTCCAGCACGTCCACCGCGCCCCCGTCCTCGACCGACGGTTCACGCGGTACAGGCTGCCCTCTCGTCCACGGCTTCCCGCTCTTCGCCCCCACCCGCACGGCGATGCCCCTCCCCCGCTTGCACACTCCGACATGACGGCCTCTCGAACAGGCCTACGGGATGCATGCCCGCCGAAGCGATCCGCACTCCTGCGGGGTTACGGGCGCGGCACGTTGCGGAGATTGGATCGCGCCATCTGGATCATCCGGCCCACCCCTCCGTCGAGCACGATCTTGCTGGCGGAAAGTGCGAAACCGGTCACCATCTCGGCGCTGATCCTCGGTGGAATGGACAACGCGTTGGGGTCGGTCACCACGTCCACCAGTGCCGGTCCCTTGTGCCGGAAAGCGTCCTTCAAAGCGCCGGTGAGCTGCTTGGGTTTCTCCACCCGGACCCCGTAGGCGCCGGCCGCGCGGGCGATACCGGCGAAATCCGGGTTCTTGTTCGTTGTTCCGTACGAAGGCAGGCCGGAAACCAGCATCTCCAACTCGACCATCCCGAGAGATGAGTTGTTGAAGAGGACCACTTTGACGGGCAGGTCGTACTGCACCAGGGTGAGGAAATCTCCCATCAGCATCGAGAAACCACCGTCACCCGACATCGACACCACTTGACGGCTGCGGTCGGTGAACTGTGCGCCGATGGCCTGCGGGAGGGCGTTGGCCATCGAGCCGTGACTGAAGGAGCCGATGATGCGCCGCTTGCCGTTCGGGGAAAGATAGCGCGCCGCCCACACATTGCACATGCCCGTGTCGACGGTGAACACTGCATCCTCGTCGGCGAGTTCGTCCAGTACGGACGCCACGTACTCGGGATGGATCGGCGTGCGCTTCTCCACCTTCCGCGTGTACGCCTTCACCACCCCCTCCAGCGCGTCCGCGTGCTTCTTCAGCATCCGGTCGAGGAAACGGCGGTCCGTCTTGGCCTTGACCCGGGTGTTCAGCGCGCGCAGGGTCTCCCGTACGTCGCCCCAGACCGCGAGGTCCAGCTTCGAGCGGCGGCCCAGGTGTTCGGGGCGGATGTCCACCTGGACGATCTTCACATCGTCGGGGAGGAAGGCGTTGTACGGGAAGTCCGTGCCGAGCAGGATCAGCAGATCGCACTCGTGGGTGGCCTCGTAGGCCGCGCCGTAGCCGAGAAGCCCGCTCATGCCGACGTCGTACTGATTATCGTACTGAATCCACTCTTTTCCGCGCAGGGCGTGCCCGACCGGGGCCTTGACCCGGCCCGCGAACTCCATCACCTCGGCGTGCGCTCCGGCGGTGCCGCTGCCGCAGAAGAGCGTGACCTTGTCCGCCTCGTCGATCAGCCGGACCAGCTTCTCGATCTCGGCGTCGCCCGGCCGTACGGAGGGCCGCGCGGTGACGAGTGCGTGCTCCACCGTCTTCTCCGGGGCGGGGAGGGAGGCGATGTCGCCGGGCAGGGAGATCACGCCGACCCCGCTGCGGCCGATGGCGTGCTGGATGGCGGTCTGGAGCACCCGGGGCATCTGCTTCGGGTTGGAGATCAGCTCGCTGTAGTGGCTGCACTCGGTGAACAGCCGGTCCGGGTGGGTCTCCTGGAAGAAGCCGAGGCCGATCTCGCCGGAGGGGATGTGCGAGGCCAGCGCGAGGACCGGCGCCATCGAGCGGTGGGCGTCGTACAGGCCGTTGATCAGGTGCAGATTGCCGGGGCCGCAGGAGCCCGCGCAGGCTGCGAGCCGGCCGGTGATCTGGGCCTCGGCACCGGCCGCGAAGGCGGCCGTCTCCTCGTGCCGGACCTGGATCCAGTCGATGTCACCCGTCCGGCGGATCGCGTCGACGATCGGGTTGAGGCTGTCGCCGACGACTCCGTACATCCGCCGCACGCCCGCGCGTACGAGGATGTCGACAAACTGCTCCGCCACGTTCTGCTTGGCCATGGAGGGGGCGCCCTTTCCGGTTCGGCTCTGCCGCGTGCGCCTTCCATCCACGCACGTTCCGCGCGGTTACGCCTCCCAGACCGCGGCGGCCGTCCGGTCGTCGGCGTAGCCCTTGAGGCGGAGCTGGGTATCCGCGAGGAAGGCCGCCAGGCCGGGCGGGTCCGGCTCGGCCCACCGCGCCGCGAGCTCGGCCGGGAGCAGGGCCTCCTCGCGCATCGGGTCGGCAAGGCCGCCGGAGCAGAGCAGCAGGGTGTCGCCCGGGCGGGACACGGCGGCCCGGAAGCGGAACCGGAAACCGCCCTCCGCGGGCTCGGCGCCGTCGCCCTGCTCCTTCGGCTCGGCCGGCTCCAGGTCCTGCCACTGGCCCGCCCGGAGACGGAACAGCCCGCCCTCGCCCGCGCCGAAGCAGACCCGTGTCGTGCACAGCGGGTCCACCGGGAGCAGCAGTCCGCGCAGCCCGGCGGTGTACGCCTCCTCCGGGAGCCCCAGCTCCGCGGCGCGGGCCCGCAGCCGCCCGTAGCCCCGGTCGGTGAGCCGCTGGAGCCCCGAGCGCAGGGCGTCGCGCCTGCCCGCCCGGATGTCGTCGGCCAGCCGCTGCTGGCTGCGCCCGATGGCCGACGCGACCCAGTGGCACACCTCGGCGGCGGCCTCCCGGGCCCCGGGAGCGGCCCGGTCCCCGCCGGCGAGGGCCACCAGGACCAGGGCGTCGTCGCCACTGCCGAAGCGAGCGGTGAGCAGGAAGTCCCGTCGGGCCTCCCCGCGGAAGCGGGCCGAGTCCCCGCGTACGGAGGCCGCGCGCAGGGTGTACGAACCGTGGCGGGCCCCCTCCAGGACGGTGTCGGGGATCAGCTCGTCGAGGTTGGCCGGATCGGCGACGGGCAGCGCCCCCGGCTCGGCGGCGTACGTCGGGGCCCGGTCGCCGAGGTGCCGGACCTCGGGGCGCTCCGCGGGGGCGGGGCGCGCTGGGGCCGCGTCCGCCGGGGCGGGGGCGGTCGCGGCGGGAACGGGGTGTGCGGGGTGCGCCGGATGCGCGGGGGCCGGGGCGGCGGCGGGGGCGGGGTGCTGGGGTTTCGGCTCCGGCGCGGGCTCCGGCGCGGTCGGGGTGTCCGCGCGCGGCACCCCCCACCGCCGCACCGGCGTCTGCGACCGCTCGGTCTCCGCGGGCGGCACGGTCACATCTCCGAGGGCGTACCCGGTGGGCCCGGCCTGACGCGGGTCCCTCGGCGGAGGCTCCGGGTCGGCCGGGACGGAGGTGTCCCAGAGCGCGTACCCGGCGGCCCCCAGGTCCGGCAGCGTCACATCCCGCTGCGTCACGTCCGGCCGTGCCCCAGTCGGCCGTGTCACTCCCGGTTCCCCCTGCCGCTGCCCTGGCAGGACGGGCTCCGCCGGCGGGACCGGCGGACCAGCGGGGTCCGTCACGACCACCGCCGCCGAGCGGAACCGGTTGTCCAGGGTGTCCCCCGGGTCGGGCTCCGGTCCCGCGTCCGGGTCCTCGTACAGCTTCTGCCACCAGTCGTCCGCGCCCTGCTGACTCATGACCTCATTCTGGGCCCCGCGGAGCGGCGGAAAACGCCGAATACCCGAAAGGGGCCCACCGAGCTGCTGTCCGGCGGCCCCCTTCACACTCATCCGTATGAACTAGCGGATGTCGTACGGCCGGGCGACCGCCTGGGTGACGGAGGCGCCGTTCGAGTCGGTCAGTTCGACCTTCAGCGTCACCGGCTTGCCGGCGGCGCCGGCGTGGTTCACGACCGCGGTCCACTCGCCGCCGCGCTCGCTCACCTTCGCCTCGGTCCAGTTCTCCGTCGATCGGCTGTGCCGCAGAGCCGCGGACGGGCCGACGGCGGTGACGGCGGCCAGCACTGCCGCGGCGGCCGCTCCCAGTGCCGTGCGCGATATCGGGCGCATCGCTCTCCCCAGGTGAATTCCGGCCATCTATTGCATTGCGCGGCAAAGTCGCCGCGTAAATGGCTTCTGGCCAGCGGATGTTGGTGCTGCGGTGGCGTCACCTTGGCAGAGTGGCGGTGGGTGCGGCGATGATGTCCGCGGCGGGTTTGCGCCGTGGCCGCTTCCCGCCAGGCGCCACGTGGAGAGTGGGTGGGCGGTTTGCTGGGTGCGATAGGTCTGGACGAGGGCCAGGAGTCGGCGTACCGGGTGCTGGTGGCGTTGGGGGCGGCGGAGGTGCCGGACCTCGCGCACCGGCTGACCCTGCCTGTGCCGCAGACCGAGCGGGCGCTGCGGCATCTGGAGCGGCAGGGTCTGGCGGCGCAGTCCTCGGCCCGGCCCGGGCGGTGGGTGGCGGCCCCGCCGGGGGTGGCACTGGGCGCGCTGCTCACGCAGCAGCGTCACGAGCTGGAGCAGGCGGAGCTGGCGGCGGCGCTGCTGGCGCAGGAGTACCGGGTGGAGGCGGCCGAGCCGGCGGTGCACGACCTGGTGGAGGTGGTGACGGGCGCGAGCGCGGTGGCGCACCGCTTCCACCAGCTCCAGCTGGGTGCGGCACAGGAGGTGTGCGCGCTGGTCAGCGGCCGGCCGCAGGTGGTGACGGGGGTGGAGAACGAGGCGGAGGAACGGGCCTCCGTACGGGGTGTCGAGTACCGCGTGGTGATCGAGCGGGAGGTACTGACCCTGCCGACCGGGATCCGGGAGGCGTCGACGGCGCTGGCCCGCGGGGAGCGGATCCGGGTGACGGGCGAGGTCCCGACGAAGCTGGTGATCGCGGACCGCAGCCTGGCGATGGTCCCGCTGACGGCGCGCGGCGCGGAGCCGTCGGCCCTGGTGGTGCACGCGTCGGGCCTGCTGGAGTCGCTCATGGGCCTGTTCGAGGCGGTGTGGCGGGAGGCGCTGCCGCTGCGGCTGGGGGCGAGCGGGACGGCGGAGCAGTCCGGCGGCGGCCCCGACGAGACCGACCTGGAGATCCTCTCCCTGCTGCTGGCGGGGATGACGGACGCGAGCGTGGCCAAGCACCTGGAGCTGGGCCTGCGGACGGTGCAGCGGCGGGTGAAGGGCCTGATGGAGCTCGTCGGGGTCACGACGCGGCTCCAGCTGGGCTGGCACGCGTACGAGCGGGGCTGGGTGGCCCGATAGCCGCTGGTCAGTCACGCTGAGCAGATGGATCTGCCTCAGCTGCTCCTGGTGGGGCTGGTGCTGCTGCTCGGGATCTTCGGGGTGCTGGTGCCGGGCGTGCCGGGGACGTGGCTGGTGTGGGCGGGGCTGATGTGGTGGGCGCTGCACGAGCGGTCTTCGGTGGCGTGGGCGCTCCTGGTCGCGGCGACGGCGCTGCTGCTGGTGGTCCAGGTGGTGAAGTTCGAGCTGCCGCCGAGGCGGCTCCGGGGGGTGGGGGTCACCCGCCGGATGGCGGTGTACGCGGGTGTGGGGGCGGTGGCTGGCTTCATCCTGCTGCCGGTGGTGGGGGCGGTACCCGGTTTCGTGGGCGGCGTCTACCTGTGCGAACGCCTTCGCCTGGGGACGCACGGGGAGGCCTGGGCCTCGGTGCGGACGGTGATGCGGGCGGTGGGCACGAGCGTGCTGGTGGAGCTGTTCGCGTGTCTGCTGGTGGTGGGGGCTTGGCTCGGGGCGGTGGTGGCGTCGGGGCCCTGACGGCCTGGGCGTACGGACCAGGCATACGGACCGGGCGTACGGACTAGGCGTACGGACTAGGTCCGGCGCCCGATGCGGCGGGCGGTGTCGCCTGTGAGGCTTTCGCACATGACGGACTTCAAGGGATTCAGCGAGGCGGAACGGTCCTACCTGGGGTCCCAGCGCCTGGGGCGGCTGGCCACGGTGGACCCGGCGGGGCAGCCGCAGGCGAACCCCGTGGGGTTCTTCCCGTAGGACGACGGGACGGTCCTGGTGGGCGGGATGGCCATGGGGACGACGAAGAAGTGGCGCAACCTCCAGGGCAACCCGCGGCTGTCACTGGTCGTGGACGACCTGGTGAGCACGCGGCCGTGGAGGGTGCGGGGCGTCGAGATCCGCGGCCACGCCACCCTGGAGGTGGGCCCGCACGCCCTGGGCCCCCACTTCAGCCCGGAAGTCATCCGCATCCACCCGGACCGGGTCTTCGCCTGGGGCCTGGACACCTGACCCTCCCGCCGCGCGGGGGCCGCCTCGGCCGAGGCCGACGCCCGGGGACTCCCGGTCGCCGGTCCCTCCTCGAACGCCGGCCCGATCCGGCCGCGCCGGCGTCTGAGGTGCGGGGGCCCGGGGGCCCCCGGGGGCCCCGGGGGCCCCCGGGGCCTTGTCCGGTCAGGTTCGGCCGTTGCGCTTGGCCGCGTAGTTGGCGCGGCCCTCCGCCGACTTCATGCGCCAGTCCCGCCGGATCTCCGCCCGCAGCCGCGCGTCCGTCTTCGCCACGATCCGCTGGTTCTCCCGCAGCAGCTTCCGGTAGCTGTCCAGGCGGCGCTCCGCCAGCTCCCCCGAGGCGACCGCGGCCAGCACCGCGCACCCCGGCTCCGCCTCGTGCGCGCAGTCGTGGAAGCGGCACTGCCCGGCGTACTCCTCGATCTCCGAGAAGACCTGCCCGACGCCCGTCTCCGCGTCCCACAGCCCGACGCCCCGCAGCCCGGGGGTGTCGATCAGGACGCCCCCGCCCGGCAGGGCGAGCAGGTTGCGCGTCGTGGTGGTGTGGCGGCCCTTGCCGTCGACCTCGCGGGTCTCCTGGACTTCCATCACGTCCGCCCCGAGCAGCGCATTGGCCAGCGTGGACTTGCCCGCGCCCGAGATGCCGAGCAGCACGCTCGTACCACTCGCCAGCACGGCCGCCAGCACGTCCGTGCCCTCCCCCGTCATCGAGGAGACCGTCAGCACCTGGACGCCCGGCGCGGCCGTCTCCACGTCCTGGACCAGGTGTCCGACCGTCGCCGGGTCCGGGACCAGGTCCGCCTTGGTCAGGACGACCAGCGGCTGCGCCCCCGACTCCCAGGCGAGCGCCAGGAACCGCTCGATCCGCCCCAGGTCGAGCTCGACGGCCAGCGAGACCGCGATGACGGCGTGGTCGACGTTCGCGGCGAGGATCTGCCCCTCGGAGCGCTGCGAGGAGGTAGACCGTACGAACGCGGTCCGGCGCGGCAGGTACGCCTTCACATAACGCGGGTTTCCGGCCGTTTGCACGGCTGCCCAGTCACCGGTGCAGATGACCCGCAGCGGGTCGTGCGGGGTGACGAAGGCGGTGTCGGCGCGGACGATGCCGTCCGCGGTCATGAGGTCGCACTGGCCGCGGTCGACCCGCACCACCCGGCCGGGTACGAGGCCCTGCTCGGCGTAGGGGGCGAACTCCGCCGCCCATGCGTCGTCCCAGCCGTAGGGGGCGAGAGCGTGCGGAAGCGAGGCCTGCGGGAAAGACGGGAAGGAAGAGACAGAAGAGAAAGACAAGGGAAACCCTTCACAGGGTGGCCCCGGCCGCGCGCGCCGCTACAGAGCGCGCAAAGGGTGAGAGGTCAGCCGGAGACCACGGAAGTGACATTGATGGACTTCTGAGTGCGGGCAACGCCCTGCGCCATGACAGTCATCAATGAACTCACCTCCGGGTCCTTGCACATGCTGACGGTTCCGCACCGATCGGCGGGAACGGGTTCACCGTAACAAGTCCCGTCCCCCCGGTGCCAATTCTTTTTCCGGTTCCTTTTCCGGGGCGTTCCGGAGGCCCTCGGACGGTGATGTCCGAATCGTTCAAGACCGGCCGCCCGGGCGGCTCCTAGCCTGGCCGTATGACTCCCCGACTCGACATGATCGGCCTGGTCGTCTCCGACATGGCCGCCTCGCTCGCCTTCTACCGTCGCCTGGGCCTGGACATCCCGGCCGAGGCGGACGCCCAGCCGCATGTGGAGGCCGCCCTGCCCGGGGGCCTGCGGATCGCGTGGGACACGGAGGAGACCGTCCGCTCCTTCGACCCGTCGTGGACCCGCCCGAGCGGCGGCGGCCGGTGCGAGCTCGCCTTCCTGTGCGACTCCCCCGCCGAGGTGGACGCCGTCTACGCGGAACTCACCGAGGCCGGGTACCCGGGGCACCTGAAGCCTTGGGACGCCTTCTGGGGGCAGCGCTACGCCGTCGTGCTCGACCCGGACGGCGGCGGGGTCTCCCTGTTCGCCGCCGCGTAGGCCCTCGGCGTGGTGCCGGCCAGCGCCCGCACCTCGCGGGCCAGGTGGGCCTGGTCGGCGTACCCGGCGGCGTAGGCCACCTCCGCCTGCGGCAGCCCGCGCCGGGCCAGTGCGAGCGCCCGCTGGAGCCGCAGCACCCGGCCCAGGGTCCTGGGCCCGTACCCGAACGCGTCGAGCGAGCGCCGGTGCAGCTGACGCTCCCCGAGGCCGACCGCCGCTGCGACGGCGGCCACCGTCTGACCCGCCCCGAGCCTGGCCGCCACCTCCGCGGAGAAGGGGTCCGGCGGCCCCGTCCCGGCGGCGCGGCCACGGGCCAGCTCCTCCAGCCCGGCGCGCGGGTCCCCGTAGGCCCCCACGCGCTCCGCGAGGCGGCGTACCTCCGGGCCGGGCCACAGGTCGGCCAGATCCACCCGTCGGTCGCGCAGCTCGTGCGCCGGTACGCCGAGGAGCGCGGGCGCCGTTCCCGGCGCGAGGCGGATCCCGGCGAAGGAGCCGCCCGGCACCTCCCCGGCGGGGTGCGGACCGGTGTCGGGGCCGGCCACCAGCAGCCGCCCCTCGACCCACAGCAGGTCCATGCACCCGTCGGGCAGGACCACCACGCCCGGCCCGGCGGCCCGCCACAGCACGGCGCCGGGCACCAGCCGGGACCGCCGCTCCTCGTACACAAGGGCCAGGCTATGCCGGGGTCAGTGCTTGCGCAGGCGGGAGGAGTAGTCCTCCGGCGGCAGGAATCTGGACCACCGCTCCGGGAACTCCGAGGGCATCTCGCCGTCCTCGTCGTCCTCCGACTCGCCTTCCGCGAGCGCCCGCCAGGCGGCGGCCCGCGCCACGAGCTGGGCGGCCTCCGCCTCGCGGACCCGCTCGTTCGCCTCGCGCGCCGCGGCCGTGGCCACCGAGGGCCAGACCCGGTCGATGGCAGCGTTGACGGCGGCGCCGACCAGCACCGCGAAGGCCGAGATGCCGATCCAGAGCAGCACCGCGACGGGCGCGGCGAGTGATCCGTAGATCGTCGGCCCCTCCACGGTGTTGGTCAGGTAGATCCGCAGCAGGAACGAGCCCAGCACCCACATGGCGAGGGCCACCAGCGCGCCGGGAACGTCCTCGATCCACGGCGAGCGCACGGGCACGGACACGTGGTAGAGCGTGGTCAGGAAGACGATGGACAGCAGGGTGACGGTCGGCCAGTAGAGCACCGCGATCACTTCCGTGCTCCAGGGCACCCACCGCACGACCGCGTCCGGCCCCGCCACCATCAGCGGCAGCACGACCGCGCCGATCACCAGCGCGATCACGTACAGCAGGAAGGCCAGCAGCCGGGTCTTGACGATGCCGCGCTGTCCGTCGAGCCCGTACATCACGGTGATGGTGTCGATGAAGACGTTGACCGCCCGCGAGCCCGACCACAGGGCGAAGGCGAAGCCGAGGGAGATCAGGTCCGGGCGGCCGCGCGAGGTCACGTCGTCCAGCATCGGCTTCGCGATGTCGTTGACGCCCCGGTCCGAAAGCACCGTGCCGACGGCCCGCAGGATGTTCTCCTCGATGCTGGCAACGAACGTTCCGTGGGTCCACCCGTCCACGTATCCGAGCACACCGAGCAGACCGAGGAAGAGCGGCGGCAGCGACAGCAGCGTGAAGAACGCCGCCTCGGCCGCCAGGCCGAGGATCCGGTACTCGATGCACGAGTTCACGGTGTCTTTGAGAAGCAGCCACGCCATCTTGCGCTTGGATACGTTGCGGTAGAGGGCACGGGCCCGATGGAGCCGCCCTGGGATCCGCTCGGGTGTTTCTTTTGCTGGCTGCACGTCCTTACGGTATCCGCATGGCAGCCACCACCCACACAGTCAGCAACCAGGCCCCGCCCCTCGTGGGCTACGACGTCTACGGCGGCGACCGGGCCCTCACCGAGGGCGTGGAGCGGCACCTCGCCGACGCGGCCCCCGAACTCCTGGGCGAGGTAAGGCAGGAGCTCACCCGTCTGGGACTCGCCGCGGGCTCCTCGCAGGCCCAGGAATGGGGTACGCAGGCGAACGAGAATCCGCCGAAGTTGCGGACGCACGACCGGTACGGGAACCGGATCGACGAGGTGGAGTTCCACCCGGCCTGGCACCGGCTGCTGGGGCACGCCGTGACCTCGGGGCTCACCGACGCCTGGGGGCGGCCCGCCGGGCATCTGCGCCGCGCGGCGGGGTTCTTCGTATGGTCACAGGCCGAGGCGGGGCACGGTTGCCCGGTCTCGATGACGCACGCGGCCGTGCCGGCGCTGCGTACGGATCCGGAGCTGGCCGCCGAATGGGAGCCGCGGCTGACCTCGCACGTGTACGAGGAGGGGCTGCGGCCGGCCGCGGAGAAGGCCGGTGTGCTGTTCGGCATGGGCATGACGGAAAAGCAGGGGGGCAGCGACGTACGGGCGAACACGACGGCCGCGAAGCCGCTGGACGCGTCCGGCGAGTACCTGCTGACCGGGCACAAGTGGTTCTGCTCGGCGCCGATGTCGGACGGTTTCCTGGTCCTCGCCCAGGCTCCGGGCGGGCTGAGCTGCTTCCTGGTACCGCGGGTGCTGCCGGACGGCACGCGCAACGTCTTCGCGATCCAGCGGCTGAAGGACAAGCTGGGCAACAGGTCGAACGCGTCGAGCGAGGTCGAGTTCGACGGGACCTGGGCGCGCCGGGTGGGCGAGGAGGGCCGGGGGGTGCGGACCATCATCGAGATGGTCGCGGCGACCCGGCTGGACTGCGTCATCGGCTCGGCCTCGCTGATGCGGCAGGCCCTGACCCAGGCCGTCCACCACACAGAGCACCGCTCTGCTTTCGGAGCACGGCTCATCGAGCAGCCTCTGATGCGCAACGTACTGGCCGACCTCGCCCTGGAGTCGGAGGCTGCGACCGTGCTGACGCTGCGCCTGGCGGCGGCCTACGACGCCGGGACGGAGCAGGAGCGGGCCTTCCTGCGCATCGCGGTACCCGCCGCGAAGTACTGGGTGACCAAGCGCTGTACGCCGATGGTGGCGGAGGCCCTGGAGTGTCTGGGCGGCAATGGCTACGTAGAGGAGTCGGGGCTGCCGCGTCTGCTGCGCGAGTCCCCGCTGAACTCGATCTGGGAGGGCTCGGGCAACGTACAGGCGCTGGACGTGCTGCGGGCGCTCCAACGGGAGCCGCAGGCGCTGAACGCGTTCCTCCAGGAGGTCGGACTGGCCCGGGGCGCCGATCACCGGCTGGATTCGGCCATCAAGCACCTGCTGACGGACCTCGCCGACCTGGAGGGGATCCAGGCCCGGGCCCGCCGGGTGGTGGAACGGATGGCCCTGGTGCTGCAGGGGTCGCTGCTGGTCCGCTGGGCCCCGCCGGAGGTGGCGGACGCGTTCTGCGCATCCCGGCTGGGGGGCGACTGGGGCACGGCGTTCGGGACGCTGCCGCACAGCCTGGACCTGGGGGCGGTGGTGGAACGGGCGCGGATCGCCGGCTGAGGAGGTCCCCAAACCGCCCCGAGCCGGGATCCGGCCCGTTGACCTGAGAGCAGGGGTGGCGCCGCGCCGACTCGGCGCCACCCCCGATCCGAGAAGCCCCGAGGAAGGAGCTGCACGCCGCTCAGCGACGTCCGGACAGTTTCGGTCGTGCGACCGGGACTTGGCGAGAGTTGCATACCGTTGCAACCCTTTGAGTAGGAACCCCCGCCGGGCGGTCCGCGCGTGCCGGGGGAAGCGGCACGCGCGGACCGCCCGGGAGGCTCCGCAGTACGTCCTGTTCCGCACGGGGAGGTTCTGGTGGGCGACACCGCAGGCAGCACGGTCGATGTGGCACGCATTTCGGCCATGGACGCGCGGGAGGCCGCGCGTCTGCTCAAGGGAGTACGGGCGGCCGCGCTGGCCGGGGACCGCCCGCCGGCCGCCCCGCGCCCGGAGATCGCCGAATCCTGGCGGCGGATGCTGGCCGGCGGGGTGCACCCGGACCGGGACGCCCGCTCGCGGATGCTGTCGGCCGCCGAGACGGAGGAGCGGCGGCAGGTCTCGCCGCTGCGCGAGCTGCTGCCGGTGCTGCGCGAGGGGCTGCTGCCCGAGCTGGACGAGGCCCTGCACATCATGGTCGTAGCCGACGCGGACGGGCGGCTGCTGTGGCGGGAGGGCCACAGCTCGATCCTGCGCAAGGCGGACCGGCTGGGCTTCGCGGTGGGCGCCGACTGGGACGAGGCCGTGGTCGGCACGAACGGGGTGGGCACCGCCCTGGTGACCCGGCGGCCGGTCCAGGTGTTCTCGGCCGAGCACTTCGTCTCCAGCCACCACGACTGGACCTGCGCGGGAGCGCCCGTACGGGACCCGCGGGACGGGCGGCTGCTGGGGGTGGTGGACGTCAGCGGACCGCTGGCCACCATGCACCCGGCGACGCTGGCGTGGGTGAGCTCGGTGGCCCGGCTCGCGGAGCGGGAGCTGCGGGTGCGGCACCTGGAGTCCCTGGAGCGGCTGCGGACGGTGGCCGCCCCGCTGCTGGCCCGACTGCCGGGGCGGGCGCTCGCGGTGGACGCACACGGCTGGACGGCGGCGGTGACGGGGCTGGCCCCGGCGGAGCGGATGCCGCTGCCGAAGGCCTTCGGGCCGGGCCGGGTGTGGATGCCGCAGCTCGGCGACTGCGTGGTGGAGCCGCTGCCCGGTGGCTGGCTCCTGCGCGTCGAGGAGGCGCACGGCACGGGCGCGGCGGCGAGCCGGGTGGTGCTGGACGTGAGCCGCCCGCGCGCCTGGTCGGCGACGGTGTACGGGGCCGCGGGCAGCTGGTCCCAGGAGCTGAGCCCGCGCCATGCGGAGCTGTTGTTCCTGCTGGCGGAGGCCCCGCGCGGGCGCTCGGCGGCGGAGCTCTCGCTGGAGCTCTTCGGGGACCCCACCCGCACGGTGACGGTCCGCGCGGAGATGTCCCGGGTACGCCGCCACCTCGCGGGGGTCCTCACGCACCGCCCGTACCGCTTCGCGGAGGACGTGGAGGTGGAGCTGATCCGTCCGCAGGACCCGTCCGAGCTGCTCCCGCACTCCACGGCCCCCGCGGTGGTCCGGGCCCGCCTGGGCCGGACGGGGCCCTGGGGGTCCGCCCCGGCGGATGTGGTTCCCTGACGTGCATGAGCACCATCACTCTCACCACCTGGTCCCTGGAAATGACCTCGCCGACGGACCTGGTCCCGGCGGCCGTACCGGGCGACGAGATCCGCGTGGCCCGGGCGGAGGTCCCGTCCCCTGAGTTCAGCCGGTTCCTGTACGCGTCGGTGGGCGGGGACATCCACTGGACGGACCGGCTGTCGCTGACGCGCGCGCAGTGGGTGGAGCAGCTGGGGCGGCCGGGCGTGGAGACGTGGGTCGCGTACGACCGGGGGACCCCGGCCGGGTACGTGGAGCTCGACCCCCAGCCGGGCGGTGTGGTGGAGATCATGTACTTCGGGCTCCTCCCGGACTTCCGCGGGCGCCGCATCGGCGGTCACCTGCTTTCGGTGGGCGTCGCCGCGGCCTGGTCCCTCGCGGAGCGCTGGCCGGAGCTGGAGCCGACCCGGCGCGTCTGGCTCCACACGTGCAGCCAGGACGGCCCGACGGCGATGGACAACTACCTCCGGCGCGGCTTCAAGGTCTTCAAGACGGAGACGGAGTCCAAGGAGGACACCCCTGCTCCCGGCCCCTGGCCCGGCGCGTAGCCCGACGGGCCTGCCACTGCGCCGCGCCGGTGGCGTGGACAGCTCGGCGCGGCCGGAAGCAAGCGTTCCGGCCGCCCTTCACCGCGTGACCCCCATCACGCCGTCCCACGATCCGGGACGAGTTCGTCCGTATCGTGGACAGTAGTGGACTCCTCCAATCGGCACATGACACGCTTCCGCCATGAATGGAGCTGGAATTGCCTTGGTGAGTCGGCGGCACGTCGACCTCGGCCGCATGTCCAGCGCCATCTGTCCGGCGCGCTGACGGAACCAGCCACGCCGCACATCGCCGTCGTCCCCGCCGTCGCGGACGCGTCGCACCCGCAAGCCCCTGAGGCCGAAGACCGCCCTGCCCACCGGAAACACCGGACAAGGGCGGCGATCAGCCACACCTGCTCAGCGTCAGGCTGATGACTGGGGGCTCACCGCCGCTCCCCCCTGCCCTTGCCTCGAGCCGCCGAAGAAGGACGTACCGCCATGGCCGCCACCCCCGTAACGCCCGCAGCCGCAGCTCCGGCCGCAGCCGCGCGCCGCAAGACCGGCCGTCACCGCGGCGAGGGCCAGTGGGCCGTCGGACACCACACGCCCCTCAACGGCAACGAGCAGTTCAAAAAGGACGACGACGGTCTCAACGTGCGGACACGCATTGAGACGATCTACTCCAAAACGGGCTTCGACTCGATCGACCCCAACGACCTCCGCGGCCGCATGCGCTGGTGGGGCCTCTACACCCAGCGCAAGCCCGGGATCGACGGCGGCAAGACCGCGATCCTGGAGCCGGAGGAGCTGGACGACAAGTACTTCATGCTGCGCGTCCGCATCGACGGCGGCCGGCTGACCACCGAGCAGCTGCGCGTCATCGGCGAGATCTCCGAGGAGTTCGCGCGCGGCACCGCGGACCTCACCGACCGTCAGAACGTGCAGTACCACTGGATCCGCATAGAGGACGTCCCGGAGATCTGGCGCCGTCTGGAGGCCGTCGGCCTCTCGACCACCGAGGCCTGCGGTGACACCCCCCGCGTCATCCTCGGCTCGCCCGTCGCCGGCATCGCCCAGGACGAGATCATCGACGGCACCCCCGCCATCGATGAGATCTACCGCCGGATCGTGGGCAACCCCGACTTCTCCAACCTGCCCCGCAAGTTCAAGTCCGCGGTCTCCGGCTCGCCGCTGCTCGACGTGGCGCACGAGATCAACGACATCGCCTTCGTCGGCGTGAACCACCCCGAGCACGGCCCCGGCTTCGACGTCTGGGTCGGCGGCGGGCTGTCGACCAACCCCAAGCTGGGCGTCCGCCTGGGCACCTGGGTCTCGCTCGACGAGGTCCCGGACGTCTACGAGGGCGTCATCTCGATCTTCCGCGACTACGGCTACCGCCGGCTGCGCACCCGCGCCCGCCTGAAGTTCCTCGTCGCCGACTGGGGCCCGGCCAAGTTCCGCCAGGTCCTGGAGGACGAGTACCTGAAGCGCAAGCTGACCGACGGCCCCGCGCCCGAGCAGCCCAGCGGCCAGTGGCGCGACCACGTCGGCGTCCACCAGCAGCAGGACGGCCGCTTCTACGTCGGCTTCGCGCCCCGCGTCGGCCGCGTGGACGGTGCCACCCTGACCAAGATCGCGGACGTCGCCGAGCAGCACGGCTCCGGCCGCCTGCGCACCACCGCCGAGCAGAAGATGATCGTGCTCGACGTCGAGGCGGACAAGGTCGACTCCGTCGTCGCGGCCCTGGAGGCACTGGACCTGCGGGTCAAGCCGTCCCCGTTCCGCCGCGGCACGATGGCCTGCACCGGCATCGAGTTCTGCAAGCTGGCCATCGTCGAGACCAAGGCGCGCGGCGCCTCGCTGATCGACGAGCTGGAGCGCCGCCTGCCGGAGTTCGCCGAGCCGCTCACCATCAACATCAACGGCTGCCCGAACGCCTGCGCCCGTATCCAGGTGGCGGACATCGGTCTCAAGGGCCAGCTGGTCCTGGACGACGACGGCAACCAGGTGGAGGGCTACCAGGTCCACCTGGGCGGCGCGCTCGGCCTGGAGGCCGGCTTCGGCCGCAAGGTCCGCGGCCTCAAGGTCACCTCGGCCGGTCTGCCCGACTACGTCGAGCGGGTCGTCACGCGCTTCGAGGAGCAGCGTGAGGACGGCGAGCGCTTTGCCGCCTGGGTCGGCCGCGCGAAGGACGAGGACCTCTCGTGAGCGAGCGCGCCGCCCCGTTCTACTGCCCGTACTGCGGCGACGAGGACCTGTTTCCGAACGAGACGGGTCACGGCGCCTGGGAATGCAGGGCCTGCAACCGAGCCTTCCAGCTGAAGTACCTCGGGCTGCTGGCCCGGGGCGTTCAGTCGAACACCGCTGGAGGGGACGAGATATGACCACCACTCAAGACGTGAGTCTCAAAGCGCTGGCCGAGCAGGCCGGACGGGACCTCGAGGACGCCTCCGCGCTGGAGATCCTCACCTGGGCGGCCGAGACCTTCGGCAAGAAGTTCTGCGTCACCTCCTCCATGGAGGACGCGGTCGTCGCCCACCTGGCGTCCCGCGCCTTCCCCGGCGTGGACGTGGTCTTCCTCGACACCGGCTACCACTTCGAGGAGACCATCGGCACCCGCGACGCGGTCGAGGCCGTGATGGACGTCAACATCATCACCCTCACCCCGCGCCAGACGGTGGCCGAGCAGGACGCGGAGTACGGCCCCAAGCTGCACGACCGCGACCCCGACCTCTGCTGCGCGCTGCGCAAGGTCAAGCCCCTCGAAGAGGGCCTGACCGCGTACGACGCGTGGGCGACGGGCCTGCGCCGCGACGAGTCCCCGACCCGGGCCAACACCCCGGTGGTCGGCTGGGACGAGAAGCGGCAGAAGGTCAAGATCTCGCCGATCGCCCGCTGGACCCAGGACGACGTGGACGCGTACGTCGCGGAACACGGCGTGCTCACCAACCCGCTGCTGATGGACGGCTACGCCTCCGTCGGCTGCGCCCCCTGCACCCGCCGCGTGGCGGAGGGCGAGGACGCGCGGGCCGGGCGCTGGGCCGGGCGGGGCAAGACCGAGTGCGGACTGCACGGCTGATGACGACCGAACGTACGGAACTTACGGAGACAGAGCAGATGAGCGTGAGCGACCAGGGCGCCACCGTGTGGCTGACCGGGCTGCCGAGCGCGGGCAAGACCACCATCGCCTACGCGCTGGCCGACCGGCTGCGCGCGGAGGGCCACCGCGTGGAGGTCCTCGACGGCGACGAGATCCGCGAGTTCCTCTCCGCCGGCCTCGGTTTCAGCCGCGAGGACCGGCACACCAACGTGCAGCGGATCGGCTTCGTCGCCGAGCTCCTCGCGAGCAACGGCGTCAAGGCGCTGGTGCCGGTGATCGCGCCGTTCACGGACAGCCGTGAGGCCGTTCGGGGGCGCCACGCGGCCGCCGAGACGAACTACCTCGAAGTGCACGTGGCCACCCCGGTCGAGGTGTGCTCCGAGCGTGACGTGAAGGGCCTGTACGCCAAGCAGGCGGCGGGCGAGATCTCCGGTCTGACCGGCGTCGACGACCCGTACGAGGCGCCGGAGTCCCCGGACCTCCGTATCGAGTCGCACACGCAGACCGTGCAGGAGTCGGCTTCGGCCCTGCACGCGCTGCTCACCGAGAGGGGTCTGGCATGACGACCACCGTCGCACACGTCCACGACGCTGCAGATGATTCTTTGGGGTCCGCGCCCTACGCGCTGTCGCACCTCGACGCCCTCGAATCCGAGGCCGTGCACATCTTCCGCGAGGTGGCGGGCGAGTTCGAGAAGCCGGTGATCCTGTTCTCCGGCGGCAAGGACTCCATCGTCATGCTGCACCTGGCACTGAAGGCGTTCGCGCCGGCGCCGGTGCCCTTCACGCTGCTGCACGTCGACACGGGCCACAACTTCCCCGAGGTGCTGGAGTACCGCGACCGCACGGTCGAGAAGCACGGCCTGCGCCTGCACGTGGCGTCCGTCCAGGACTACATCGACGCGGGCAAGCTGCGCGAGCGCCCGGACGGCACCCGCAACCCGCTGCAGACCGTCCCGCTGACCGAGGCGATCCAGAGCCTCAAGTTCGACGCCGTGTTCGGCGGCGGCCGCCGCGACGAGGAGAAGGCCCGCGCCAAGGAGCGGGTGTTCAGCCTCCGCGACGAGTTCTCCCAGTGGGACCCGCGCCGCCAGCGCCCCGAGCTGTGGCAGCTCTACAACGGCCGCCACGCGCCCGGCGAGCACGTGCGCGTCTTCCCGCTGTCCAACTGGACCGAGCTGGACGTGTGGCAGTACATCGCCCGCGAGGGCATCGAGCTGCCGGAGATCTACTTCGCCCACGAGCGCGAGGTCTTCCAGCGCAACGGCATGTGGCTGACGGCCGGCGAGTGGGGCGGCCCGAAGGAGGGCGAGACGCCCGAGACGCGTCTCATCCGCTACCGCACCGTCGGTGACATGTCCTGCACCGGCGCCGTCGACTCCGAGGCCGCCACGCTGGACGCCGTGATCGCCGAGATCGCCGTCTCCCGCCTCACCGAGCGGGGCGCGACACGCGCCGACGACAAGATGTCCGAGGCCGCGATGGAAGACCGCAAGCGCGAAGGGTACTTCTAACATGACCAGCACCACCGATCAGGTCGCCAACCTGGCTGACCTCGCAGCGACGACCCTGCTGCGCTTCGCGACCGCCGGATCCGTCGACGACGGCAAGTCCACGCTGGTCGGCCGCCTGCTGCACGACTCCAAGTCGGTCCTGACCGACCAGATGGAGGCCGTCGAGGCCGTCTCCGCCCAGCGCGGCCAGGACGCCCCCGACCTCGCGCTGCTCACCGACGGCCTGCGGGCCGAGCGGGAGCAGGGCATCACCATCGACGTCGCGTACCGCTACTTCGCCACCGCGCGCCGCCGCTTCATCCTCGCGGACACCCCGGGGCACGTGCAGTACACGCGGAACATGGTCACCGGCGCCTCCACCGCCGACCTGGCCGTGGTCCTGGTCGACGCCCGCAACGGCGTGATCGAGCAGACCCGCCGGCACGCGGCCGTCGCCGCGCTGCTGCGCGTCCCGCACGTGGTGCTGGCCGTCAACAAGATGGACCTGGTGCGCTACGAGGAGTCGGTCTTCGCGGCGATCGCCGAGGAGTTCACCGCGTACGCCTCCGACCTGGGCGTCCCGGAGATCACCGCGATCCCGATCTCGGCCCTGGCCGGGGACAACGTGGTCGAGCCCTCCGCCAACATGGACTGGTACGGCGGCCCGACGGTGCTGGAGCACCTGGAGACCGTCCCGGTCAGCCACGACCTCACCGCCTGCCCGGCGCGCTTCCCGGTGCAGTACGTGATCCGCCCGCAGTCCGCCGAGCACCCCGACTACCGCGGCTACGCGGGCCAGATCGCCTCCGGTGTGCTGCGCGTCGGCGAGGCCGTGACCGTACTGCCCTCGGGCCGTACGAGCACCATCGTGGGCATCGACGCGCTCGGCGAGAGCGTGGACATCGCCTGGGCCCCGCAGTCGGTGACGCTGCGCCTGGCGGACGACATCGACATCTCGCGCGGCGACCTGATCGCGCCGTCCGCGAGCGCCCCGGCCACCACGCAGGACGTCGAGGCGACGGTCTGCCACGTGGCGGACCAGCCCCTCTCCGTCGGGGCCCGAGTGCTGATCAAGCACACGACGCGTACGGTCAAGGCGATCGTCAAGGAGATCCCCTCGCGGCTGACCCTGGACGACCTGTCCCAGCACCCGAACCCCGGGCAGCTGGTGGCCAACGACATCGGCCGCGTGGTCGTCCGTACCGCCGAGCCGCTCGCGCTCGACGCGTACGCCGACTCGCGCCGCACCGGGTCCTTCCTGCTGATCGACCCGGCCGACGGAACCACCCTGGCGGCGGGCATGGCGGGCGAGTCCTTCGCCTCCAAGGCCGAGACGACCGTCCAGGCGGATGAGGAAGGGTGGGACTTCTAGCCCATGCTGCCCGACATCTACTCCACCTTCGCCAAGGAGGGCGGCCGCGTAGGCAGCGGCCGCCTGGGCAGCGGCCAGGGAGGGGTGGCGCGATGTGCGCGATGACCAAATTGCCGTCGGCATCCCGCCTTCGCGCCCACACCCCCCACGAGCCGTATCCGCCCTTGCTCCGCAAACGAAGACGTGCGTCATGAGATGACGCGACGAGAGGAAGTCCTCCCGTGCCTGCCACCGAGAACACTCGTAAGACCCTGCGCCGCGGCGTTGTCGCCGCGGCCGCCCTGCCGCTGCTGATCGGCGCGCTCGCCTCCTGCGGCTACGGCTCCCAGGCCGAAGAGCCTGCCAACGAGGGCGCTAAGCAGGCGAACGCCGCGACCGGCGGCAAGAAGCTCTCCGCCTCCGAGGTCCGCATCGGCTACTTCCCGAACCTGACGCACGCCACCGCGCTGGTCGGCATCCAGGAAGGCCTGATTGCCAAGGAGCTGGGCGGCACCGCGCTCAAGCCGCAGACTTTCAACGCGGGCCCGTCCGAGATCGAAGCCCTCAACGGCGGCTCTCTCGACATCGGTTTCATCGGCCCCTCTCCGTCGATCAACGGTTACGTGAAGTCCAAGGGCTCCAACCTGCGGATCATCTCGGGTTCCGCCTCCGGCGGCGTGAAGCTCGTCGTGAACCCGGACAAGATCAAGACCCTGGACGACGTCAAGGGCAAGAAGATCGCCACCCCGCAGAAGGGGAACACGCAGGACGTCGCGTTCCTCAACTGGATCTCCGAGAAGGGCTGGAAGGTCGACCCGGAGTCCGGCAAGGGTGACGTCTCCGTCGTCCGCACGGACAACAAGGTCACCCCGGACGCCTTCAAGCAGGGTTCGATCGACGGCGCCTGGGTGCCGGAGCCGACCGCCTCGAAGCTCGTGACCAAGGGTGGCAAGGTCCTCCTCGACGAGACCGACCTGTGGCCCGACAAGAAGTTCGTGATCACGAACGTCATCGTGTCCCAGAAGTTCCTCAAGGAGCACGCGGACGTCGTCGAGGCCGTGCTGCGCGGCACGGTGAAGACGAACGAGTGGATCAACGCCAACCAGGACAAGGCGAAGGCCTCCGCGAACGCGGCCCTCAAGTCGCTCAGCGGCAAGGGGCTCGACGCTGCGGTCCTCGACCCGGCCTGGTCCAGCATCCTCGTCACCGACGACCCGCTGGCCACCACGCTGAAGACCGAGTCCGACTGGGCGGTCAAGGCCAAGCTCATCGAGCAGCCCGACCTCGCCGGCATCTACGACCTGACGCTGCTGAACAAGGTCCTGAAGGGCGCCGGCAAGCCCGAGGTCTCCGACGCCGCTCTCAGCGCCAAGTAAGCCCGACCCCCAAATCCCCCAGGAGGTGACGACCATGGCCACCACGCTTGCCAAGGCTGCCGAGGGCACCGTAGCGGAGCAGACGCACGCCGCCCGCATCGAGCACGTCTCGAAGTCCTTCTCCGGCCCGGCCGGATCGCAGCTCGTCCTGGACGACGTCAGCCTCGACGTCGCTCCCGGAGAGTTCGTCACCATCCTGGGGGCCTCGGGGTGTGGCAAATCCACCCTGCTCAACCTGGTCGCGGGGCTCGACAAGCCCTCCTCCGGCGTCATCGAGACGCCCGGCGGGCGGCCGGCCCTGATGTTCCAGGAGCACGCCCTCTTCCCGTGGCTCACCGCGGGCAAGAACATCGAACTCGCCCTGCGCCTGCGCGGGGTGGCCAAGGCCGAGCGCCGCCCGGAGGCCGAGCGGCTGCTGGAGCTGGTCCGCCTCGGCGGCGCGTACGGCAAGCGCGTCCACGAGCTGTCGGGCGGTATGCGGCAGCGCGTGGCCCTGGCCCGTGCGCTCGCCCAGGACAGCCGGCTGCTGCTGATGGACGAGCCGTTCGCCGCGCTGGACGCCATCACGCGTGACGTGCTGCACGGCGAACTCACCCGTATCTGGGCGGAGACCGGTCTGTCGGTCCTCTTCGTCACGCACAACGTGCGCGAGGCCGTCCGCCTCGCCCAGCGCGTGGTCCTGCTCTCCTCGCGGCCCGGCCGGGTCGCGAAGGAATGGACCGTGGGCATCCCGCAGCCGCGCCGCATCGAGGACGCGGACGTCGCGGAGCTGTCCCTTGAGATCACTGAACACCTGCGTGGGGAGATCCGCCGCCATGGCCAGCACTGACATCAAGTCCAAGGGCAAGGCCAACGGCACGGACGACCTTGCCGGCCTGGAGGCCGGACTGGACGCCCTCGACGCGGTCCAGACCCACCGCACGCCGGTCCGTGAGGTACTCCTCAAGAAGATCCTGCCGCCGCTCGTCGCCGTCGGCCTGGTCCTCGCCGTCTGGCAGATCCTCGTCTCGGCGAAGGTCACCGAGGAGACCAAGCTGCCCGCCCCGTCCGCGGTGTGGGACGGGCTGTCCGAGATGTGGCTTCAGGGCACCCTGCTGGAGGTCATCTGGACCAGCGTCTCGCGCGGCCTGCTCGGCTTCCTGCTGGCCCTGGCCATCGGCACCCCGCTGGGTCTGCTGGTCTCCCGGGTGAAGTTCGTCCGCGCGGCGATCGGCCCGATCCTGTCGGGTCTGCAGTCCCTGCCGTCGGTGGCGTGGGTGCCGCCGGCCGTCATCTGGCTCGGCCTGAACGACTCGATGATGTACGCGGTCATCCTGCTCGGCGCCGTCCCGTCGATCGCCAACGGCCTGGTGTCGGGCGTCGACCAGGTCCCGCCGCTGTTCCTGCGGGCCGGCCGCACGCTGGGCGCCACGGGCCTCAAGGGCACCTGGCACGTGGTCATGCCGGCCGCGCTGCCGGGCTACCTGGCCGGCCTGAAGCAGGGCTGGGCCTTCTCCTGGCGCTCGCTGATGGCGGCGGAGATCATCGCCTCCTCGCCGGACCTGGGCCTGGGCCTGGGCCAGTTGCTGGAGAACGGCCGCAACAACATCGACATGCCGGGCGTGTTCCTCGCGATCATCCTGATCCTGGTCGTCGGCATCGCGATCGACCTGCTGATCTTCAGCCCGGTCGAGCGGTGGGTGCTGCGCAGCCGCGGCCTGCTGGTGAAGAGCTGAGTCCCGTGTCTCCCGCACTTCTGGTCATAGCCCACGGCAGCCGCGACCCGCGGCACGCGGCGACCGTGCACGCCCTCACCCGGCGGGTACGGGCGCTGCGGCCCGGGCTGCGGGTGGAGACGGCCTACCTGGACTTCAACGCCCCGCGCGTCGACCAGGTCCTGTCGTCCCTGTACCTGTCGGGAGTCCGCGACGTCGTCGCCCTCCCGCTGCTCCTCACCCGGGCCTTCCACGCGAAGGCGGACATCCCGGCGGTCCTGTCGGAGGCCACGACCCGCCTCCCCGGCCTCTCGGTCTCCGTCGCCGACGTCCTCGGCCCGTCCCCGCTCCTGGTCTCGGCCCTGGAGCGCCGCCTCGCGGAGGCGGGCATCACCCCGGCGGACCGCGCCACCACCGCGGTGGTACTCGCGTCCGCCGGCTCCACAGACCCGGAGGCGATCGCAGTGATCGCTGAAATCGCGCGGGAGTGGCGGCACACCGGTTGGTGCGCCGTGCGGCCTGCGTTCGCCTCCGCTGCCCTTCCCCGTACGGAGGACGCCGTACGGGCCCTGCGCGCGGAGGGCGCCCGGCGGGTGGCGGTGGCCCCGTACGTCATCGCCCCGGGCCGGCTCCCGGACCGCATCGCGACGGGCGCCGTCGAGTCGGGCGCGGACTTCGTGGCCGGTGTCCTGGGAGCGGCGCCGGAACTGGCCCGCCTCCTGCTGCGCCGCTACGACGCGGCCGCCTCCGCCCCGGCCCTGCTCCCGGCCCTGACGGCCTGACTCGCGCCGACGGGGCTGGATGATGCCGCGCAGCGGCATTTCCAGCCCGTCCGGCGTTTGAGGACCGGGTCCGGGCAGAGCCCGGTTTCGGGAAGGGGCGCGGCGGGGCGGGGCGGGGACGGCTCCGCACAGCGGCACCCGCGCACGCGCACGGCGGCTACGCCCGACCCGCGGCCTCGTCGGCCAGGGCCGTCAGGTCCTCGACGGACATCGCACCCGGCGGCAGCCCCTCGCGGGCGAAGATGTTCGCCGCGTGGCGGAGCGTGTCGTTCACCGGGGTCGGCACACCGTGCAGGCGGCCCAGCATCGAGATCTCACCGTTGAGATAGTCCGCCTCCACCGATCCCGTGCCCCGCGCCAGTGATTGCCAGGACGACCCGCCCCGCACACCCGGCGCCGGCTCCACCTTTCCGTCGCGGGCCGCCGACTGCTCCGCGTCGGAGGCACGGGCGATCCCGGCCGCCTCGAACACGGCCTTGCCCTCCCGGATCGCCCGCACCAGCAGCGCCGCCTTCGCCGGGTGGGGCTCCGGGCCCGTCGTCGCCTGGATCGCGTTCCCCAGGTTTCCCAGCAGCTTCGCGTACTTCCACCGCATCACGTCCTCGACCACCGGCGCCTCGAACCCGGACCGCTCCAGGTCGGCCGCGATCCGGTGGACGAGCTTGTCGGTCCCTCCTGCCGCCCTGCCCAGGTGCAGGATCCCGGTCAGCGGTGTGCACAGCGCCGACACCACGCCCGGCTCCAGGAACGTGGAGGGCAGCCAGACGCACACCCCGTACACCCGCGCGAAGCGCCGTAGGGCCAGCCGCTCGCTCTCGACCCCGTTCTGCGCGCACAGCACCGGCAGCCGCTGCGCCGCCGTACCGCCGCCCGCGACCTCCGCGTCGCCCCACGCGTCGAGCGCGGCGATCGCGTCCTGGGTCTTCACGGCCAGCAGCAGCACATCGTCCGGCCGCAGTTGACCCAGCTCCGCGGGCCCGGTGACGACCGGCAACCGGTGCACCCGCTCCCCGTCCGCCGTCGTGAGCCTCAGCCCCTCCGCCTTGATCGCCTCCGCGTGCGCGCCGCGTGCGACGAGTACGACCTCATGGCCGGCTTCGGCGAGCCGGCCGCCGATGGACGCGCCGATCGCCCCGGCGCCGATGATGATGTAACGCATGCCGTGAGCCTGGCACATCCTGCGCCGTGGGTTACCGTCGGGCCATGATGGACTTGACGTTCAGTCTCGGTGGGGATCTGCCCGTACGCCGGCTCGGCCTCGGCACGGGCGGTCTGGTCGGCCCCGGCTACTGGGGCCCGCGTGGCGGGCGGGCGGAGGCCGTGGCGCTGCTGCACTCGGCGGTCGAGCGCGGGGTCACCTTGCTCGACACGGCCGACAACTACGGTCCCGACCTGGCCGAGGAACTGATCGCGGAGTCCCTGCACCCGTACGACGAGCGGCTCGTGATCGCCACGAAGGGCGGGGTGGTGCGCACCGGCCCCGACCGGTGGCACTGTGCGGGCCGTCCGGAGCAGCTCCGGGCCCAGTGCGAGGCGAGTCTGCGGCGGCTGCGTGTGGACAGCATCGGCCTCTATCAGCTGCACCGCTTCGACCCGGCGGTCCCGATGGCCGAACAGCTGGGCGAGCTGGCCCGGTTGCGGGCGGAGGGCAAGATCCGGCACATAGGCCTGGACACGGTCACGGCCGAACAGCTGCGGCTGGCACTGGAGTCGGCCCCGATCGCCTCGGTGCAGAACCCGTACAACCTGCTGGACCGCTCGTCGGCCGAGGTGCTCGCACTGTGCGAGGCACGCGGGATCGCCTTCCTCCCGTACTACCCCCTCGGCAGCGGGACCCTGCCCCACGAGAGCGCGGCCGCCGTCACCGCGGTGGCCGCCGAGCACGGGGCGGGCCCGGGCCAGATCGCCCTGGCCTGGCTCCTCCACCACTCGCCGGTCCTGTGCCCCACCCCGGGCACGGGTTCCCTCTCCCACCTCGCCGAGAACCTGGACGCGGCGACGATCCACCTCACGGCGCGGGAACTGGCGCTGCTGGACGCACTGGCCGACTAGGGTCTGTCTTCCGGGGACCGCTCGGGGTCAGGGGGCGTCCGCCGTCAGCTCGACCAGCTTGGCGACCGTGTTCCAGTTGCGGCTCGTCACGTCGATGCCCTTCACCACCGCGGGCCTGTTGAGGGCCTCCGCCAGCTTTGAGCGGCCGAGGCCGTTCGGGGCGTAGAGGTAGACGACCCGGTCGCCGATCCGGAACTCCTCCGGGAGGTACGAGGGCCCGTCGATCGCCGCGAAGCGGTCCTCGGGGGGCTGTTCGGAGAAGAAGGAGGCGTGGAGCTGCTTGCCCTCCAGCTCGGCGGCCGGGAAGGGACAGGCGTCTGCGACGGCGCGCAGGTATGCGCCGTCCAGCACCAGGCAGGACACCTTGAAGCCGAAGTGGGCCTCGATGGCCGCCTCCAGTTCCCGGGCGAGGGCCACGGGGTCCTTCTTCGTGCTGCTGAACACGACGTTGCCGCTCTGCAGGTACGTCTGGACATCGGCGTGGCCCAGGCCCTCCAGGACCTCGCGCAGCTCCGCCATCGGGACCTTCCTGCTCCCGCCGACATTGATGCCGCGCAGCAGCGCGGCGAACTTCTGAGGGGTGCGAGTCGTCATGCCCGAACGATAGGGCGGACCGCCGACAGTGCGCGCGTGTCTCTTACCTCTGGTACCGGGCCAGGACCCGGTTGCCATCTTCCACCAGGCGCCGTTCCAGCTCGGCGGCGCCGATCGCGCCGCTGTAGTACTCCTGAAGGGCGGGGGTCGCCACCTTGTCCTTCCACTCCGGGTAGCCGCGCACCGACTGCGCTGGCGCCGGGCGCAGCTGCCCGGCCAGGGCCGCGCCCGTGGCCCAGCCGAGCTCGGGGGTGCGCAGTGCGGGGTCGGCGAGGGCCTGCGTACCGGTCGGCAGCATCCAGTCGCCGCGGGCGAGGCGGACCATGTTCGCCGGGCGCAGCAGGAAGTCGATGAAGGCGGCCGCCTCCTTCTTGTGGGGGCTGTCCTGGGCGATGGACAGGGTCTGCGGGCTGACCCCCTGGGCCAGGCCGTCCGCGCCCTGCGGCGGAGGCAGCACCTGCCACTCGAATCCGGGCGGGGCCTGCCGGACGATCTGCTGACGGTACGAGAACCCGAGCGGCACCATGGCGTACTTGCCGGCGAAGAAGCCCGGCAGGGTGTCGGACCCGCCCATCGCGAGGGTGGAGCGGGAGGCGCTGTGGTCGGTGTCGACCTGGGTCCGGATGGTGGAGGGGACGACCGCGTCGCCCTCGGCCCAGCGGATCCTGACCTTCCCGTGAGGCTCGCGGTGGAAGAGCCGGCCGCCCGCGGACACGCCGAGGTTGAGGGTCGCGGAGACGGGCTCCTTGAGCGGCCACGCCACCCCGTACCGCCCGTCGGCGGTGAGCTGCCTGGCCGCGGTACGGAACTCCGCCCAGCTCCAGGGGGCTTCGGGGGTCGGGATGCGGACCCCCGAGGAGCGCAGCAGCGCGGAGTTGGCCATCAGGACCCGGGGCTCCTGGAGGAAGGGCACCCCGTACACCCCGCCGTCCGCGCCGAAGGCGGTGGTCTCCCAGCTGCGGGCCGGGATATCGGCCTTCAGCCGGTCGGAGAGCAGCGGCCGCAGGTCGGCGAGGTAGCCGCCGTACGCGAAGTCGGCCAGGTCGTCGGAGGCGTCGTGGATCACGTCCGGGGCCTCGCCGCCCTCGAAGGAGGTCAGCAGCTGGTCGTGGACGCTGCTCCAGCTTCCCTGGACGTACTGGACCTGGATGCCGGGGTGGGCGGCGTTCCACTCAGCGACCAGGGCCTTGTTGGCGTCGACGGACTCCTTCTGCCAGGCCAGCGACTGGAACCGGATGCTGATTTTCCGGTCAGGGCCCTCACCCCGGCGGCCGGCCGCGGAACAGCCGCCGAGCAGGGCGGCCAGCAAGGCCAGGACCAGGGCCGCTACGGCCGCCCGCGCGCGGCGGGCTTCGGAGAGGACCGGCATCAGCTCTTCACCGCCCCCGCCAGCATGCCGCCGGTGATGCGCTTCTGGATCACCGAGAAGATCACCAGCGAGGGCAGCGTCGCGAGGAACGCCGCGGCGGCGAGCGGTCCGAGGTCGGCGGCTCCCTCCGCGCCGAGGAAGTGGGTCAGGACGACCGGCAAGGTCTGCTTCTCCGGGGACTTGAGGAGGACGAGGGCGAAGAAGAACTCGTTCCAGGCGGTGATGAACGCGAAGAGCGCGGTGGCCACGATCCCCGGGGCGAGCAGTGGGGCGACCACAGAGACCAGGGTGCGCAGCCGGCCGGCTCCGTCCATCGCCGCCGCCTCCTCCAGTTCCGGCGGCACGGCCCGGACGTACCCGGTCAGCATCCACAGGGCGAAGGGCAGCGACCAGACGACGTAGACGAGGATCAGGCCCGGCACCGAGTTGATCAGGTGCAGGTTCTTGAGCACCAGGAACAGCGGGATGATCACCAGCACGAACGGGAACGCCTGGCTGACCACGACCCAGCCGGTGGCCGCGGCGGACATCCGGCCCCGCCGGCGGGCGAGGACGAAGGCCGTCGGGGTGGCGAGCAGTACGGAGACCACGGCCGCGCACAGGGCGGCGATCAGGCTGTTGAGGGCGGCGTGCAGCAGCGGCTGCTCCTCGAACGCCTGGCGGAAGTTGCCGAGGGTGGGGTTCCTCGGGATCCAGGTGGGGTCCAGGCTGCCGAGTTCCCGCGCGGGTTTGAAGGCGGTGGAGACGAGCCACAGGAACGGGAGGGCGAGGAAGGCGAGATAGCCGGCGAGGGCCAGGTACTGCGCCGCCCGTACGGGGCGCGGGGTCCGGGTGTTCACCGCGCGTCCCCTCCCTTCAGCCGGCCGGCCAGGTACACGGCGAGCAGTACGGAGACCACGGCGACCATCACGCACCCCATGGCCGCGGCGTAGCCGAACTGCCCGTAACGGAAGGCCTCTTCGTAGGCGAAGAGCATCGGAAGCCGGGTGCGGCCGCCGGGCCCGCCGTTGGTGAGGACGTAGACCAGGGCGAAGGAATTGAAGTTCCAGATGAAGTTGAGCGCGGAGACGGACAGCGCCACGGGCTTGATCGCGGGCCAGGTCACGGCCCGGAAGCGGCGCCAGGCCCCGGCCCCGTCGAGGGCGGCGGCCTCGTGGAGTTCGTGCGGGCTGTTCTGCAGGCCGGCGAGGAGCGCCACGGTGGTCTGGGGCATGCCCGCCCAGACGCCGACGACGATCACGGCGGGCAGGGCGGTGGCCAGGCCGCTGAGCCAGTCGGTGTCCCCGGCGAGGCCGAGGCCGGACAGGGTTTCGTTCAGTACGCCCGCGTCGGGGTGGTAGACGAGCCGCCACATGATGCCGACGACCACCTCGGGCATGGCCCACGGGATGATCGCGAGCGACCGGGCCAGCCAGCGGAAGCGGAGGTTCTGGTTGAGCAGGAGGGCGAGGCCGAGGGCCAGTAGGAACTGCGGCACGGTGACGCCGATCGCCCACAGCAGGCCGATCCGGAAGGAGTCCCAGAACAGCCGGTCGTGCAGCAGGTCCTGGAAGTTGAGCGCGCCCGCCCACTGGGTGGGGGCGGTCCTGCCGGACTGGGAGTCGGTGAAGGCGAGGGCGATGCCGTAGAGCAGCGGGCCGACGCTGAGCAGCAGGATCGGGATGAGCGCGGGCAGGACCAGGAACCAGGCTCCGTGATCGGAGCGGCGACGCGCGGGAGTGGCCGACGGGGTGGCCATTTCCCCCCCTTCCGGGTGGATCATCCGGATCCGATCCGCCTCGGTCATCGTGCGCAGCCCCCGTTGGCGCGTCAAGGTTCCGCACACCTGGATGGGAGACTTGGCGGATTCACGACGATGCGGAGACACGGCATGGACGAGGCGCGTGCCAGGGACGTACTCGCGGCGGCGGGCCTGGCCGGCCGGGCCGAGCTGCTCGCCCTCGGCGAGAACGCGGTCTTCGCGCTGGGCGACCTGGTGGTGAAGGTGGCCCGGGAGGCGGCCCTGCTGGAGCGCGCCGAGCGGGAGCTCGCGGTGGCGGGCTGGCTCGCCGAGTCCGGGGTGCCCGCCGTCCGCGCGGCCGAGCCGAAGCCCCGGCTGGTGGACGGGCATCCGGTGACCCTGTGGCACCGGCTTCCGGGCGCACTGCGCCCGGCCGGCCCCGAGGACCTCGCGGCGCTGCTGCGGCGGATCCACGCGCTGCCCGCGCCACCGTTCGGCCTGCCCCCTCGGGACCTGCTCGGCGGCGTCGAGCGCTGGCTCCGGCTGGCCGGCGAGGCCATCGACCCGGCGGACGCGGCGTACCTGCGGGCCCGGCGCGATGCCTACGCCGACGAGGTCGCCGGGCTCACTCCGCACCTCCCCGTGGGCCCGATCCACGGCGACGCCCTCCCCCGCAACGTCCACGTGGGCCCGGCCGGCCCGGTCCTGGTGGACCTGGAGACCGTCTCGGCCGACCTGCGCGAGCACGACCTCGTGGTGATGGCTCTGTCCCGCGACCGCTACGGCCTGCCCGCCGAGGCGTACGAGGCCTTCGCGGCGGCGTACGGCTGGGACGTCCGCGACTGGGAGGGCTGCGCGGTCCTGCGCGGCGCACGCGAGACCGCCAGCTGTGCCTGGGTCGCCCAGCACGCCCCCGCCAACCCGAAGGCCCTGGCCGAATTCCGCCGCCGGGTCGCCTCGCTGCGGGACGGCGACACGGAAATGCGCTGGCACCCCTTCTAGTGCCGTGACCGGCAAG
>NZ_JAGGOY010000059.1:129581-137949 GCF_018614095.1 Streptomyces sp. ISL-87 | reverse complement strand
GGCAAACCTTTCCGGCCACGGCCCTAGCGATGACGTACCAAGGCCCCATATGAAACTGCATGTCACCATCCACCGGGCCCGGCTCGGCCCGACGGAATTCAAGGTCATCCACCCGGCCCGGCCCTTGGCGCGCGCGGTGCTCGTCGGTCCTCGGTGATGGGGCGGTGTAACCGTCAGGCCGACGCCGGTATGAGCCCCCGCAGCGGCCACGCCGTGTCGATCACCGCGTCCGGCGTGCCGTGCCCCCGCAGGTACGACTGGAAGTCCCGGGCCCAGCGGGCGTGCCAGGTGCCCTGCCGGTCGTGGAGGTCCGCCGGGGTGAGGCCGGCGACCTCCGGGTGGCGGACGGCTATCGCCCGGGCCACCTGGACCGCGGCCAGCGCGTCCGCGCCCGCGTCGTGCGCATCGTCGAGGGTGACCCCGTACACCCCGCACACCGCCTCCAGCGTGCGCTTCCCGCGCCGGTAGCGGTCCACGGCCCGGTCGATGGTCAGCGGGTCCACCACCGGCCCGGTCTCTCCCCCTGGCTGCGCCGGGGGCACCCCCACCCCGCCCAGCCGGTCGGCCAGCGACGGCAGCCCGTGCCGGGCCAGCTCCGCCGACAGCAGCGTCAGGTCGAAGGCCGCGTTGTACGCGACCACCACCGCGCCGCGCCGCCAGTGCTCCACCAGTACGGCCGCCACCTCGTCCGCGACCTCCCGCACCGGGCGGCCTTCCGCGACGGCCCGCTCCGTGCTGATCCCGTGGATCGCCGAGGCCTGCTCGGGGATCGCTATCCCCGGATCGGCGAGCCAGCCGCGCCGCTCGCGCACCTCGCCGTCCCGTACTTCGACCACCGCGGCCGTCACGATCCTCGACTCCCCCGGCTCCGTCCCGGTGGTCTCCAGGTCGAACCCGACCAGCGCTCCCCCATGCCACGCCGCCATGACGCGCCCCTCCCCCGTACATACATCCGGTCAACGACTTTCAGCCTGCCACGGGGCACTGACAGTCAGGACACCGGGCGGGAGTCGTCCCACACCGACTCGAATTCCTCCCGGTAGGTCGTGAACAGTCCGTGGTCGGCGTCCTTGGGCACACCGCGCCCGCCGCCCCGCAGGACCAGCACCGGCGCCTCCATGCCCCGCGCCCGCCGCAGGTACGACTGGACCACCGCGATGCCCGAGGACTCCCCCTCCACCAGATAGGCGGTGAAGCGCGGGGTCTCGTCGAAGACATGGATCTCGAAGCGCGAGGCGTCCCGCAGGCCGGCCCGCACCCTGCGGACGTGCAGGATGTTCATCTCCACCGAGCGGCTCAGCTCGCCCTTGCGCAGCCCCAGCTCCCGCTCGCGCCGCTTGACCGCGCTGCTCGCCGGGTTCAGGAACAGCAGCCGCACCCGGCAGCCGGCCTCCGTGAGCCGGACGAGTCTTCGGCCCGAGAAGTTCTGGACCAGCAGGTTGAGACCTATGCCGATGGCGTCCAGCCGCCTCGCGCCCCCGAACAGGTCCTCGGCCGGAAGCTGCCGCTGGAGCCGCACCCGGTCCGGGTGGACCGAAATGACGTCCGCGTACCGGTCGCCCACCAGGTCCTCGACGGCGTCGATCGGCAGCCGGTCCGCCGCCGGACTGCCCGCGCCGCCGCCCAGTACCTCCAGCAGCCGCGCCGACGCCCGTTCCGCCTGCTCCAGCACCGCCCGCGACAGGGCGCGGTTGCGGGAGACCACGTTCCGGGTGACCTCCAGCTCGTCCAGCGCCAGCTCGATCTCGCGCCGGTCGTCGAAGTACGGTTCGAAGCAGGGCCAGTGCTGGACCATCAGCTCCCGAAGCTGCGGCAGCGTAAGGAAGCTCAGCACGTTGTCGTCGGCCGGGTCCAGCAGGTAGCCCTTGCGCCGGCTGACCTCGCGGACGGCGACCGCCCGCTGCACCCACTCCTGTCCGGCGGGCCCGGCGGCCGCGACCACCCAGTCGTCCTGGCCGTGCACGGGCTCGTAGATGGGGCGCAGCACCGCGCCGACGACGGCCCGCAGCCGCTGTTCGATCAGGTTGAGCCAGATGTACGCGCGGCCGGCGCGCTGGGCCCGTGTGCGGACCTCGCTCCACGCGTCCGCGCCCCAGTCCAGCTCGGCCCCGGCGCGGGCGCTCCCGGCCACCGGCGGGGCCAGCGACACCGCCCCGGCGGGCACGCCGCCGGGCGCACCGCCCGGCACGCCGCCTGCGGCATCAGCCGGGCCGCCCTCGTGACCGCTGTCACCAGGGGGCAGCTCCAGACCTCCCGAGCTCACCCGTGCACCGCCTTCTGCGTCTGGACGCCCGTCTCCAGTGATCACGGAAGGGTACTCCGCGCGCACGGCCCGGTGCAGCCCGACGGGCCGTACACCTGTTGTCCGTTGACCCATTATCTGATGCCCGCATAGTCCGCTGACCCGCATATCAGCTCTCCGGGTCACCCGGTAGGAGCATGCCAAGTCCCGGCGTGCGGCCCCTCTTTCGGGGAAGATCTGGCAGTGACGTGGTCCACGCCGGATCAGCCCGACACCGAGGGGAAGAGTCGTTCCTATGCAGGTCTGGCCGGGACAGGCATATCCGCTCGGCGCCACGTACGACGGCGCCGGGACCAATTTCGCGGTCTACTCGGAGGCCGCCCGACGCATTGAGCTGTGTCTTCTGCACGACGACGGCTCGGAGACCGCCGTCGAACTGCGCGAGACGGACGCCTTCGTCCGGCACGCCTATCTGCCGGGCGTGATGCCGGGCCAGCGCTACGGATTCCGCGTCCACGGCCCGTACGAGCCCGAGCGCGGGCAGCGCTGCAACGCGGCGAAGCTGCTGCTGGACCCGTACGCGCGGGCGATCAGCGGCAGCGTCGACTGGGGCGAGCAGGTCTACGGGTACCACTTCGGCCGCCCCGACTCGCGCAACGATCTGGACTCGGCCCCGCACACCATGAGTTCGGTGGTGGTGAATCCGTACTTCGACTGGGCCAACGACCGCCCGCCGCGCCACGAGTACCACCACACCGTGCTGTACGAGGCCCACGTCAAAGGTCTGACGATGCGCCATCCCGACCTTCCCGAGGAACTGCGCGGCACCTACGGGGCCCTCGCACACCCGGCGGTCATCGGGCACCTCGCGAAGCTCGGGGTGACGGCGCTGGAGCTGATGCCGGTGCACCAGTACGTCAACGACCACCGTCTCGTGGACGACGGGCTGAGCAACTACTGGGGCTACAACACCATCGGCTTCTTCGCCCCGCACAACCGTTACGCCTCGGGGGACCGCGGCCAGCAGGTGCTGGAGTTCAAGTCGGCGGTGCGGGCCCTGCACGAGGCCGGGATCGAGGTGATCCTGGACGTGGTCTACAACCACACCGCCGAGGGCAACCACCTGGGCCCGACGCTGTCCTTCCGCGGGCTGGACAACTCCTCGTACTACCGGCTGGCGGAGGACCCGCGGCACTACATGGACACCACCGGAACCGGGAACTCGCTGCTGATGCGGTCCCCGCACGTACTCCAGCTGATCATGGACTCGCTGCGCTACTGGGTCACCGAGATGCATGTGGACGGCTTCCGCTTCGACCTCGCGGCCACGCTCGCCCGCCAGTTCCACGAGGTGGACCGGCTCTCCTCGTTCTTCGACCTGGTGCAGCAGGACCCGGTGGTCAGCCAGGTGAAGCTGATCGCGGAGCCCTGGGACCTGGGCGAGGGCGGCTACCAGGTGGGCAACTTCCC
This sequence comes from Streptomyces sp. ISL-87, assembly GCF_018614095.1. Lineage (GTDB taxonomy): Bacteria > Actinomycetota > Actinomycetes > Streptomycetales > Streptomycetaceae > Streptomyces. The sequence continues at coordinate 134,237 of NZ_JAGGOY010000059.1, read as the reverse complement.
GCCGCTGTGGACCGAGTGGAACGGCAAGTACCGGGACACCGTACGGGACCTGTGGCGCGGGCAGCCGCGTACGCTCGCGGAGTTCGCGGGGCGGCTGACCGGCTCCTCGGACCTCTACCAGGACGACGGCCGGCGGCCGCTCGCCTCCATCAACTTCACCACCTGCCACGACGGTTTCACCCTGCACGACCTGGTCTCGTACAACGAGAAGCACAATGAGGCCAACCGCGAGGGCAACCGGGACGGCGAGACGCACAACCGCTCCTGGAACTGCGGGGTCGAGGGCCCGACCGAGGAGCAGGAGATCCTGGAGCTGCGCGAGCGCCAGATGCGCAACTTCATCGCCACGCTGATGCTTTCCCAGGGTGTGCCGATGCTCAGCCACGGCGATGAGTTCGCCCGCACGCAGGGCGGCAACAACAACGCGTACTGCCAGGACAACGAGTTGTCGTGGGTGAACTGGCCGGAGCCGGGCAAACCGCCGCCCGCGCTACTGGAGTTCACCCGGCAGATGGTGTGGCTGCGGCGCGACCACCCGGTGTTCCGGCGGCGCCGGTTCTTCCACGGGCGGCCCGTGGAGGGGACGCACGACGAGCTCTCCGACATCGCCTGGTTCACCCCGCACGGCGAGGAGATGCGGGCGCGCGACTGGCAGGCACAGCACGCTCGCGCGCTGACGGTGTTCCTCAACGGGGAGGCCATCTCCGAGCCGGGCACCCGCGGGGAGCGGATCACCGACGACTCGTTCCTGCTGATGTTCAACGCGGGCGCCGACGCGCAGGACTTCACCATCCCGGCCGGGCACGGCGCGCAGTGGCGGCTGGTGGTGGACACGGCGCGGGCGGACGTACTGCCACCCGGCACCGGGCCGCAGTACGCGGCCGGGGACCGGGTGGCCCTGACAGGACGGTGCCTGGTGGTGCTTCAGCGCCCGGCGTAGACGACGGCGCCCTCCCTGTCGGGCACGGCCGGGGAGGGCGCGACCCGGGCCGGAACGAAGGCCTTGGCGGGTGCGTGCGTACGGGCGGCCGGCACCCGGGTGACCAGGGAGAGCGTGAGGCACAGCGCGGCCGCCCCCACGGCGACCGCGAAGGACGCGGAGGGCCCGTACCACTCGGCGAGGCGCCCGGAGACGGCGAGGGATATGGCCTGTCCGGCGACGAGGGAGCTGGCTGCGAAGGCCATCGACTCGGCGAGCCGGGCCGGTTCCGCGGCCCGCTCGGTGAGCGCGAACGCGGTGATCAGGTGCGGGGCGTAGGCGGCCCCGAGGACGGTGACGACCGCGTACAGCGGGCCCAGCGTGTCGGTGAAGAGCAGCGGTACGGAGAGCACGAGCGCGGCGCCCGTGGCCGCCCGCCAGCGCAGCCGCAGCCCGATACGGGCGGGCAGCGCGCCGAGCGAGAGTCCCACGGCGGCGCTGACGACGCCCATGGCGGCGTACACGACGGCGGCCTGCTCGGGGACGCCCAACTGGATGGTGAGCGCGGCGATTCCGGCCTGGCAGGCGCCGAACATGGCGCCCTGGAGGGCCAGGGAGCCTCGGACGGCGTAGACGACACCGGGGGGACGGACCCGGGCCGGCGTGTCTCCGGTACGGCCTTGCGTGCTGGCCTCGTCCGTACCGCCCTCGTCCGTACCGCCCTCGTCCGGGCGGGCCTGCGCGCGGGTCCCGGCCGTGACGGCGGCGGTCGGGTGCAGCGCGAAGGCGGTGCCGAAGACGGCGACGAGGGCGGCCGCGCCGCCGAGGGCGACGGCCGGGTGGGCGACGATCGCGGCGAGTCCGACGAGGGCCGGGCCGAGGACGAACGACACCTCGTCCAGGGTGCCTTCGAGCGAGTGGACGGCGCCCACCACGCCCTCGTCGGCACGGGCACGGTGCGCCAGGGCCACGGACCGGGTCCGGGCGAGCGGTCCGATCAGCGGTGCGGAAGCACCGGTGACGGCTCCGATCGCGGCGAGCGGGACGGTGGCGAGGCCGCCGAGGGCGCCGGCCACCAGAGCCGCGGTCGCGACGGCGTTGACCGCGGCGGCCGCCAGGACGACGGGGCGCTGCCCGTACCGGTCGGCGAGGCGGCCCAGAACGGGTCCGGAGACCACCTGACCGCCGGAGAGGGTGCCGCCGACGACGGCGGCGGTGGCGATCGAGCCGCTGGTCTCGGCGACCAGCAGAACGCTCCCGAACTGCGACATCGCGACGGGCAGTCGGGCGAAGAAGGAGACGAGCGGGAGAAGGGGCCCGGTCAGGGCGATGACTCTTCGATAGGTGTTGACGATTCCAAACACTTGAGGAACGCTAACCCGGCGCAGTCACCCGTATGCATGGGGTAATGGCACGGAATCCCGCATCCTGGGTACGTACGTTCTCATGAGCCTGCCGTATGCGCGCATGCAATCGGAATCTGATGTTCCGACAGCCGTCACCCCGGCGTCGACCTACCGCCTCCAGCTGCGCCCGGAATTCCCCTTCGCGGCGGCCGAGGAAGCCGTCCCGTACCTCGCCTCGCTCGGCGTGTCGCACCTGCACCTCTCCCCCGTCCTGGAGGCGGTGCCCGGCTCGGCCCACGGGTACGACGTCACCGACCACTCCCGGGTACGGGCCGAGCTCGGCGGCGAGCCGGGCCTACGGGCGCTGGCCGCAGCCGCCCGGGCGCGCGGGCTCGGCCTGGTTCTCGACATCGTGCCGAACCACATGGCCGTGCCGTCGCCGCTGCGGCTGAACCTGCCCCTGTGGGAGGTACTGCGGGAGGGGCCGCACTCCCCGTACGCGCGCTGGTTCGACATCGACTGGGAGGCGGGCGGCGGGCAGGTGCTGCTGCCGGTGCTCGCCGGGCCGCTCGTGGCGGGCGACTTCGCGGCCGACGGGGACGTGCTGCGCCACGGGGAGCAGGAGTTCCCGCTGCGCGAGGGCACGGCCGGGCTGCCGCTGCCGGAGCTGCTGGCCGCGCAGTGGTACCGGCCGGCGTGGTGGCGGGAGGCCCCGACGGAGCTCAACTACCGTCGTTTCTTCACCATTTCGGATCTGATCGGGGTCCGGGTGGAGGACCCCGCGGTTTTCGAGGCCACGCACGCGAAGGTGCTGGAACTGGTCCGTGACGGGGTGGCCGCGGGGCTGCGGATCGACCATGTGGACGGGCTGGCGGATCCCGAGCGGTACCTGCGGCGGCTGCGGGCGGCGGTGGGGGACGGCTGCTGGGTGGTGGTGGAGAAGATCCTGGCCCGCCAGGAGCGGCTGCCGCCAGGCTGGCCGGTGGCGGGCACCACCGGGTACGACGCGCTGCACCGGCTGGACGGGCTGTTCACCGACCCGGCGGGCACGGCCGAACTCGCCGCGCGCTACCGGGCGTTCACCGGGCAGCCCGACTGGCGGGAGACGGCCTCGGCGAGCGCGCGGGAGGTACTGACCGGCGACCTGGCGGCCGAGCTGGCGGCGCTGGAGCGGCTGGTCGGTCCGGAACTGGCCTGCGCGGTCCGTGAATTGCTGATCGTCTATCCCGTCTACCGGCCGTATCCCGGCGAGCCGGATCTGCCGTCGCGGGCCCTGGAGCAGGCGGCCGCGGTGGCCGGCGCCGGCGCGGTGGCGAGGGTACGGGACCTCGTGCTGCGGGATCCGTCCCTCGGGGCGCGCTTCGCCCAGACATCGGCGGCCCTGCGCGCCAAGTCCCTGGAGGACAGGGCGTTCTACCGGTACGCCCCGCTGCTGTCCGCCACGGAGGTGGGCGGGGAGCCCGGGGATCCGGCGGTGCCGGTGGCGGAGTTCCACACGTACTGCGCCGCGCTCGCGCGGGACTGGCCGGCCTCCGGCACGGTGCTGTCCACCCACGACACCAAACGCAGCGCGGACGTCCGGGCCCGGATCGCGGTGCTGTCCGAGGCGCCGGAGCTCATGGGCACGCCGGGTGGTCCGGATCCCCAGCTCGCCTGGGTGGCCCGGCAGACCGCCCTGGGCCTCGGCGAGGTACCCGACCGCGCGCCCCGCCTCGCGGCGGCCCTGCTGAAGTCGGCCCGCGAGGCCGCGCTGCGCACCAGCTGGACCGACCCGGACGAGGCGTACGAGGCGGCGATCGCGGAGCTGGCCGCGCAGGCGTCGGAACTCCGCCCGGATCTGCCGCCGGCTGCGGCGGCGGCCGCCCGGGCCAACCTGCTCGGCATGGCGCTGCTCCATCTGGCGATGCCGGGGGTTCCGGAGGTGTACCAGGGCGCCGAGACCGAGTACCGGGCGCTGGTCGACCCCGACAACCGGCGCCCGGTCCGATTCCCCCGGGAGGACCTGGCCCGGCTGGACGCGGGCGCCGCCCCGCGCGGCCCGGCAAAGGAGAAGCTCGCCCTGACGGCGGCCCTGCTGCGGCTGCGCCGGGACCGGCCCGGGCTGTTCACCGGCTACACCCCCCTCGCCGCCCGGGGCCCCGCGGCGGAGCACTGCGTGGCCTTCGCCCGCTCGGCGGGACTCGTCGCGGTGGCCACCCGGCTGTCCCACCGGCTGGCCGGCGCGGGCGGCTGGCGCGGCACCACCCTGGCCCTGCCGCCGGGGCGGTGGACCTCGCTGCCCGGACCCGGGTCCTCGTACGAAGGCGAGGTGCCCCTGGCCGACCTGCTCTCCGCGCTGCCCGTAGGGCTACTGCTCCGGGCGGACTAATGCCGTGGCCGGAAAGGTTTGCC
>NZ_JAGGOY010000059.1:0-129530 GCF_018614095.1 Streptomyces sp. ISL-87 | reverse complement strand
TGCCGGTCACGGCACTAGCCCGGCGAAGGCCGCCGCCGCCCCGGTCAGCGGGACCCGGGAGAAGACCGCCAGGGGCCGGTGCCACGGCGGGTCGAGGGAGAGCAGTACGCAGTCCTCGCCGACGGCGCCCCGGACCATGTGGGCCGGGGCCACGACGATGCCGACCCCGGCCGCGGCCATCCGTACCGCGGTCGAGGTGTGTTCCGTACGCAGCACCGTGCGCGGGGTGAAACCCACCTGCCCGCACGCCCAGTCGAGGAACGGCCGCCCCTGGATCACCGGTTCCATGGCGCAGCGGATCCACTCGCGGTCGGCGAGCTCGGCGAGCCGGACGGCGCCCCGTCCGGCCAGAGGGTCGTCGAACGGGACGACCAGCACCAGCTCCTCCCGGCCGACCGGAACCACCGGGCCCGTCCACTCCTTGGGCTCCGGCCCCACGGCGAGGTCGGCGACGCCCCGCTCCAGCTGTTCCTCCAGGGCCTCGGTGGACCCGTACTCGCGCAGCACCAGCGCCACGCCCGGGTGCAGGGCCCGCCAGCGGGCGGCGACGCCGGGCAGCAGGCCGACGGCGACGGCGTGGACCGTGGCGATGTGCAGTTCGCCGCCGAGCGCCCCGGCGGCGGCGCGGGCGGCCCGCTCGGCCTGGCGGGCACTGCGGACGGCGAGCTGGGCGTGCGGCAGGAAGGCGCGGCCCATGGGGGTGAGCCGGACCGCGCGCGGCATCCGCTCCAGCAACTCGCCGCCCACGGACCGCTCCAGGGCCTTGACCTGGTGGGAGAGGGCCGGCTGGGTGACGTGCAGGATCTCGGCGGCGCGGGTGAAGGAGGACTCCTCCACGACGGTGAGGAAGTACTCCATCTGACGCAGGCTCATAAGCGGCAAGCATAAAGAGCCTGCATGGAAGCAAGAAAATCATTGCCTTGGACTTATCGAAGGAGCCCCAGCAGGCTGGCCACATGAACACCAACAGCACGGGAAACACGACGGGCTTGGAAATCACGTCGAACACGCCGAACACGCCGAACACGGTGGACGTGATCGTGATCGGCGGCGGCACAGGCGGTTACAGCACCGCCCTGCGCGCCGCGGCCCTCGGCCTGACGGTCGTCCTCGCGGAACGCGACAAGGTCGGCGGGACCTGCCTGCACCGAGGGTGCATCCCCAGCAAGGCCATGCTGCACGCGGCCGAACTCGTGGACGGCATAACCGAGGCCCGCGAGCGGTGGGGCGTCCGGGCGAGCGTGGAGTCGGTGGACTGGCCGGCGCTGACCGCGACCCGGGACGGCATCGTCTCCCGCAACCACAAGGGGGTGGAGGGGCACCTGGAGCACGCCGGCGTGCGCGTAGTGCGCAGCAGCGCCCGGCTGACCGGGCCGCGGACCGTCCGGACCGCGGACGGGCAGGAGTTCACCGCCACCCGCGGGATCGTACTGGCCACCGGTTCGCGGCCGCGCACCCTGCCGGGTCTGGAACCCGACGGGCGCACCGTCGTCACCAGCGACGACGCCCTGTTCGCGCCGGGGCTGCCGGCTTCGGTGCTGGTGCTGGGCGGCGGGGCGATCGGGGTGGAGTACGCCTCCTTCCACCGCTCGATGGGCGCCGAGGTGACGCTGGTGGAGGCCGCGGACCGGCTGGTTCCGCTGGAGGACGCGGATGTTTCCCGGCATCTGGCGCGGGGCCTGAAGAAGCGCGGTATCGACGTACAGACCGGGGCGCGGCTGGAGGGTGTCGAACGGCTGTCGTCCGGTGCCGGGGGTGTACGGGCCACCGTGCGGACGGCGCGCGGGGAGCTACGGGAGCTGACGGCGGAGCGGCTGCTGGTCGCGGTCGGGCGGGTCCCGGTGACCGACGGGCTGGACCTCGCGGCGGCCGGACTGGCCACCGACGAGCGGGGGTTCGTGGCGCCGGCCGACTGGTCCCGGCTGGAGACCGCGGTGCCGGGGATCCACGTGGTGGGCGACCTGCTGCCGCCGCCGTCGCTGGGGCTGGCGCACGCCTCGTTCGCGGAGGGGCTGCTGGTGGCGGAGACGCTGGCCGGGGTGCCGAGCGCGCCGGTGGACTACGCGGCGGTGCCGAGGGTGACGTACTCCTCACCGCAGACCGCGTCGGTCGGGCTGACGGAGGCGGAGGCGCGGGGGCGGGCGTACGACGTGGTCGTCAACTCGATGCCGTTGACGGCGGTTGCCAAGGGGATGGTGCACGGACAGGGCGGGACGGTGAAGGTGGTCGCGGAGCGGGGCGGGCGGGTGCTGGGCGTGCACCTGGTGGGGCCGCACGTCTCGGAGATGATCGCGGAGAGCCAGCTGATCGTGGGCTGGGACGCGGAGCCGGCGGATGTGGCCCGGCACATCCACGCCCACCCGACGCTGTCGGAGGCGGTGGGCGAAGCCTTCCTGACCCTGTCGGGCCGCGGCCTCCACCAGCAGTAACCCCTAAGGACAGCCTCGCCGGCGTTCGAGGCGTGGGGGGTCCGGGGGCTGGCCCCCGGCAGCGGTGCCGCGGCCGAACGGGGTCCGGGGCACTGCCCCGGGAAACGGTGAAAGGGCGGGGCGGGGAGAAGCCCGCGCAGCGGCAGCCGGGGTGGGCTTGCCGCCCAAGGGTGTGGGGGCGGAGCCCCCGCGCACGGAACCCCGTTGGCCAGGGCCTTCCGGGGGAAATGGCGGGGCACGCGGAGCAGTAGGGGGCGTGCGCGGCGGGCATGGCATCACTTGTGACCCTCATCCGAGACATGTGCTACCCCACGCCCCACGAACTGGCCCTGGCCGCCCGCGCCCTGGCGGACGAACACCCCGCCCTGGTCCGGCTCCGCCAGGCCGGCACCTCCCGGGGCGGAGCACCGCTCTGGCTGCTCTCCGTCAACCCCGACGGCCGCCCGAGCAGCCGCTCGCAGGCCCCCGGCAGGCCACGGCACGTGCTCGTGGTCGCCGGGGCCCACGCGAACGAACCCGTCGGCGGGGCCACCGCCCTCGCGCTCGCACGCCACGTCATCCGCGACGCCGCCCCCCGCGCCGACTGCGGCTGGCATTTCCTCCTCTGCGCGGACCCCGACGGCGCGAACCTGCACCGCACGCCCCACCCGTACTCCCTCCTCGACTACCACCGGAACTTCTTCCGGCCCCCCGGCCCCGAACAGCCCGAGTGGGCGCCCTCTTTACTGCCCCCGGACCGGCTGCCGCCCGAGACCCTCGCCCTGACCGCCCTCATCGACGAGCTGCGGCCCATCCTCCAGGTCTCCCTCCACGGCACCGACCTCGGCGGCTCCTGGGTCCAGCTCACCCGGGACGTACCGGGCCTGGCCGAGCCCTTCGGCAAGTCCGCCGCCGAGCTGCGCATCCCCGTGGAGACCGCCGCCTCGGACGCGGCCGGCTGGCCCTCCCCGGGGCCGGGGATCTTCGTGATGCCGGAGCCCGGGACCGAGGCCGCCGCGGCCTTCCATCCGGAGGACACCCGGCTGAGCACCTGGTACCGCGCCCACCGGTACGCCGGCACCACCGCGATCGTCGAGGTGCCCATGTGGGCCTCCGACCTGGTGGACGACCCGGCCCCGCACCCGGATCCGCGGCAGGCCCTGCGGATGCTGGCCCGGCGGCTCACCGAGGACGCCGCGCTGGTGACCCGGGCACGGGAAGGGCTACGGGAGGGGGTACGGGCAGAGGTACCGGAGGAGGTACGGGCAGGGGTACGGGGGGAGGAGGCGCGCGGCGGGGACGGCAGCGAGGACCCGCTGCTGCGGGCGGTGGACTGGACGCTGGCGCTGATCCCCCGTATCGCCACGGAGTGGACCAGTGGCGGGGCGGCCCTGGAGGCAAGCACCGCGCACATCGGCAGCATCGACGCCTTCGGCCGGCGCCTCTCGCTGCGCGCCGCCGCGATGCTGCTGCGTGTCCTGCGCGCGCAGGGCCATCCGGCGGCGCCCGGACTGGACCGCCTGGTCACCGGCTGGTGCGAGGAGTTCGCGGCCCGGTTCCAGGCCCGCTGGGTGCCGGTGGCCACGCAGGTGGAGCACCAGTCCCGGACCGTACTGGCGGCGTACGAACGCCTCGTGGCGGTGACGGCCGGCCCTTGACCCCGTCAGCCCTTGACAAAGCCAGCCCCTGCCCTTGCCAGCCCGTGCCCCGTCAGCCCCTGCCCCCCTCAGGCGTGACCTCCCACCCGTACCGTCGCTTGGACATGCCCACCGCGCCCAGCCGGTCGTAGAAGCGGATCGCGCCCTCGTTCCAGTCCGGCGTCTGCCACTGGACCTGGTCGAGGCCGAGCTCGCGGGCGAGGCCGGCCACGCCGTCCATCAGGGCGGCGCCGAGGCCGTGCCCGCGGGCGTCCTCGGCCAGGTAGAGGCAGTCCATGTGCAGGTAGTGCCGGGCGTCCCAGAACGCGAACTCCGCCGAGCAGGCGGCGTATCCGGCCACCGCGCCCTCCGGGGTCTCGGCGAGCAGCACCCAGAGCCGGGCCCCGTCGGCGAACAGCTTCGGACCCAGCCGGTCGGCGAGGTCCGCCGGACGCGGAGCGGACTTCTCGTACGCGACGTGCTCGTGGACGAGTTCGACGAGGCGCGGCAGATCCTCGGGGCGCGCCGGGCGCACCACAGGCGTGTGTTCCATGGACGCCATACTGCCCCCGCCCGCTTCCACCGGACCGGCGGGGGACCGGCGGGGGACCGGCGGGGGACCGGGGGCGGTCAGGTCGCGGAGAGGCGGAAGGTCATGCGGCCGAAGCCGATCTGGTCACCGTCCCGGACCACGGCCGAGCCGGTCACGCGGCGGCCGTTGACGGTGGTGCCGTTCGTGGAGCCGAGGTCGTGGATCACCCAGAGGCCGTCGCGCAGGCTCAGCTCCGCATGCGCCCGGGAGACCGTCTCGTGGTTGAGCCGCAGCCCGTTGCCGGGGTCGCGGCCGATCCGCAGGGGCCCGTAGCCGGGGTACGGGAGCAGCAGCTTGGGCAGCCTCTCGGCGGTCCAGGCCCGCCGCACGCCCACGGACACGGCGGAGGCGCGGCCGACCCAGCCGAACAGCCGACGGGTCCACGGGCTTTCGTTACCGTCCCGGCCCGCCAGGTCGGCGGTGAGGACGGCGAGGTCCTCGGAGCGGCGCGCGACCAGCGCAAGTTCCATCCGGCGCAGGAACGTGTCGTGCGACAGCTGGCCGAGGGCGGCACCCTCTCTGAGCTGGCTCAGCGCCCGGTCGCGCTCCGCGTCTGACAGGCGCGGAACAGGGTAGGCGGGGAACTCGAAACTCGACGTCACAGGGTGATTGTCGGCCCGTCAGTGCCAGAGTGTCCAGAACGGCTCCGCCGGGCCCGCGATGATGGGCCCGAGACGCATGCTGGGTACCGCCGGAGACGAGGGGACCGTCCGTGCAGTTCGAGGTGTGGGCACCGCTGACAGACCAGGTCGCCATGCGACTGAACGACGCCGTGTACGGGATGTCACCCGACCCGGAGCGGGACGGCTGGTGGGTCGTGGAAGCCCCCGCCGCCGACGGGGACCGGTACGGGTTCCTGCTGGGCGGGGACCCCGGCCAGCAGGAACCCGTACGGCCGGACCCGCGCGGGCGGCGGCTGCCCGACGGGCCCGACGGGCTCTCGGCGGTCGTGGACTTCGAGGCGCTGCACCCCGGGTCCCAGCCGCCCCGCACACCCCTCCAGGACGCGGTGCTTTACGAGCTGCACATCGGCACCTTCACCCCCGAGGGCACCTTCGACGCGGCCGCCGCCCGCCTCCCGCACCTCACCGCGCTCGGCGTCACACACGTGGAGCTGATGCCGGTCTGCCCCTTCCCCGGCCGGCACGGCTGGGGGTACGACGGGGTGGCGCCCTGGGCGGTCCACGAACCCTACGGCGGCCCGGCCGGCCTCGCCCGGTTCGTGGACGCGGCGCATGCGGCCGGGCTCGGGGTGGTCCTCGACGTGGTCCACAACCACCTCGGCCCCTCCGGCAACCATCTCCCCTCTTTCGGCCCGTACTTCACCGACACCCACCACACCCCCTGGGGCTCGGCGGTGAACCTGGACGCGCCCGGCTCCGACGAGGTGCGCGCGTACTTCCTCGGCAGCGCCCTCGCCTGGCTGCGCGACTACCGGATCGACGGGCTCCGGCTGGATGCCGTGCACGCGCTGGCCGACGGGCGGGCGCTGACCTTTCTGGAGGAACTGGCCGCGGCCGTGGACGAACTCGCGGCGGAGACCGGCCGCCCCCTGTTCCTGATCGCCGAGTCCGACCAGTGCGATCCGCGCACCACCACGCCGCGCGCCACCGGCGGCCTGGGGCTGCACGCGCAGTGGAACGACGACTTCCACCACGCCCTGCACTGTGCGCTGACCGGCGAATCCCAGGCGTACTACGCCGATTTCGCCGAGGCTCCGCTCGCCGCCCTCGCCAAGACGATGACCCGGGCCTTCTTCCACGACGGGACCTGGTCCTCCTTCCGGGGCCGCACCCACGGCCGCCAGGTGGACCGCCGCCGGACCCCGGCGCACCGCTTCCTCGGCTACAGCCAGACCCACGACCAGATCGGCAACCGGGCCCTGGGCGACCGGCTCTCCGCGGGGCTCTCCCCCGGGCTGCTGGCGTGCGCGGCGACCCTGACGCTGACCGGGCCGTTCGTGCCGATGCTGTTCATGGGCGAGGAGTGGGGCGCGGGCACGCCGTGGCAGTACTTCACCGACCATCCCGACCCGGGGCTCGCCGAGGCGGTACGGAGCGGCCGGCGCCGGGAGTTCGCGGCGCACGGCTGGAAGGCCGAGGAGATCCCGGACCCACAGGACCCGGCGACCCGGGACCGGTCCTGCCTGGACTGGGCGGAGCCCGGCCAGGAGCCGCACGCCCGCCTGCTGGCCTGGTACCGCACCCTCGTCTCCCTCCGCCGCACCCAGCCCGACCTGTGCGACCCCGACCTGGCGGCGGTCCGGGTGGCCTTCGACGAGGAGCGCCGCTGGGTGACCTTCCGCCGGGGCGACGTCCGGGTGGTGGTGAACCTCTCCGGTGAGCCGGCGACCATCGCACTGGGCCGCAACGGCGTCCGCGTCCTGGCCGCCTGGGAACCCCTCGAACACCCGGGCCCGGACGGGCGGATCCACGTACCGTCCGAGTCGGCGGTGATCCTCGGCCCGTAGCCCGTCCCCTTCAAACCGTTCAGCCGGTTCAGCCGGTTCAGCCGGCCAGCCGGTCCCCCAGCCCGCTGCGCAGGTACAGCACCGTGTGCCCGTGCCGGGCCCGGGTGACCAGCCCCGCCCGGAGCAGCACGCGCAGATGCTGGCTGACGGCCCCGGGGCTGAGCGCGAGCCGGCGGGCCAGGTCGGTGGTACCGGCCGGCTCGGCGAGCAGTACGAGGATCCGGGCGCGGGTCCGCCCCACGAGGTCGGCCAGCGCACCGGGCGCGGCAGCGGTGTCGGTATGCCACACCGCGGCGCGGCCGCGGGCCGGATACCAGATCCGGGGCGACAGCGGAATCGACGACCGTGACGGCGTGGTCGCAGAACAACGACGGCGTGAAGGTCACCCCGCGCCCGTCCACGGCGAGGTCGTGGTGCTCGCCGGGGAAGGCGTCCACGGCCAGGGTGCCGTCCCTCCAGCTCAGGCCCGGGTCGACGTCGAGGAACAGCGCCGCGGCCCCGCCGTCCGCCAGCCGTCGCGCGCGACTTCACCGACGGCTCCCAGATCGCCTACTGGCGCCGGCCCGAGTACTACCTCGACCCCGCCGTACGGCAGGCCGGCTCGACCTTCGCGCAGCTGCCGTCCTCCGTCGTGGAACCGGCGATGGACCGGCTCCGTGCGGACCTGCGATCCGGCGCCTGGGAGCGGCGCCACGCCCACCTGCTCGGGCAGGAGAGCGTGGACTACGGCTACCGCCTGGTCATCGCCGGGGAGTAGGGCGCGGAGCGGAGCGGGCCGCCTACTCCACGACGGCCAGTTCGCGGGGGGCGTTGTTGAAGCGGCGCCCGCCGTCCTCGGTCACCGTGACGATGTCCTCGATGCGGACGCCGAACCGGCCCGGCAGGTAGATGCCCGGTTCCACGGAGAAGCACATCCCGGGCACCAGGGGCTGTTCCTCGCCCTCGACCATGTACGGCGGCTCGTGGGTGGTGACCCCGATGCCGTGGCCGGTGCGGTGGATGAAGCGGTCGCCGTATCCGAACTCGGTGATCACCGCGCGGGCCGCCCGGTCCACCTCCTGGCAGGAGACCCCCGGCTTGACCGCCGCCACGCCGGCCTGCTGGGCCTCGCGGACGATGTCGTGGACGCGCTGCTCCTCGGCGCTGGGCTCGCCGACGTGGACGGTGCGGGAGATGTCCGAGCCGTAGCCGTCCTTGAGGCCCCCGAAGTCGAGGACCACCATGTCGCCGTGCCGGATGATCCGGTCGCCGGCCTCGTGGTGCGGATTGGCGCCGTTGGGGCCGGAGCCGACGACCGTGAAATCGACCTGGGAGTGGCCGTGTACGCGCAGTAGGCCGGCCAGGTCGGCGGCGACCTCGGTCTCCGGGCGGCCGGCGAAGGGGATGTGGAGGATCTGGGCGTACGCGGCGTCGGCGGCGGCTCCGGCCGCCGCGAGGCGGGCCAGCTCCCGCTCGTCCTTGACCGCGCGGAGCATGGGCAGGGCGTCGGTGAGCGGGACGTACGAAGTGGTCGGCAACTCCCGCTGAAGGCCCAGGAGATGGAGCGCCCAGGTGTTGTCGCTGACCCCGAAGCGGCCGGCCGCGTCCAGCAGCGGGGCGGTCGCCGCGTACGGGCTCTTCCCGTCAACCCAGTCGCGCAGGGCCAGCGCTCCCGCGCCTGGCGCCTTGGCCGCGTCGGGGGCCTCCAGGGCGGGCACGACGAGCACCGGGTCCTGCCCGGCGGCGAGTACGAGCACGGTCAGCCGCTCGGTCTCGGCGGTCGGGCGGTAGCCGGTGAGGTGGGCGAGGTCGGGGCCGGGGGCGATCAGCAGCCCGGCCAGCCCCGCGTCGGCGGCGGCCTGCGCGGCGGCGGCCATCCGGGCGGCGTAGTCGGCCGAGGTGAAGGGGGCCGGGGCGGGGTCGTGGTCCACAAGGTCAGATTCCATACGGGGATCCTCCCGCAAGCCGTGCAGCGAGCGCAGCCCCCGCACCGGTCGGGGGTCCGGGCGACAGCAGTTCCGTACGGTGCACCAGACGCGGCGCCTCCAGCGGTACGCAGACCCCCGCGCCCGCCGCCTCGGCCACCCGGCGCGGCAGCAGGGCCAGGCCGTGCCCGGCCGCGGCGAGGGCGCAGAGGGCATGCAGATCGGTGCCCTCGTAGCGCAGGGCCGGCGCGGTCCGCGCCACACCCGGCAGCGCCCCGACACCGGGGGCGTCGAGCCAGCGCGCGTCGGCCAGATCGTCCAGCCGGACGGCGGACCGCCCGGCGAAGGGGTGCCGGGCGGGGATGAGCACGGCCAGCTCCTCCTCCCCTACGCCGGTCACGGTGAGCGGGGCCACATCGGGCAGCCGCAGCGGATCGCTCGGCGCGGCCAGGCCGTCGACCAGCCCGAGGTCGCAGCCCCCGGTGGCGACCGCGGCCGGCACCTCGGCCGGCGGCAGCACGCGCAGGTGACCCCGGTGGCGGGCAGCGCTGCGAGCAGCCGGGGCCCGACGGCGAGCGGGGAGGCCGCGAGCGTGACCGTGCCGGCCGGGGCGGCGGCGAGACGCAGCACATCGGCCCGCGCCGCGTCGAGCCGCAGCAGCAGCGGCCCGGCGTGCTCCAGCAGCCGCACCCCGGCGGGGGTCGGCCCGACGGGCCGCCGCGCCACGCTGTTCCAGCCGGAGCTGGCGGGGGACGGGACGCGGCCGCACCCGGTCGTGAAGGCCCTCGCGGCGGCGGCCGTCGCGCACGCCGCCGCCACCGCGGCCGCCACCACCTCGGCCACCGCCACCGCCACCGCCACGGCCGGCAGCCGATCGGCCGGATAACGCGTGGCGGGACCACCCCCCTGATCAGCTATGCTGTGCGTGCACATCGAACGGGCGGTTCACCGCCCTTCGTGGTGGGTGTAGCTCAGTTGGTAGAGCACCTGGTTGTGGTCCAGGTGGCCGCGGGTTCAAGTCCCGTCACTCACCCTGATCCCGTGGGGGGTACGAGGTTTCCTCGTACCCCCCACGGGCTTTTCTGTGTTCCGCGTCACCTGCCGCGCAGGAAGGTCTCGGCCTCGGTCGTGAAGGCCACCGGGGTCTCGTGGGGCGGGTAGTGGCCGCTGCCGGGAATGGTGCGGATGCGGCAGTCGGGGTACCAGGCCTGCCAGGTGGCGCGCATGACGTCGACGGTGAGCGCGAGGTCATACTCGCCGACGAGGACCAGGACCGGGACGGTGTTGCCCTTGACGGCGGCGGACAGGTCCAGCGTCTGCCAGCTGGCGAGGTAGCCGGCGAAGGCCTCGGGGCGGGAGATGTCGAGGGAGTGGGCGACCATCCGGCTCACCCAGTGGCGGCTCGCGCGGTTGCCGGTGACGAGGTCGAGGATGGCGCGCCGGTGATCGGCGTTTTCGGCGGCGCCGTAGAAGAGTGCGCGGGTCGCGTCGTCCATTTCGTAGGGCGCGGCGGGCACCGGGTTGATCCCGATGATCTTCTCGATCCGCTCGGGGGCGCGGACGAGGACCTGCTGGGCGGCCTTGCCGCCCATGGAGTGGCCGATCAGGGAGAAGGTGTCCCAGCCGAGCTCGTCGGCGAGTCCGAGGACGTCGTCGGCGATTTCGGGGAGGCTGTAACGGCCGGCGACGTCCCGCCGGTCGCCGTAGCCGCGGTAGTCGAGGAAGGCGTACGAGAACGCCTCCGGGTCCAAGTAGTCGAGCACGGAGCCCCAGTTGGCGGAGGTACCGAACCAGTCGTGCAGCACGATGACGCGGATGGGGCCGGTACCGATCCTGCGGTGGGCGATAGCCATGCGTTCTCCCTGGGTGACGGGGGCGACGAAAACCGACGCCGTACGTTCTGCCCAGCGGGCCCACGATCACACCGTGCCCTCACGTGACCTCCGCCAGCCGGTACGCCCGGACCTCTGCCGCGCCCGCGAAGTCAACGCAATCATTGACCTCGCGGGCGCGAACACAGGGGCGTTCACCCTTGAGCGTGGAATCAGACGGTCTTGATCGCCGGGTCCGAGATGCCCGAGATGCCTGTTTCCACGTGGCCGGCGAAGCGGCGGAGGAAGGTGGTGTCGGCGTCGGAGACGACCTTGACGTCGTACCAGCGGCCCGTCGCCGTGAGGTCCGCCGTGTACGTGGCCGTGCCGCCGCCGGCGACCCGGAGGGTCTGGGACGCGCCGCCGTAGGCGTTGGTGATCGTGAGGTTGACCGCCGCCGTGCCGGAGTTGGACAGGGTCAGCTTCAGGTTGCCGCTGGCCGCGTCGTGGCGGGCCGTGACCTCGGGGCCGGCCTTCTTCGCCGGGCCCTTCCAGGTGCGCAGGAAGCCGTTCGGACCCCAGACCGTGAGGTTGATCTGGTTGCCGGTGGAGCTGCTGGTGCTCCAGGTGTCCGACAGGGTCTTGCCCGCCTCGACCGTGTAGGGCCAGGGGCCGTCCGTGCGGTTGCCCGAGGTGCTGTGGAAGTGGGCGCCGAGGGTGGGACCGGAGGAGAAAGTCAGGGTGAACTTGCCCGTGGAGACAGTGGCGTTGCCGTCCACGTACGGGGCGTAGCCCAGCGCGCGGGTCGGCTTGGCACCGGCCTCCTGCTTGGGCAGGGTGCCCGTCGCCGGCGGGACCGGGTGGTAGGAGGGATGGGCGTTGTGGTCCGGCGGGAGGTAGGCGTCCGTCGACGGGAGGGCCGCCGGGGTGGCGTCGGCCCGGGTGAAGTCGAAGGCCGAGGTCAGGTCGCCGCAGACCGCGCGGCGCCACGGCGAGATGTTGGGCTCCTGCACCCCGAAGCGCTTCTCGATGAAGCGGATCACCGAAGTGTGGTCGAACGTCTCGGAGTTGACGTAGCCGCCCTTGCTCCACGGGGAGACCACGATCATCGGGACGCGCGGGCCGAGCCCGTACGGTCCGGCCGCGTAGCCGCCGCCACCGGCGTACAGGTCCTTGGAGACGTCGGCGGTGGACAGGCCCCACGCCGAGGACGCCGGCGGGTACGGCGGGACGACGTGGTCGAAGAAGCCGTCGTTCTCGTCGTAGGTGATGAACAGCGCCGTCTTGGCCCAGAGCGCCGGGTTCGCGGTCAGCGCGTCCAGGACCTGCGAGATGTACCAGGCTCCGAAGTTCACCGGCCAGTTCGGGTGCTCGCTGAACGCCTCAGGCGCCGTGATCCAGGAGACCTGCGGCAGCGTGCCGTTCGCCACGTCCGCGCGGAGCTTGTCGAAGTAGCCGTCGCCCGCCTTGACGTTGGTGCCCGTACGGGCCTTCTCGTACAGGGCGCTGCCCGGCTGGGCGTTGCGGTAGTTGTTGAAGTACAGCAGCGAGTTGTCGCCGTAGTTGCCGCGGAAGGCGTCGCTGATCCAGCCCCACGAGCCGGCCGCGTTCAGGCCGTCGCCGATGTCCTGGTAGATCTTCCAGGAGACCCCGGCCGCCTCCAGGCGCTCGGGGTACGTCTTCCAGCCGTACCCGGCCTCCTGGTTGCCGAGGACGGGGCCGCCGCCGGCTCCGTCGTTGCCCGTGTAGCCCGACCACAGGTAGTAGCGGTTCGGGTCGGTGGCGCCGATGAAGGAGCAGTGGTAGGCGTCGCAGACGGTGAAGGCGTCGGCGAGGGCGTAGTGGAACGGGATGTCGTTCCGCGTCATGTACGACATGGTCGTCGTGGTCTTGGCCGGGACCCACTTGTCGTACTTGCCGTTGTTGTAGGCCTGGTGGCCGCCGGCCCAGTCGTGGTTGAGGCCCTCGACGAACTGCATGCCCAGGTCGTCGACCTGCGGGTGGAACGGGAGGATGTCCTTCGTGCCATTGGACTGGTAGAAGACCGGCTTGCCGTTGTCCTGGAGGACCGGGCGCGGGTCGCCGAAGCCGCGGACGCCCTTCATCGAGCCGAAGTACTGGTCGAAGGAACGATTCTCCTGCATCAGGACGACAATGTGCTCGATGTCCTGAATGGTTCCGGTGCTGCCCTGCGCCGGAATGGCGGCGGCCCGCGCGATGCTCTCGTTCAGCATCGCTGCGGCGGCGGTGCCGCCCGCGATCTGCAGGAACCTGCGGCGATTGAGTTCAGCCATGGGGTGTCGACCTCTGGGGGTGAGGGGGCGTCGAAGGGGCGACCCAAGGACAGCGGTCGCGGGGTACTGATCGGCGTTGCTTGCGTGACACTGCGCCGTACACCTGGAGAACGGAAGCCCCTACTCGGCGGTACGCACCTCACTGGCGTACTCACGTCGCGTGCGGAGGCGATCTGAGCATCCGTACGGTCCGGGCCGGAACCCCGCCCGTCAGGGCGACTTCTGGCCATTGTTCACGTAGTGCCCCGCCCAGTGACGCGTGTCGCCTAGATTGGCACGCCTATCTGTGCGGAAGGTCGGGGGAGCAAGATGGATCCGGTGACGGCCGTCGCGGCGGCAGGCGTCGCGCTCGTGGCCCAGGGGGCCCTTCAGTCGGTCGGTGAAGAGGCCGCGCGGTCAGGCTGGAACAGCGGTGTGCGGCTCGTCGAGCGGATCCGTGCGCGCTTTCGCGGAGACACGCAGGCGGAGGGCGCGCTCGATCGGGTGGCACAGGCTCCGGACGACGAGGACGCTCTACAGGAACTTGAGCGGCGGCTGGCCGCCTACATGCTCCAGGACCGTGCCTTCGAGGCCGAAATGCGCCAGTTGGTGGACAAGGCCGTCTCGTCACAGGGCCGGGGGGCTCAGGTCAACGCAGCCATGATCAAGAACGTTCAGGTGTTCAACGAGAAGGTCGAAGTACAGGGCGACTGGAACATGTCGTAACGGCCAGTACTTGAGCCGGTCGTGCCGTAGTCGTCGCGACTGCCGTGATCGTCGCGCCCCCGGACTCAGCCGTCCGCGGCGCTCCTGAAGAGCCCCACTGAACAGCCCCGGAAGATCGAGAGCCATGAGCGAGGAAGTCCCCGCCGAGCCCCACAGCGGGGGCGGCACCCCCGAGCCGCGCTCGCCCGCCCCGGACGATTCGAAGGCTGTCCATGACGCCGTCCGGATTACGCCCCTCTGAGGAGCGGGACGGCCCGATCAGCGAGTCTGACGCGCTGCGTTCACTCACGGAGGGTGCCGGATACGACGAGGCCGAGCGGTCCGAGGCACTGCGTGCGGGCGCCATCGCCGACCTCATCGCGCAGCGGCTGAACTCCGACGCCTCCGGCACCCGGATCGGCACGCTCGCCCTGTTCAACGACTCGGTCAGTTTCGGCGGCGGCTTCCACACGAACGGCGCCCGCGGCAACGGCACGGCGCGCCCGGGCGGCATCTCGGCACTGCCGATGGACGCACTCGAACTCGCCGAATACACCGACCTCTTCATCCAGCCCGACGAATACGACGCGGGGCTGGAGGCACTGCGTGAGCACCATCTCCTCGTCCTCACGGGCCCGCCCGGCAGCGGACGCGTGGCCGCCGCGGTGAATCTGCTCGCCGAGGCGATGGCCCTGGACGGCACAGGCGACGGCGGCTGCCATCGGCTCCTGGACCCCGCGCTCGTCCTGGAACCGGGGTGGACGCCGCCCGTCAAGAACTGCGGATACCTTGCCGTTCTGGAGGACGGGCCTGCCGGCATGGGGGAGTTCGCGGTCGCGTTCGGTGTCGGGACGGCAGCCGGCATCGGCTCCGGTGCACGGCAGCTGGCCTCCGTTGTCGCCGCGCTGCGGGCCTCGGACTGCCACCTGGTGCTGACCGGCGGGCACGACCTGGCGGTGGCGGCGGCAGGGCCGGGCGGCGAGGCCGTCGGCCACCACCGGCTGGCACCGGTCGACCCGCTGACCGTTCTCGAACGGCGTGTGCTCGGCCATGAAGGCACCCCGGACGCGCATGCTGATCTACGGAGGCTGCTGGCATCTGCCGGGGCCGCCGACGCCTTGCGCGAACAACCCGCCGCCCGGCACGCCGTCCGGCTCGCCGCAGTGATCACCACGGGCGCCGATGTGGCTGCCGCGGTGGCCGCGCTGCGCGATCCGAGCGACCAGGTGCGCGCCTGGTTCAACCGGTATCGCGAACCTGAGGCCCTCGCCTTCGCCCTGGCCTCCGCCGTCCTCGAAGACAGCAGTTATCTCACCGTCTCCGATGCCGCGGTGAAGCTGTGCGCTGGTCTCACACCGCCAGCACTCGCCCCGCCCGACATCAGGTTCAGGGACCGGCTGGGCCACGAGCAGCAGTGGATCCGCCTCGACTTCTCCGGCACGGCTGCACCCCGGGTCCGATTCCGCAGCCCCTTGCTCGGCCAGGTGATTCTCGCCTATGCGTGGGGCACACTCGACGGCCGCCGCGAGGCCTTCCTCGACTGGTTGCGTCAGCTGCTGAACCACAGCGACCTCGAAGTGCGCGCCCGGGCCTCGGTCGCCGCCGGCGTCATCGCCTGGGCCGACCACCACTACGCCGTGCACCGTTTCCTCACCAGGTGGGCCAGCAGCACGTCGTGGCCCCTGCGACAGGCCGCCGCGACCGCCCTCGGGGGTGGCCGGCAGCCGCCCTGGATCGGCCCGGCTTGTCTGGGAGTTGCTGCACAGCTGGGCAGACGGCGGTACCTCCGCGCACCAGCGACGGCTCGCCGGAACAGCGGCCAACGCAGTGGGAGGACTCCTCGGCCGCAGCGCCCCCGACCAGGCGGTGGCCGTGCTGCGCAGTGCTCTGGACCGCGGAGACGACTGGGGAACACTCCTCCCGGTCGCCTGGGGCGGCGTTCATCTCATCCACCAGGGTCAGGCTCACGTCCTGCTCGACGCCCATCTGAACTGGTCCCGGGCACAGGACCTGTCCCCCATGGTCGTCAAATCGCTGTCCGCATTCGTGTTCGCCGTATCGCGGCCGTACGAGAGGCCCGCTGACGGAGCGGAGGTGGATGCCGGCGTGCCGGGGGTCCCCCTGCTGCTGAGCGGCCTCCCCCGGCACAGGGCCCAGCTCGCGGAGCTCTGGGCTCGGGCACTGGCCAGACGCCCCGTCCAGGACTCGGCAATCACGGCGCTCCGCGAGTGGATCGACACGTACGCCGAGAAGTGCCCGGGCTCCCTCGACACCATAGGCGCGCTCCTCGGAGACATCGCGGGGCGGCCGGGGAGCCATCGTGAGCGGCTCGTGTGGTGGCTGGGGAAATGGGCCGGCGACCGGGACCGCCCTTCGGCGAGCGCGGCCGCGCTGCGCCGCCTGATCGAACTCACCTAAGACAGAGACTGAAGCAGAGGGAGGGGGCGTCGTGGAGGAACAGACCTACGATCCGATCCTGCGGAGTGAGGAGCTTCCCAGGTGGCGGCTGACGAACCCGGTGCGGCCACCGAATCCCGGCCTTGCACTGGTTCTCGTCCGGGAGAGCGGCCCCGCGTTGACGATCCGCAGTGGCGAGGAGATCGCGTCGTCCCGTTTCGGGGCGTACCACGGCGTATTCACCGTCGACATGACGGAGCACCGGCTCGTCCTCGACATCCCCCTGCTCAGCCGCGATCCGACGTTCTCCTTCCGCAGCCGGGTGGATCTGGTGTGCCGGGTCGCGGAGCCCGCCAAGGTAGTGGCACGCGGCATCCGCGACATGAGCGGTGCGCTCTACGGACACCTGCGCACCACCCTGCGCGGCGTGGCCCGCGACTACGACATCGCCGAGTTCCACGAAGCGGAACAAGCCCTCGGCGCCGCCCTGTCCGGCTTCACCGGCGACGACGCGATACGGCTGCGCAACATTCAAATCGAGCTACTCGTCGACGAGGACGAAATCAGCGCCAGCGGAAGGGAATTCCGTGATGTCGTACGGGAAACCCGGCTGTCCGGAATGCGCCGCAAACGTCATCTCGACATGATTCGCGAGGAAGGCGTCGACGGCTTGATCGCCGACATCATGGAAAAGGAGGGCCCGCGCGCAGCCCTCGCGTGGATCGAGAAGGGTGAGGCGGAGAAGCGCACGGTGCGGCGTGAGGTCATGCGCATGGTCCTGGACCGGGGTGACGCGGACCGTGAACCCTTCGAGCAGGCGGAACTTGAACGGGCCGTCCTCGAAGAGGTGCTGCGCGACGGCGACAGTCTGTTCGAGACGGCCACACGCCGGGGCCGTCTGGGGGGCTCTCTGGCTCGCACACTCGGCCCAGGCCCGAGCGACGAGGCGCCGACGACGGGTCACGCCGGCGAACCCGGTCGCCGCGAGTCGCTCACGGGCGAGGTGGTGGCGGGCGGGCGAGCCGGCGCCGGCGGACGTCCCTCACCCCGGGACAGCCGCGAACGGGAAAGGCCGGCGGAGCGGCGCGGACCGGGCGCCAGTTCATCGGCACGCCCCAGCGCCCCGCCCGAGGACGAGCCTCTGCCGTCCGAATCCGGGGACCGCACCCGGTCTCACCCGGAACGCTCCGCTCCGGCAGCGGAAACGCCCCGCGTCAGCCGAGTGCGGGGCACCGCCAAGCGCCTGCCTGGTGGCCCTTCCGGTACCACCGGCCATGATGGAGAGCGACGGTGACGGAACAACACCACCCAGGCAGCGAGGGCCCTTGCCCGCTGCGCGCCCCCGCATCCCCCCCTCACTGGGGCACGGCCTCGCAACACCCGCAGATCAAGACTCCGGCGTTGCCGCCGCAGCCCCCGCCATCGTCGGGCCCGGGTACGGCCGGCATCCAGGAGTCCGAAAGGCCGAGGCCGTCCCAGCGTGTCTGGGTGGAGAGCGAGCAGGCCTTCCAGGCCCTCTCCGTCTGGACCGAGCGGGTCCCGGACAAGGGCGAGGACGCGGAGCCGTTTGTCGCCCACCACTGGGAGACGGGACAAGGACTCCTCGCGGTGTTCGACGGCTCGGGCGGCTCCGGCGCGGCCACCGCGTGGCAGGCCCCCGACGGCACGCCCCGGACGGGCGCCTGGGTCGGCGCCCGCACCGCCCGCCTCGCCACCGACTGCTGGTTCCATGAAGTGGCGACGGGTGGCGAACCGCGCGGTCCGGAGAGCCTGCACACATACGTCCAATACTTCCTGTCCAAGGCACCGCAGCGCCGTAGCAAGATCGGCGGCACCATGCGCCGCCAACTGCCTACTTCGGGTACGTTCACACGCCGGCCGATTTCGAGTACGTGTTGCTGCGCACCCTGCACGAGGCTCATGACCAGGACGAATGGGCCGATCTGCTCCGCCGCGAGGTGCAGTCCTATACCGCCGACGATGCGTCTTTGGCCCTGCTGGCACTCGGGTACCGATCGTTCACCGACCTGCGCGAGCAATTCGCCGGGCGCCTTGCCCATGTGACCGACCGATACCTGAGGAACCGGCCGCCCCCTCTTGTCCGTTCTCCCCACCCGGCGTCGGAGGCCGCGAGCGGGCCGCCGCCTGCCGCCGGGTCCCCCGCCTCCCTGTCGGCCGGGATCCGCGCCTGGCAGGACGAGACCTGGCACGCGTACCGCGCCGCATACGAGACACATCTGCCGCCCGCACCGGAGGAGTTCGCATGAAGCTGGGCGATGTGATCAACGGCTACCGCATCACCACTGAGCCGACCAACGCCAATGGCGGCAAATGCATCTGGGCCTTCGCAGAGAAGAACGGAACCCAGTACTTCGTCAAGCAGTTCCTGGACCCCAAGCGCCCACGGGACGACGACACCCGGAACACCGAAAGCCTGCGCATTCGCCGACAGGTGGCGAGCGATTTCGAGGAACGACACCGCACGATCATGAAGCGGCTGCGGCCTGATGCCCCGGGCGGCGGCAACATCGTCCTGGCCACGGACTTCTTCCACGCAGGCAGCACGTACTACAAGGTCACCGAACGGATCGACACCTCCAGTCTGGAGAAGCCCCAGCTGCTGGAGCCGCGCCAGAAGATGGTGCTTCTCAAGACGCTGGGCACGAGCCTCAAGCTGCTCCATGACATCGACGTCGTCCACGGCGATCTCAAGCCGTTGAACGTCCTGGTGCAAAAGCGCGACGACGCCGCGTTCCACACCGCGAAACTGATCGACTTCGACGACTCGTATGCCTCCGGCAGCCCTCCGCCCCCTGCCGACATTTCGGGGGACTCGGTATACGGTGCCCCGGAATGGCGCCGGTACGTGCAGGGCGACGAGTCGGTGCGGCCTGAGCATCTGACCTGCGCCGTTGACGTCTTCGCGCTCGGTCTGATGACCCATCTGTACTTGACGGGCGAACTGCCCCTTCATGACGACCGGTACGACTCCCCGGCCGACGCCGTCAGCGCGGGCGAGCAGCTCCAGTTCAACGTCCGCCTCTCGGACACGCTGCTCGGCCTCCTGCGGGCCATGACCGCGCGGGCACCGGGCGGCCGGCCCCGGCTGTCCACGTTCCTGAAGGCCCTGTCGGATCCGAAGGTGTGCGTGCTCCAGCACCGGCGGCCGGGAAGCTCCGCATCGAAGCCGGACCCGGTGGCCGACGAGACGCGGGCCGCCGTGCCACCCGCGCGTAAGAGTCGCATCCATGCCAATCTCACGTCGCGGGCGCGACCCGGGTCGGTGCCACCGGCTCCCCCGTCCGTGCCTGCGCCCGCCCCTGCGCCTGCGCCTGCTGGAGAGAGGCCCGTTGAGGATCCGATACCCCGCACCTCCCGCGTCCGGATCAACCTCGGAGACCGCGGCCCGGGCCGCCCCACCGCCTGACCCGCCCCCTGCGATCCACCCGCATCCGTCTCACCACGAGGAAATCCCATGAACGCCAACGTCCAGCAGTACCAGGGCAATCTGCAGTACGCGGTTGACATCGTCCTGTGTATCGACGCGACTGCCAGCATGTTCCCCGTTCTCGACACCGTGAAGTCGAGCTCACTGCAGTTCCACAGCCGGCTCAACGACGTCATGGCGAAGAAGGGCAAGGCCATCAGCCAGCTGAGGCTGAAGGTGATCGCCTTCCGCGACTTCGGCGACGACGCCGACAGTGCCATTGAGCAGACCGACTTCCTGCATCTTCCCTCTCAGGAAAGGGACTTCGAGCGGTTTGTGAGCGGCATCGACGCGTCCGGCGGGGGCGACATCCCGGAATCGGGCCTGGAGGCGCTGGCACTGGCCGTCAACTCCCCCTGGGAGACGGGGCTCGACCGCAGGCGCCACGTGATCGTGATGTTCACCGACGCACCCGCGCACCCCCTGGGCACGGTCGGTACGGCCGCACAGAACTACCCCGCCGGCATCCCTCGCAGCATCGACGACCTCTTCGAGCAGTGGGGCTACGCGCGCAGTCAGACCGCGGTCATGGAACAGTCGGCCAAGCGCCTCGTGATGTTCGCGCCCGACGCGGCACCGTGGAACGAACCGATCGCCGAGGAGTGGGACCTGACGCTCCACTTCGCCTCCAAGGCGGGCGACGGTCTTGAGGAATTCGAGATGGACGAGATCATCGAGACGATCGCGAACAGCCTGTGACAGTGCGGCTGGGCTGGCCGTACTTCACGCTGAAGTACAACGGTGCTCAGTTGGAGTTCGAGTGGCAGGGCGCGTGCCTGATCGAAGTCCACGTCCATCGCTGCGTCTCAGCCGGCCTCCACCCCCCGGGCCCGGACGGCACCGGCCAGCTGGTCTTCCAGTTCAGCGGCGCCGAGTCAGGATCGTCCGATCTGATCGAGACCCACATCGACGTACCCGCACAGAGCCTGCCGGAGACCGAGCGGTTCCTGGCGATGCTGCGGCACGATCACGGAGTTCCGGGCCGGTCACAGGGTGAGGCGGAGGACACCGAACTCAAGCGGGTGCCCCGCGGCGACGGCTGGCTCGTCTCCGACGCCGGCCCGGCGTCGGAGGAACTGTTCCGCGACGTGATGGCCCGAGCCAAATGACTCCGCTGACGGCCCCGGCCATCCGGACCGACTGAACCACGGCAGGGAGAGGAGGACCAGGGGTGGCTTCATCAGCCAACTGGCGCTGCGCGGACTGCGACGCATTCAACAAGCCCGGGGAGAAATCCTGCACCATCTGCTACGGAACACGGCGTGTACCGCCGAAGCCCACGCCCAAGCGGCCGGCCGCCGACTGGCGCTGCTCCAAGTGCGACACGAACAACACGAGCGCCCAGGCGTCGTGCGTCAACTGCGGTACCGGTTGGAAGACCGCCGCGAAGAAAGCCGCGGCGAAGACACCCAGGGCCACCGATTCTGCCCCTGGGAGGCCGGCTACGAAAAAGTCCGCCCCCAGCACGACGACGGCACGGACGACGGCACCCAAGAAGCCCACGCCGAAGAGAACTCCGCCGTCCGGCCCGGGCCGCGCCACCACCCCTTCCGGGCCGCGAGCGGGGGCGGGCACCGGCGCTGCGGGCGGCGCCGCACGCCCCCGCACCGAGGGCGTTTTCTACCCCCCGTCCAGCGGCGCGGGGTACACACCCCGCCCGGCGCCCGTCCCGCGCCCCGCGCCGACGACGTACACCCATCCGACGCCGACTACCCCGTGGCCCACAGCGCCCGGTCGTTTCACACCGGTCGCTCCGAAGAGGAACTCCAATGGCCGCGCGTCGGGCTGCCTCACCGCTGTGGCAGTCCTCGGCCTGCTGGCCTGGTTCGCCAGCAGCCACGCCGGTTCCGGCTCGGACAGTCCGCAGGCCGACACGTCGCCGAGCAGCACCACAGCTCCCTGCCCCGGCCGGATCGCCGACGAGATCCCCGAAGGAGACGGCTCCGAACTTGTCGAGGCGTTCCAGACCGACAACAAGCAGATCACCCTCTGCCGTACGTCGGGCGGCACGCTCTACTACTTCGGCGAGTTCAGCGACCACCGCGAGAAGGGCATCGCCATGCGCGCGGAGAAGACTCCCGACGGCTACGAGGCTCGCAACGACCCGTATCGCTACGTGATTCACGACGGCGTGGTCACGATCTACAAATCGGGGGATCGAATCGGCCAGGAACCGATCACCTCGGAGCCCTCCCCGAAGTGACCCCCGGGTCCCCACCCGACCGCGTACGGAGCTCAGCCCTCGGCTGCCGGGTGCAGCCGCAGGGAGATGGAGTTGACCATGCCGTGCGAGACGTCCGCCTTCAGCTCGACGGCGTGAGAGTCCTCCGGGTCGAAGAAGGACGGCCAGCCCACGTGCTTCGAGGATTCACACTGCTCCGCCCGGCGCGCTCACACCGGCTGCACATGCACGTCCGGCGGATTGAGCACATCCAGGTACGCCTGAATGTCTTCCGGATCGCTCGTGAAGATCACTGCGCTGCCGTGCTTCGCGGCGGCCAGCGCCACCCAGGCGTCAACCGCGTCCGGTTTCTTCTTCGCCGGCAGTGCCGCCTCCCCCAGCGCGGTCCCCACGCGGCGCCAGTCGGTCAGATCAGGACCGGCGAGGCAAGTAATGCACTCCGGTCGCCCCGCTCCGGTCTGCCGCATGGCCGACGCCGAGTTCCGGGCCTGCGGCACCGTGCAGTCCGCCAGCACACCGGCCAGCGCGTGCACGAGAGCCGGGCGCGGGCGCCATACCTGGGCGAGAACGGGGCCGAGGACCAGCGCCCGATGCGGAGTCGCCCTCAGCCCGGCGTGCAGGTGAACAGGCTTTGCCTTACGGTCGGCGAGAGCGATGAGCATGCCCGTGTCGTAGACGGGTACACGTGCACTCACGCGGCTTCCCCCGGACGCCCGGCTCGCCGGTCAGTTCCGTAGACGAGGCCCAGGGCCTCCTCGACCTCTCGCCGCTCCTGCTCCGTCAGCTCCTCTTCGGCCACTCCCGACTCGGGCGGCATCTGACCCGCCGCGGCCTCGGCCGCGGCGATCACCGTGTCCACCTCGGCGAACTGTGCCTCTATGGCCTCGGTCTCCGCCATCTGGCGCGTCGCCGCGTGCACCAGATACGCCGAGACATCCATCCCGGCCTGCTCCGCATGATGGCGGATGCGCTCCGCCTGTTCTTGATCAAGGCTGATGCTGATCCGTGTCTTGGCCACAACCAAAGAGTAATACGGATATTACGGCAGCGCCAATGAGGCGAATCGGGGCTTCGCCAACTGCCTCTACCCAACCCGACCACCTTCAAGGCCGACGGCCAGCCGCTGCTGTTCGCCCTGCTCGCCGCCACGCGCGGGGCGGGCCGTGCGCCGGATCGGGCGGACCCTGCTGGTGCATGACGCGGACGCCTACTGGGAGGCGCTGACCCGGCTGCCGCTCGACCGTACGGCGGCCGGGACGACGGGCGGCGCCGCGCGAGCCGCGCTGCGGGGCGAGGGGGTGTGCTGTTCGACCAGGACGGCGGCGGCCACCGGGCGGACCGGCGCGGCCTCGCGGTCGGGCTCAGCGCGGCCGGGGTGGAGGAACTGCGCGCGGTGTGGCGGCCGTTGCTGGTACGCCGCCTCGCGCCGCTGGCCCACGGCGGCGAGGTGGATCTCGTCGAGCTGGCGCGGGAGCTGGCCGGGTCGGTGGTGTGCGCCCTGCTCGGCTCCGGCGCCGATCCGCGTGCCCTGGCGGAGGCGGCCGCCGAGGCCGCGGCCGCCTCCGTACGCAGCCACCTGCCCGGTCCGCACAGGCCCGGCGCGCAGCCCGCCGCCGCACGAACCGCGGAGCGCCTGCGTCTGCTCCTGGGCCCCGGCCCCGGCTCTGGCCACGGCTCTGGCCCCGGCCCCGGCTCCGGCCACGGCCGGGACATCACGGAGCGGCTGCTGCGGGCGGCGGCCGGCCCGTGGTGTGGGTGAGCAGCGCCAGCGTCTACGACCCGCGCCCGGGCCGGGCCCTGGTCACCGAGGACCATCCGCGCGGCGGCCACCTCAACGCCTACGGGCGCACCAAGGCGGCCGGCAAGGCACTCGCCCTGGCTGCGGGCGCCGTGGTGCTGCGGCCGCGGGCCGTCTACGGCCCCGGGGACACCCAGCTGCTGCCCCGGCTGCTCTCCCGGGTCCGGGCGGGGACCCTGCTGCTGCCGTTGGCCCATACGGCGGCCCGGATCGCGGAGGCCCTGGCGGCGGGCGATCCGGCCCTCAGCCGCTACGCGGTGGACCAGCTGGCACATCCGGTGGTGCTGGATCTGGCCCGGGCCCGGTCACAGGGCGGGATCCCGCGCCGGACGCTCGCCGACTACCTAAAATTGAGGGACCAATAGTGAGGGACCAATAGTGCTCATCGGGCGCATCGGGTTCATCGGGCTCATGAGCCACCGGAGGCATCGAGCGTCGTCGTGCGCAACCAGCGATTCATCGCCCCGGCACTCGCCCTGCTGATCGCGGCACTGCCCGCGGCAACCGCGTCCGCGCAGGACGACGAGGTCCCGCGCGGCCCGACGTTCGGTGACCGGGCCCTCCAGGCGCTGGTCGACGGCATCCAGTTCGGCGTCATCATCGCCATCTGCGCCGTCGGCCTCTCCCTGATCTTCGGCACCGTCCACCTGATCAATTTCGCGCACGGCGAGCTGGTCACGATCGGCGCGACCTTCGCCTTCTTCCTGAACGTCACCCCGTCCGGCCCGCACTGGCACCTGATCCCCGCCACCCTCGCGGCGGTCGTGTTCGGCGCCCTGCTCGGCGGGGCGATCGAGCGCTTCCTGATGCGGCGGCTACGGACCCGGGGCACCGGGCTGATCAACCTGTTCATCGTCACCATCGGGCTGTCGCTGCTGCTGCGCCACCTCGTCCTCGTGTTCTACGGGGCGCGGCCCGGCTCCTATGCCCAGTACGACATCCAGCGCGCCTGGGACCTGGGGCCGGTCGGCATCACCCCGCGGGACCTGACCGTCACCCTGCTGTCGGTGGCGGTGCTGCTCGGCGTGGCCGCGCTGCTCCAGAAGACCCGGATCGGCACGGCCATCCGCGCCGTCTCGGTCGACCGCGACCTCGCCGAGGCCTCCGGCATCGACGTGCGGCGGGTAGTGCTGATCGTGTGGATGCTCGGTGGCGCCCTGGCCGCGCTCGGCGGGGTCTTCTTCGGGCTGGTCGAGATCGTCAGCTGGGACATGGGCTTCAAGCTGCTGCTGATGATGTTCGCCGGGATCATCCTGGGCGGGCTCGGCTCCGCCTACGGGGCGATGGTGGGCAGCCTCGTCGTCGGCGTGGTCGCCCAGGTGTCCACCCTGTGGTTCCCGCTGGACCTGCAATACGCCTGGGCGCTGCTGACGCTCATCGTGGTCCTGCTCATCCGCCCGCAGGGCATCCTCGGGCGCCGGGAACGCGTCGGGTGAGGGGCGTGCCATGGACTTCTCGATCATCCTCTCCGACGCCATCCGCTCCGGGATCGGGCCCATCGCCGCCGTGTACGCCCTGGCCGCGATGGGGCTGAACCTGCACTTCGGCTACACCGGTCTGCTGAACTTCGGGCAGGTCGGCTTCATGCTGGTCGGCGGCTACGGGCTCGCGATCACCGTGGCGACCTGGGGCGGCCCGATGTGGCTGGGCATCCTGGTCGGGCTGGCCTCGGCGGTCGTGCTCGCCCTGCTGCTGGGCCTGCCCACGCTGCGGCTGCGCGCCGACTACCTGGCCATCACCACGATCGCCGCCGGGGAGACGCTTCGGCTGTTCTACCGGTCCAGCTGGGCCGAGCCGACCACCGGAGGGGTGTTCGGACTCCAGCGGTTCGCGGGCGACTTCTACGAGATGAACCCGATCGGGCGCGGCAGCTACGGGTTCTGGATGGTGAAGTTCAGCGCCCGGGACCTGTGGGTGCTGATCGTCACCTGGGGGCTGGTGGCCCTCGTCGGGGTGCTGCTGGCCCTGCTGATCCACAGCCCGTGGGGCAGGGTCCTCAAGGCCATCCGCGAGGACGAGGACGCGGTGCGCAGCCTGGGCAAGAACGTGTACGCGTACAAGATGCAGAGCCTGGTCCTGGGCGGTGTGATCGGGGCGGCCGCCGGAATGATGCAGGCGATCCAGGTGCAGTCGGCGAGCCCGGACAGCTTCGACCCTGTCGTCACCTTCTTCCTGTACACCCTGCTGGTGCTGGGCGGGGCCGGGCGGATCATGGGGCCGGTGATCGGCTCGGTGGTGTTCTGGTTCCTGCTGACCTTCCTCGACAGCGCCCTGCGGCAGGCCATCGACGCCGGGTACGTCTCGCCGGAGGTGATCAGCCCGGCGGAGGTCGGCGCCGTGCGGTTCGCCCTGGTGGGGCTCGCGCTGATCCTGCTGGTCGCGTTCAGACCGCAGGGCATCCTCGGCAGCAGGAAGGAGATGTTGCTCAGTGCCCGCTGACACCTCTCCGCACGGGCTCGCCTCGGTCGCGCCGGAGCCGGGGGTGCGGAAGCCCGACCCGGTGCTGGTCCTGGACGGAGTGACGCGCGCCTTCGGCGGCCTGGTGGCGGTCCGGGTCGATCACCTGGAGGTGCAGCGCGGCACCATCACGGCGCTCATCGGCCCCAACGGCGCCGGGAAGACGACCCTGTTCAACGTGGTGAGCGGCTTCGACCGGGCCAGCAGCGGCAGTTGGTCCTTCGACGGGCACCCGCTCGCAGGTCGGCCCGCGCACAAGATCGCCCGCCACGGCATGGTCCGTACGTTCCAGCTGACCAGGACGCTGGCCCGGCTGACCGTACGGGAGAACGTGCTGCTCGCGGCGACCGGCCAGCTCGGCGAACGGCTGCTGCCCGCGCTGCTCCCGCCGCTGTGGCGGCGCCAGGAGCGGGAGATCGTACGCAGGGCCGACGAACTGCTGGACCGCTTCCTGCTAGCGAGGCTGCGCGACGAGTACGCCGGGACCCTCTCCGGCGGCCAGCGTAAGCTGCTGGAGATGGCCCGCGCGCTGATGGCCGAGCCGGCCATGGTGCTGCTCGACGAGCCGATGGCCGGGGTGAACCCGGCGCTGACCCAGTCACTGCTGGGCCACATCACGGCGCTGCGGGACGAGGGGATGACCGTGCTGTTCGTCGAGCACGACATGGACGTGGTGATGGGTATCAGCGACTGGGTGGCCTGTATGGCCGACGGGCGCCTGGTCGCCGAGGGCCCGCCGTACACGGTGGGCCGCAACCCGGAGGTCGTGGACGCCTACCTGGGCAAGCAGCACGACGATCCGGACGCGAAGAAGGAGGAGCGGCCATGACCACGGGCGAGCCGGTGCTGGTGGCCGAGGAGATCACCGCCGGGTACGTGCCCGGGGTGGACGTACTGCGGGGCTGCGGCATCGAGGTGGGCCCCGGCGAGCTGGTCGGCGTCATCGGCCCCAACGGTGCCGGCAAGTCCACCCTGGCCAAGGCGGTCTTCGGGCTGCTGCGCATCCGCAGCGGGAGCGTCCGGCTGCGCGGCGAGGAGATCTCCAACCGGCCCGCGCACGAACAAGTGCGGCGGGGCGTGGGGTACGTACCGCAGCTGGCGAACGTCTTCCCGGCCCTTACCGTCGAGGAGAACCTGCGCATGGGCGCCTACCTGCGGCCCAAGGACTTCACCCGGCGGGCGGCGGCGATGGAGGAGCTCTTCCCCATCCTGGCGGCCCGCCGCAAGCAGAAGGCGGGGTCGATGTCCGGCGGCGAGCGGCAGATGCTGGCGATGGCGCGGGCACTGATGACGGAGCCGCAGGTGCTGCTGCTCGACGAGCCGTCGGCGGGCCTGTCCCCGCTCTTCCAGGACCAGGTGTTCGAGCGGGTCAAGGAGATCAACGCCACGGGTGTGGCGGTGTTCATGGTCGAGCAGAACGCCCGCAGGTGCCTGCAGATCTGCCACCGCGGGTACGTACTGGACCAGGGCCGCAACGCGTACACCGGCACGGGCGCGCAGCTGCTGCACGACCCGAAGGTGATCGAGCTCTACCTCGGCACCCTGGCCCGCGCCCGGTGACGTGTGTCTTCACGGACCTGTGTCTTCACTCGCCGGTGGCCACCTCCGTACGCACGGTCTGCAGCTTGCCGTTCTGGTCGTAGGTGTAGACCTCGATGGTCGCCTGCCCCGGTTCGCCCTGCTCGGTGAAGTCGAGCGGGCCGCTCACGCCGTCGTAGTCGATGTCCTTGCCCTCGGCCAGCAGCTTCTTGCAGGCGGCGAACGAGTCGCACTTCTCGCCGTCCCTGGTGATGCCGACGATCTCCTTGGTGAACTTCTCCGGGTCGTCCGACTTCGCCTTCTCGGCGGCGAGCGCGAGGACTGTCACGCAGTCGAAGGTCTGCGGTGCGAACTGCAGCTCCGTCAGCTTCGGTGCGAAGGCCTTGAGTTCCTTGACGAACTTCTCGTTGGTCGCCGAGGCCGGCGCGGTCCCCTTCATCCCGGCGATGCGGGAGGGGTCGCCGGGGGCGACGAGCGTGGCCAGTTCGGCGCTGTGCAGACCGTCGGCTCCGTAGATCCCGATCTGCTTCGGGCCGAGACCTGCCTCGATGAGGCCTTGCAGGATCTGGGCACCCTCCTCGAAGGAGATCACAACGGCCGCATCGGGCTTGGCGTTGCGCACCTTCTGCACGACCTGGTCGAAGTTGGTCGCCTTGGCATCGTAGGTGTCGGCGAGGACCACGTCCACGCCCTTGTCCTCCAGGGCCTTCTTCGTCGACTCCAGCAGGCCGCGTCCGTAGTCGTCGGCGCGGGCGACGAGCGCCACCCGCTTCTTGCCGTCCTCCTGGACGACCTTGGCGAGGACCGGCCCCTGGAGGGCGTCGCTGGGCGCGGTGCGGAAGTAGTACCCGCCGTCGTCGTAGTCGGTGAAGGTGGGCGCGGTGTTGGAGCCGGAGCACTGGGCCACGCCGGCTCCGGTCACCCGGTCGATGATCGCCAGGGACATCCCGGAGGCGGCGGCGCCGATGATCGCGTCGACTCCCCTGGCCAGGACCCGGTCGGCGGACTGCGCGGCGACGGCTTCCTGGCCGGCCTCGTCGCCGGAGACCACGGCGGGGATCGGCTTGCCCAGCACGCCGCCGTTGTCGTTGATGGTCTTGACCGCGTACTTCAGGGACTCGATCATCGGCGGGCCGAGGAAAGCGAGCTGTCCGGTCTCCGGCAGCACGTAGCCGAGTCTGAGTTCGTCGTCGTCGCCGGGGGCCGCGACCGCGGACGCGCCGGCGTTCCCGCTGAAGGCCGTCATCACAAGAGCGGCCGCACCCAGGAACATCGTGGACCGCTGTACCGATTTGCGCATGGCCGCCTCCTCTCCGTCGAGGACGGGGCTTCTGGTTCGAGCGTAGATCCGGTGGGTGAGAGGCGAAACCGGACGCCGGACCGACCCCGCCACCACCGTCACAGAGCGTGCTGCTCCACTACGATGAGCTACCAAAACCCCGCTCCGGAAGGACGGGAAGCGGGAGGACGCGATGGTCGAGCAGGTGCCCACACTCGGCGTCGAGGAGGAATTCCTCCAGGCGGACGAGGACACAGGAGCGGTCGCCCCATGCGCGCCTGCGGTCGTGAAGCGAGCGCAGGACACGCTGGCCGGCCAAGTGGACGGGGAGCTGTTTCCTACCATGGTCGAGACACGGACGCGCCCCGTCACCGGGCTCGACAGCCTCCGCCGGGAGCTCACCCGGCTGCGCGCGGGCGTCGCGGAGGCCGCCCGCGAGTCCGGCTGCCAGGCCGTCGCCTCCGGCACCCCGGTGCTGCCCGCCTCCGGCGAGCAGGCGGGGGTCACCGACAAGGACCGGTACCTGCGGATGGCCGGCGAGTACGGTTCGCTCGTCGCAGAGCACAGCGCCGAGGTCTGCGGCTGCCACATCCACATCGGTGTCCCGGACCGTGAGACGGCTGTACAGCTCGGCAACCACCTCAGACCCTGGCTGCCGGCCCTCCAGGCGCTCGCCGCCAACTCGCCGTTCCACGACGGCCGGGACACGGGGTACGCGAGCTGGCGGACCATGTCCTGGGCACTGTGGCCGGGCAGCGGCCCGGCCCCGCTGCTCCCCGACGCGGCCGCGTACGACGCACTCGTCGACGCCCTCGTCGCCTCCGGCGTCCTGCTGGACCGCGGGATGGTCTACTGGTACACGCGCCCCTCCGAGCAATGGCCGACCCTGGAGATCCGGGTCGCCGACGTCAACGCCGAGGTGGACACGGTCGTCCTGCTGGCAGCCCTGGCCAGGGCACTGGCCGCGGTGCTCCTGGCAGACATCGGCCGCGGCAAGGAGCCCCACCGCGTCAGCGACCCGATCCTGCGGGCCGCCCACTGGCGAGCGGCCCGGGACGGTCTCCAGGGCTGCGGAGTGGACCCCGCGACCGGCACACTGCGACCGGCCGGCCAACTGGTCGAGCAGCTCCTGCGCTTCGCCCGGCCGGGCCTCGAAGCGGCCGGTGACCTGCCTGCGGTCCGGGACCTGTGGCGGCGCCTGCGCGCGGGCGGCGGCTGTGGCGCGGAGCGGCAGCGCGCGGCGTTCCGCCGCCGGGGCGAGCTACGGGACGTCGTGGATCTGCTGACCCTCGCACCCGGGGCGGGCTGACACCCGTCCGCGAACGTCAGGCGCCCACCGTGGCCCCCGCCTTGGCTATCAGCCTGTCGAGAAGCGAGAGCAGGGCACCGCGGACGTCGTCACGGGAGCGGGCGTCGAGCATGAGGACGGGCGTGTTCGGGTCGCGCAGATGCAGCGCCGCCCCGATCTCCTCTGCGGTGTACGGCTGCTCGCCGTAAAAGCAGTTCGCGCCGACCACGAACGGCAGCCCTCGGCTCTCGAAGAAGTCGACGGCCGGGAAGCTGCGGTCGAGGCGTCGCGTGTCGACCAGGACGATCGCGCCGAGGGCCCCGTTCAGCAGGTCGTCCCACATGAACCAGAAGCGCTCCTGGCCCGGCGTACCGAACAGGTAGAGAACCACCCCGGCATCGCTGAGGGTGATCCGGCCGAAGTCCATCGCCACGGTGGTCACCGTCTTGGACTCGATGCCGTCGAGGTCGTCGACGCCGACACCGGCACTCGTCAGCCGCTCCTCCGTACGCAGCGGCTCGATCTCGGAGACGGTCTCGACCAGGGTCGTCTTGCCGACTCCGAATCCCCCGGCAATGAGGATTTTGACAGGGGCCGCTTCTTGGGCAGCGGCGTCATATCCGGGCAAGGTTGTCCCTGATTCTCATGAGCAGGTGGACATTGGTGGTCTCGGCCCCCTCCAGGGGCGGCCGGTGATGGATCAGCCCACGGTCCGCGAGTTCACCGAGGAGGAGCGTCATCGGAGTGAGCCGGATGTGCATCCGCGCCGCGATCTCGGCGACCGCCAGCCCGTTGGGGGGCAGGCACATGGCGAGGATTGCCTGCCACTCGGTGGGCAGGCCGCCGTGGGCGTCCGCGGCTTCCGCGTCGGCGACCGCCGTGATCGTGGTGTCCATGGTGAGGACGGTGTGCGGAGCAGCTGTACGGCCATCGGTCAGGGCGTACAGCCGCGTCCGGCGGCGGCCTCCGTGCTGCGGCTGCTGCGGTTGCTGTGGCTCGTCCGGCATTACGACGTCGGCGCCTGGGTGCGCTCAGGGGTTCCCAGCCATTCGCCGAGCGCCTGGGCGGTCCGCACGGCCTCGCCGCCCAGCTCCCCGAGCCGCGCCTTGCGGGAGGTCACCACGATGAGCGTGCTGCCCTCCCCGCACCCGACGATGCAGAGGTACCTGTCGTCCATCTCGACCAGCTGGCGGATGACCCGGCCGCCGTCGACCTCCCTGGAGATCGCCTTCATCGTGGCCGCCACTCCGGAGGACGCCGCGGCTATGCGCTCCGCCTGGTCCCGTTCCAGCAGGTAGGCGCTGAGTCTGATCCCGTCGTTGGACAGGAGCACGGCTCCCTGGATACCGGCGATCCTGCTCAGGTTGTTGTCCAGGACGCTGTAGATCACATCGTTGGTTGTCGTCGTCATGTCTGATCCTGTCGGAGCTCGTCTTCCACTTTCTGGGTCCCGTGTTCGTAGTCGGCCCAGGCGTCGGCCACCTCTTCGGGTGTCGCCGCGTCCCGGTCGACGGCCGTCTCCGCCGCCCTTGGCCCGCGGAGCTGCTCGGCGATGTGGGTCTGCGGGATGCGCTCGGGGAGGGCCGGCCGCGCCTCGCCATCCGGTGTAACGGAGCGGTCCGGATGCAGCCGCTCGGGCGGCCGACGGCTCGGCAGCCCGGACCCCGTATGCAGGACCAGTTCGGGCTTGCGGTCGTCGGAAAGCCGCGGGGCGGAGGCGGCGGCGAACGGTGCCGGCTCGGGCGACGGCTTCGGTTCCGTCTTCACCAGCAGCTCCTGGGGAAGGATCACCACGGCGGACGTCCCTCCGTACACGGAGCGGCGCAGCGTGACCGTGGCCCCGAGCTGCTCGGTGATGTGGCCGACCACGAAGAGTCCCAGCCGGTGCGCGTTCTCCGCCAGGACGGAGTACGGCGGCGCCGAATGCAGGCGCGCGTTCATCTTCTCGTAGTTCTCGGGGGTCACCCGCGGCCCACGGTCCTCGATCTCGACCGACAGCCCGTCCGCCACCAGTTCGGCGCGGATGACCACCTTCGATCTCGGCGGGGAGAAGCGGGTGGCGTTGTCCAGCAGCTCCGCCAGGAGGTGGCAGATCTGGCTGATCACGCGCGGTTCCACGCTGATCTCGTCCAGAGCCTGCCGTTCGATCCGCCGGAAGTCCTCGACTTCCGCCGCGGCTTCGCGCAGCAGGTCGGCGATGCGCATGGGCTCGGTGTGCGGGTCGGGGACCTCGCCGCCCGCCAGGATGAGCAGGTTTTCGATCTGGCGCCGCATTCCCACCGTCAGCTGGTCGGCCCGCATCAATTGGGCGAGCAGGGCTTCGTCGTGACCGAACCCGTCCTGGATTTCATCGGTGAGACTCAGCTGACGGCTGACCAGGTTTCCGGTCCGCGAGGCGATGCCCGCGGCGAACATGCCGAAGCCGTGGCGCTCGGCCGCCAGCTGCCGGTGCCCGTCGACGGACACGGCGACGGCCCGGGCGAACGCGTCGCTGATGCGTCCGACCTCGTCCCGGTCTCCGCGCACCCTCGGCAGGACCTCGACGTCGACGGACTGCCCGCGCTGGAGCCGGGCGACGACGTCGGGGAGGGTTTCCTCGGCGACGGTCACCGTGCGTTCGTGCAGGTCGCGCAGACGGCGGAGCACCGATCGCGTGGTGAACACGACGACGACCACGACGACGAGCAGCCCGCCACCGCTTCCCCCGATCAGCCAGGCGACCTCGGTCTCCAGCTCCGCGGCCTTGGCCTCGCCGCGCGTGAGCACCTCCCGCGCCCGGTCGACGTTGAGCGTGGCCATCTGCACCGAGAAGTTCTCGTGCGCGGACCGCCAGCCCCCGACCTCGGCGGGCAGCTTGATGCCGGATCCGATGTCCGTGTGCTCGGTGACGATCGCGTTCTCGATACGGATCTTCCTCTGCCAGTCCGGGGAGGCGACGATCCGCTCGTAGAACCGCCGGTCCCCCTCGGACAGATAGGGCACGACCCATGTCTCGTACAGGTACCGGTGGGCTCCCATGGCGCTGATGAACTGGTCGAAGCCGGCGGCGTTCAGTTCCCTGGACGGCCCGGCCAGGGCCAGGAGCGTGTCCTCGTGCGCCACCATCTCGGTGGCCGAGAGCATGGACACCACGGGCCGGCTCTCCTGGACGAGGTCGGCGTCCTCCGCGTGGCTGAACTCCTGCTGGTACGCCTGGATGACCGCGCCGATCACGCCGGTGTAGTAGGCGAGCGTGCCGTCGGCGCCGCCGGTGCGGGCCTCCGCGCGCTGGCGGGACGCGGCCAGGCCGTCGAGCCGCCGGTTCACTTCCCCGAAGGATTCACCCGAATCGCCCGCCAGCCGACGGAACTCGGCCGCGGCCCGGTCCGTGGCCTCCCGCCGGTTCCGCAGCTCGTCCTCGGCCCCGGCGGTGCCCGCCCACAGCGCGGCGGTCGACGTCCGCTCGGCCTGCATGTCGACCATGAGCGTGTAGAGCGGTGCGCCGATCCGCTCGGCGGCCGCGACATCGGCCCGCAGGTGTTCCGACTTCGCCAGCAACCGCCCGGCGGTCACCGTCACTTGGGCGCCCATCGCCACAGTGGGGAGCACCGCCAGCCAGATGAGCAGGGTGCGCAGGCGCACGGTGCGCCGCCGACGGGTCGTCGACTGCCCTCGTACGCCTTCGGGTTCTATCGGAGACATCGGACCTCGGGAGCGGGGGACGGCGGGTGGACGGCTGGGGGTGCCGATCATAACCAGCCACGCCGAGGAAGTAGATAGGTGTCTTCCGCGACCAAAGCGTGCTATCGGCGGCGGATCATCGCAGGCGAGAGACCTGATCGGAACCCAACCGCGACGTCCTCGACACCAAGGAGCTCGCTCCGAGCCACGCCAAGAGTGCTGCGATCGAACTCGTCGTGCCGGGAGGGCGCACGATCAGAAGCCGCGAAGCGGAGGCAGCGAGGCACTCAAGTCCCGGGGGCGCGGGCCCGGCCACCAGGGCAACGCCTGTCGGCACAGACGTGAGCCCACGGCGGCCGGGTGTGCCCGCGACTCAGATGGTCAACGCACCTGTGTATCCGGCCCGTTGGTGTACTCCGATGCGGCGTCGAGCAGCCAGTCGGCCAGGTAGCCGGCGAACGACGAGCGCACCAGCACCCAGAATCCCGGCTTGAGCTCGCCCCGGGGGACCAGCACCACGTGCGCGCGGGCCAGCGTGGTCTGCGCGCACCGGTCCGCGCCGAAGGACCGCGGATGCAGGTCGAGGGAACAGCCGTGCGCCAGCACTTCGCCGGCCCGGGCCCCGGCGACGAGCAGGGTGGTCCGCTGGGACGACACGTCGACGACCGCGGCGTGCTCGTCGCCGATCGCCTCGCGCAGCCGTGCCTCGATCTCCGCCTGGGTTCCGGGTGGGCCCACGACGAGCCACTCGTCAGGCCCCAGCCACAGCGCGGCCAGCTTGCCGCCCCGCGCGACCGTGTTGGGCTCCAGCGGCAGCGGAAAACCCAGCGCGAGACCGACGGCGTCCGCAGCCGGACCCTTGGGGTCCAGACGCACATTGACCTGCGCGAGGAAGGGGAGTTCCGCCAGCCGCAGCGCTCCGCCCGAGGCGCGCGTTGCGGCGGCGAACCGTTCGGCGTGGTAAGACATCGGGCTCCGCGGGTCGCGGCGGCTTCCGAGCGGCGAGCCGAGACGAAGCGGAGGCTCGGGGTCGTGCCCGAGGGACGAGGGCACGGCACCGGGCCGAAGCGGAGTCGAAGCGGAGCGCGACCAGACATACGAGCTTTCAGCCATCGCGGCGTGCCCCCTCAGGGTCGTAGAGAACGGGACTTGCGACCGTGACCGGGACCAGCTCGCCCCCCACCGGCGCATACAGCCGCTCACCGATACGGTCCCGGCCGCCCCTGACGAGGGCGAGCGCGAACGTCCGGCCGAGGGCCGCGCTGCGGTAGCTGGAGGTGACGTGCCCGAGCATCGGCACCGGCGGTTCGGGGAGCGGGCTGCTGGCGACCAGGTGAGTGCCTTCGGGCAGCAGGGTGCCGGGGTCGTCCGGCAGCAGGCCGACGAGGTGCTTGCGGTCGGGCCGGCTGGTGTCGGCGCGGGCGTACGAGCGCTTGCCGATGAAGTCGGGCTTCTTCTTGGACACCACCCAGCTCATGCCGAGGTCCTGCGGGGTCACCGTGCCGTCGGTGTCCTGGCCGACGATCGGATAGCCCTTCTCGGCGCGCAGGACATGCATGGTCTCGGTGCCGTACGCCGTGATGCCGAGCGGGCGTCCCGCCTCGTACAGCGCCTCCCACAGCGCCGTCGCGTCCCACGGCGAGACATTGATCTCGTACGCCAGTTCGCCGGAGAAGCTGATCCGGCACACCCGTGCCGGGATCCCGGCGACGGCCGTGTCGCGCCAGGCCATGAACGGGAAGCCGGCGTTGTCCACGGCGAGCTGCGGGGCGAGCCCGCCCAGCACCTCGCGGGAGCGGGGGCCGACCAGGGCGACGGTGGCCCACTGCTCGGTGACCGAGGCACAGTGCACGCGCAGGTCGGGCCACTCCGTCTGGAGCCACTCCTCCATCCAGTCGAGTACAGCGGCGGCGTTGCCGGTCGTGGTGGTGACGAGGAAGCGCCTCTCGGCGAGCCGGATGACGGTGCCGTCGTCGAAGAGCATCCCGTCGGGGCGGCACATCACGCCGTAGCGGATCATGCCGACCTTCAGCGTGCTCATCATGTTGGTGTAGAGCCGGTCCAGGAATTCTCCGGCATCCGGTCCCTGCACGTCGATCTTGCCGAGGGTGGAGGCGTCCATGAAGGCGACGCCTTCGCGGGCGGCGCGGCACTCGCGCAGCACTGCCGCTTCCATGTCCTCACCGGCTCGCGGGTAGTACCACGGCCGTTTCCACTGCCCGACGTTCTCGAAGAGCGCGCCGTGCGCGACGTGCCAGTCGTGCAGGGCGGTGACGCGTACAGGGTCGTGCAGGACCCCACGGTCGCGGCCGGCGAGCGTGGCGAAGGAGACCGGCGCATACGGGGCGCGGAAGGTCGTCGTGCCGAGCTCTGCGACGTCGACGCCGAGCAGGTGCGCGATGACGCCGCCGGCGAGAACGCCCGAGGTCTTGCCCTGGTCGTTCGCCGTGCCCGCTGTGGTGTAGCGCTTCAGGTGCTCGACCGACCGCATCCCGGCGCGCGTCGCGCGGGCGAGATCGCCGACGGTGACATCGCGCTGGAGGTCGACAAAGCTGCGGGATGTGTCCGTTCCGGGGGCGACCCACAGATGCCGGGCCGGTGTGCGGGGCTCTTCGACCGGCGAGGGGAGCGGGAGCGAGGCAGAGGCGGCGAACCCCTCGGCTTCGAGCGCCCGCGCGCCCGCGGCCGCGCCGTCGGCCAGGCAACGGGGGAGGTCGAACTCACCGCGTGCCGCCCCGGCGACCTCCACCGCCTGGCGGCAGCTGTCCGGCACGAACGAGCCGAGCGCGTCGTCGTAGCGAAGCCGCCCGCCGGCCTGGCTGAACAAGTGGACGACCGGGTTCCAGCCGCCGGAGACGAGCAGGAGGTCGGCGGCGATCTCGCGGGAGGCCGAGCCTCCCTCGGCAGGGAACACGGTCACCGAGGAGACTCGCGGCTCGCCCGCGGTACCCGTGACGATGTTCCCGGCGAGCACCTCTATGCCGGCCTCCGCGGCCCGGCGCGCCCACTCCCCCGGCTCGGGCCGGGCGTCGACGACCGCCGCGACCTCCACCCCCGCCGCCGCCAGGTCGAGTGCGGTGGCGTACGCGCTGTCGTTCGTGGTGAACACCAGCGCGCGGTGACCCGGGAGGACGCCGTACCGGTTCACGTACGTACGGGCCGCGCCCGCGAGCATGACGCCGGGGCGGTCGTTGTCGGCGAAGGCGAGCGAGCGCTCGTGCGCACCGGTCGCCAGGACGACCCGCTGCGCCCGGATCCGCCACACCCGCTCGCGCGAGACGTGGGCGGGGGCCTGTGCGCCCAGGTGGTTGGTGCGGCGCTCGACGGCGATCACGTAGTTGTCGTCGTAGTAGCCGAAGACCGTGGTGCGGCGCAGCACCCGCACGTCGGGCGCCGCGTCCAGCTCGTCGCCCGCCTCGGCCACCCAGTCCGGCAGTTGGCCCGTACCGAGCAGGCTTCCGCCCAGCTCGGGCTGGTCATCGGCGAGGATCACCCGCGCCCCGCTGCGAGCGGCCGCCGTCGCCGCGGCGAGACCGGCCGGTCCCGCGCCGACGACCAGCAGGTCGCAGTGGGCGTGCACGGCGTCGTAGCGAGCGGGGTCCGGTTCGGTGGCGAGGCGTCCCTGGCCCGGTAGGCCGCTCGCCACGAGCCCGTCGTACAACTCGACAGTCGTCGCGGGGAGCATCGGCTCCGGGAAAGGGGCCTCTATCTGGACGACGGCGTTCGGCTCCTCGGCTCCCGCCGCGAAGATGCCGCGCGGACGGCCGAGTCTGACGCTGGTGCCGGTCTGGTGGACGCCGCCCGCGAGCAGCGCGGAGGCGAGGGTGTCGCCCCGGTAGCCCTGGTACTCCACGCCGTCGAAGAGGAAGCTCAGCGGCTTCTCCCGGGAGATACGGCCACCGCTGGGCCGTCGGAAGGGCTGCGAGGTCATGCGATCACCGGCCTTGGCTCGCCGACCCGGTACACGGCGAGGATGTCGTTGGTCGCCGTGTCCCGGACGGCGTTGAACCAGCGGCGGCAGCCGTCCGCGTGGCTCCACCTCTCGGGGAACGGCCCCTTGGTGTTGTCACGGAAGAACAGATAGCGGGCCCACTCCTCGTCGGTGAGGGCCGAAGGGTCCTCGGGATAGGGAACGTGCGCCTGACCGCCGTAGTGGAATTCGGCCTCGTCGCGAGGCCCGCACCAGGGGCATGGGATGAGCAGCATGGGTCCGGCTCCTCGTGTTGTGCTTCGCTCAGTGGGCGACCGCGGCCGCGCCGTGCTCGTCGACGAGCGCGCCGGTGGTGAAACGGTCGAGCGTGAAGGGGGCGGCCAGCGGGTGGGCTTCGTCGTGGGCGATGGTGTGGGCGAAGGCCCAGCCGACTCCCGGCGTGGCCTTGAAGCCGCCCGTCCCCCAGCCGCAGTTGACGTAGAGGTGGTCCACGGGGGTGAGCCCGACGATCGGTGACGCGTCGGGGCTGACGTCGACGATGCCGCCCCAGGTGCGCAGGACGTGCGCGCGGGCGAAGACCGGGAACAGTTCCAGCGCGGCTGCCATCTGGCGCTCGATGATGTGGAACGCGCCGCGCTGCGTGTACGCGTTGTACGCGTCGATGCCCGCACCCATGACCAGCTCGCCCTTGTGGGCCTGGCTGACGTAGACATGCACCGCGTTGGACATGACCACGGTGGGGTGCACCGGCTCAAGGAGTTCGGAGACCAGGGCCTGGAGTGGGTGGCTCTGGACGGGCAGCTCGAAGCCTGCCATGGCCGCCAGCACCGAGGAGTGCCCGGCCGCGCAGAG
Organism: Streptomyces sp. ISL-87; assembly: GCF_018614095.1. Classification (GTDB taxonomy): domain Bacteria; phylum Actinomycetota; class Actinomycetes; order Streptomycetales; family Streptomycetaceae; genus Streptomyces. Next base: position 90,860 of record NZ_JAGGOY010000059.1, on the reverse strand, counting down.
GGCGACCCGGCCCGCGGCGATCGGGCCGAGCGAGGTCTGTACGCCGGTCACCCGGCCGCCCTGCACGTCGATGCCGGTGACCTCGCAGTTCTGGATGAGGTCGATGCCCGCGGCGTCGGCGGAGCGGGCGAGGCCCCAGGCGACGTGGTCGTGCTTGGCGATGCCCGCGCGCGGCTGGTAGGTCGCGCCCATGACCGGGTAGCGCACGTCCGGCGAGATGTTGACGATCGGGCAGACGTCCTTGACCTGCTCCGGGTCGAGCCACTCGGCGTCCACGCCGTTCAGCCGGTTGGCCTCGACCCGGCGCACGCTGTCGCGTACATCCTGCAGGCTGTGCGCCAGGTTCAGCACACCGCGCTGGGAGAACAGGATGGGGTAGTCGAGCTCGTCCTCCATCCCCTCCCACAGCTTGAGCGCGTGCTCGTAGATCCCGGCGCTCTCGTCCCAGAGGTAGTTGGAGCGGATGATGGTCGTGTTGCGGGCCATGTTGCCGCCGGCGAGCCAGCCCTTCTCAAGGACGGCGACATTGGTGATGCCGTGGTTCTTGGCCAGGTAGTGGGCGGTGGCGAGGCCGTGTCCGCCGCCGCCGACGATCACGACGTCGTACGACCGCTTGGGCTCGGGCGTGCGCCACAGCCAGTCGGGGTGCTCGGGAAGGTCGGCGCCTGGGGTACGGGGACTCATCGCGCGTCTCCTGACAGGGACGGGTAGAGGGGGTGGGCGGCCGCGAGGGAGGAAACGAAGCCCCTGCGGAGCAGGGCAGGGAAAGAGGAATCGCCGCCGGGCGATTCGTCGTCCACCTCTGACCACCCGCAGCAACTCACAAGCGGGTGCGGCCCGGTGGCCGGGTCAGCCGCGCAGGCGCGACATCGTCGGGTCGAACAGCGGCTCCTCGGCGACGACCGCCGGAACGCGCTGGTCGAAGTAGCCGATCTGCAGGGCGCGGCCGGCCGTGGCGAGTTGCGCGGGGAGCCAGGCGTAGGCGATGCCCTTGCCGATGGTGTAGCCGTACGCCGCGCTGGTGACGTAACCCACCGGGCGGCCGTCGTCGTACACGGGCTCCTTGCCCATGACCACGGCGCGCGGGTCGTCGATGGTCAGACAGGTGAGGCGGCGGCGTACGTCGGCCGCGCGCCGCTCCAGTGCGGCCCGGCCGATGAAGTCGCCCTTGTCCATCTTCACGGCGAAGCCGAGACCGGCCTCGTAGGGGTCGTGTTCGTAGGTCATGTCGGTGCCGAAGGACCGGTAGCCCTTCTCCAGGCGCAGGCTGTTGAAGGCGCCCCGGCCGGCGGCGATGCCCCCGTACGGCTGGGCGGCCTCCCAGAGGGTGTCCCACAGCTTCAGGCCCATGTCGGCGGTCGTGTACAACTCCCAGCCGAGCTCGCCGACGTAGCTGAGGCGCATGGCGGTGACGGGCACGGCGCCGATGTGGGCGCGCTTGGCCCGGAAGTAGCGCAGGCCGTTGTCGGAGAAGTCCGAGTCTGCCAGCGGCTGGAGCACCTCGCGCGCCTTCGGTCCCCACAGGCCGATGCAGCAGGTGCCCGCGGTGATGTCCCGTACGACGACGGATCCGTCGCCGGGGAGATGACGGGTGAACCAGTCGAGGTCCAGGTTGCCGTTGGCGCCGACCTGGAAGAGGTCCCGGCCGAGCCGCGCCACCGTGATGTCGCTGCGGATGCCGCCGTCCTCGTCCAGCATCAGCGTGTACGTCACCGAGCCGGCGGACTTGTCGACGTTGGCAGTGGTCAGTCGCTGGAGGAACGCGGCGGCTCCGCGGCCGGCGACCTCCAGCCGCTTCAGGGCCGTCATGTCGTACATCGCGACGCTCTCGCGGGTGGCGAGGGCCTCGGCGCCGACGACCGGTGACCACAGCTGTGCGGCCCAGTCGTTGGGGGTGGGGATGGACCACCGGGCGAGGAGGGGCTCGTTGGCGGAGTACCACTGGGGCCGCTCCCAGCCGGACGCCTCCAGGAAGAAGGCGTTCAGCTCCCGCTCGCGGACGTGGAACGGGCTGGTGCGCAGCGGCCTCGGGGCACCCGGCGGCTGGAGCGGGTGGATGATGTCGTAGACCTCGGCGAAGTTCTGGCAGTCGCGTGCGAGAACGTAGTCGGGGGCGAGCTGGTGCGGCTCGAAGCGGTTGACGTCGCACTCGTGCAGGTCGAAGGAGGAGCAGTGGCCGTCGACGAGCCATTCGGCCATGGCGCGGCCGACGCCGGCGGAGTGGGTGACCCAGACCGCCTCGGCGACCCAGAAGCCCTTGACGTCGGGTGATTCGCCGAGCAGGGGCATTCCGTCGGTGGTGAACGAGAAGAGCCCGTTGATGCCCTCCTCGACCTTGGCGTCCCGGGTGGCGGGCAGCAGGGACTGGGTCTCGGTCCAGGCGTCGGCGAAGTCGTCCTCCGTGAACCGCAGTACGGAGGGCATCGGTTCGGCGGAGTCCTCGGCGGAGTCCTCGGCGGAGTCCACCGAGGCGATGTCGTCGGCCGAGACCGGCATGGGCCGGTGGCCGTAGTAGCCGATGCCGATCCGGTCGAAGCGGTCGCGGTAGTACAGGTCGGCGTCCTGGTGCCGCAGGATCGGGCGGACCGCTTCCTCGGCCTGTCCGGCGAGCGCCGGAACCGGGCCGGTCCACGCCAGTTGGTGTGCCAGCGGGGTCAGCGGAAGGTTCATCCCGACCATACGGGCGATCTTGGGGCCCCAGATGCCGGCGCAGCACACGACGATGTCTGCGGGGATCTCGCCCTGGCCGGTGACGACGGCGGTGACCCGCTCACCGTGCTCGCCGTCCGTGCGGATGTCCAGGACTTCGTGGCGGGCGAGGAAGCGTACGCCCCGGGCCGTGGCGGCCCGGATCTGCGCCTCGACGGCGAGCACCGCCTTGGCCAGTCCGTCGGTGGGGACAAGGAGACCGCCGAGCACACGCTCGCGGTTCACCAGGGGGTGCAGATCCACGCACTCCTCCGGGCCCACGAGCCGGCCCTCGATCCCCCAGGAGGTCAGCCAGCCCTGCCGGCGCCGCAGCTCGGTCAGGCGCTCCGGGGTGGTGGCCACTTCGAGCCCGCCGACCTGCAGGAAGCAGGGCTGCCCGTCAACGTCGAGGGCGCAGAGCTTCTCGACGGTGTAGCGGGCCAGTTCGGTCATGGTCTTCGAAGGGTTCGTCTGGAACACGAGGCCCGGGGCGTGGGACGACGATCCGCCGGTGGCAGGAAGCGGCCCCTGGTCGACGACTGTCACCTCGGTCCAGCCCCGGGAGGAGAGTTCGTCAGCCAGCGCCGCTCCCACGACGCCCGCTCCGATGATGACCACGCGCGGTCCCGCCATCGCCGCCCCTCCGATTCAAAAGAAGTCGAGTTGCCGTCAGCGCAACGTGCTTCAGGTTGCGCAACTCACAGTGCCGGTCGCCCCGTGCGGTGTCAAGGGGTGCGAATTCGCGGGAACGGCCGTTTCACAAAGACGCGGAAACAGCCGTGCCCGGCGGGCTGTCTCGACAGCCCGCCGGGCACGGCACGTTGCTTTCCGTCTCTCCTGGCTCAGCCCTTTCCGAGCCAGACGTCGACCTTCTTTCGGTTGCCCTCGACCCACTTCTGCGCGGCCTTCTCCGGCGACATCTTGCCCTGCGCGATGTATTTCGCCACGGTGTCCTGATCCTCGTTCGACCAGGTGAAGTTCTTGACGAGCTGATAGGCGGGACTTCCGGAGTCGGCGAACTTCTTACTGACGATCTTGTCCAGTACGTAGGCGGGATAGTCGCAGGCGGTCTTCTCCGGGTCGGCGTCACAGTCCGCCTGGTACGCGGGCAGGTCCACCTTCACGAGCTTCAGCTCCGAGAAGAGCCACTGCGGTTCGTAGAAGTATCCGATGACAGGCGTCTTCTGGGCCTCTGCCTGGCGGAACGCCTGGATGAGAGCGGCCTCGCTGCCCGCGTACACCACCTTGTAATCGAGGTTCAGGTTCTTCACCAGAGCGCCGTCGTTGGTGACGAACGACGGATCCCCGTCCAGCAGCTGGCCCTTGCTGCCGGACTCGGACGTCCTGAACATCTCGGCGTACTTGTTCAGGTTCTTCCAATCGGTGATGTCCGGGTACTTCTCCGCCATCCACGGCGGTACGTACCAGCCGATGACGCCCTTGTTTCCTGTCTCACCGGCGGGGACTGCCGTCTTCTGCTGCTCGATGTATTTCTTCTTCAGATCCGGGTGGCCCCAGTTCTCGACGACCGCGTCCACCTCACCCGTGCCGAATCCCTGCCAGGCAACCTCTTCCTTGAGGTCCTTCTTCGTCACCTTGCACCCGAGGTCCTTTTCCGCGACATACGCGATGACCGCCGCATTGGCCTCGTAACCGACCCACGGGTTGACGGCGAGATTGAAAGTGCCGCATTTCCCGGCGCCGGCGCCGCCCGATCCGGCGCTCGCCTCTCCGACCTTCGCACCGCCGCAGCCGCTGAGCGCGAGGGTCAGTGCCGCCAGGCCGGCCAGACCGGCGCGTCGCCGCATCCGCGTCGCCCGTGTGATGACATTTCTTTCCATGGGTGTCCTGCCCCTTCTTCTGCCTCAGCTCCCGCTGGGCACTCCGGTGGCCCGGTGGGCTGCCGCTTGGGTGATCCGGTCGAACATGACTCCGAGCAGCACGATGGCCAGGCCCGCCGCCAGGCCCTTGCCGTACAACTGGCCCTGCGAGAACCCCGCCACGACGTCATAGCCGAGGGCCCCGGCGCCCACCAGACCACCCACCACGACCATCGACAGCACGTAGATCAGTCCCTGGTTCGTCGCGAGAGCCAGGGCGCCGCGCGCCATCGGAAGCTGCACCTTCGTGATGGTCTGCCAGGTGCTGGAGCCGGCCGAGGTCGCTGCCTCCACCGTGGTCTGCGGCACCGCCCGCACCCCGTCCGCGATGATCTTCATCGTCACCGGTGCCGCGTAGACGATCGCGGCGACGATCGCCGTGAACCGACTCGCGCCGAACAGCGCGAGGAACGGCACCAGATAGACGAACGCCGGCATGGTCTGCCCGGCGTCGAGTACAGGACGGATCAACCGGTCTGCCAGGGCGCTGCGCCCCATCCACACCCCCACCACGACACCTAGGACCATCACGATGACCGTGGCCACCACGCTGGAGGCCAGCGTCGTCATGCTGTCCCGCCACAGGCCCGTACCGACGATCAGCGCCACGCACACCGCCGCGGTGGCCGCCGCACGCCATCCGCCGAACAGCCCGCCGAGGGCCACCACCATCGCGCCGACGAGCCACCAGGGGGAGCCGGTCAGCAGCGCCTCGAAGGGGTTGAGCAGCAGCGTGGTGATCACTTCGCGCAGCCCGTTGGTCACCCCGGCGAAGCTGCCCTGCGCCCACGCGGTCGTGGAGTCCGCCGTACGGGCGATCGCGCTGCCCACCCCGGCGTCACCCGGGAATTCCGCCGCCCACACAAAGGTGTGGGACAGCCATACGCAGACGGCGGTGAGCGCGCCTCCGGCGATGAGCAGCGGACGGCGCCACCGCGCCGAGCGGCCGTCGCCCTGCCTGGCTGTCTCGGCCCTGACGCTCGCCGCGGTGGTGACGCGGTCGAGCACGATGGCCATCACGACGATGGCGAGACCGGCGTTGAACGCCACGCCCACGTCGAGTGTTTCCAGGGCCTTGATGACGGTCTTGCCCAGGCCGGGCGCGTCGATGAGCGCGGCGATGGTGACCATGGACAGCGCGGCCATGATGGTCTGGTTCACGCCCAGCACGATCGTGCGCTTCGACATCGGCAGCAGCACTTTGGTCAGCGTCTGGCGCCGGGTCGAGCCCAGCGACTCGGCCGCCTCGACCGTGGTCCGGGGCACCGAGCGGATCGCGTGGGCGGTGATACGCACCGCCGGCGGCGTCGCGAAGATCAGTGTGGCGATCGTGGCGGACGCCGGGCCGATGAGGAAGAACAGCGTCAGCGGGGCCAGGTAGACGAACGTAGGCATCGTCTGCATGAAGTCGAGCACGGGTGTGACCAGGCGGTTCACCCGGTCGGACAGCCCGGCCCAGACCCCGAGCGGAATACCGGCGAGCAGCGAGACGAAGACGGCCGCCACGGTGAGGGCGAGCGTGTCCATGCTCTCCTGCCACAGTCCCTGCAGACCGAAGAGGACGAATCCGGCGACGGCCAGGGCCGCCACCCGCACATTCCCGAACGCCCACGAGACATAGCCGACGAGGGCGACGACGCCCAGCCAGCCGACCACGGGAACCGGGCGGCCGAACGACGGCTGCGAGAACAGCGCCTGGATGAAGGTGACCAGGTTGTCGACGACCAGACGGATCTCGTTGAAGAAGTAGAGGAAGACCGGGTTGCTGTTGCGGTGGGCGCCGACGGCGTCGTTGATCTCGTTGAACTCGCGGTGGAGCGGGGTCAGTTCCGCCGTGCCGAGCGGAAGCGTATGGGTGCCGCGCAGAACCAGCCACAGGGCGAGCCAGCCCATGACGATCGCGGCCACGACCAGTCGGCGGCCGCCCCGTACCGGCGACAGTCGCGCGGTCGCCTCTGCCAGGACGGCCATCAGGCGCCGTCCTCCGCACCGGCACCGGCTCCGTCACCGTCTCCCCCGGCGACGACCGCGAGGATCTCCTCGTCGCCGACGATGCCGAGGAGGCGCCCGTCCTCGACGACCTTCACGGGCTTGTCTGCGGCGAGCACGGCGCGCGTCGCCTCACGGACGACGACGTCCGGGCTGAGCTCCGGTCCGTCAAGGGCGTCGTCCGGGCGGGCCGGGCGCATGATCCAGCGCAGCGTGAGCACATGGGAGCGGGGCACGTCCGCGACGAAGTCCCTGACGTAGTCGTCGGCGGGCGCGCCGACCAGCTCGTCGCCCGTGCCGCACTGGACCGTCTTGCCGTCGCGCATGATGAGGATGCGGTCGCCGAGCTTCAGTGCCTCGGACAGATCGTGCGTGATGAACACCATCGTCTTGCCGACCTCGCGGTGCAGGCGGATGACCTCGTTCTGCATGTCCCGGCGGATCAGCGGGTCGAGCGCGGAGAACGGCTCGTCGAAGAGGAGGACATCAGGGTCGCCCGCGAGGGCGCGGGCGAGCCCGACCCGCTGCTGCATACCGCCGGAGAGCTGGTCGGGGTAGGAGTGCTCGTACCCGGTGAGGCCGACCAGTTCGATGACCTCCATGGCGCGCCGGGTGCGCTCGGCCCGGCTCATGCCGCGGATCTCCAGGCCGTACGCGACGTTGTCCACGACCCGGCGGTGCGGCAGCAGCCCGAAGTGCTGGAAGACCATGGAGAACTTGCGCCGCCGCAGCTCACGCAGTCGCTTGTCGTCCGCGCGGCGGATGTCCTCGCCCTCGAAGACGATCTCACCGGCGGTGGGTTCTATCAGCCGGGTCAGACATCGCACGAGTGTCGACTTGCCCGAGCCGGACAGGCCCATGACGACGAAGACCTCTCCGGGCGACACATCGAAACTCACATCCCGAACGGCCGCGGTACAGCCCGTCTGCCGCATGAGCTCCTGTCGGGTAAGACCGCAGAGCTCGGACGAGTCCGGCACCTGCGCGGCCCTGGGCCCGAAGACCTTCCACAGGCCGCGGACGGAGATGACCGGAGTCCTGTCGTCGGACACGCCGCGCTGCGGCGGCAGTTCTGTCTCTGTTGCGGTCACTGTCGACCTCTCTTCGGATGGCACGGCCGCGCTCGACGTCGGTGGCACAGAGCTCAGCCGCGGAACCAGTTCTGCGGCCGGGGTTGGATGTTCTGCCAGATGTGCTTGGGTTCGCGGTACTCGTCCAGGCCGGTCGGCCCCAGCTCGCGGCCGACTCCCGAGTGCCCGAAGCCGCCCCACTCCGCCTGCGGTACGTACGGGTGGTAGTCGTTGATCCATACGGTGCCGTGCCGCAGCCGCCGGGCAACCCGCTGCGCCCTGCCCGCATCCTGCGTCCAGACGGCGCCCGCGAGTCCGTACTCGGTGTCGTTGGCGATCCGTACGGCGTCGTCCTCGTCCGAGAACCGCTCGACGGTGAGCACCGGGCCGAAGGACTCCTCCCGTACGACGTGCATGTCCTGGCGGCACTCGTCGAGCACGGTCGGCAGGTAGTAGAACCCGTCGGCCAGTGCGGGGTCATCGGGGCGCCGGCCCCCGCAGCGCAGTACGGCGCCCTGCGCCAGGCCCGACGCGACGTACTCCTCCACCTTCGTCCGGTGCTGTGCGGAGATCAGCGGGCCCGTCTCGGCGTCGGGGTCGAACGGGCCACCCAACCGGATGTTCCGGGCGCGGCGTACGACCTCGTCGACGAAGGCGTCGTGCAGGGAGTCCTCGACGATCAGGCGGGCACCGGCCGAGCAGACCTGGCCGGAGTGGAGGAAGACGGCCGTGAGGGCGAAGTCGACGGCGGCCTCGAAGTCGGCGTCGGCGAAGACGACGTTGGGGTTCTTGCCGCCCAGTTCCAGGGCGACCTTCTTCACGGTGGCGGCGGCCGTGGCCATGATCCGCTTTCCCGTCTCCAGACCGCCGGTGAACGAGACCATGTCGACGCCCGGGTGCTCCGCGAGGGGCGCGCCCGCCTCGGCTCCCGCTCCCAGGACGAGGTTCGCGACACCGGCGGGAAGCCCGGCCTCCTCCAGCGCGCGCATCAGCAGGATGGAGGTCGAGGGGGTCAGCTCGCTGGGTTTCAGGACCAGCGTGTTGCCGGCGGCGAGGGCGGGTGCGACCTTCCACGCCGCCTGCAGCAGGGGGTAGTTCCACGGGGTGATGAGCCCGCACACACCGACCGGCTCGTAGACGACCCGGCTGATGGCGTCCTCGCGGCCGGTGTCGACCACGCGGCCCGCGCTCGTGCCCGCGACCCCGCCGAAGTACCGGAAGCAGGCGACGATGTCGGCGATGTCGTACTCGCTCTCGACCAGGCGCTTGCCGGTGTCGAGAGACTCGGCGCGGGCGAACTCCTTGGCGTCGCGCTCCATGACGTCGGCGGTGCGCAGCAGCAGCGCGCCGCGCTCACGCTCGGGCGTCCGTGGCCACGGCCCTTCGTCGAAGGCGTGCCGCGCCGCGGCGATCGCGGCTTCGGTGTCGGCTCGCGTCGCTTCGCACACGGTCCGGACATGCGTGCCGTCGGCGGGACAGTGAATGTCCCGGTGGCCGCCCGCCATCGCGTCGCGCCACTTGCCGTCGAGGTACAGATCTGCCACGCGCGGAGCCCTTCATACGGGTATCACCGATATCTGCGTTGCGTATCGCGCATCGAATTGCTCGTAATGGAACGACACAATCGCCCACGAGGTGCCGTTCGTCAAGGGGTACGGAGGGGCGGATCTGCCGCCTCCGCCAGTTGCCCGCGCCCCCTTGACCCGCCGCGCCACAGCGCTGGAGCATGTTGCGTATCACCCACCCTGTTGTGCAATACGCATCAACGGAGGATGCATCATGTCTCCTCGACCGCAACCCGGCTAGGGCTCGGCGCCGGCGGGGCGCCCGTCAGCCGCCGAGGCGGTCCAGCATCGCGCGGCGCCAGCGCTCCGTCTCCGCGATCTGGTTGAACGTGAACAGGTGCAGACCGGCCACGCCCGCCTCCGGTGAGCCCAGCGCGGGGGCCGTTCGGCGGAGCAGTCTCTCCGGGGAGTAGCCGCCCGGCGCCGCGAAACGCACGAACCAGGCGGCGTGCCGGGTCAGGAACTTCGCCGACTCCCCCACGCCGATCTTCGTCGCCACGGAGAGCAGCTTCGCGCGCTGCACGGGCCCGGCGACACCGAGGTGTACCGGCAGCGTGACGCCGCGACGACGCACCCTCCCGAGCCAGTGCCGCAGGGTCCCCGGGTCGAAGCAGAGATTGCTGACGATGTAGGTCGCGTGCGCCTGCTTGTCCCACATCGACTGGACGGTGACATCGTCGTCGATACGGGGATGGCTCTCCGGATAGCCGGTGATGCCGACGTGCGCGAACGGGCTGCCCAGCTCGCTGAGCCGGCGCAGTACGGGCAGCGCCGCGTCGTACACCCCGGCCGGCGGGTCCGCGTCGCCCGCCGGCACGAAGACGTCCTCGATACCGGCGGCGATGAGCCGGTCGACGACGTCCGCCAGGTGGCTGTGGTCGACGATCTGCCGGGCCGGGACGTGCGGCACGACCCGGTAGCCGTGGCCCGCCAGCCGGGTGGCGAGGTCCAGCGTCGGGCCGAGGCCCTTGGCCGGTGAGGCGGTGACGGTGACGGGGATGTCGGTGGGGACGCAGCCGAGGACCTTGTCCTCGGTGCTCTTCGTCGGCAGGACCTCGTAGCGGACCCTGTGCAGGAGCTCCGGCAGGCCCCCGGTGAGGGGGGCCTGCGCGGAGCGCTCGGGATACGGCGTGGGCCGCGTGGGCATGGCCGCTCCTTCTCAGGCGGGAGTGGGCCGGTGCCGGTAGAACTCGGCCTTGGACGGCGGCAGCGGCTCATTGCCCAGGATGAGGTCGGCGGCCTTCTCGGCGACCATCATCACCGGTGCGTAGATATTGCCGTTGGTGACGTACGGCATCACCGACGCGTCCACGACGCGCAGCCCCTCCAGGCCGTGCACGCGCATGCTCGCCGGGTCGGTCACCGCCATGTCGTCGGTGCCCATCTTCAAGGTGCACGACGGATGCAGGGCGGTCTCGCCCTCCTTCGCCACCCAGGCGAGGATCTCCTCGTCGGTCTCGACGGCCGGTCCGGGCGAGATCTCCCCGTCGTTGTACGCGGCCATCGCCGGCTGGCCCAGGATCTGGCGGGCGGTGCGGATCGCCTCGACCCACTCGCGGCGGTCCTGCTCGGTGGAGAGGTAGTTGAACCGCAGCGCCGGGTGTTCGCGCGGATCCTTGTTCTTGATCTTCACCGAGCCGATGGCGTCGGAGTACATCGGCCCGACGTGTACCTGGTAGCCGTGACCGCCGGACGGCGCGGAGCCGTCGTAGCGGACCGCGATGGGCAGGAAGTGGAACATCAGGTTGGGGTACTCGACGTCCTCGTTGCTGCGCGCGAAGCCGCCGGCCTCGAAGTGGTTGGTCGCCCCGGGGCCCTTGCGGAAGAGCCACTGGAGGCCGATCCACGGCCGGTGCCGCCACTTCAGATACGGCTGCATCGAGACCGGCTGCTTGCAGGCGTACTGGACGTACACCTCCAGGTGGTCCTGGAGGTTCTCCCCCACGCCCGGCAGGTCGTGGACGACGTCGATGTCCAGTGCGCGCAGCTCGTCGGCGTTGCCGACGCCGGACAGCTGAAGCAGCTGCGGAGAGTTGATCGCGCCGCCGGACAGGATCACCTCGCCGGCGCGCACCTGCTGGGGCGCGCCGCGGCCGCGGCGGTACTCGACGCCGACGGCGCGCTTGCCCTCGAAGAGGATCCGGGTCACGAAGGCCCGGGTCCGCACCGTCAGGTTGGGCCGCTTCATGACCGGGTGGAGGTAGGCCCGCGCGGCGGACAGCCGCCGTCCGCGGTGGACATTGCGGTCGAAGGGCGCGAAGCCCTCCTGCCGGTAGCCGTTGACGTCATCGGTCAGTGGATGGCCAGCCTGCTGCACCGCTTCCAGGAAGGCCGGAAACAGCGGACTGGAAGCCGGGCCACGCTCCAGGACGAGCGGTCCCGAGCGGCCGCGGAACTCGTCCTCGGGGTCCGAGGCGAGGCAGTTCTCCATCCGGTTGAAGTACGGCAGGCAGTGCGCGTAGTCCCAGGTCTCCATGCCGGGGTCGGCGCCCCAGCGCTCGTAGCCCAGGGGGTTGCCGCGCTGGAAGATCATTCCGTTGATGCTGCTCGACCCGCCGAGCACCTTGCCCCGGGCGTGGTAGATGCGCCGCCCGTTCATGTGCGGCTCGGGCTCGGACTCGTACTTCCAGTCGTAGAAGCGGCTGCCGATGGGGAAGGGCAGCGCCGCGGGCATATGGATGAAGACGTCCCACGGGTAGTCGGGCCGGCCGGCTTCGAGGACCAGGACCCGGTTGCCCGGGTCCGTGGAGAGCCGGTTCGCCAGTGCGCTGCCGGCCGAACCACCGCCGACGATGACGAAGTCGTACTTCTGGGGCGCCATTGCTGCCTCGTCTCGGTCGCGCCGTCGATACGCGCGCATGCTAATACGAGTATCGCTATACGCACTAGGTTGCAAGCAACGCAACTTCCTTTCGTCGTACCGACCAGTCACTTCGTTGGTGACAGCGCGTATAGTTTCGCCATGAGCAACTACACGGCAGCTACCGAATCCGCAGGCGCCCCGGCGGGCGGAGTGCAGTCCGTCGACCGCGCCGTCAGCGTCCTGGAGATCCTTGCCCAGCGCGGCGAGGCGGGCGTCAGTGAAGTGGCGGCGGAGATCGATGTCCATAAGTCGACCGCGTTCCGCCTGCTCGGGGCACTGGAGGCACGCGGTCTCGTCGAACAGGCCGCCGAGCGGGGCAAGTACCGCCTCGGCTTCGGGATCGTACGACTGGCCGGTGCGGTCACGGGGCGTATCGACATCACCCAGCAGGGCCGCCCGGTCTGCGAGCGGCTCGCCGAGGAGATCGGCGAGACGGTCAACATCGCCATCCTGGAGGAGCGTTACGCGATCAACCTCTGCCAGGTGCGCGGCCCGGGCGCGGTCACGGCGCACAACTGGGTCGGGCAGCTGACGCCGCTGCACGCCACATCCAGCGGCAAGGTCCTGCTGGCCCACCTCCCGGCGAAGCGGCGCGCGGAGCTGCTGGCCGAGGCCGGCCTGAAGAAGCTCACGCCGAGCACGCTGACCACCAGGACGAAGCTGGAGAAGAACCTCAGTGATGTCCTTGAGCGCGGATACGCCATGACGTTCGAGGAGTACGAGATCGGGCTCCATGCCATGGCCGCCCCGGTCCGCGACCGGGACGGCGAGGTCATCGCCGCGATCAGCGCATCGGGGCCCAGTTACCGCTTCACCGAGGAGCGCATGCACGAGCTCGCGCCGCTGCTGGTCCAGGGCGCGCAGGAAATCAGCCACCGCATGGGCTACCTGGGCTGACGTTCCGGGCGCTCCAGCCGGCCCTGCACCCAGTCGTGGAACGCGCCGATGTGATGCTCGCTGGGTACGAGGACTCCCCCCTTGGCGTACAGGCGGGAGCTCATCGCGGGCTGGCAGCGCTCGCAGGCTTCGAAGTCCTGCCTGTTGACCCGGTCGAAGAGTTCGACGGAACGGCTGACGTCCTTGCCGCTCTCCACCACGCCCTTGAGGTACAGCCAGTCGCACTCGACGATCGTGCGGTCGGCGGCGACCGGGTACATCCGGTGGAAGATCACATGGTCCGGCACCAGGTTGATGAAGACCTGCGGCTTGATGGTGATCGCGTAGTACTTGCGGTCCTGGTCCTCGGAGACCGTGGGGATGCGGTCGAGGCCCTCGGAGCCGTCGACGGTGAACCCCTTGATGTCGTCACCGAACTTGGCGCCGTGTCCGACGTAGTACTGCGCCGCGTAGCCGTCGGCGAACTCGGGGAGCACCTCGGTGAGTTCGGGGTGGATGGTGGCGCAGTGGTAGCACTCCATGAAGTTCTCGATGATGAGCTTCCAGTTCGCCTTGACGTCGTAGACGATCCGCTTTCCGACCTCCAGGTCGGCGATGTTGTAGCGCTCGATCGCCTCCACATCGCCGAGCCGCTCGACGACGGCGCCGATCACCTCCTCCTCGAAGGAGGGCGGACTGTCCGCGAGGCATACCCAGACATAGCCGAGCCACTCGCGCACGGCCACGTCCACAAGGCCGTACTCGGTCCGGCCGACGTCCGGCATCTTGGTGAGATTGGGGGCGGCGACGAGCTTGCCCTGAAGATCGTATGTCCAGGCGTGGTACGGGCACTGGAACGCCCGCTTGACCTCGCCGGACTCCTCCGTGCACAGCTTCGCGCCCCGGTGCCGGCACACATTGAAGAAGGCGCGGATCGAGTTGTCGCGCGAACGGGTCACCAGGATGCTCTCGCTTCCCACGTCCACCGTCTTGAAAGCTCCCGGCTTGGCCAGCTCGGAGGAGCGCGCCACGCAGAACCACATCGACTCGAAGATGTATTCCTGCTCCAGGCGGAAGATGTCCGGGTCGGTGTAGGAAGCGCCGGGAAGGGTGGCGATCAGGCTCTCCGGCAGGCTGGTCGTTGTCACGTGCACTCCTCGCGGGAAACGTCGTGGATCAGGTCGTCACACGCCGGTTGAAGAGCAGTCCCGGACGGTGTCGTACGAGAGCGGTGCTGTACGAAAACGGTGTGGAACGCGACTGGGCAGGCCCGGGCACAGGCGTGCCCGGCGGGTCAACCGGCCGTACGGGCCGTGACGGTGGCCAGCTCACGCCGCCACCGGGTGAACAACCGCGGCTGGTTCAGCCCGAGCACCGCAACCGGACGGCCCGCGCTCCGGTAGACCGCGAGGAAGCTGCGGTCGGCCGCCGCGCCCTCCTCGACCGTGACGCTGTCGGATTCCGAGGCGTGCCCGGCGAACTGGATCCGGACGCCGTACTGGTCCGACCAGAAGTAGGGCGGGCGGAGCGGCTCGGGCAGGGCCGTACCTCCGGAGAGCAGGGCGGCCACGGCCGCCGCCGGCCGTTCCCGCGCGCCGGTCCAGTGCTCGACCCGGCGGTGCCCCCCGACAGCGGGGTCGTACCAGGCCGCGCAGTCGCCGACCGCGACGATGCCCGGGATGCCGGTGCCGCCTGCGGCGTCGCACCGTACGCCGTTCTCCAGCGTCACTCCGGCCCCCTCCAGCCAGTCGGTGCACGGGCGCGCGCCCACCCCGACGACCACGGTGTCGGCCAGGACACGGCGGCCGTCCTCCAGCAGGACGGCGTCCACCCGCCCTTCTCCGGTGAGAGTCCGGACGCCGGCTCCGCACAGCAGCCGGACGCCGTGGTCGCCGTGGAGCTCGGAGACGATGCCTCCCATCTCCGTTCCGAGCGGACCGGCCAGCGGTGTCGGGGCCGCCTCCACGACCGTGACGTCGAGGCCGAGCCCGTACGCGGTGGAGGCGACTTCGGCTCCGATGAATCCGCCGCCGATGACGACCAGCCGGCCACCGCGCGCGAGATCCGCCCGCAGCGCGCGGGCATCGTCGAGCGTACGCAGCACATGCACACCGGCGAGGCCGTCGCTCCCGGGCAGGGTCCGGGCGGCCGCTCCGGTGGCGATCACGATCCCGTCCGCCCGGACCGACCTGCCGTCGGCGAGCCGTACGAGGCGGTCGCCCCGCGACCCGCTGTCGAGCCCGATGGCTCGCGTGCCGAGCTCCCACTCCGCCGCGAGGTCCTCGCCGTCCGCCTCCAGTGCGAGGACGCCCTCGTCGATGTCTCCGGCGAGGAACCCCTTCGACAACGGCGGCCTGTCGTACGGGCGGTGGCGCTCATCACCGATGAGGACGAGCCGCCCCTCGTAACCCTGCTCGCGCAGCGAGCGGGCGGCCGACAGCCCGGCGAGCGACGCGCCGACGACGGCCACGGTCTTCACGCGGGGCCTCCCGCCAGGCGTACGGACGCGCAGGGCGGGAGGTTCGGTGGCGCCTGGGACAGCAGGACGTAAATCATGCCGTCCTCGACGAGGACCTGGTGGGTGCGTACGGGCAGCTTGGCCGGGGGCGCGTCGACGCTGCCGGTACGCAGGTCGAACTTCGAGGCGTGCAGGGGGCATTCGATCTCGCACCCCTCCAGCCAGCCGTCGGACAGCGACGCGTCCTGGTGGGTGCAGGTGTCGTCGATGGCATAGACCTCGCCATCCTCGGTGTGGAACACCGCGACAGGGGGATCGGACTCGAGCCGGTAGGCCTCGCCTCGCGGGAGATCGGCGAGACGGCACGCGGGAATCATCATGACACCTCGGTGCGTATAGCGAAACGGATTGCGGTGAACGCAACGTCAGTTTGAGGGCCCCCCTATGCCTTGTCAAGGCGCCGTTCGCGACGGCCCAAGGGATCCTCTCGTTGCGCTCTACGCACGATTCCGCATATGGCGGAACGACTGCCGCAGCGGACGCCATGCCGTCCTCATGAGGCCGCCGTGTCACATGTCTTGACAGGGATCGCCGGCCGCGAGTTCCCTTCGTTGCGCATAAGACAAGGCATTGCGCGATAAGGAACCCGACGAGAGGGGTCACCATGCCCGTTGCCCGGCACCGCCTGCTCAGCGTCGTCACCGCGGTCACCGCACTCGCCACGGTGGCGGCCGGCCCCGTCCTGGCTCAGGCCTCGGGCGACCCGGCCCCCGCCGGCCAAAACAGCCGCAAGGCCGAGCTGAAGTCCTGGCCGGATGGACAGGGACGTCGGCTGGAGAAACTCATCGCGGATTCCGCCGGGCGCGGCGCATACGCGGTGTTCGACGCCGACAACACGATCTGGCGCTACGACCTGGAGGAGGCCCTGCTCCCGTATCTCGAGATGAAGGGCGTGCTGAGCCGGGACTCGCTCGACCCCTCGCTGAAACTCATCCCCTTCCGGGACGACGAGAGCCTCTACTCGTACTACGTGCGGCTCTGCGAGATCGACGACAAGGTCTGCTACCCGTGGATCGCGCAGGTGTTCTCGGGGCTCAGCCTGGAGAAGCTCAAGGCCCGCGTCGACGAACTCTTCGCCTACGGCAAGCCCATCCCGGTGACGTACTACGACGGCGATGTCACCGTGCACAGCACGGTCAACCCTCCGCGCATCTATCCCGCCCAGCGCGAACTCCTGGGCGAGCTCCGGAAGCACGGGATCACGCCCTACGTGATGACCGCCGCACACGAGGAGCTGGTGCGCATGGTCGTGTCCGACCCCACGTACGGCCTCGGTATCGAGCCGAAGAACGTCATCGGCGTCACCACGCTGCTCCGCGACCCGGGGACCGGTGAACTGACCACCGCGCGCAAGCAGATAGAGAAGGGGCACTTCCTCGACGCGGAGTACCCGGCGAGCAAGCACAACAGCATGGTCATAACACCGTATCTGTGGACCCCGGGCACGTGGTACGTGGGCAAGCTCGCCGGCATCAAGGAGTACATCGACCCCTACGAGCGTCCGATGCTCGTCGCCGGTGACGCCCCCTCCGACTGGTTCATGCTCTTCGACACCGATGTGCGGGCCGGGGGCCTTCGGCTGTGGGTCAACCGCAAGCAGAAGTACACGGACGCGCTGGAGGTCGAGAAAGCCAAGCGGGCGGATGAGCAGAAGGCGGCCGGCGTCCCTGTCGACGCCGACCGCAACTGGGTGGCCGTCAAGCCCGCGGAGATCGGGGGCTGAAGGCCGGTTGACTCCGGCCGGGCCCGCCCGTGGTCACCAACCGCGGGCAGCCCATTCTTCGAGGTGTGGCGCTTCGGCGGCGATGGTGGTCGTGTCCCCGTGGCCCGGGTACACGACCGTCTCGCCCGGGAGGGTCAGCAGCCGGTCGCCGATCGATCCGATGATCGCGCCGAAGTCGCTGTACGACCGTCCGGTCGCGCCGGGTCCGCCCGCGAAGAGCGTGTCCCCGCTGAAGAGGGCGCCCAGGCCGGGCGCGTACAGGCACACTGCCCCCGGCGCGTGGCCGGGCGTATGGAGCACGCGCAGAAACGTCCCCGCCACCTCGATCCGCTCTCCGTCCGCCACCGCACGGTCGGGCCGGCGGTTCGGGTGCGTCATCTTCCACAGCACCTGGTCGTCGGGGTGAAGGAGGATGGGCGCGCCCGTCCGGTCCGCGACCTCGGGCGCCGCGTTCACGTGGTCGTCGTGCGCGTGGGTGCAGACGACGGCGGACAGACGGCGGTCGCCGACAGCGGCCAGAATCGCCTCGGCGTCGTGCGCGGCGTCGATGACCACGACCTCGTGGTCGTCCCCGACGAACCAGACGTTGTTGTCGACCTCCCAGGTCCCGCCGTCGAGGCTGAACGTCCCGCTGGTGACGAGGCGTTCGATGCGCAGTTCCCCCGCCGCCATCAGAACACCACCACCGAGCGCAGCACATCGCCGTGGTGCATCTTCTCGAAGGCTTTCTCGACATCGCCGAGTCCGATCGTCTCGGAGACGAACGCGTCGAGGTCGAAGCGCCCCTGCAGATACAGGTCGATGAGCATCGGGAAGTCGCGTGAGGGAAGGCAGTCGCCGTACCAGCTGGACTTCAGAGAGCCGCCGCGCCCGAAGATGTCGAGCAGCGGCAGCTCCAGCTTCATCTCGGGAGTGGGTACGCCGACGAGCACGACGGTGCCCGCCAGGTCGCGGGCGTAGAACGCCTGCTTGTACGTCTCCGGACGGCCGACGGCCTCGACGACCACATCCGCGCCGAATCCTCCGGTCAGCTCGCGTACGGCCTCGACCACATCCGTCTTCGTGCCGTCGACGGTATGGGTGGCGCCCATACTTCTGGCCCGTTCCAGCTTGCGCGCGTCGACGTCGACGGCGATGACGCTGGTCGCCCCGGCGAGCTTCGCTCCGGCGACGGCGGCCATCCCGACGCCGCCGCACCCGATGACGGCGACGGAGTCGCCGCGGCCGACGGCGCCGGTGTTCACGGCGGCGCCGAAGCCCGCCATGACACCGCAGCCGAGCAGTCCGGCGGCGGCGGCCGGAGCGGCGGGGTCGACCTTGGTGCACTGCCCGGCGGCGACCAGCGTCTTCTCCGCGAAGGCGCCGATGCCGAGCGCGGGGGCGAGGGGCGTGCCGTCGAGCAGCGTCATCGGCTGGGTCGCGTTGTGCGTGGAGAAGCAGTACCACGGCTTGCCCTTGCGGCAGGCACGGCACTGGCCGCAGACCGCGCGCCAGTTCAGGATCACGAAGTCACCGGGCTCGACCTCGGTGACACCCGCACCGACGGCCTCGACACGACCTGCCGCCTCGTGCCCGAGGAGGAAGGGGAAGTCGTCGTTGATGCCGCCCTCGCGGTAGTGCAGATCGGTGTGGCAGACGCCGCACGCCTCGATCTTCACCAGCGCCTCGCCGGGTCCGGGGTCGGGTACGACGATCGTTTCCACGGAGACGGGCGCGCCCTTCTCCAGGGCGACGACGGCGCGGACCTCGTGGGCCATGGGTACTCCTCGACTGGAACGAATCCCTTGACAGTGTTGCCTATGGTGATGCGCGTCTCTCAAGTCGCAACTGAAGCATTGGGGAAGAAGGCCCCCCGGTCAAGGGTCACGGCGCCGTCGTGTCAGTGACCGACGGGCGGCGAGCGGCGGGCGGCGGGCTGATCTCTCCGTGCACCGTCTCCTGCTCCGGACGTGACCAGGCACGACCGCGCGGGCGCTGACCTGCCTGGCCGGGTCCAGCCCGGCCGCGGGGCCTCAACATCCGGCGGCGCAGTGGCCGCACCCAGCGATATCCGGGAGGGGACTGGACCGAGGGCACCGCTTTCACGGTGACATGCCGACCCGGCACCGACGGGGGCCTGGCGCGTTCGCCCCGGTCAGCGCTCTGTTCCTCCGGCAGGCCGAACACATCCACGTCGGTTCGGACGACGGCGTGCGCCAGCTCCGTAGCGAGCGCGGCTGCGCCGATGTCGTCCTCCGCCTGGACAAGGGCGATGGACGGTTCGGCGTGCTGCGCCATGGCAGTGTGACCGTGGCGGTTCCGCTCAATGCCCGCGCCCTGGCTCTCACTGGCGACCGCGGCAGGCTCGCCTGCTTCCTCCCGCTCGACGACGAGGCCGTGGAGATCCGTTCGTTGACTGGCCCGGTCAGCCCACGCCGGGGATCAAGCGGAGCGAGATCGAGTTGATGCAATAGCGCTGGTCGGTGGGCGTCGGGTAGCCCTCGCCCTCGAAGACGTGGCCCAGGTGCGAGCCGCACTTCGAGCAGAGCACCTCGGTGCGGACCATGCCATGCGAGACGTCCGCCTTCAGCTCGACGGCGTCGGAGTCCTTCGGGTCGAAGAAGGACGGCCAGCCGCAGTGCGACTCGAACTTCTCGGTGGAGCGGAACAGCTCGTTGCCGCAGGCGCGACAGGAGTAGACGCCCTCCGTCTTGGTGTCCGTGTACTCACCTCGGAAGGCCGGCTCGGTGCCCGCGAGGCGCAGCACCTGGTATTCGGACGGGGTCAGCTCCGCCTGCCACTGCTCGTCCGTCTTCTCGACCTCGTACGACATGACTCTCCCGTTTCCTCAGGCCCTCAGTTCGACAGGCGGGCGAGGATGGCCGGACCGAGGTCCGTGACGTCGCCCGCGCCCATCGTGAGAACGAGATCGCCCGGCTTCGCCATTCCCGCGATGACGTCGGCGACGGCGTCCTTGTCGTGCTCGGCGTTGACGTCGGCGCCCGCGGCCCGGGCGGCGGCGATGATGATCTCGCTGGTGACCCCGGGGACCGGGTCCTCGCGCGCCGGGTAGATGTCGAGGACCACGGAGGAGTCGGCGAGCGCCAGGGCCTGGCCCATCTCCTTGCCGAGCTCCTGGGTGCGGGAGAAGAGGTGGGGCTGGAAGACGACCAGGATCCGGGAGTCGCCGGCGGCGCCGCGGATGGCCTCCAGGTCGGCGGTCATCTCCGTCGGGTGGTGCGCGTAGGAGTCGATCACCTGCACGCCGGCCGCCTCGCCCTTGAGCTGGAGGCGGCGCTTGACGCCGGTGTACTTGCCGAGGGCGGAGGCCAGGTTGTGCGCCGGGATGCCGAGGGCGACACCGGCGGCGAGGGCCGCGACGGCGTTGTGCGCGTAGTGGCGGCCGGGCACGGAAACGGTGAAGGTGAGCATCCGGCCGTCGAGGACGACGGTGACCTCGCTGGTCAGACCGCGCGGGGTGATCTTCGTGATGCGGACGTCGGCGCCGTCCTCCTCGCCGTACGTGACGACCTGGAGGCCCTCGTTCCCGGCGACGCGGCGGGCGATCTCGGCCGCGCCGGCCTGGCCGTGGGCGACGACCAGGGTGCCGCCGGGGACGATCTTGCCGACGAAGGTCTCGAAGGACTCGTAGATCTCCTCCATCGACGCGTAGTTCGCGTGGTGGTCGAGCTCCGCGTTGAGGATGATCGCGACCTGGGGGGTGTACTTGTGGAAGCTCCGGTCGCTCTCGTCCGCCTCGGCCACGAAGATGTCGCCCTCGCCGTGGTGGGCGTTGGAGCCCGGCGCGTCCAGGTCGCCGCCGATGGCGTACGACGGGTCCAGGCCCAGGGCCGACAGGGACACCGCCAGCATCGAGGTGGTGGTGGTCTTGCCGTGCGTACCGGCGACCGCGATGGGGCGCAGGCCGTCCATCAGGCCCGCGAGGGCGTCGGAGCGGTGCACGACGGGGATGCCGAGCTCGGCGGCGCGGGCCAGCTCGGGGTTGTCGGCGCGGATGGCGCTGGAGACGACCACGCAGGTGGAGTCGTCGGCGAGGTGGCCGGCGGCGTGCCCGATGTGGACGGTGGCGCCGTGGGCGCGCAGCGCCTGGGCGGTCTCCGAGTCACGCGCGTCGCTGCCGGCGACCTGCGCGCCGCGCTGGGCGAGGATCTTCGCGATGCCGGACATCCCGGCGCCGCCGATGCCGATGAAGTGGGGCCGTTCCATGGCGGTCGGCAGGCCGGGCTTCATTCAGGTCGCTCCAGAAATCGAGTACGAGAGGTTGAACCGGACCCCAGCCTATTCGTTGTGGGCGAAGAGCTTGAGCACCGGAACGCCGACCTTGTGCCGGGCCCGGGAGGCCCAGTCCCGGTGGAAGAACTCCTCGACGAAGTGCGGGGCGGTCAGGACGATCACCTCATCGGCGTTCGTCTCCTCCACGACGGCCTTGAGTTTGTCGAGGGGGTGGTCCTCGATGATCTGGCCGGAGGCCTTGGCGCCCTTCTTCCGCAGGGCCTCCAGGGAGTGCTCAAGGGCCTGCTCGGCGGGGCCGCGGGCGGCCTCGCCCTCGGGTTCGTCGCCCTCGCGGATGGCCTCGGGGAGCTCACCGAGCGCTACGTCGTCGATGGCGCGGAGCAGTCGGTCCTGGTCGCCCCGGGGTTGCATGAGGACGAAGAAGGAGACCGCGTCGTCTCCGTGAAGGCTGGTGACGAAGTCCACGTCGACCGGGGTCAGCGGCTGCTCGATCATCAATACACTCGTGAACACGGACGCCCTCTCCTTCATGGGCCGAGGCCGGTCGCCCGGCCCCTGCGGAAACCATCCTGCCCCGCTGTCGCGCGGGGCCTTGCGCGGATATGTCTGCCCAGTTATGTGCCCGGGGGAAGCAAAGCGGAACGGCAAATTCCGCCCCTTGTCAGATCCGACGGTAGCTCGTGAAGAGGAACCCGGCCTCTTCCAGTACGGACGCGGGCGCCAGCCGGTGCGGTACGGCCACCGAGGGGCCCCAGGCGATGCGCTGGGCGTCCCCCGCCGCGAGCATCGGCGCGACGGTCAGGCACAGCTCGTCCAGCGCGTCGGCGGCCACGAACTGGCCCAGCATCCGGGGCCCGCCCTCGGTGAGCTGGCGGCGCAGACCCCGCTCCGCGAGCTCCCGTACGGCCCGGGCCGGATCCACGGCGGCCCCGTCCCCGGCCACGACGACCTCGGCCCCGGCCCCGGCGGCCTCGGCCACCCGGTCGGCGGGCGCGGTGGCGCCGGTGATCACCAGGGTGGGCACCAGGGGGGAGGTGAACAGCGGCAGGCTGAAGTCCAGGTCCATGCTCGCGGTGATCACCGCGATGGCGGGGGCCGGGCCCTGCCCCGCGGCCTTGCGGCGGGCCGCGAAGGCCTCCCGGGCGCGGGCCGGCCGGTAGCCCTCCCGGCGAACCGTTTCCGCGCCGACGACCACCACATCGGCCAGTCCTCGCAGGGTGCCGAAGATCCGCATGTCGGTCTCGCCGGAGATGGGCTGGGAGCGCCCCTCGTGCTGGGCGGCCCCGTCCAGGGTGGAGACCATGTTCGCCCGCAGCCAGTGCGCGTCGCCGGCGAGCGGAGGGTACGCGTACGCCTCCGCGAGCTCGTCCATCGACCACTCCCGGTCGGCCTCGGCTACTGATGTCTGATCTGATGTCTGATCGGTCACAGGGAACAGGCGTCGCATCGGTGCAGTGTGACACGCCCCGTAGAGTTAAGGGCTGTGTCAACCTCTCTCTCCACATCCGGTTCGACGACGTCCGGGCGGAGCCCGATAGCCGACGCGGGCCCGCATGCCCTGTGCGCCCGCGCGCCGCACGTGCCCGCCGAGCGCCTGGTCGCCGAGATGGTGCCGCCGCCGCGTTTCGACTCGGTGCGCTTCGACACGTACAACCCGGACCCGGCCCAGCCGAGCCAGGCCGAGGCCGTCACCGTACTGAGCACTTTCGCGGCCGGCCTGGGCGGGGCGCACGCGAGCGGCGCCGGCAAGCGGCGCTGGTTCGCCAAGAAGCCCGCGGCTGCGGCCCCCGGCTCGCGGGGGGTCTACCTGGACGGCGGCTACGGCGTCGGCAAGACCCACCTGCTCGCCTCCCTGTGGCACGCGACCCCGGCCGAACCCGCGCTCAAGGCCTTCGGCACCTTCGTGGAGCTGACCAACCTGGTCGGCGCGCTGGGCTTCCAGCAGACGGTGAAGACGCTGGGCGGGCACCGGCTGCTGTGCATCGACGAGTTCGAGCTGGACGACCCGGGTGACACCGTGCTGGTGTCCTCACTGCTGAGCCGGCTGGTCGAGCAGGGCGTGGCGCTGGCCGCGACCTCCAACACCCTGCCGGGCAAGCTGGGCGAGGGCCGCTTCGCCGCCGCGGACTTCCTGCGGGAGATCCAGGGGCTGTCGGCGCACTTCCGGCCGCTGCGGATCGACGGGCAGGACTACCGGCACCGAGGCCTGCCCGAGGCGCCGGCGCCGTTCTCGGACGAGCAGGTGGCGAAGGCCGCGTACGCGACCCCGGGCGCGAGCCTGGACGACTTCCCCGGCCTGCTGGAGCACCTGTCGAAGGTGCACCCGAGCCGGTACGGCGCGCTGACGGACGGGATAACGGCGGTCTGCCTGACCGATGTCGGCCCGGTGCCGGACCAGTCGACGGCGCTGCGGCTGGTGGTACTGGCCGACCGGCTGTACGACCGGGAGATACCGGTGCTCGCCTCGGGCGTCCCCTTCGACCGTCTCTTCAGTGAAGAAATGCTGAACGGCGGCTACCGCAAGAAGTACTTCCGAGCCATCTCGCGGCTCACCGCGCTGGCACGCGACGCGAAGCCCCTGGTGTCCCAGTAGGTTTGGGGACGCCGGGTCGTCTCGTCTGGGCGGCCCGGTCGATTCCACTTCTGCGAAGGGATCCACCATGGCCGCCACGCGCAATGCGCACGCCGTCTGGGAAGGCAACCTGTTCGAGGGCAAGGGCGTCGTGACGCTCGACTCGTCCGGGCTCGGTTCCTACCCCGTTTCCTGGCCCGCCCGGACCGACGAGCTGGCGAACGGGCGGACCAGCCCGGAGGAGCTGATCGCCGCCGCGCACTCCAGCTGCTACAACATGGCCTTCTCCAATGTCCTGGACAAGGCGGGCACCCCGCCGACCAAGCTGACGACCTCGGCGGCCGTCACTTTTGTGCCCGGCAAGGGGATCACTGGCATCCACTTGACCGTCGAGGGCGAGGTACCCGGCAGCGACAGCGCCAAGTTCGCCGAGGCCGCCGAGGACGCGAAGCAGAACTGCCCGGTCAGCCAGGCCCTGACGGGTACGACGATCACGCTGTCAGCGAAGCTGATCTGACGGCCCGCCGCCTGCCCACGCCCGGGCGGTCGTGCGGTGCGGGCGGCGACGCCCACACCGCACGACCCGTCCCGGCCGGTCTGCCGCGCGCGTGATCTCCGGCCCCGGTGGCGGCCGGTGGGGTGAGGGAACGGCGCCCGTCACCGCGTCGGGCGCCGGGGCGCGGGGGCCCGTGGTACCACGGGTCGCGTCACACCTCGTCCCCCGGAGCCGCCGATGTCCGTCAGCCGACGAAGCCTGCTCGCCGCCGGCGGTATCGCCTTCACCGGAGCGCTCGGGGCGCTCTTCGCCGGTGCGGGCGCTGCCGTACCCGCCGCCGCCCGGGGGTACGGGTACGGGCCCCTCGTGCCGGACCCCGCCGGCCTTCTCGACCTGCCGGCCGGCTTCACGTACCGCGTGCTCTCCCGCGCCGGGGACCCGCTCCGCTCCGGCGAGGGCACCGTCCCGGCCAACTGCGACGGCATGGCGGCCTTCGGGGCCGGCGGACACCGGGTGCGGCTGGTCCGGAACCACGAGAACCGCACCACCGCCGCCCTCCGCGTCCCGCCCGTCGACGGGCTGACCTACGATCCGCACGCCCTCGGCGGCTGTACGGTCCTCGACCTCGGCCCCACCGGCCGGGTCACCGCCGAGCGGGTCGCCCTCGCCGGTACCGCCGTCAACTGCGCGGGCGGCCGCACCCCCTGGAACACCTGGCTGAGCTGCGAGGAGACCGAGGACCGGGCGGGCGGCCCGGCCGGCTACACCAAGGACCACGGCTACGTCTTCGAGGTGGACCCCGCCGACCCGCGCCGCTCCGGGGCGGTACCGCTCACCGCCATGGGCCGCTTCGCGCACGAGGCCGTCGCCGTGGACCCGTACCTCGGGGTGGTCTACGAGACCGAGGACGCGTTCATCAAGCCCTTCGGCCTGTTCTACCGGTTCCTGCCCGAGCGGCCCCTCGGCGGGCTCGGCTCGCTCCGGGCGGGCGGCTCCCTGGAGGCCCTGCGGGTGCCCGGCGTGCCGGACCTGTCGGTGGTGACGGAGCCCGGGACCGAGTTCCCGGTGGAGTGGGTACCCGTACCCGACCCCTCGGCCGCCGAGACGCCCATCCGGCTCCAGGACTTCGGCCCGGGCGGGATCACCCACGCCCAGAAGCTGGAGGGCTGCTACTGGGGCGACGGCGGCGTCCACTTCGTCTCCAGCTACGCCCGCAGCCGCGAGGGCGCGGCCGCCGACCACTACGGGCAGGTGTGGTTCCACGATCCGCGCAGCGGCCGGCTCCGGCTGGACGTGGTGTTCGGCCCGGCCACGGACGTGCGGCTGCCCGGGGACTCGCCGGACAACATCTGCCTGGCGCCCGACGGCGGCCTGATGGTGTGCGAGGACGGCGGCGGGGCCCAGTACGTCTTCGGCGTGACCCGGGCCGGCGAGGTCTACCCGATGGCCCGCAACGCCGACGACATCGGAAAGCCGGGCGCCCCGGAGTGGGGCGAGTTCGCCGGGGTCACCTTCTCCCCGGACGGGCGAACGATGTACGTCAACGCCTACGCACCGGGCACGACCTTCGCGGTGACCGGCCCCTGGCTCTGACGCCCGGCCCGACCGCTTCCGCCCGTCCTTCGTCACGTCGCGGCGCCCTTCGATCCGTTGCACGATCGGAGGGACCGACGGGATTGGGGCAGCGGTGGCGAAGAAGGACGGCGGGAGCAAGAAGGACGGCAGGAGCAAGGAGGACGGGCGGAGCAAGAAGGACGGGCGGAGCAAGGAGGACGGGCCGAGGACCGAGAAGTCCCCTGCCCGGCACGCCCCGCTCCGCGAGCTGCTCCGCGTACCGGCCGGTGAGCGGCTCCACCTCTCCCGCTTCGACCCCGCCGCGATCCCCGCCGGCCCCGCCGACAAGGCGGCCGGCCTGGCCGCCGCCGCCCGGATGGCGGAGCCCCTCGCCTCCCTCCAGGAGCGGCTGTACGCGGCGAGCACCGCCGGCGACCGCCGCCGTGTCCTCCTCGTCCTCCAGGGCATGGACACCAGCGGCAAGGGCGGCACGGTCAAGCACGTCGCCGGCATGTTCAACCCCTCCGGCTGTCGCGTCAGGGCCTTCAAGGCGCCCACGCCCGAGGAGAAGAGCCACCCGTTCCTCTGGCGCGTCATACAGGCCCTGCCCCAGCCGGGTGAGATCGGCATCTTCGACCGTTCGCACTACGAGGACGTCCTAATCGCGCGGGTCCGCGAACTGGTGCCGCGCAGTCAGCTGAACCGCCGGTACACCCAGATCAACCGGTTCGAGGAGTCCCTCGTGGACGACGGGGTGACCGTGGTAAAGGTCCTCCTCCACATCAGCCGCGAGGAGCAGGGCAAGCGGCTCCTGCAGCGGCTCGACAGCCCCGACAAGCACTGGAAGTTCAGCCCGGGCGACATCGAGGAGCGCGCCCTGTGGCCCGCGTACCAGGAGGCGTACGAGCTGGCCCTGGAGCGCTGCTCCACCGACGCGGCGCCCTGGTTCATCGTTCCCTCAGACCGCAAGTGGTACCGGAACTGGGCGATCGGCACGCTGCTGCTGGAGCATCTGGAGGGCATCTCGCCGCGCTACCCAAAGGCGGACTTCGATGTGGAGGAGTGCCGCGCACGTCTGATTGCCACATAGTCATATATTTTGCGTACGTGACCCTTTCTGTACGCAAGGTGGCGGCCGTTGCCGCGCTCAGTGCCGCCCTCGCGGGATGCGGGGGCGGCACCGGCACCCCCGACGGCGGCGGCCAGGCCCGTATGGGCACCCCCCCGGCCAAGGCCCCCACCCCGGCGTCCCCATCCCCATCCCCCTCCTCCCCGTCCCCGCAGAGCTCCGGCAGCCCGCTGCCCGGCGCGCCCGGCAAGGTCCCGACCATGCCCCCCGGGCCGAACGGCCTGACCCCGGTCTTCGAGCGGGCGAAGCAGAAGACGGACAAGACCGTCGCGCTGACCTTCGACGCGGACATGACCGCCGACCAGGGGCCGCGCGCCGCCGAAGGGGAGCACTTCGACAACCCGCAGCTGATCTCGACCCTCCGGGCCCTCAAGGTGCCCTCGACGATCTTCATGACCGGCCGCTGGGCCGAGGAGTACCCGGACCAGGCCAAGTCCATCGGCACGGACCCGAACTTCGAGATCGCCAACCACTCGTACAGCCACTACGCCTTCAAGTCCCCCTGCTACGGGCTTCCCTCGCTCGACGGCGCGGCCGCCCGGGCCGACGTGGACCGGGCCTTCGCCGCCTTCCGCACGGCGGGGGCGGTCAACACCGTCCCGTACTTCCGCTTCCCCGGCGGCTGCTACGACGACCCGGCGCTCCGGGCCCTGTCCACGGCCAGGGTCACGGCCGTGCAGTGGGACGTGGTCAGCGGGGACGCCTTCGCGAAGGATCCGGACGCGGTGGCCGAACAGGTGCTCACCGGGGTGAAGCCCGGCTCGGTGGTGGTGATGCACTGCACGCGCAGCGCCGCGCCCGTCACCGAGGAGGCCGTCCGGAAAATCGTCCCGGAGCTCCGCAAGCGCGGCTACCGCTTCGTGAAGGTGTCCGACCTCATCGGGAAGTAACCGAGAAGGAGACGGGAGGTAGCCGGGAAGGAGCCGCCCCGGCTATCCCGAGCAGGCGGTGCGCTGCGCGTCCTGCCACTCGCAGACCGGGCACAGCACCACGCCGGGCGTGGCGACCCCGTACTCCGTGGGCCTTCCGCACTCCAGGCAGTCCGCGTACGGCGGCCCGGCCACGGCCGCGGCGGGGGCCGCCGGGGCCGGGCAGTACGACGTGTCCTGCTCGCTCTGGTCCATGTGTACGAGCGTACTCAGCCCCGCCTCGCACTGACGAGGCAGGCCACCGCGCCCGCCACGGCCGACAGGGCCACCGCCCCCGCCGGCGCCCCGAGCGGGACCCGCACCGAGCCCCCGACCAGCCCGGTCACCACCACCCGGGCCGGGGAGCCCGCGGTGACCAGGGCGAGCAGGCTGCCGAGGCCCGCCGCCGTGACCGCGTACCCGGGCGAGTTGACCACCGGCCTGCTGCACAGCGCCCCCACGGCCACGCCGGCCAGCGCGCACACCAGCAGCGCCACGGCCCCGGCCGGTCCAGCTCGGCCCGCGCGGGCAGGTCGAGGCCGGTCCAGGCCTCGTCGAGGACGAGCAGGCCGGGCTCGGCGAGGAGCGCCTGGGCCACGGCCACCTTCTGGCTGGTCCCCTTGGAGAGTTCGGCCAGCGGCGTGCCAGCGTGCCCGGCCGCGCCGAACCGCTCCAGCCAGGCGGCGCCCCGGTGGGCGGCCTCGGTGCGCGCCAGCCCGTGCACCCGGCCCATGTGGGTCAGGTAGGCCGCCAGTGAGCGGCAGGGCGGCGGGAAAGCGCTCGGGGACGTACGCCGTGCGGCGCGGGCGGCCGCTGATCCGCCCCTCGGTCGGGGTGTCGATCCCGGCGACGAGCCGCAGCAGGGTGGACTTGCCACCGCCGTTGCGGCCTTCGACACGTACGAGGGTTCCGCGGGGCAGTTCCAGCGAGACCCCGCGCCGTACCCAGGGGCGCCGCATTCCGTAGCGGCGGCCCACGGCGGTCAGGTTCGGTGCGCCGCCGCCGTATCGGTGAGCTCGCTCGGGCGGACGATGACGAAGCCCTCGCCGCGCAGCATCAGCTGGACGGCCTCGCCCGAGCCGCCGCGGATCATCGAGCCGACCGACTGGGAGCGGTGCAGGCCGGTTTCCAGCTGGGCGCTCCAGCCGACCACCGCGTCGGTGTCCACGTAGACCGGGTTCTGCGAGGTGACCGGGATGATGATCGGGTTGCCGTCGCAGACCACGGCGAGCTTGCCGGTGCCGGTGAAGACGCTGTTGAAGAGGCCGCCGCCGGTCATGCCGGCGCCCTTCACCATCTTGATCTCGTAGGAGAGGGTCGAATCGAAACACAGCACGTTGCGGCCGTTGATGGTCAGGGCGTCGCCCGGCTCGAAGTCGATGATGAAGCAGTTGCCGGCCTGGTGGGCGAACCAGGCCTCGCCCTGGCCGCGTACCGCCATCAGCGCCAGGCCCTCGCCCGTGACGGCGCGCTTGAGCATGCCGCCTATGCCCTGGCCCTTGCGCTCGAACTGGAGGTTGCCGCGGAAGGCGACCATCGCGCCCTGGCGGGCGAGCATTTCACCGTTGACGGCGTACTTCACCGACTTGGCGTTCTGCAGGGTCATGCCCGGCGCGGTGGCCGGCTGGACGAGGTTCTCGGACGCGAAAAGATCACTCTTCATGGCCTCGATCCTCACCCGGCGGGGACCCCTGCGGCATCATCCTCAAGGGGGAGGCTGGCATCCTTGACCGGATGAGCAGCCAGCACACGAACCACACCGCAGACACCCCCGCCGACGTGCCCGCAGACAGCCCCGCCGACGTCCCCGCCGCCGTTCCCGCCGCCGTTCCCGCCGACGTGCCGGCTGTCGGGGCGGACAGCCCGTTCCGGCAGGAGCGCGTCGCCCGTGACGAGGCCCCGCAGTTCGTGCTGCCGCTGGTGGTGCGGATCGAGAAGGCCGGGCCGCCGGCCCGGACGGACGCGCTGGAGACGGCGGCCCGCGCGGTGCTGGTCCTGCTGAGCGACGAACGGGCGCAGGGCGAGGGCGAATGGGCCGCGGCGGTCCGCGACTGGCAGGACGCGCGGATCCGGAAGGTGGTCCGGCGGGCGCGCGGGGCGGAGTGGCGCAAGGCGGAGACCCTGCCGGGTGTCACGGTGCACGGCGGCGGGTCGGAGGTACGCGTCTTCCCGCCGGTGCCGCTCGACGGCTGGCCCAAGGAACTGGCGAAGCTCCAGGTGTCGGGAACCGATCTGGACGACCCGGAGCCGGTCAGTCCGGCGGAGGCGGGAGTTCCGGTGCTCTGGCTCAACCCGGACGTGGAGATGTCAGCCGGCAAGGCGATGGCCCAGGCGGGGCACGGGGCGCAGTTGGCGTGGTGGGAGCTGACCGGCCCGGAGCGAATCGCGTGGCGAGATTCCGGTTTCCGGCTGGCCGTACGGACGGCCGCGCGCGAGCGGTGGGCGGAGCTGAGCGGGAGCGGGCTGCCGGTGGTCCGGGACGCCGGTTTCACGGAGATCGCCCCCGGGTCGGCGACGGTGATCGCGGACCATCCGGCGCTGCGGGGGCGGCTCGAAGCGGGCCTGGGCCTGCGCTGACGGGGGCGGGGTCACCCGGATGGCCCAGTCCGGGGCCGGGTGGTCCCCGGAGCGCGGCTAGCCTCGCACTGTAGGTGTCCGCCGTGTGGCTGGGGGTGGATTCTGCTTCGGCCGCTGCGCGCAGCCGGCCGGAGAGGAGGACGTATGACCGGCATGCCCTGGCGTCCCGCGGCCCGCGTGGCCGCGGTCCTCGGGATCCTCGTCGCGCAGTTCCTGGCCCTGAGTGTGGGTCGGGCCCACGCTGCCGTGCAGTACTACGAGATCCGCACCCCGGGCGGCAAGTGCCTGAGCGTCGCGGGCTCCTCCCTGCGCTCCGGCGCGGAGGTGGTCCAGTGGGACTGCCTGCACGGACCAGCGGTGGCGGGTCACGAACGCGGCCGACCGGCCCTTCGGGGAGCTGGAGGACCGGCCCCCCGGGCAACGCACCGACCAATGGCTGTTCGTCAGGCTCCGGGCCCAGCACAGCGACAAGTGCCTCGCACTGGTGGGGGAACAGTTCGAACCCGGCACCGACATCGTGCAGGCGGACTGTGCGGACCAGACGGCGGACTGGACGCTGCGCGGCAGCGGGGACCGCTTCCTGATCAAGAGCGAGCACTGTGTCGGGGTGGCGGGCGGCAGCCGTCGCAACGGCTCCGCCGTGGTCTATCAGGAGTGCACCGAGAACTCCCCGAAGTGGCTGTTCAAGCCCTGGGAGTGAGGCCGGAACCTCAAACTTGGGGGTGGGCATCGGGTGGCGGCCGGAGATCGCTGAGGCGGTCGAGCGGCTGGAGGGTCTGGACTGGTCGAGGTAGTGGCCGAGAACCTCTGTCCGGGGCACCTGCCCGAGTCCCTGCTGCGGCTGCGCGAGGCACGCGAGCTCCTCGGCTGGAAGGCAGAGCACTCCGTCGGGCGATCGGCCAGTGGGCCGCGGAGGCCCCGCAGCACACCCTGGCCAGGCTCGGCGCCCGGTGCGCCACCGCGTTCGCGGTACGGATCGCGCCGAGTGCCGCCCCCCGTGTCCGCACCGGACGCGGTCCGGAGAACATGGCCACCCTGCGGAACTTCGCGCTCAGCGCCCTCCGCCGGGCCGGGCGCCACGGCATCGCCGCCGGCCTCCGCCACCTCTCCTACCAGCCCCACACCCGGCCTCTCGACTCATCGGCCTGCCCTGAGCAGCCCGCCCACAAGATCACACGACTTGGCAACAGCCCTGCCCGGAGAGGTCACCCCTGCCACAAACTCACTTCAGCTCGAAGACGAGCCCGACAACGTCGGTCGCACCGGAGTTCTTTGCAGCATGCTCTTGCGACTCCTGCCAGATCGTGTCGCCCGTGTGCAGCTCAACATCTTGGGACTCACCGGAGGGTGAACTGAATGTCATTTTCCCGTCGCTGAGGCTGTAGATGAGACAATCCGGATGCCCGTGCATGGCCGATTCATCGCCCGGCTTCTGGCGCACCTCGAGCAGTCTCATCCGGTCATTCTCGAACAAAACCTTATACAGGTTCGGTGCTACCTGTACCGGATCTTGCGCCAATGTCGCCTCCAAGGTGAGCGGACGCTCCGGACGCGGCACAGCCGATGGCCACCCGGGCTATCCAGGGTCTTTCGCAGAAACATCAGGCTCCTTGTGCGGATACCTCCGCGCAAGGAGCCACACCAGTGATCTCCCGCGCGCAACTCCGACGGCTCCGCGACGCGGGGGTCGTTGGGAAGGTCACTTGCTCCAACGGAGCTTCGTTGCGTTGGACACGCAGCCCACCGACCATGCCTCTGACCAGCACACTCACAAGATCACGAGACTTTGCAACAGCCCTGGCCCCGGCCGGCGCCGCTTCCAGTCGGCTGGGGCTACACCCACACTTGGCCCGCTCGCCCGCGGGTACAAGACCCTGGGGGGCGCGCTATTATCCCCGGGATCTTGTAGATGTCAGTACAAGAGTTTTCTTGGGGCTCATCGAGATCGCCCCCGGGTCGGCGACGGTGATCGCGGACCATCCGGCCCTGCGGGGGCGGCTGTGACGGGTCTGCGGGGTGGGGCGGGTCTCGGGGGTGCGGCGGGGCTCCGGGGTGCGGCGGGTTCGGCCGGTGCCCGGGAACCTCAAATGTTGCTCTGAACGTCACCCTTGGGCGGTTGGCCCGACCGTGTCGGGGCGATGACATCGGCACACGGACCGATGAGAGGGGGCGAGGGGACATGAAGCCCATGGCACACCTGGGGGTGGGCATCGGATGGCGGCCGGAGATCGCGGACGCGGTGGAGCGGCTGGAGGGGCTGGACTGGGTCGAGGTGGTGGCCGAGAACATCTGTCCGGGCCACCTGCCGGCGTCGCTGCTGCGGCTGCGCGAGCGCGGGGTGCGGGTCGTGCCGCACGGTGTCTCGCTGGGCCTCGGCGGCGCCGACCGGCCCGGCCCGGAGAAGCTGGCCGCGCTCGGGGAGCGGGCGGTGGCGCTGGGGGCGCCGCTCGTCACTGAGCACATCGCCTTCGTACGGACCTCGTCGCCGGCCTTGGAGGCGGGGCACCTGCTGCCGGTCCCGCGCACGCGGGACGCGCTGGACGTGCTGTGCGAGAACGTGCGCATCGCGCAGGACGCGCTGCCGGTGCCGCTGGCGCTGGAGAACATCGCCGCGCTGATCTCCTGGCCCGGGGAGGAGCTGACGGAGGGGCAGTTCCTGACGGAGCTGGTCGAGCGGACCGGGGTGCGGCTGCTGATCGACGTGGCGAACCTGCACACGAACCGGGTGAACCGGGGGGAGGACCCGGCGGGCGTGCTGGACGCGATTCCGCTGGAGGCGCTGGCGTACGTGCATGTTGCCGGGGGCGTGGAGCGGGGTGGGGTGTGGCATGACACGCATGCGCATCCTGTGCCGGGGGTGGTGCTGGATGTGCTGGCCGAGCTCTGCTCGCGGGTAGTGCCGGCGGGGGTGCTGCTGGAGCGGGACGACGACTTTCCGCCGGAGGGGGAGCTGGCGGCGGAGCTGGCCGCGATTCGGGGGGTGGTGGGCGGCCCTGCGGGGCTTCTCCCCCACCCCGCCCCTTCCCGAAACCGGGACTCCGCCCCGGACCCCGCGCCTCAAACGCCGGCGGGGCTGGACGGGCCGGAGGGCGCGGCGGGGCCGGACGGGGCCGCCGGGCTGGAGGGGGCGCGGGTGCGGGTTGGGCTGGGGCAGGCCGCGTTGTTGTCGGCGTTGGTGGGTGGGACGCCGGTGCCCGAGGGGTTTGACCGGCAGCGGATTCGGGTGCAGGCGCGGGCGCTGGCCGCCAAGCGGGCCGGGGTCGTGGCGAAGGTCGCGCCCGAGCTGCCCGGGATCCTGGGCGGCGAGGAGGCGTACCGGCAGGCGTTCCTCGCGTACGCCCGGCACCGCCCCATGACGGCCGGATACCGCCGGGACGCACTGGACTTCGCCGAGCATCTGCTGATCCGCGACCTGCCGGCCGACCCGGCCGCCCGGCGTCGCCTCACCACCTGGTGGCAGGACCGGGCCGGGGCCCGCCCGCCCCGCCGTGTCGTCCGCTGGGCCCGGGCCCTCGTAGGGAGGGCAGCGTGAACCTCCTCGCCCTGGCGATCTGGGTCGCCGTCATCGTGTCCACCGTGCTCCTGTTCCGCGGGCTCAGCCGGGCGCGGCCGTCGGCGACCGGGCCCGCGCCGCGGCTGCACGACTTGTCCGAGGCCGCGTTCATGGCGGGCGGCCCCGGGGCCGTGGTCGACGCCGCGCTCGTCTCCATGCTCGGGGACGGCCGGCTGATGGTCGGCGGTCCCGGCATCGTCCACGTCCGGCCGGGGGCGCGGGCCCGCGACGTCGCCGAGCGCGCCGTGCTCCAGGCGCACGGGTCGGCGCCCTCCGGGTGGCTGTACCAGGTGCGGTACGCCGCGATGCTCGGCCCGGCCGTCCAGGAGACCGGGGACGCGCTCGCCGCCCGCGGGCTGATCGCCCTGCCCGGCTCCGGGCGGAAGTGGCGGCGCTGGGGGGTGACCCAGGCCGTGGTGTGCGCAATCCTGCTGGCGCTCTCGCTGCCGGTCACGTTCGTCGCGCTGGCGCTGGATTCCGGGCCCCAGGTGCCGTTCATCGTCAAGGTGTTCCTCGCGCTCGTGGGCGGCATCGTCATGGGCGCGGCCGGCGCCGCGCGGGCCAAGCAGCGGGTCACCCCGGCGGGACGGGCGGCGCTGCACGGGATCCGGGAGCACTACAGGCTCGACCAGAGCGCGCACGTGCAGACGGCGCTGTTCGGGCTGCGCGGGCTGCGGGACCCGTACCTGCGCGAGCAGCTGGTGCCGGCCGCGCGCGGCACCCGGCTGGCCGCGGCCCAGTCGCGCTCGCACACCTCCCACACCTCCCACTCGTCCCACACCTCCCACTCGTCCCACTCCTGCGCCGAGATCCTGCCGGTCGTCTGGTGCGCGAGCAGCGACGGCGGCGGGTCCGGGGGCGGGTCGAGCTGTGGGTCCGGATCGAGCTGCGCTTCGTCGGGGAGCAGTTGTTCCTCCGGGTCCGGCTGCGGGTCCTCCGGAAGCAGCAGCAGTTGTGGCGGCAGTAGTTCCAGCTGCTCCAGCAGCAGTTCGAGTTGCAGCAGTTAGTTCGTCGAGTTCCAGCGATCGTCCGTCAGTACATCGAGCAGCAGAACCGTCCGCTGTGACTTGCGGGCCAGAGCAGCCCTGAGAATCGCTTCACCACCGGGCTGAAGCCCGGTGCACTGCGATTAGTCCCGGTAGCAGCAGTTCCTGACGGTGTGGGCCTACGGCAACCGGGGGCGGATGCCTCGGCAACGGGGGTATTGAGGGCGACACCCGGCGTTGATCCTTTACTGGGGCGCGGCCCCGGAATCTCATCGGACCAGCCGATGAGATGAAGGGGCCCATCATGCGGACGCCGCTCACCCGTCACGCAGTCGCCGCGGCGGCGCTCTCCCTCGCCCTGTGCGCCCCCGCCCCGGCCCGCGCCACTGCGACGCCGGCCGATGCCCCCCCAGCCGCGAGGGCGGCAGCCGAGACCGCCGGAGCCGAACTCGTCGCTCGCCGCGCAGCGGAGGCCGCGCAGGCAGCCAAGGCCGTGGAGACCGCGGAGACCGCCTCCCGCAAGGAAACCGCCGGAGGCCACCGCACGGGGGCACTCGACTTCCGTGCCTGCCCCGAGGCCGAGGCCCTGCCCGACCCCGTCCGCTGCGCCACCCTCCGGGTCCCGCTCGACTACGCCCGTCCCGACGGCCCGCAGATCTCCCTCACCGTCAGCCGGGTCACTGCCACCGGCCGCGGAAAGGCCGCCCGCCAGGGCTCACTCGTCTACAACCCCGGCGGACCCGGCGCCTCCGGCATGTTCTTCCCGCTCCTCGCCGACCGCCCCCAGTGGGAGCGCGTCGCGGCCGCCTACGACCTCGTCGGCTACGCCCCGCGCGGGGTCGGCCGCTCCGCCCCGCTGTCCTGCCAGGACCCCGCCGCCCGGGCTCAGGGGCCCACCCAGGTCCCCGTCCGGCCCTCCGCCGCGTACAAGAGGGAACGTATCGCCGCCGCCCGGGCGTACGCCCGCGGCTGCGCGCGGCGGACCGGCGCGGCCCTCCCGTACTACACGACCCTCAACAACGTCCGCGATCTGTACGTACTGCGCGCCGCGCTCGGCGATCCGGGGCTGACCTTCATGGGCGGCTCGTACGGCACCTACCTCGGCGCGGTCTACGCCACGCTCTACCCGGCGCACGTGCGCCGCATGGTGTTCGACTCCGTGGTCAACGCGGACCCGCGCCGGGTCTGGTACCGCAACAACCTCGACCAGGCGGCGGGGTTCGAGCGCCGCTGGTACGACTTCCGCGCCTGGGCGGCCAGGCACCACGGCACGTACCGCCTCGGCGCCACAGCGGCCGCCGTCCAGGCGAGCTACGAGCGCGTCCGGTCGGCCGTGGCCCGTACGCCGGCCGGCGGGGTGGTCGGCACGGGCGAACTCCAGTCGGCGTACCTCCAGGCCGCGTACTACGACGAGGTCTGGCCGGAGCGGGCGGCGGCACTCAGCGCCTTCCTGGGCGGCGATCCGGGCCCGCTGGCGGAGCAGGCCGGGGAGACCGGGGAGGCCGGGCAGGCCGGGCAGGCCGGGCAGGCCGGACCGGACACAACCGCAGCCGCAGCCGCGGCCGAGAAGGAGAACGCAACGGCCGTCTACACGGCGGTGCTGTGCAACGACGCCCCGTGGCCCGCCGGCTGGGAGACCTGGGACCGGGACAGCACCGCGCTCGCCCGCCGGGCGCCCTTCGAGACCTGGGCGAACGCCTTCCTGAACCTGCCGTGCGCCTACTGGCCGGTCAGGGAACGGCAGCAGCCGGTGGCGGTGGGAGCCGGCACCGCCGGGCCGCTCCCCCCGACGCTCATCGTCGCGGCGGAGCGGGACGGCGCGACCCCGTACCCGGGTGCGCTGGAGTTGCAGCGGCGGCTCGGCGGCGGGGCCGCGCTGGTCACGGAGACGGAGGCCGGCGCCCACGGAGTGGCCGGCGGACGCAATGACTGCGTGGACCGTCACGTGGAGCGGTACATCCTGACGGGTGCCACCCCAGGGTGGCGTGTCACATGTGCGCCGCATCCGGAGCCCGCACCGGTGTCGTTGGACGACCGGGCAGCGAACACCCGCGGGGTGTCACTGCCGCCAGTCGTCTGAACTTCCGGGCGGGATCTCCGGCTGCGTCGTTTCGGGGTGAGGGCCTGGCCCAGCCTCCCGATCCACCGGAGAAGGTCAGTCCTCCGGTCCTTCCCCCCAGGGGAGGTATCAGGCGAGCCCGTCCACCAGATCGGCGACGGACTTGCGGCGTCCGGTGTAGAAGGGCACCTCTTCACGGACGTGCATGCGGGCCTCGGAGGCACGCAGGTGACGCATGAGGTCGACGATCCGGTAGAGCTCGTCGGCCTCGAAGGCGAGCAGCCACTCGTAGTCGCCCAGCGAGAAGGACGCGACCGTGTTGGCGCGCACGTCCGGGTAGCCGCGGGCCATCTTGCCGTGGTCGGCTAGCATGCGGCGGCGGTCCTCGTCGGGCAGCAGGTACCAGTCGTACGAGCGCACGAAGGGGTAGACGCTGACGTAGTCGCGCGCGACCTCGTCGGCCAGGAAGGCCGGGATGTGCGACTTGTTGAACTCGGCCGGGCGGTGCAGGGCCATGTTCGACCACACCGGCTCCAGCGCACGGCCCAGCTTGGTGCGGCGGAACAGGTTGTAGGCGGTCTGCAGCTCGTCCGAGGTCTCGGCGTGCCACCAGATCATGATGTCCGCGTCGGCGCGCAGGCCGGAGACGTCATAGGTGCCGCGGACGGTGATGTCCTTGGCGGCCAGCTGGTCGAACAGCTCCTGGACCTCGTCGGCGTAGCCGGCGCGGTCCTCCGGGAGGACGTCCTTCAGCTTGAAGACGGACCACAGGGTGTAGCGAATGACCTCGTTGAGGTCCTTGGCCTTCTTCCCCGCGTTGGGAATCTTCTCTGGTGCAGTCATGTGCCTATTGTCCCGTGTGCCGATCAGTGGTCTGTGCCAGGGGTGCCGAACGCGGCCATCACCGCGTCGGCGGCCTTGCCGGCGCTCGCGACGCAGGCCGGAATCCCGACTCCGTCGTACAGTGCGCCGCACACCTCGAGGCCGGGCAGGGCCGCGACGGCGGCCCGGATCCGGGCGACGCGGTCCAGGTGGCCGACGGGGTACTGGGGCAGCCCTCCGTCCCAGCGTGTGACGGTGGAGGCGACGGGCCGGGCCGCCAGGCCGACGGCCTCGCCGAGGTCGTCGAGGGAGACCTCCACGAGCTCCGCGTCCTCACGCGTGAGGTCCTTCTCGTCGCCGTAGCGGCCCACCGACGTGCGCAGCAGGAACAGTTCGGGGTCGGCGCCGGACCAGGACCACTTGTTGCTGGAGAAGGTGGACGCCTTGATGGTCCGGCCGTCCACGGGCGGTACGAGGAATCCGCTGGCGCCGCCGCCGGTGATCGAGTCGGGCAGGTCGGAGCGCCGGAAGGCCATCGTGACCAGGGCCATCGAGGCGTACTCCACCGCGCGCAGCTCGGTGGCCGCGGCCGGTGCGAGCCCGTCCAGCAGCCGGGCGGCGGGTCCGGCCGGGGTGGCCAGCACCACACCGTCGGCCTCGATGGCCTCCGCGTCGGCGATGACCCGCCAGCCCTCGGCGGTACGGACGACCTCGCGCACGGGCGTGCCGGTGAGGATCCGCGCCCCGGCCGAGCGGCAGGCCTCGGCCACGGCGAGCGGCAGCCGTCCGATGCCGCCGTCGATGCCGGCGAAGACGGGACCGGCCGCCTGCGGCTGCTGCGCCGCCTTGCGCTGGAGGTCCCGTACGCCGTCGCCCAGCAGGGTGTGGGTGCGTGCGGCCTCGAAGAGCTGGGGCACGGCGGCCCGCATCGAGATCCGGTAGGCGTTGCCGGCGTAGACCCCGCCGAGCAGCGGTTCCACCAGCCGGTCGACGACCTCGCGGCCCAGCCGGGCGGCGACGTACTCGCCGACCGCGACGTCCTCGCCGATCTCGGCGGGCGGCAGCGCGTGCTCGGCCTCGATCCGGGCCATTCCCTCGGCGGAGAGCACCCCGGAGGCGGCCAGCGGCCCCAAGTCGCCGGGGACGCCCATGACATGGCCGCGCGGCATGGGCCGCAGCGCGCCCCGGGTCCACAGGTGGGCGGTGGCGGTGGCGGGCGGCTGGAGGGCGTCGCCGAGGCCCACGGCCCGGGCGAGCTCCACGGCTTCGGGACGGCGGGCGAGCACGGATTCGGCGCCGAGGTCGACGGGGAGGCCGGCGAGCTCGCCCGCGTGAAGCTTGCCGCCGAGCCGGGGTCCGGCCTCCAGGAGCGTGACCCGGGCGCCGTCGGCGAGCAGCCGGTGGGCCGCCGCGAGGCCTGCGATACCGCCGCCGATCACGACGACATGGCGGGTGCCGCCCGTCCGATCCGTACGCATGTCCGCTTCGTGCATGGACACATCGTCTCAGACCCGATCACCGACGCCGGACCGTGACCGCATCGGGATCGGCTCGGGACCGCGGAAGCGAAACCCGCGGCGGGACCCTGAACGTCACAACGGCGACATCAGCCGATCCTCGGGGGTTACCAGCGATGCAGACCCGCAGAAAAGAAGCAGCCGTCAGACACCGCTCCGCGGCGGCCCTCGCCGCGCTCGCCCTGGCCGGGGCGCTCGCGCTCGCCGGCTGCGGCAGCGGCGCCGACAACGCCAGGTCGGCGGCGGACCAGGCGGCGGCCAAGCCGCAGGAGGGCGCGGCCGCGCCCGCGCAGGACAAGTCCGGGGCGGGGGCGGCGGCTCCCCCGGCGGCCTCCAAGGAAGGGCAGCAGCAGGCCGCGGTCCGCCCGCACATCATCCGTACAGCGACGCTGGGCATCGAGACGGCCGACGCCCAGAAGGCTCTCGCCGCGGCCCGCACGGCGGCCGAGGGCGCGGGCGGGTACGTCGGCAACGAGTCGACCAGACGCGGTGAGAACGGCCGCATGACCTCGACGGTGACCCTGCGCGTGCCCGGCGACCGCTTCGACGCGGTGCTCGGCGCCATGGAGGGCAGCGGAAAGCTGCTGAACCGGAAGGTCGAGGCGCAGGACGTGACCGAGAAGGTCGCGGACGTCGACAGCCGGGTCAAGTCGCAGCAGGCCAGCGTGGCGCGGGTGCGGGAGATGATGGACAAGGCCTCGGCGCTCAGTGACGTGGTCATGCTGGAGAGCGAGCTGAGCAGGCGCCAGTCGGACCTGGAGTCGCTGCTGGCGCAGCAGACGGCGCTGAAGGACCAGACCTCGCTGGGCACGATCACGATGGAGGTCTCGGAGCCGGCCCCGGAGCCGGTGGCGCCGAAGGAGGAGAAGGAGAAGAAGCCCGCCTTCATGGACGCCCTGCGGGGCGGCTGGGGCGCCTTCTCGACCGTCGTACGCATCCTGACGCTGGCGGTGGGCGCGGTGCTGCCGTTCGCGCTGACGGCCGGGCTGGTGGCGCTGGCCTTCCGCGTCTACCGGCGGTACCGCCCGGCGAAGCCGAAGGCGGGCCTCGCCCCGAAGCGGATACCGGTCCCGGCGGCCCGGCCCGCCGCGTCCGCCGCGACCGAGCCGGCGGGCGACGCGGACGACGCGGACGACGCGGACGACCGAAGGAGCTGACACAACACCCCTTCGGCCATTGCCCCGTAGCGTGTTCCCGAGCGACGGCGACCGTGACGGCGGCGAAGGACGGTGGGGCGATGGCGACCGAACGACTGGTGGTGGTCGGCGGTGACGCGGCGGGGATGTCCGCCGCGTCACAGGCCCGGCGGATGAAGGGCCCGGCCGAGCTGGAGATCGTCGCCTTCGAGCGGGGGCACTTCACCTCGTACTCCGCGTGCGGGATCCCGTACTGGATCGGCGGGCAGGTGGCGGAGCGGGACGCGCTGATCGCCCGTACCCCGCAGGAGCACCGCGCCCGGGACATCGACCTGCGCACGCGCACCGAGGTCGTGGAGCTGGACCTCGACGGCGGCCGGGTCCGCGCCCGCGATCTGGACACCGGATCCGAATCCTGGACGGGCTACGACAAACTCGTCCTGGCGACGGGCGCCCGCCCCGTCCGCCCCCGGCTCCCCGGCATCGGCGCACACGGGGTCCACGGCGTCCAGTCCCTGGACGACGGCCAGCACCTCCTCAACACCCTGGAGCGTACGGAGATCCGCCGCGCGGTCGTCGTCGGCGCGGGCTACATCGGCGTCGAGATGGCGGAGGCCCTGGTCTCCCGGGGCTACGAGGTGACGGTCCTGCACCGCGGCGAGCAGCCGATGGCCACGCTCGACCCGGACATGGGCGGCCTGGTGCACGGCGCGATGAACGGCATGGGCATCCGTACGGTGTCCCGCGCCGAGGTGACGAAGATCCTCACCGACGAGGAGGGCCGGGCCCGCGCGGTGGCCACGGCGTCGGGCGAGGAGCATCCGGCGGACGTGGTGGTCCTGGGCATCGGCGTGGAGCCGCGCACGGCTCTGGCCCGGGCGGCGGGCCTGCCGCTGGGCGAATCGGGCGGCCTGCTGACCGACCTGTCGATGCGGGTCCGCGGCCACGAGAACATCTGGTCGGGCGGCGACTGCGTGGAGGTCCTGGACCTGGTGGCCGGCCGCATGCGCCACATACCGCTCGGCACGCACGCCAACAAACACGGCCAGGTGATCGGCTCGGGCGTGGGCGGCGGCTACGCGACGTTCCCGGGGGTGGTGGGCACGGCGGTGAGCAAGGTCTGCGACCTGGAGATCGCCCGTACGGGCCTGCGCGAGAAGGACGCGCTGGCGGCGGGTCTGCGGTTCGTGACGGCGACGATCAGCTCGACGACGACGGCGGGCTACTACCCGACGGCGGCGGACATGACGGTGAAGATGATGGCGGAGCGGCGTACGGGGCGTCTGCTGGGTGTCCAGATCGTCGGCGGCGCGGGGTCCGCGAAGCGGGTGGACATCGCGGCGGTCGCCCTGACGGCGGGCATGACGGTGGACCAGATCGTCTCCCTGGACCTGGGCTACGCCCCGCCGTTCTCCCCGGTCTGGGACCCGATCCTGGTCGCCGCCCGCAAGGCGGTGTCAGCGGTCCGCAGGGCGGGGGTCTAGACCGCCCCGCCGGACACCGGCTAGTGCCGTGGCCGGANNGGTCCGACAACGCGGCGAGGTGCCGTACTGGGCGTCGCGACCCGGTGAACCTTGCCGGTCACGGCACTAGCGCTGGGTCTGGGTGTGGACGTAGTCCACGAGGCGGGTCAGGGCGTCCGGGTCCGTGGTCGGCAGGACACCGTGCCCCAGGTTGAACACGTGACCCTCCAGACCGGCCGCCGCGTCCAGCACCTCGCGGGTCTTGGCCTCGACCGCCTCCGGCGTGGAGAACAGCACTGCCGGGTCCAGGTTCCCCTGGAGCGCCTTGCCCAACCCCACCCGACGGACGGCCTCGTCCATCGGCACCCGCCAGTCCACACCCATGACATCCGCACCGGCCTCACCCATCAGGCCCAGCAGCTCACCGGTACCCACACCGAAGTGGATCCGCGGCACGCCGTACGACTCCACGGCGGAGAAGACCTTCGCCGACGCCGGCATCACCGACCGCCGGTAGTCCGCCGGGGCCAGCGCGCCGACCCAGGAGTCGAAGAGCTGGACGGCCGAGACGCCCGCCTCGATCTGGACCTTCAGGAAGGCGGAGGTGATCTCCGCGAGGCGGTCCAGCAGATCCGCCCACAGCTCCGGGTCCCCGTACATCAGGGCCTTCGTGTGCTCGTGGTTGCGCGACGGACCGCCCTCGACCAGGTAGCTCGCGAGAGTGAAAGGCGCGCCCGCGAAACCGATCAACGGCGTGCCGCCCAGTTCACCCGTGAGCATGCCGATCGCCTCGGTGACGTACGGGACGTCCTCCGGGGTGAGGTCGCGCAGCTGTGCGAGGTCCTCGCGCCGGCGGATCGGCTGGGCGACGACCGGGCCGATGCCCGGCTTGATGTCCAGGTCGATGCCGATGGCCTTCAGCGGGACCACGATGTCGGAGAAGAAGATCGCCGCGTCCACGTTGTGGCGGCGCACCGGCTGCATCGTGATCTCGGTGACCAGGTCGGGCCGCATGCACGATTCGAGCATCTGCGTGCCCGCGCGCAGCTTGCGGTACTCGGGAAGGGAGCGCCCCGCCTGCCGCATGAACCACACCGGGGTGTGCGGCACCGGCTCCCGCCGGCACGCCTTCAGGAAGGCGGAATCGTACGTCTGACTCGGCTGGCCCTTGGGGCGGTCGTTGGCACTCACGACCCAAATCTTCGCACGTATGAAGAAGTGCCCGGCCCGGCGCGGGTGTCCCTGCGCCGTAGGGACGCTCATTCCGCCTAGTCTTCCCCGCATGGCTGCGGCTCAGGGACGATTTTCAGATGGCGCTGACGGTGTGGACAGCGCGAAGGAGAGCTCCGTCCCGCTCCCGTTCCGGCGGGCGGTCGAGGGCCTGAAGAAGGCGCGGCTGCGGCCCGGTATCGAGATCGACCCCACGAAGCCGCCCCAGAGACTGGCGCCGCACGCCTACGCACTGGAAGCGGCGGTCGTGGACGGCGAGGAGGACCTCGCCGACGGCCGTCTGATCCTGCTCCACGATCCGGCCGGGCACGACGCCTGGCAGGGGACGTTCCGGCTCGTGACGCTCGTCCGGGCCGAGCTCGAACCGGAGATGGCCGCGGACCCGCTCCTCCCCGAGGTGTGCTGGTCCTGGCTGACCGGGGCGATGGACGCGCGCGGGCTGGTGTACGGGGAGGCGAGCGGCACCGTGACCATGGCGAGCTCGCACTACTTCGGCGGGCTCGCGGAGCGGCGGCCTGCCACGCAGATCGAGATCAGAGCCTCCTGGACGCCGCGCGAGGGGGTGGGCGGGGTGCCGGACACCTCGGCGCACCTGTCGGCCTGGTGCGAGCTGCTCTGCCAGATCGCGGGGCTCCCGCCGGCCGGACCGACGGACGCGGGCACGGGAGTGGTCTCCCTGCCACAGCGTCGCGGCCCGCACCGCCCGTAGGCACAGAGCCGTCCGCCGTCCGCGCAGGCGTACGGCGCCGGATGGGCACAGCCGACCGATCGAGCCCCCATCGGAGTGCCGTAACGGGCATCCGTTGTGGGCTTCTGATCACCCTATGATCGATCGTGCGTCCGAATTGCCCGAATTGTTACTCACCAAATCGTGATCATTTCCTAAAGCCGGGCGGGTGACGTGCCGAAGGAGTCAGTGACCATCCGATCGGTTCGCACCGGCTTCCTTCCCCGAGCCGGCCGTCCCGCCACTCCCCCAGGAGGCCTAGGTGTCCGTTCTTCTCGAGCAGCCCGCAAGCCTGGTCGCCTACCGCCCGAACAAGCCGAC
Organism: Streptomyces sp. ISL-87; assembly: GCF_018614095.1. GTDB lineage: Bacteria > Actinomycetota > Actinomycetes > Streptomycetales > Streptomycetaceae > Streptomyces. Next base: position 46,405 of record NZ_JAGGOY010000059.1, on the reverse strand, counting down.
GGCCATGGTCGTCGTGGCCGACCCGCGCGTCCGTTCCACCGTGACCCGCCATCTGTGGGCCCTCGGAGTACGTGATGTCATCGAGGCGTCGTCCATCGCGGAGGCCCGCCCCCGCGTCGGCAGCCCGCGCGACATCTGCGTGGCCGACGTACACCTGCCCGACGGTTCCGGTCTCACCCTGCTCTCCGAGACCCGCGCCGCCGGCTGGCCGAACGGCCTGGCCCTGTCCGCCGCCGACGACATCGGCGCCGTACGCAACGCCCTCGCGGGCGGAGTGAAGGGCTACGTCGTCACCGGTACGCGGACCAACATCGGGCTTCCCACCCGGCCCGGCGCCGCCCCCATCGGCGCCGCCGCCGCCCGTATGCACCGCCGCCCCCCGGGTGCCCCGAGCCACCCGGGCGGCTACCGAGAGCTCTCCGGCCGCGAGGTCGAGGTCCTGCGCCTCGTCGCGGAGGGCCAGTCCAACAAGGCCATCGGCGTCTCGATGGGCCTGTCCGCCCTCACCGTCAAGTCCCACCTCGCCCGGATCGCCCGCAAGCTCGGCACCGGCGACCGGGCCGGAATGGTCGCCGTCGCCCTGCGGACCGGGATCATCCACTGACCCCGCCCTGAGGCTCCCCGGCGACCCCACCTCTCGGTGACCCCACCTTGAGGCTCCCCGGCGAACTGCCGGGGAACCCGGGGAAAACGTCCGTACCTCCACATCGCGCCCGTCGACGGAACGTTCCGGCGACGGGCGCCTCGTATCCACGGATACCCTTGAGCGGTGACCGACGCCCAAGAGACCGCAGCAGACCTGCGCACCACCACCGGGGGCGGCCCCCCGGACGACAAGGTTTCGTCCGATGGGCCGCCGATTCCGTTGCTGGAGCCCCGCGAGGGGATTCCCCCGGTCGTCGCCGACGCGGACGCCCTGGCCCAAGTGGTCGCGGCCTTCGCCGCGGGCACCGGGCCGGTGGCCGTAGACGCCGAGCGCGCCTCCGGATACCGCTACGGCCAGCGCGCCTACCTGGTGCAGCTGCGCCGCGAAGGCGCGGGATCCGCGCTGATCGACCCGGTGGGCTGCCCCGACCTGTCCGCACTGGGCGACGCCCTGTCCGGCACCGAGTGGATCCTGCACGCCGCCACCCAGGACCTGCCGTGCCTGCGCGAAATAGGCATGGCGCCCACCTCCCTGTTCGACACCGAGCTGGCCGGCCGCCTGGCCGGGTTCCCTCGGGTCGGACTCGGCGCGATGGTCGAGAGCGTGCTCGGCTATGTGCTGGAGAAGGGCCACTCCGCCGTCGACTGGTCCACCCGCCCGCTCCCCGAGCCGTGGCTGCGCTACGCCGCCCTGGACGTGGAGCTGCTGGTGGACCTGCGGGACGCGCTGGAGAAGGAGCTGGACCGGCAGGGCAAGCTGGAGTGGGCCCGGCAGGAGTTCGACGCCATCGCCGCCGCCCCGCCCGCCCCGCCGCGCAAGGACCCGTGGCGCCGTACGTCCGGTATGCACAAGGTGCGCCGGCGCCGGCAGATGGCCGTCGTACGGGAGCTGTGGGAATCCCGCGACCGGATCGCGCAGCGCCGTGACGTGTCGCCGGGCAAGGTGCTGGGTGACGCCGCGATCGTGGAGGCGGCACTGGCGATGCCGCTGAACGTGCAGGCGCTGTCCGCCCTGCCGGGGTACGGGCAGCGGATGGGGCGTCGTCAGCTGGACCAGTGGATGGCCGCCGTGGACCGGGCGAAGGCCCTGCCCGAGAACCAGCTGCCGCAGCCGGGGGCGACCCCGGCCGGTCCGCCGCCGCCGCGTTCCTGGGCGGACAAGGACCCGGTGGCCGCGGCCCGGCTGGCCGCGGCCCGTACGGCGGTCTCGGCGCTGGCGGAGGGGCTGAACCTGCCCCAGGAGAACCTGATCACCCCGGACACCGTCCGCCGGCTGTGCTGGGAGCCGCCGCTGCGGCTCGAGGCGGACGCGGTGGCGGAGGCCCTGGCGGGCTACGGGGCCCGGCCGTGGCAGATCGAGCAGGTGACCCCGGCGCTGGTCGAGGCCCTCGCGGCCACCGCCACCGCCACCGCCTGACGCGGTTTCCGAGTACAGAGCCCCCGGCCCGTGGCCGGGGGCTCTTTGCCGTCCGCCGTTCTCCCACTGTTCCGGTTCGGCAACAGCGCCGTCGGCTTTCTTTTGAACACGCTCAAACCTCGCTAGGTTTTTGAACATGATCAGTCGGGGGTTCGAGGTATGGGTACGCGACTTCAAGGCCGAGCGGGAGCGCCGCGCCCAGGTGGGGGATCCGGTGTGGAGCGGGGGCGCCTCGCTGGACCCGGCGCTGGTACGGAGCCTGCAGCGGTTCCAGGTCGGTGAGGACGGGGACGGCTCCGCGCTGATCCGCAAGGCGGAACGGGCGGGAGACGCGGCTTACACGGAGGCGGTACGGCTCTTCGTGGCCGAGGAGCAGAACCATGCGCGGATGCTGGCGCTGCTGCTGGCGGCGGGTGGCGCGGGGACGCTGCGCGGGCACTGGAGCGACGCGGTGTTCGTCCGCCTGCGGCGGCTGCTGGGGCTACGGGTGGAGCTGCTGGTGCTGATGGTGGCCGAGGTGGTGGCCCTGCGGTATTACCGGGCGGTGCGGGACGGCAGCCCGGATCCGCTGACGTCGGAGGTCGCGGGGCGGATCCTGGCGGACGAGGAACGTCACGTGCCGTTCCACTGCCTGCGCCTCGGGGAGGGACTGGCGGGTCTGCCGCGGCCGGCCCGCCGGGCGGCGGTCGCGGTCTGGCGGGTTCTCCTCACGGCCGCGGCCGGGTTCGTCGCCGTCGACCACGGCCCGGCCCTGCGCGGTCTGGGCGTGCGCCGTCGCGCCTTCGTCCGGGACGTGTTCCGCTCCTCGGCCGAGCCGGCCGCCGCCATGCACCCCACCCGGGCCCTGCCGGTCCCGGCCGGGGCTCCGCCCCGGACCCCGCGCCTCAAACGCCGGCGAGGCTGGGTTGTGCGGCGCCGCGCCTGTGCGGGGTCCGGGGGCGGGGTCCCCGGGCCCGCGCCTGTGCGGGGTCCGGGCGGGGCCCGGGGCGGGGTCCCGGGAAGCCGAGAAGGGGCGGGGCGGGGTGTGACCTTCGCCGCTCCTCCGGGAGGGGGTGTGCACATTGGTTACCCGCAAGTAGCATGGTCAGGTGAGCGGGCGCTCAGTAATGAGCACGCCCCCGCGCAGCAGTGCACACCCGCACCTGGAGGAGAGCCAACGTGCCTCGTACCGTCAGGGACGTCGTCTTCGTCGACGGCGTCCGCACCCCGTTCGGCAAGGCGGGCCCGAAGGGCATCTACCACGAGACCCGCGCCGACGACCTCGTCGTGAAGGCGATCCGGGAGCTGCTGCGCCGCAACCCGGACCTGGACCCCGCGAAGATCGACGAGGTGGCCATCGCCGCCACCACGCAGATCGGTGACCAGGGCCTGACCCTCGGTCGGACCGCCGGGATCCTGGCCGGGCTGCCCCAGTCCGTCCCCGGGTACTCCATCGACCGCATGTGTGCCGGCGCGCTGACCGCCGTCACCGCCGTCGCCGGCGGCGTGGCCTTCGGTGCGTACGACGTCGCCCTCGCCGGCGGTGTCGAGCACATGGGCCGCCACCCCATGGGCGAGGGCGTCGACCCGAACCCGCGCTTCGTCTCCGAGAAGCTGGTTGATGAGTCGGCCCTCTTCATGGGCATGACCGCCGAGAACTTGCACGACCGGTACCCGACGATCACCAAGCTCCGCGCCGACGAGTACGCCGTGCGCTCGCAGGAGAAGGCCGCCAAGGCGTACGCCGACGGCAAGATCCAGCAGGACCTGGTCCCGATCTCGGTGCGCAACACCAACGAGGCGGCCGGTGAGACGGGCTGGGGCCTGGTCACCACCGACGAGCCGATGCGCCCGGGCACCACGCTGGAGAACCTGGCCGGCCTGAAGACCCCGTTCCGTACCCACGGCCGGGTCACCGCGGGCAACGCCGCCGGTCTCAACGACGGTGCCACCGCCGCGATCATCGCGTCCGAGGACTTCGCCCGCGAGAACAACCTCCCGGTCAAGATGCGCCTGGTCTCGTACTCCTTCGCGGGTGTCGAGCCGGAGGTCATGGGCTACGGCCCGATCCCGGCCACCGAGAAGGCCCTCGCCCAGGCCGGTCTGACGATCGACGACATCGGCCTGTTCGAGGTCAACGAGGCCTTCGCCGTGCAGGTGCTGGCCTTCCTGGAGCACTACGGCATCGCCGACGACGACGCCCGCGTCAACCAGTACGGCGGCGCCATCGCGTTCGGCCACCCCCTCGCCTCCTCCGGCGTCCGTCTGATGACGCAGCTGGCCCGCCAGTTCGAGGAGCAGCCGCACGTCCGCTACGGCCTGACCACCATGTGCGTCGGCTTCGGCATGGGCGCCACGGTCATCTGGGAGAACCCGCACTTCAACACCGAGGGAGACTCCAAGTGAGCACCACCACTGAGCTCCTGAAGGGCGCGGCCGAGCTGTTCCCGGACGAGGTCGTCACGCAGGCGCACGTCCGCCACCTGGACCTGCCCTTCGGCGCCGGGCGCTTCGCGCTCATCACGCTGGACAACGGCTTCGACCACACCAAGCCGACCACCTTCGGCCCCCAGTCCCTCGCCAACCTGAACGCGGCGATCGACCAGGTCGAGCAGGAGGCCATCGCGGGCTCCATCATCGGCGCGGGCATCACCGGCAAGCCGTTCATCTTCGCGGTCGGCGCCGACCTCAAGGGTGTCGAGCTGCTGAAGAAGCACGACGAGGCGCTCGCCATCGGCAAGGGCGGCCACGACGTCTTCAAGCGCCTCGCGGCGCTGGCCGTCCCGACCTTCGCCTACTACAACGGCGCGGCGATGGGCGGCGGTGTCGAGGTCGGTCTGCACTGCACCTACCGCACCGTCTCGAAAGCCATCCCGGCCTTCTCGCTGCCCGAGGTCTTCCTCGGCCTGGTTCCCGGCTGGGGCGGCTGCGCCCTGCTGCCGAACCTGATCGGCGCGGACCGCGCGGTCTCGGTGATCATCGAGAACTCGCTGAACCAGAACAAGCAGCTGCGCGGCAAGCAGGTCTTCGAGCTCGGCATCGCGGACGCGCTGTTCGAGGGCGCGGACTTCCTGGAGCAGTCGCTGCTCTGGACCGCGAACGTGCTCAACGGCACCACCGAGGTCGTACGCCCCGAGATCGACCGCGGCGAGGCCTGGGACGCGGCGGTCGCCCGCGGCCGCTTCATCGCCGACTCCAAGGTGCACGGTGCGGCCCCGGCCGCCTACCGCGCGCTGGAGATCATCGAGGCGGCCAAGGACGGCGACCTGCAGAAGGGCTTCGACGCCGAGGACACCGCTCTCGCGGACCTCATCATGGGCGGCGAACTGCGCTCCGGCATCTACGCCTTCAACCTGGTCCAGAAGCGCGCCAAGCGCCCGGCCGGCGCCCCGGACAAGTCCCTGGCCCGTCCGGTCACCAAGGTCGGCGTCGTCGGCGCGGGCCTGATGGCCTCGCAGCTGGCGCTGCTCTTCCTGCGCCGCCTGGAGGTGCCGGTGGTCCTCACCGACATCGACCAGGAGCGCGTGGACAAGGGTGTGGGCTACGTCCACGCCGAGATCCAGAAGCTGCTCGGCAAGGGCCGTATCAACCAGGACAAGGCCAACCGCCTGACCGCCCTGGTGACCGGTGTCCTGGACAAGGCCGAGGGCTTCGCGGACGCGGACTTCATCATCGAGGCCGTGTTCGAGGAGATGTCCGTCAAGCAGAAGGTGTTCGCGGAGGTCGAGGCGGTCGCCCCGGCGCACGCGATCCTCGCCACCAACACCTCCTCGCTGTCGGTGTCGGAGATGGCCTCCAAGCTCCAGCACCCGGAGCGCGTGGTCGGCTTCCACTTCTTCAACCCGGTCGCGATCCTCCCGCTGCTGGAGATCGTCCGCGGTGAGCAGACCGACGACGCCTCGCTGGCCACGGCCTTCGGTGTCGCCAAGAAGCTGAAGAAGACCGCGGTCCTCACCAAGGACGCCCCGGCGTTCGTCGTGAACCGCATCCTGACCCGCTTCATGGGCGAGATCCAGAACGTCATCGACGAGGGCACCCCGGTGGTCACCGCCGAGAAGGCCATCGAGCCGCTCGGCCTGCCGATGTCCCCGCTGGTGCTGCTGGAGCTCGTGGGCCCGGCGATCGGTCTGCACGTTTCCGAGACCCTGAACCGCGCCTTCCCGGAGCGCTTCACGGTCTCCCCCAACCTCGCCGCGGTCGTCAAGGCCGGCAAGCGCGGGTTCTACGTCTACTCCGCCGAGAACGACTTCAAGCCGGAGCTCGACCCCGAGGTCGCCGCCCTCCTGGTCCAGGGCGATGTCGTCCTGACCGAGGAGCAGGTGCGCGACCGCGTCCTGGACGCGGTGGCGCAGGAGATCGGCCTGATGCTGGAGGAGGGTGTCGTGGCCGAGGCCCAGGACATCGACCTCTGCCTCATCACCGGTGCCGGCTGGCCCTTCCACCTGGGCGGCGTGACCCCGTACCTGGACCGCGAGGGCGTCTCGGAGCGCGTGAACGGCAAGAAGTTCCTGGCCCCGGGTCTCGCGAGCATCCCCGCGTAACCCGTAGCTGATCCGCAACGGCGAAGGCCCGGCACACCTCGTGTGCCGGGCCTTCGCCGTGTTCCGTGCGGGGGAGGCGGGGGCGGATCAGCGGCCGCCGCCGTACGGGTAGTGCTCACACGGGTTGTCGGAGCAGGGCTCACGCGAGGCCAGCGCCGACTGCCGGATCCAGTTGTCCTCCGGGACGCCGTGGACCTTCATGGTGACCCGGGTGGGCACGGAGTGGATGGCGCTGAAGACCGACACGAAGTCCAGGGTGTAGGTACCGGGCTTCCACGTGTGCGCGTGGGTGGTCTTCCACTGGCCGTCCTCCGACACCATCGCCAGGGCGATCAGGCGGCCGTTCTCCAGGATGGAGACCTTGGTGACGCCGGGCTCGGCGGTACCGGCGAACCGGGGCCGGGTGCTCGCGTACCCGCCTTCCTTGGGCGAGGTGACGGTCGGCGGGGCGACCCAGTTCTTGACGGTGAACGCGAGGGTGCCGATCGGCGTGGGGCCCTGGTCGGTGTAGCCGACGGCCTGGAGGACGTGCTCGCCGGCCGCCCAGTTGATCACGCGCCGCCACTGCCACTTGCCCTCGTGGTTGACGCGGGTCCCGCCGAGGTAGACGCCGTTCTCGAAGAACAGCAGGTAGCTGGTGCCCACGTCGGCCGTACCGGTGAACTTGCCCATGGCGCTGACCAGCTTGCCGGCCGAGGGTGAGCGGAAGACCGGCGCGTTGCCGACGCGCATGTCGGCGTACAGGGCGAACTCGGGCTTCTCGACGGTGAACTCAACGGCCGGCGGCGGGTATTCGGGGGCCAGCGCGGCGGCCTCGGGGTTGATGAACCCGCGCGGCACGCCCGGGGAGTTGTGCAGGGCGATCGCCACCATGCGGGCGATCTCGCGGGCACCGATGTCGTTGAAGTGCGTCGAGTCGATCATGCCGTCGGGGTGGTTGGGGTGCTCTCCCGCGTCCACCCAGCGGAAGTACTGGCGGGCCCGCTGCGGGCCGAGCTCCTGGAGCATCTGCGCGCTGAAGGCGTGCATGTCCACCAGCGCAGCGCCGGTCTCGGCCGCGGCCTCCCGCACCAGCTGCGGGTACTCCTCGCGCGTGTTGGCGACGCTCCCGTCGGGCTCGAAGGCACACCGGTCGGGCGGGGTGAGCAGGACCGGTATCGCGCCCTGCGCGCGGATGCCCTCCACGTAGAGGTAGAGGAACTCCTTGAACTCGCGCGGGCCGTGGTAGCGCAGCGGGTGGTCGATGCGCTGCTCCACACCGCCGAAGGCGACGAGGACGACATCACCGGGTTCGAGCATGCCGAGCAGGGCGGGGAGCCGGTCGGTGAAGTAGTTCCGCGCCGTCATGGCGTCGCGCGCGAAGTTGCGGACCTCGTGATAGGGCATCACGAAGTCCCGCATGTACTGTCCCCAGCCTGCGAGCGGTGCTTCTTCCAGTTTCCGCGACTTGGCGACGGAGTTCCCGAGTATGCAGATCTTGCTCATGGATGTTCCTGATTCCTACAGCGGAAACCCGGGAAGCCGACCGGCGTGGTAACGCTGGTTCCTCGGCGATCCGAATTCGAATTGACTCGCGATCGGGAAGTAACTCGGCAGGAATCCGGCCAGGATCGCGTCTTGTTCGTCCTCTGATACGTCTCCATCATGGAAGTCGTTCAGACAGAAAGTGTCGTTCGAGCGTGCGGTGAGCAGCGTGTTCAGCTTCTTCAGCTGTTCGCTGAGCCCGACGTTCACGAAGCCGGCACTGAGGCCGCCGGGCACACTGCGCTCGGTGTAGTACCCGAAGTAGTGGTGCAGCGAAGAGGCCGTCGAGATGTCGGTGGGGCTGCGCAGCTGCGAGTGCGCGGTGCGCTGCATGGCCTCGGGGAAGTGCGTCTCAAGGTCGAACATCACACTGCGCCGGAGCGGGTGCGGGGCGTGCACGAAGGAATTCACCAGGGTCCGGCCGAACATCTGCTGAATGAGTTCGCGGTTGTTCTTCGCCGCCATGCGGCTGAATTCGTCACCTTCGGTGATGGGGCTCATCGGGATGGCGTTCGACGAGGTGAAGTGCTTCGCCTGCCCGTTGCTGAGATAGAACAGGCTGGGCTGGACCGGGCGGCCCAGGAAGATGTCGTCGTTGAAGTAGAGGAAGTGCTCGGAGAGCCCTTCGATGTGGTGCATGCGGCTTTCGATGGCATGCGAGTTGTACGTGGGGAGGGCGCCGGCCATGCCGAAGATCTCGGTGTGGTCGACGACTCGCACCCGGGGGTGGTTGAGGTCCAGCCACGGCGGAACCTGCTGGTCCGTGACGATGTAGATGTTGCGGATCCAGGGGCCGTGCATGTCGATCGAGCGCAGCGAGTAGCGCAGCTCGTCGCGGTTGCGGAAGCGGGCCGCGCTGGTGGCCGCGTCCTCGGTGACGATGCCGAGCGCGGACAGGGCGGCGTTCTTGCGCTCCAGCCAGGCCATGTCCGCGCCGTCGACCCAGGTGTAGACGGCGTCGATGGGGAACGTGAAGTCCTGGTGGAGGGTGTGGGCGTACGGCTCGATGGTCGGGTAGGTGCGGCCGCCGACCACGGTGTACGCCTGGCGCATCGCCGGCCGGGGGATCCGTGCGCCGATGAGCGTGCGGTTCGGGGAGACGAAGAACTCCGGGTCCTCGGGGTCCTCTTCCCAGAACGAGATGGTGGAGCCGTAGGCGGCGCCGAGGCGCAGGGTGCGCGAGGCGGTGACGGCGCTCTGGTAGACGCGCACCCCCGCGAAGCTGGTGCCGAGGTGGTCGGCGGCGAGTTCGGCGAGGGTGGTGACGGTCGCCGAGTCGGACTCGTTGAGGAGCGCTATGTAGACGGGTGAGCCGCGGTAGGTCTCGGCGAGCACCTTCAGGACTTCTTCCCGGTGTTCGGCGTGGACGGCGACCGAGTGGCGCACCTTGGTGTCGCGCACCGCGAAGTAGGGGATGCGGGCCCGCTCCAGTGCGTCGGCGGCGAGCGACAGGTTGGTGGAGGCGATCTCGAACGGGGACTCGGCGTCGATGAGGCGGCAGACCTGGCCGCCGTCGCGCACGTAGCCCTGGTTGTGCTTGAGGATGCGTTCCTCGGCGGCGCGCAGCCGCTTGGTGCGGGAGGTGCTGGCCGGGGCGGCGGACGCGGCCCGGGCCACGCCGTCGCTGTCGCCGTGCAGTGCGTGGGCGGCGAGCCGGGCCGCCTTGGTCTCGGCGCGGGAACCGGAGTCGCGGGCCGCGGCGAGCGTGCGCAGCAGCCCGTCCCAGCGGGCGGTGCCGGCGGCCGCGTCGAAGCGGACGGCGGCGTCCACGGCGGCGGCGCCCATGCCGTGGCGCAGCGGGGCGTCCTCGATCAGCCTCATGAGGACGCTGGCCAGTGCCTCGGTGTCGCCGGGGGTGACCAGGACGCCGGTGTGGCCGTCCTGGACCACGTCCCGCGGGGCGTTGGGGCAGTCGTAGGCGATCACGGGGACGCCGGCCGCCTGGGCCTCCATGAGGGACAGGCCGCCCGCCTCGGACTCGGAGGTGCACAGGGCGATGCTCGCCTTGGCCCACTCCTCGGCGACGAAGGGGGCCTCTCCGATGAACTGGACGCTGCCGTGCAGGCCGAGCTGGTCGCGGCGGCGGCGCAGGAAGCCGATCTGCGGGCCCTCGCCCAGGACGCGCAGCGACCAGGTGGGGTGCATCGGGGCGACGGCCGCCCAGGCCTTGAGGGCGTCGCCGAGGCCGGCCCGTTCCACCAGGGGCGCGGAGAGCACGACGATGCGTGTCTCCAGGGTCGAGCGGGGACGGTAGCCGGCCAGCGGCGCGGGCGGGATCACGTCGAGCTGCGGGACGCCGGCGCCGAAGGTCTCCATGAACCATTCGTACGAGCGCGGGCTCGGGAAGGTGACGGCGTCGAACCGCGGGGTGTGCTTGAGCAGGGGTTCGCCCTCGGGGCCGCCGAGTTCGGGGACCCGCTGCTCGTGGTGGACGGTGAGCACCCGGTTGGGGGCGAACTGGGCGGCGTACGCCATGAGCCCCGGCGAGGTGCTGACGAGCACGTCGGTGTCGATGTTCTGCAGCGCGTATTCGAGCTCGACGTCCGCGAGCCGGTTGAACCGGTCGTCGCAGCGGCGGGGGACGACCGAGCTGGGTACGGACGCGAGGGCCGCGGCACGCGCGTCGTCCAGACCGGATGCGCGGACGGGCCGGTGGGTCGCCCCCGCGGCCTCGATGAGGAAGTCGGTGCGCACCCTGTCGTCCGGCGGGGTGAACCGGCGGCGGCGGACCTTGAAGACGCTCAGGATGCTGACGTCGTACCGGGCGGCGGCCAGCTCGGCAGCCTGGTTGTAGACGGCGCGTTCGGCGTCGCCCATCGCGTCTGCCGTGGTCAGCAGAAACGTGACCTTCATACTCTTCCTCACCCGGCCTCTGCGCTGCACGTGAACCGGAGGTTCCCGGCGGCTGTGTACCGCGATTCGACCATGATCAAATGCTCCGGCCCGGGCGCGACCATGATCTTGCGCGTGGCGAAGACCTGCTGCGGGTTGCGTACGTCGTGCAGCTTGCGGGCCACGCGCACCGGGCGGCGGCCCTTGGAGCAGAAGACGACGTCCCAGTGCTCGGGCCGGCTGCCCGAAGGAGTCATCTCGGCCAGCGGCACGCCCACGCGCCACACACCGGCCTCCACCTCGGTCAGCCCGGCCTCGATCCGCCGGCCGGAGGCGACGAACTCGCACCAGCCGCCCTCGGCGTCCATGCCGAGCAGGCGGAAGTCCACCTGGATGCCGGCGTGCCCGATGTGGAGGTGGACGACCTCCACGCCCGGCTTCGGAGCGCTGCAGATGATGCGTGCCGCGCCGGTGGCCGTACGGCCGATCCGGTTGCGGCGGCCGGTGACGGGCGAAACGGCCATCGGGCCGGTCGCGCCCCCCTCGTACGGGGCGGGCAGGCTGCTCAGCAGCAGCGGCATGGTGCGCGAGGAGCGCCCGGACCTCGTCTGGAGCCGCAGCTTCCAGCGGCCGGGGGTGACGGGGGCCCCGCCGACCTCGGCGCCCAGCAGTACGGCGGCGTCCATCAGCACGCGGCCCTCGCGGTCGGTGTGGATGCGTGCCGGGACGGCGTGCCGGCCGCGGCCGGTGCCGATGACGATCTCGGCGCTGTCCGGGGTGCCGGCCGATCGCGGCAGCTCGGCGTGCAGGTTCACCGTCTGCCCGTCGAGCACGGCCGCGTAGAGCAGCCGGGCCGAGCGCTTGGCCCGCAGCGGGAAGAGGACGGGCAGCATCAGCCGCCAGGCACGCCGGGCGGCGGTGAGCCTGGTGAGCTTCCTGCGCGCGGCACCGAGCCGTTTCCGCAGCGCACTCATGCCTGCACACATCCCAACTCGTTGATGCGGCGCACCGGAAGGCCGGTCGCGCCCGGAAGCTCGTAGGGGCTGGGGACGGGGAAGTACGTCTCCAGGAAGTTCCCGACCATCCGCTCCTGCGCGGCCGGGTCGGCGGGGACCACCGTGTCGTTGATGCAGAAGGTGTCGAAGTCGCGGCGTGCGACCAGCCGGTCCAGGCGCTGCTGGGCTCCGCCGTCGCCGATGTCGATGTACACGTACCGCAGGTCCGCGACCGTCGCCCGGGCCGAGTGGTAGGCGTGGTAGTGGTGCAGCGAGGACGCGACGGGTATGTCGTGGGGCGAGCGGAAGCGCGCGTGCTGGGTGGTCCAGTGGGCCCGCTCGTAGACCTGCTCGATCTCGGCGAGGACGGTGCGCCGCAGCGCGTGCGGCGTGTGCTTCATCTTCTGGGAGATGAAGGTGCCGAACTGCTGGGATATCAGGCTGCGGCTGTTGCGGCCCGCCGCGTTGACCGGGAGGTCCTCCTCGCTGCGCCGGCCGGAGGGGATGAGCGCCTTCGACATGAAGAACTTGGTCAGGCCGTTGGGGTGGAAGAACTGCCCGGGGGTCACCGGCCGGCCGAAGAACACGTCGTCGTTGAGGTAGAGGAAGTGCTCCGAGAGGTCCTCGATGTGGTGCAGCTGGCTCTCGATGGCGTGCGAGTTGAAGGTCGGCAGCGCACCGGGGTCGGCGAAGATCTCGCGGTGGTCGACCACGCGCAGGCCGGGGTACTCCAGGTTGAGCCAGCCGGGGGCCTGGCCCGCGGTGACGAGGTAGATGTTGCGCACCCACGGGGCGTACTGGTGGATCGAGCGCAGGGAGTACCGCAGCTCGTCGCGGCTCTTGAAGCGGGAGTCGTTGGCGGCCTGCTCGTGCAGGGGGGCTCCGGTGCCGTCGCCGGCGCTGCCGCGCGCGGCCTCCTTGGAGGCGCGCCAGACCGGGTCGGAGTCGTCGACCCAGGTGTAGACGACGTCGACGGGGAAGAGGTGGTCGCCCGGCAGCGGCGCGGTGAACTCGGACAGCGTGCGGGTCTGGCCGGTGGTGTAGAGCTGGGGGACGGGGCTGAAGAGCTTCTGCTCGGCCCAGCGGCGTTCCTCGGCGACACCGGCGGTGGTCACGACGCTGTTGGGGCGCGGGGCGACGTACTCCCCCGCCTCCTCGGCCCAGAACTCCAGCTCGACTCCGGACTCGGGCCCGAAGATGAGGTGGCCGGAGGGGTCGCAGACGTTCCACGCCAGGCGCAGCACCTTGTCGTGGCGGAGCTTGCGCCAGGTGGCGGCGCTGGCGCCCGAGCGCATCTGGGTGCCCGAGGACTCGCCGACGTAGCCGGGGTTGTGTCCGAAGCCGATCTGGAGGACCTCTTCGACGTCCTCGCGCCATACGGAGGGGACGGCCACGCAGGGCAGGTTCTTGGCGGTGCCGCGGATGCAGAAGAAGTCGATCTCCGCTTCCTCCAGCATCCCGACGAGCAGGTGCAGGTTGCGGGCGCGGGCCGCCCACTCGGTGGCGCCGGGGACGACGACGGCCCGCATGTGCTTGCCGCCGATGCGGACGACGCGCAGCGCGCCGCGCGCGCTGTGCCGGGCGCCGCTGGAACGGCCTCCGAGCGCGCGGGTCAGCAGGGCGGAGCGAAAGGAGTCGAAGGAGGCCAGGACCGCCATGACGCCACGACGCAGCGGACGTGGCACCCGGCGCACGATCCTGCGGCGCGCCCGGACGGGCAACAGCGATCGGTAGGACGCGACCAGGGCACTCGCCTCAGGGTTCTTGAGGCTCACAGACTTCCGCACCATCCAAGAATCACGAGCTGTCGTGCAGTCCGGGGTCTCCCCGGACTGCACGACCAGCAAACGACAACAGGTACCCACGGCCCCCCAACCGAACCGGGTGTCGCTGCTCCGAAACGTCCCTTCGATCACAACCGCGTCCGAAAACAGCCGGGAGGGGTTGCCCCTGTCGGCTGGCTCAGCATTACTGAATCTTTACATCTGGTGCTACGGGCCGTCCATCCATGGCCATCGATTCCAGAGGGCCGTTACGGACCTGAAATGAACTTGCGGCGTACGAATGATTTCGATGTGGTGACGGTCACACGACGGAATCCAGTCAAATCCGAACGGAAGGCTCCATCGCGAATCCGCCCTCCGGGCCCTGCCTCGCGACCCGCAGCCCGCCCTCGGCATCGAGGAAGGCGACCACGACGCGGCCGTAGTGGTCGAGCGTCAGGGCCGGGGCCTCGGCACACCACTCCCCGGTCGGCGACCACCACACGCCGGCGCCCTCGTTCTCCGTGCCGAAGGCCCCGAGGACGACCTGGCCGTCGAGTCCGCGGTGTGCGAGGACCGTGCAGTCGTAACCGTCGATCATCGTCCGCAGGGCCGCGATCCGGCCCGGCGCCGCGGTGCCGCCGAGCGGGATCACCCAGCCGCCCGCCCGGTACGCGAACAGGCCCGTGGTCGCCGGATCGCTCCAGTAGTACGTGACCCGGCCCGGCGCCGTTTCGAGTCCCACGGCGCTGTACTCGGCCGGCGCGATCTGCAGGTCCTGCACCCGCAGCAGGTCGGCGTCCTGCTCCGGCTGGCAGCAGCGCATCGCGCCCGGCTCCATGGGCACCAGGGCCTCGATCAGCCCGGACGCGAGGGACACCGGGGCCATGTCGGCGCGTACGCCCTTGCCCTTGATGCCCTGCCAGGGCCGCCACTTGCCGGCCGCGGACTCCCGGCGCACGGCCAGGGCGCCGGAGGCGTTGCCGATGAAGACGTACGTCGCCCCGCTCGCGGCGACGGCCACCACGGGGTCCCCGACGAAGGGAGCCCGGGCGGGGTCGCGGTGCGGGTTGCCCAGCGACTGCCACTCGGCGAGGGGCCGGCCGCTCTGGTACTGGATGGCGTGCGCGAGGTCGACCGTCGTGCTGCCGCCCTTCCCCTGGAGCGTGCGGCGGCCCACGAAGTGGATGAAGCCGTCGGCACCCTGGGCGACGGACAGGCTCGCGATGTGCGGGGCGGGGAAGAACTCCGGCCCCTTCCACTGCGGCCCGCCGGGCTGCGTCTCGGTCCAGCGCAGCAGCCCGTCGGAGGTGCGCGCGTACGCCGTGAGACGGCCGTCGAGGCCGCGCGTCAGCCAGCGGCCGTCGATGACGGACTCGGCCCGGAACGCGGCTGCTGCGCTCTGGTGCCCGCCGGTCTGTTCGGCTGCTCCCCGGCCCACGGCACCTCCCGACCTCATCCGCATGGCGTTGCCCTCCTGCGTCCTCACGGCCGGCTGACGGCCACCGTGCGGATTGTAGTTCGGCGAACAGATTCCTCATTCCCGGACCCGGGACGCACGCCAGTCGGAATATCTGTCTATAGTGCACGGTCAGCGTGGCATAAGCGGGCGTTCACCTACTGCGCCCCGGGATCCGCCCCCTCCAACACCCACGCCGGCCACCACGATTGAGGACTGAAGCAGGATGAGCCAGGACGTCAAGACACCGGACCATCGCCAAGCCCCCGACCGCCCCGGCCGGGGACGCAAGCGCGTCCGTACCCGTGGACAGCGCATCAGGCGGGGTATCCTGCTGACCCTCCTCGTCCTGCTCCTGGCCGCCGGCGGCGCCGGCTGGTGGGCGTACAGCCACCTCAACGGCAACATCGACAGCGTCGACCTGGACCAGGCGATCGGGGACAACCGGCCCAAGAAGGTCGTCGCGGGCGCGCAGAACGTCCTGGTGCTCGGCTCCGATTCACGGGCCGGGGCCAACGGCGACCTCGACCACGGCGATGTCAGCGGGGCCCGTTCCGACACTGCGATGCTCGTGCACATACCCGAGGGCCGGTCCAAGGCCACCGCGGTGAGCATCCCGCGCGACACCCTGATCACCCGGCCCGAGTGCAAGGACAAGGACGGCAAGACCCTGCCGTCCGCGAACCGGGTCATGTTCAACTCCGTCTACTCCCTCGCCGGCCCGGCCTGCGTAGTCAAGACCGTGGAGCAGCTGTCCGGGATCCGCGTGGACCACTTCGTCGAGGTGGACTTCGCCGGCTTCAAGGGCCTGGTGGACGCGCTCGGCGGCGTCACCGTCACCCTCGACAAGCCGATGACCGGTGAGAAGGGCGGCCTCAAGCTCGACGCGGGTCCGCACCGGCTGAACGGCACCGACTCGCTCAAGTTCGTCCGTACCCGCTACGGCTACGGAGACGGCAGCGACCTCGGGCGCATAGGCCTCCAGCAGCAGTTCATGATGGCGATGCTTTCCGAGATCAAGAAGCAGGACGCCTTCGGCAACCCGGCGCAGCTGTACAAGCTCGCCGACGCCGGCACCAAGTCGCTGACCACCGACTCCGACCTCGCCTCGCTCACCGCGCTGTCCGACTTCGCGCAGAGCATGAAGGGCGTGGACCCGGACACCATGGAGACGATCATGCTCCCGGTGGCGTACGACAAGGTCGACCCGAACCGCGTCATCGTCGCGGAGCCGCAGGCGACCCAGCTGTGGGAGGCCCTGCGGGCCGACAAGAAGGTCCCGGCCTCGGCGAAGGACTCCCCCGCCAAGGGCTGACGGCACGCGCACGTGATGAAGCCGGCTGTACGGGTGAACCCGTACAGCCGGCTTCGTTTTCGCGCCCGGGGCTAGTACTTCGCGTCCTGGCCCAGGCGGCCGAGGCGGCTGTTGTGGCGGCCGTACAGGAAGTAGACGAAGAGGCCGACCACCATCCAGATCCCGAAGCGCACCCAGGTCTCGGCCGGCAGGTTGAGCATCAGCCAGACGGAGGTGGCGATCGACAGGATCGGGACCAGCGGCACCAGCGGGGTACGGAAGGACCGGTGCAGGTCGGGGCGGGTGCGGCGCAGGATGATCACGCCGAGGGCCACGACCACGAAGGCGAAGAGCGTGCCGATGTTCACCAGCGTCGCCAGCTCGTTGATGCTGGTGAATCCGGCGACGATCGCGATGATCACGCCGAGCAGAATGGTCGGCCGGTACGGGGTGCGGAACTTCGGGTGGGTCCGCGAGAAGAAGCGCGGCAGCAGGCCGTCGCGGCTCATCGCGAAGAACACGCGGGTCTGGCCCAGCAGCAGGATCATGCACACCGTGGTCAGGCCCACGGCCGCGCCGAAGCTGATGATGCCTCCGTACACCGGATGCCCGGCGGATTTGAAGGCGTCGGCCAGTGGCGCGCTCGTGGACAGCTGCGTGTAGTTCTGCATGCCGGTGACCACGAGCGAGACCGCCACGTACAGCACGGTGCAGATGATCAGCGAGCCGATGATGCCACGGGGCATGTCCCTCTGCGGCAGCTTGGTCTCCTCGGCGGCGGTGGCGACGACGTCGAAGCCGATGAAGGCGAAGAAGACGACGGAGGCCGCGGTGAAGATGCCCATGACGCCGAAGTTGGTCGGCTCGTAGCCGAAGATCAGCTGGACGAGTGGCGCGTCCAGGCCTGATCCGCCCTTCTGTGGCTGGGCCTTCGGGATGAACGGCTCGTAGTTGCTGCTCGTGATGAAGAACAGGCCCGCGATGATCACGATGAGGACGACGGTGACCTTGATCGCGACGACGACCGCGGTGATCCGGGCGGAGAGCTTCACCCCGACGACCAGGACCGCGGTCAGGACCAGCACCAGTACGAAGGCCAGCAGGTCGAAATGGCCACCGGGTACGTCCGGCCCCTGGAGCGCCGCGGGCAGGTGGACGTCGACGTTGTCCATCAGCGAGCGCACGTACCCGGACCAGCCGACGGCGACGACCGCGGTGCCGAGCGCGAACTCCAGCACCAGGTCCCAGCCGATGATCCAGGCCGGGAGCTCGCCGATCGAGGCGTACGAGAAGGTGTACGCCGAGCCGGCGACCGGGACGGTCGAGGCGAACTCGGCGTAGCAGAGGGCGGCGAGGGCGCAGACCACGCCGGCGGCCACGAAGGCCAGGGCGGTTGCCGGGCCGGCGGTCTCCTTGGCGACCTTGCCGGTGAGGACGAAGATGCCGGTACCGATGATGACGCCGACGCCGAAGACGGTCAGGTCCCAGGCGGAGAGCGACTTTCGGAGCGCGTGTTCGGGCTCCTCCGTGTCGCGGATGGACTGTTCCACCGACTTCGTGCGGAACGGACTGTTCGAATCCGTACTCACCGACGCACCTCCGAAAGGTGACGACGCACAGGAACGGGCCGGGAGGCCCACCCCTCAAGGGTGATCTCCCGGCCCGTGACGTGCAACCGCGCGGCGATCTAGGACCGCCCCCGGGGCCTAGTCGATGGCGGCGGCCGCCTCGCTCTCGCAGCGCCCGTCCAGCTTGGCCACCAGGCCGGTGACCTGCCGGGCGATGTCCGGTGCGGTCAGCCCGATCTCGGCCATGACCTCCTTGCGGGAGGCGTGGTCGAGGAAGCGCTGCGGGATGCCGAAGTCGCGCAGCGGTACGTCGACACCCGCGTCGCGCAGCGCCTGCGAGACGGCGGCGCCCACACCGCCGGTACGGCCGTTGTCCTCGACGGTGACGACCACCCGGTGCCGGTCGGCGAGCGGGGCCAGGGCCTCGTCCACCGGCTTGACCCAGCGGGGGTCGACGACGGTCGTGGAGATGCCCTGCTTGTCGAGCAGGCCGGCGATCTCCAGGCACATCGGGGCGAGCGCGCCGACCGATACGAGGAGTACGTCCGGCCGGGTGACCTCGTCGGCCGGGGCGCGCAGGACGTCCATGCCGCCGATCTTGCCGACGGCCGGGACGGCCGGGCCGACGACGCCCTTGGAGTAGCGCACGACGGTCGGCGCGTCCTTGACCTCGACGGCCTCGCGCAGCTGGGCGCGCAGCTGTTCGGCGTCACGCGGGGCGGCCAGCCGCAGGCCGGGCACCACCTGCATGATCGACATGTCCCACATACCGTTGTGGGAGGCGCCGTCGGTACCGGTGACGCCGGCCCGGTCCAGGACGAAGGTGACTCCGCACTTGTGCAGGGCCACGTCCATCAGGACCTGGTCGAAGGCACGGTTGAGGAAGGTCGCGTACACCGCGAAGACCGGGTGGGCGCCGCCGGTGGCCAGACCCGCCGCCGAAGTGGCGCCGTGCTGCTCGGCGATGCCGACGTCGAAGATCCGGTCCGGGAAGGCGTCCGCGAACTTCTTCAGGCCGACGGGCTGGAGCATGGCCGCGGTGATCGCGACGATGTCCTTGCGCTCCTTGCCGAGCTTGACCATCTCGTCGGCGAAGACGGAGGTCCAGCTCGCGGCGTCGGTGGAGACGGGCAGGCCCGTGTCCGGGTGGATGACGCCGACCGCGTGGAAACGGTCCGCCTCGTCCTGGACGGCCGGTTCGTAGCCCCGGCCCTTCTGGGTGAGGCAGTGCACGATGACCGGGCCGCTGAAGCGCTTGGCGCGCGTGAGGGCGGACTCCAGGGCCTCGATGTCGTGTCCGTCGATGGGCCCGATGTACTTCAGGCCGAGGTCCTCGAACATGCCCTGCGGGGCGATGAAGTCCTTGAGGCCCTTCTTGGCGCCGTGCAGGGTCTCGAAGAGCGGCTTCCCGACGACCGGGGTGCGCTCCAGGATCTCCTTGCCGCGGGCCAGGAAGCGCTCGTAGCCGTCCGTGGTGCGCAGGGTGGCCAGGTGGTTCGCGAGGCCGCCGATGGTGGGGCCGTACGAGCGCTCGTTGTCGTTGACGACGATCACCAGGGGCCGGTCCTTGGCGGCGGCGATGTTGTTCAGCGCCTCCCAGGCCATGCCGCCGGTCAGCGCGCCGTCACCGATGACGGCGGCGACGTGGTGGTCCTCGCGGCCCAGCACCTCGTTGGCCTTCGCCAGGCCGTCGGCCCAGCCCAGCACGGTGGAGGCGTGGGAGTTCTCGATCACGTCGTGGTCGGACTCGGCGCGCGAGGGGTAGCCGGAGAGGCCGCCCTTGGAACGCAGGCTGCCGAAGTCCTGGCGGCCCGTGAGCAGCTTGTGGACGTAGGCCTGGTGGCCGGTGTCGAAGAGGACCTTGTCCTTGGGCGACTCGAAGACCCGGTGCAGAGCGATCGTCAGTTCGACCACGCCGAGGTTGGGGCCGAGGTGCCCGCCGGTCTTGGAGACGGCGTCGACGAGGAAAGACCTGATCTCGGCGGCGAGCTGCTTGAGCTCCTCCTGGCTGAGCCGGTCCAGATCGCGCGGTCCCTTGATGCGGGGCAGCAGCACCCGTGCCTCCTTGCAGTTGCTTGCTGGTCTGTCGAGTCTAATGTTCCGCCCGCGGCGGCGATGATCGGGCCGTCCCGGGTGGGTCACACCTTTGTCATACATGTACACCCCACTGCGCGGCCATACATCACAAACGGCGTATACACGCACAGCCGTACGCGTACCAGCACACGTACATGTACGCACACGTGCCCGGTGCCACACGAAGTGGCACCGGGCACTGTGACCGTTCTTACCGCGCCGGGGCGCGGATCAGGCGGTGAATCAGCCGCCGATCAGGCGCGGCCCGCCGTCTTCTGCGTCTTGCGGGTGATCGAGTCGATCACGACCGTCGCCAGCAGCACCGCTCCAGTGATCATGTACTGGATCGGGGTCGCGATTCCCTCCAAGGCCAGACCGTACTGGATCGAGGTGATGACCATGACGCCGAGGAGGGCGTTCCAGGTCCGGCCCCGGCCGCCGAAGAGGCTGGTGCCGCCGATGACGGCCGCCGCGATCACGTTCATCAGCAGGTCGCCGGCGCCGGCGCTCTGGTTGGCCGCCGCGATCTTGGAGGCCCAGAACAGCCCGCCGATGGCGGCGAAGGTGCCGGCGATCGCGAAGACCGCGATCCGGATCCCGGTGACGTTGATGCCCGCGCGGCGGGAGGCCTCGACGCTGCCGCCGAGCGCGAACACGTTGCGGCCGAAGGTGGTGCGGCGCAGGACGAAGTCCGTGCCGACCAGGACGACCACGAACAGCACCACCGCGAGCGGCAGGCCCTTGTACTGGTTGAACACGATGGCCGGGCCGAACGTGAACACCGCGAGCAGGCCGGTGCGCAGCAGCACCTCCGCGAGCGGCCGCGAGGGCACGCCCGCGGCCTGCCGGCGCTGGTTGTCGGTGTAGGTGGCGAGGAAGTACGCCGCCACGGCGACCGCCGCGAGGCCGTAGCCGACGGCCACGTCCGAGAAGAAGTACGTGGTCAGCTTCCCGACCACACCCTCGGAGTCGAGGTTGATGGTGCCGTTACTGCCGAGGATCTGCAGCATGGCGCCGGACCAGAACAGCAGGCCCGACAGGGTGACGGCGAAGGCCGGGGCGCCGATCCGGGCGAAGAAGAAGCCGTGGATGGAGCCGATCAGCGCGCCGCCGGCGACGGCGGCGAGGATGGCCACCCATTCGTTCACGCCGTGAGTGACGGCCAGGACGGCGACGATCGCACCCGAGACACCGCTGACCGAGCCGACCGAGAGGTCGATCTCGCCGAGCAGCAGCACGAAGATGATGCCGACGGCCATCATGCCGGTGGCGACCATCGTGATCGCGATGTTGGTGAGGTTCTCCGGGGACAGGAAGTTCGAGTTCAGGCCCTGGAAGATGCCCCAGATGATGATCAGGCCGAGGACGACCGGGATGGAGCCCAGGTCGCCGGCCTTCATCTTGCGGCCGAACTCGCTCAGGTACCCGGACAGGCCCTGCTCGCGTACGAGCAGGCGGGGGTCCACCGCCGGAATGGCGTCGTGCGCGGCGGCCGGGTTGACCGGGTCTATGTGCTCGGCCGTGGGTCCTGCGGCAGGCTTGTGGGTACTCACTTGCGGGCCTCCCCGGTGCGGGCCGCCCGGCGGGTCACGGCGTTGTCCGTGGCACCGGTGATGGCGGAGATGATCTCTTCCTGCGAGGTGTCGGCGACGTTGAAGACGCCGTTGTTGCGGCCCAGCCGCAGGACCGCCACCTTGTCGGCGACGGCCTTCACATCGGCCATGTTGTGGCTGATGAGGATGACGGCGTGGCCGCGCTCGCGCAGCCGCTCCACGAGGTCGAGCACCTGTGCGGTCTGCTCGACGCCGAGGGCGGCGGTGGGCTCGTCGAGGATGACGAGCTGGGGCTCGCCGAGCATCGAGCGGGCGATCGCCACGGTCTGGCGCTGACCGCCGGAGAGCGAGGCGATGGGGATCCGGACACTGGGGATCCGGATGGACAGGGTGGTCAGGAGCTCGCGGGCGCGGCGCTCCATCTCCACCTCGTCGAGTACACCGCGGCGCTTGAGCTCGCGGCCGAGGAAGAGGTTGCCGACGACGTCGATGTTGTCGCACAGCGCGAGGTCCTGGTAGACCGTCGCGATGCCCAGGTTCTGGGCGTCGTGGGGCTTGGTGATCGAGACCTGGCGGCCCTCCCACTCGATGACACCGTCATCGATGGGGTGCACGCCGGCGATCGTCTTGACCAGCGTGGACTTGCCGGCGCCGTTGTCGCCGACCAGGGCGACCACCTCACCGGAGTGGATCTCGAGTTCTACGTCGGTCAGGGCCTGAACGGCGCCGAACCGCTTCGAGACCCCTCGCAACGCCAGCACGGGCGCAGCGGACACATGAACCATCTCCTTCGCCGCCTGACCGGCGGGGATGTCGTGCAAAAGAGCAGGAGCGGGGCGAATGGGGGGAAGAGCGGGAAGAGTGGGAGGAGCGGGATGGGGAAAACGTTTCTGCCCGGCGCCCCGCGGATGGCGGGGAAAGAGGGGCGGGGCGCCGGGCAGAGCCGGTGGGCGCCTCGTGGGGGACGAGGGCCCTGCTTCTGGGGCCTTACTTCAGGCCGATGGCGGCGCAGGCCGCCGCGTACTTGTCGGTGCAGATCTCGTCGACCTTGTAGACGCCGTCCTTGACGACGGTGTCCTTGATGTTGCCCTTGGTGAGCGAGACGACCGGGATCAGCACGGACGGGACGCCCTTGGTGGTCGGGCTGTCGACGTTCTGGTTGATGATCCCGTCGATCTTCTCGCCCTTGGCGAGGGCGACGGCCATCTCGGCGGCGGCCGCGGCCTCGGGCGCGTACGGCTTGTAGACGCTCATGAACTGCTCGCCCGCGACGATGCGCTGCACACCGGCGAGTTCGGCGTCCTGCCCGGTGACCGGGGGCAGGGGGGACAGGCCGGCCGCCTTGAGGGCGGTGATGATGCCGCCGGCCATGCCGTCATTGGCGGAGTAGACGCCGATGACCTTGTCCTTGCCGAGCGCGGAGAGGGCGCCCGCCATGTTGGTGTTGGCGTTCTCCGGCTTCCACTCCTTGGTGTCGTACTCCTTGCCGATGTTCACCTTGCCGTCGAGGACGGAGTGCGCGCCCTTCTTGAACAGGGCGGCGTTCGGGTCGGTGACCGAGCCGTTCATCATGACGATCTGGCCGTCCTTGGCCTTGTCGCCCAGCGCGTCCAGGAGCGCCTTGCCCTGGACCTTGCCGACCTCTTCGTTGTCGAAGGAGGTGTACGCGTTGATCGGGCCCTCGGCCAGACGGTCGTAGGCGACGACCGGGATGCCGGCGTCCTTGGCCTTCTTGACCGAGCCGGCGATGGCCTTCGCGTCGACCGCGTCGATGATCAGGACGTCCACCTTGTTGGTGATCATCGTGTCGACCTGCGAGTTCTGCGTGGTCGCGTCCTGCTTGGCGTTGGCGTAGACCACCTCGGCCTTGCCACCGGTGAGGTCGGCGACCTTCTTCTCGATCAGCGGCTTGTCGAACTTCTCGTAGCGCGCGGTCTGGTTCTCCGGCAGGAGCAGGCCGACCTTGATCGCATCGCCCTTGGCGGCGCCGGACTCGCTGGTCTTGTCGCCGGCCTCCTTGGCGCTGCCACAAGCGGCAAGCGAAACGGCCATGGCACCAGCGGCGACGGCTACGGCGGCTCTACGCATACGCGTGTTCATTACTTGAACCTCCCTGACGAGGCCGCAACGTTGCGGCCGAGGTGGATGTGAGTCAACCCCGGCCGCAAGTTTGTCGTCAAGGAGTGAATCCTTAACGAGATGACAACGGTGCCATCCGTTATCTAACTGAAGACATGACGGCGGGAGCTCGTACCCCACTGCTATTTTCCGCCAAAAGCGATGAATCGCCCATTTCACTGAGCACGAGGGCCAACGCGCCGAGCACCTCCGCCCGCCCGCCCAGGGACCCCGTCAGCACGGACAACTGGCGGGCCGCACTGGGAATCGCGTACCTCCCCACGGATTCACGGATGGGAGCCAGCACGAGTTCACCCGCGTCGGCGAGCGACCCGCCCAGCACCACCCGGCTCGGGTTCAGGAGGTTGCAGAGGCTGGCCACGCCGCTGCCGATGTGGCGGCCGACGTCCGCGATGACCCGACGGCAGCCGGGGTCGCCGTCGCGGGCCAGCTCGACCACCCGCTCCATCGTCAATTCCGGCCCGTGGCTGCCCTGGAGGAGCGGCAGGACGTACCGGGCGGCGGCGAAGGTCTCCAGGCAGCCGCGGTTGCCGCAGCGGCAGACCGGACCGGATTCGTCCAGCGTGATGTGCCCGATCTCGCCCGCCGTGCCGCCGGGGCCCCGGTAGATCTGGCCATTGATGACCAGGCCCGCACCGACGCCGCTGGCCACCTTGATGTAGGCGAGGTCTTTTACTCCCCGGCCACTCCCCCATACGAGTTCACCGAGCGCTCCGAGGTTCGCGTCGTTGTCCACGTACACGGGCACGCCGAGGCGCTGCGAGAGCTCCTGACGGGGGTTGATCCCGGCCCAGCCCGGCAGGATCGCGGTGGAGCCCAGGGTTCCGGACTCCACGTCGATGGGGCCGGGGACGCCGAGCCCGACGCCGATGACCTTCTCGCGACCCACCCCTATGCCCTGGATCAGCCGTCCGACCAGCGCTTCCGCCCGGTCGAAGCCCTCGACCCAGGAGGCGTCCACGTCCAGCGGCTCGGACTCCTCGGCCAGGACCTGGTGTGCGAGGTTCCCGACGGCCACCCGCAGGTGGGTGTGGCCGAAGTCCACGCCGATGACGATGCCCGCGTCCCCGCTGAGCGAGACGCTGCGCGCCCGGCGGCCGCCGGCCGAGGTGTCGGTGACCTCGACGGTCCCGGCCTCCTTGAGCTCACGGACGATGTTGGAGACCGTGGCCGCCGACAGTCCGGTGGCGCGGGCGATCTCCGCCTGGGTCAGCGAGCCCGCGAGCCGCACGGCCCGCACGACCCGTTCGAGATTCGCGCGATGCAGCGAGGACTGCGATCCGGGAGTCTGCACGACTCATCCACTCCTGCCCTTAAGCGACGGCCAGCCGTCGCCCCCCGGCCGACGGTCGCGGCTTGGCGCTCCGAGACACCGGCGTCTCTCCAACTTGTGAACCTTAAGTCGAGCCTTTGGGTCCTCACACGTCAAGAGGCTCACGCAGTACGAATCGGCCGCTATCGGCCATAAGGGGAGAGAACGACCTCCGAGATCGTGCTACGGTCGGCCGAGGCGCCGATCCTCTGCGGCCTTTACGGCCGGACCGGGCGCCCTGTCATGACAGCGCTGCGCAAGGAGGCGTTCGGGATGAGTCCCGATCGAAGTCTTTGCAGCGCTCTCGTTGGCTGACCCGCTGACCTGCTGATCAGCTGACCTCTTCCGAGTGCGCACGGCCACGGCTGCCAGCCACCCCGTGCGGTTCTGCATTCCTTCACCCCATTTTGCTTCCTTCCGCATGCCTTGGCCCTTTCGCTTCCGCTTTCGCCATGCATACGTCGACGTCGACCATGCCCACCGGCGCACCCGCGGCCGTTCCGTGCCGCCCCGCGCCCACCCCTGATCACTCCACGTGACCGCTCGCGGCTTCGCGCTGCCCGGACGCCCGGACGCGGTGGAGGGAGGCATTCGCCATGACCATGCTCACCCTCGTACCCCGGCCGGGCTCGCACCGCCGGGCAGGACGCGCCGCGACCGCAAGGCCGCCGAGCTGGAGTCCCGTACCCGGCTCGCCGGCGAACGGCTCATCGGGCACAGCTTCCGTCCGCGCGCCCAGGTCCTCCAGGATCTGGGCGCGAGCCCGGCCGGCCTCACCCACGCCGAGGCGGCGCTGCGGCTGGAGCGGCACGGCGCCAATGTCGTCGCCGACGAGCGCGCCCCGCGCTGGTGAGGGCCTACTGGAGCCCCTTCATCGCCGTCCTGGTCCTCCCGGCCGAGGTCATGTGGTGGCAGGACCCCGAGGACCCGGGCGTCGTCATCCGCAGGAGTACCGCTCGGGCCGCGCCGCCGACGCGCTGAAGAAGCTCGTCACCACCACCTGCGCCGTGCAGCGCCGGGCCGGCGGCGGCCCGGGGGCGACCACCTTCGAGGTACCCATGGACCAGGTGGTCCCGGGCGATGTGGTCAAGCTGGCCGCCGGCCTGATCCCGGCCGACCTGCGGATCGTCTCGTCCAAGGACCTGATGGCCGGCCAGGCCGCCCTGTCCGGCGAATCGTTGCCGGTCGCTGCTGATCCGCTTCATGCTGGTCATGGTCCCCGTCGTGTTCGCCGTCAGCGGGCTCACCAGGGGCGACTGGGACGAGGCCTTCCCCTTCGGCATCGCGGTCGCGGTCGGCCTGACCCCGCATCACGATGGGAGCCAAACCCCGGCATTCGCAGGGGCCGTACAGGCGTATGTACCCTTCACGCGCACTTGGTCTTCACACCCAAGGTCCGGCGCGGTCCGTTCACCGACGAGATCCTCAGACGCTGCTAAGAGATTATGCGCGCCGTCTGCGCCGGTACGTCCGCAGGTTCGGCGCCTGGCTCTAGGAGCCGCTACTTGAGGGTGGCGGAGGTCAGGCCGGCCTGGATCTGGCGCTGGAAGGACAGGTAGACGACCAGCATCGGGATCATCGCGATGGTCACGCCGGCGAACAGCACCGGCAGGTCCGTCTCGTAGCCCATCTGGTACTGGAGCTGGATCAGGCCCTGGGTGAGCACGTAGCGCTCGGGGTCCGATCCCGTCTGCGGCTGCATCAGCACGGACGGCAGGATGTACTGGTTCCACTGGCCCAGGATGTTGAATATCCCGACGCTGATCAGGCCCGGCTTGGCCATCGGCAGCATCACCTGGAAGAAGATCCGGGTATGGGAGGCCCCGTCGATCACGGCCGCCTCGTGCACCGCCGTCGGCAGCGTGCGGAAGAAGGAGTGCATGAAGAAGACGGTGAACGGCATCGAGTAGGCGATGTACACCAGGATCAGGCCCTGGTACGTGTTCAGCATGTCCAGCCGCTTGACCATGAAGAACAGCGGGACGAGCGCCAGGAAGACGGGGAACATGGCCCCGCTGACGAAGAAGTAGTAGATCAGCCGGTTTCCCGTGAAGGGGTAGCGGGCCAGCACGTACGCCGCCATCGAGCCGAGCAGCATGGTCAGCGGGACCGAGAACACCATCACGATCACCGTATTGGCGAAGTAGGACCCGATCCCCTTGGTCCAGGCCCGGGAGAAGGCGTCGAACTCCCAGTGGGACGGCCAGCCGAGGGCCGAGCCGCCGATCTGCGCGTCGGTCTTGAAGGAGCCGAGCACCAGCCAGATCAGCGGAAGGATGATCAGTATCCCCCACACGGCGAGGAAGCCGTGGGAGAAGACGTTGAGCACCATGCCGTCGGAGCCGCCCTTGCCCCGTCCGCGGTCCTGCCCGGTGCCCGGGCCGCGCTCGGCGGCCGCCTCGCCCGGGGCTTTGATCACTGTGGTCATCGTGGTCTCCCGCTAGAACTCGACGCGCTCGCGGCGAGTGGCGCGCAGCGTGATGACGGAGAGGATCAGGGTGAGGAGGAGCATGACGACCCCCATGGCGCAGGCGTAGCCGGCCTTGCCGAAGTGGAGGAAGTTGCGCATCAGCACCGTCGCCATGACCTCGCTGTGGTGGTCGGGTCCGCCGCCGAACTGGCCCGAGGTCATGGTCGACACGAGGACGAACATGTCCATCGCGGCGATGCCCAGGTAGACCGCGGAGGTCTGCACAGAGTCCCACAGCAGGGGCAGCGTGACCTTGAAGAAGGTCTGGGCGCGCCCGGCGCCGTCGAGCAGCGCGGCTTCGTAGATGTCCTTGGGGACCGACTGCATGGCCGCCGAGAAGAGTACGAGGTAGAAACCGACCCCGTGCCAGACGACGACCAGGAGCAGGCACCATAGGACGAACTTGGGCTCGTTGAGCCATTCGACGGGCGCGGCCGGGTCGACCAGGCCCAGTTTGGTGAGGAAGCCGTTGAGCAGGCCGCCCTCGTCGCTGCGGTAGACGGCTCCGAAGAGCACCGCGAGGATGGCGAGGGAGAGGACCTGCGGGAAGAAGTAGACGATCTTGTAGAAGGCCGATCCCCGCACGCCCTGCACTCCGCCGGCCCCGCTGCGCCCTCCGGCGTTCAGCATGAAGGCGAAGAACAGGGCGATCAGGATGGTGACCACCGGGACGAACACCAGGAGCAGCAGGTTGTGCAGCAGCGCGCCGCGGAAGACCTCGTCCTTCATCAGGGCCGTGTAGTTGTCCAGGCCGACGAAATCGAAGGTCGGCGACTGGCCGGTCCAGTTGGTGAAGGAATAGCCGAACGTCTGGATGTACGGCCAGATGACGAAGGTCAGATACAGCGCGAGGGGCAGGAAGAGGAAGCCGGCGATGAAGCCGCCCCGTCCCTTGCTGTTGGCTACGTGGCTCATGGTGTCCGTCCCTGGATGTGCCGGGTGACCGGTGGACGTGGTGGACGCGGTGGGCGCGGTGTCAGCTGCGCTTGTTGTTCTTGGCGTTCGGGTCCTTGGTCGCCTTGTTTACCGCAGCCTGGGCCCGCTTGATCCATTCCTTGGGCTGGATGCGCTTGGCCATCAGCTCATTGGACGCGTTCTGGATCTCCGTGTCCATCTCGCTGTACCAGTCGGGGTAGCGGTAGTTGAAGGTGTTCTCCCCGGCGGCCTTGAGCGCGGCCACCGCCGACGTGGTGCCGGGGCGCAGCTTCACGGACGGGTCCACGCCGTCCTTGACGATGGTGAGCGAGTTCGCCTGCTGGGCGAAGAGGGTCGACCATTCGCGGGACAGCATCGAACGGATGAACTCCAGGCCCCCGGCCTTGTTGCCGGCCTTCTCCGGGACGATGAAGGGCTCGCCGGCGCCGGCCCGGATGGCCTCGAAGGGCAGCTTGCTGTCGGCGAGCACCGGCATCGGCAGGAACTGCATGTCGAAGTCGTCGGGCGTCTGCTTGAGCTGCTCGTTCTCCAGCCAGGAGCCGGAGGTGATGAAGGCCGCCTTGTACTGGTTCCAGGCGGTCTGGGACTCCGTGTGGGTCAGGCCGTTGGTGCCCGGCATCAGCAGGCCCTTTTCGACGACCTCGTAGACCGCCTCCACGGCCGCGAGGGCGACCGGGTTGTTCTCGAAGGCGTTCGGTTCGAGGTTGTCGATCGCCTTCATGGCGTCCAGGCCGCCCTTCTTGGCGATCAGGTCCATGATGGCGACGTTGATGTAGTACGGGAACTTGCCCTGGTGGGCGAGGCCCCCGATGCCCGCGTCCTTGGCCTTCGTACACACGTCCAGGAACTCGTCCCAGGTCTTCGGGACCGGCCAGCCCTTCTCCTTGAAGAGCTTGCCCGAGTACCACAGGCCCCAGACGGTGTAGACGTAGTTCAGCGAGACGAACTTGCCGCCCTGCATGCCCTGTTCGACGGTGCCGGGGATCAGCATGTCCCGGACCTTCTTGGCCGGGTCGTCGAGCGAGGGCGCGTCGAGCACCGGGGTGAGGTCGGCGAGCTGGCCCCCCTTGACGAGCACGTCGAGCTTGATCTGCTGGGCGCCGGAGTCGTCGACGACGTCCGGCGGGTTGCCGCCGTTGAAGCGCGGCTGGAGCTTGGAGGTGATCTCCTGGGTGGCGAGGTGGGAGCTGGTGGTGCCCCACTTCTTGTCGAACGCGGCCTCCCACGCCTTGGCGTAATCGTCGCCGTAGCCGCCCTTGAAGACGACCACGTCGAGCTTGCCGCCCTTGGCGACGCCGAAGGGGTTCTCCTTGCTCGTCGGCGCCTTGACCGGCCCCTTCGTCGACTCGTCCCCGCCGCCGGACGCGCAGGCGGACAGGAAGCTCATCGTCGGCACGGCGATCAGGCCGAGTGCCGCGGAGCGCTTGATCAGATCCCGGCGGCCGAGGCCCTCACCGGTGGTGTTCTCGCCGTGGGCGGAGGTGGATCCCATGCTCAAGTCCTCGCCTTCGTCAGAGTGTGAAGGAAGCCGGAAATCACAGCAGTTGCCGTGCATGCGGACATCGCCGCAGGTCCCCGCCGTCCCCCCGTCCGGGGCCGCTTTCTACCGCGCCGGTCCGGACGGGCACAGGTATAGTCCACTTCCGCTCGGCTGAGCAAGATCGTGCACAAGTATCTGCCCCGGCTTTTCCGAGTTGAGACCTCACCGTCACCTGCCTGGCCGATACCCGATGGCCCGGATAAGCGGAAGGGCCGTATCCCC
This sequence comes from Streptomyces sp. ISL-87, assembly GCF_018614095.1. Taxonomy (GTDB): domain Bacteria; phylum Actinomycetota; class Actinomycetes; order Streptomycetales; family Streptomycetaceae; genus Streptomyces. The sequence continues at coordinate 16,140 of NZ_JAGGOY010000059.1, read as the reverse complement.
TTAATGGGGATACGGCCCTATGGTGCCGACTGGCGGGGCGGAGCCGACTGATTCGGCTCCGCATGGCGCGCCCTGGGGCGCGCCTTTTTTCAGCCGCGGATCAGGTTGCGCAGCACGTACTGCATGATGCCGCCGTTGCGGTAGTAGTCCGCCTCACCGGGGGTGTCGATGCGGACGACCGCGTCGAACTCCACACCGGTGTCGGTGGTCACCTTGACCGTGCGCGGGGTGGTGCCGTTGTTCAGCTCCTCCACACCGGTGAAGGAGAAGGTCTCCTCGCCGGTGAGGCCCAGCGCGGCCGCCGAGGCGCCCTCCGGGAACTGGAGCGGGAGGACACCCATGCCGATCAGGTTCGAGCGGTGGATGCGCTCGTAGGACTCGGCGATGACGGCCTTGACGCCGAGCAGCGCGGTGCCCTTGGCCGCCCAGTCGCGGGACGAGCCGGAGCCGTACTCCTTGCCCGCCAGGATGACCAGCGGGATGCCGGCGGCCTGGTAGTTCTGCGAGGCGTCGTAGATGAACGCGACCGGCGCGTCCGGGGCGGTGAAGTCGCGGGTGAAGCCGCCCTCGGTGCCCGGCGCGATCTGGTTGCGCAGGCGGATGTTGGCGAACGTACCGCGGATCATGACCTCGTGGTTGCCGCGGCGCGAGCCGTAGCTGTTGAAGTCACGACGCTCGACACCGTGCTCGGTGAGGTACTTGCCGGCCGGGGTGTCGGCCTTGATCGCACCGGCCGGGGAGATGTGGTCGGTGGTGACCGAGTCGCCCAGCTTCGCCAGCACGCGCGCGCCGGCGATGTCGGAGACCGGGGTGGTCTCCATCGTCATGCCCTCGAAGTAGGGGGGCTTACGGACGTAGGTGGACTGCGGGTCCCACTCGAACGTGTTTCCGGTCGGGATCGACAGCGCCTGCCACTGGGCGTCGCCCGCGAAGACGTCCCGGTAGGACTTGTTGAACATGTCCTCGCCGATGGCGTTCGCCACGACGTCGTTGACCTCGGCCTCGGACGGCCAGATGTCCTGGAGGAAGACCGGCTTGCCCTCGGTGTCGATGCCGATGGCGTCCTTGGTGATGTCCACCTTCATGGAGCCCGCGATGGCGTACGCGACGACCAGCGGCGGGGAGGCCAGGTAGTTCATCTTGACGTCGGGGTTGATCCGGCCCTCGAAGTTGCGGTTGCCGGAGAGCACCGAGGTGACCGCGAGGTCGTGCTCGTTGATCGCCTTCGAGATCTCCTCGTCCAGCGGACCGGAATTGCCGATGCAGGTGGTGCAGCCGTACCCGACGAGGTTGAAGCCCATCTTGTCGAGGTACGGGGTCAGGCCGGCCTTGTCGAAGTAGTCGGTGACGACCTTCGAGCCCGGGGCGAGGGTGGTCTTGACCCACGGCTTGCGGGTCAGGCCCTTCTCGACCGCCTTCTTGGCCACGAGCGCCGCGGCGACCATGACGTAGGGGTTCGAGGTGTTGGTGCAGGAGGTGATCGCGGCGACGGTGACGGCGCCGTGGTCGATCTCGAAGGACGAGCCGTCGGCCAGGGTGACCAGCGTCGGGCGGGTCGGGACGCCGTTGTGCTCGGCGGGGGCGTCGGAGGCCGGGAAGGACTCCTTGCCCGCCTCGTCGTCCTCGCTCACGTAGTTGCGTACGTCCTGCGCAAACTGCTGCGAGGCGTTGGCGAGGACGATGCGGTCCTGCGGGCGCTTCGGGCCGGCGATGGAGGGGACGACCGTGGAGAGGTCGAGCTCCATCTTCTCGGAGAAGTCCGGCTCGGCGGCCGGGTCCAGCCACAGGCCCTGCTCCTTGGCGTACGCCTCGACGAGCGCGACCTGCTGGGCGTCGCGGCCGGTCAGACGCAGGTACTTCAGCGTCTCGTCGTCGATCGGGAAGATCGCGGCGGTGGAGCCGAACTCCGGCGACATGTTGCCGATGGTGGCGCGGTTCGCGAGCGAGGTGGCGGCGACGCCCTCACCGTAGAACTCGACGAACTTGCCGACGACACCGTGCTTGCGCAGCATCTCGGTGATGGTGAGCACCAGGTCGGTGGCGGTGGTGCCGGTGGGCAGCTCGCCGGTCAGCTTGAAGCCCACGACGCGCGGGATCAGCATGGAGACCGGCTGGCCGAGCATCGCGGCCTCGGCCTCGATGCCGCCGACGCCCCAGCCCAGCACGCCCAGGCCGTTGACCATGGTGGTGTGCGAGTCGGTGCCGACGAGGGTGTCCGGGTAGGCCACACCATTGCGGACCATGACCGTGCGGGCCAGGTGCTCGATGTTGACCTGGTGGACGATGCCGGTGCCCGGGGGGACGACCTTGAACTCGTCGAAGGCGGTCTGACCCCAGCGCAGGAACTGGTATCGCTCCTTGTTGCGGCCGTACTCCAGCTCCACGTTCTGGGCGAACGCGTCCTTGGTGCCGAACTTGTCGGCGATGACCGAGTGGTCGATGACCAGCTCGGCCGGGGCCAGCGGGTTGATCTTGGACGGGTCGCCGCCGAGGGCCTTCACGGCCTCACGCATGGTGGCGAGGTCCACGACGCAGGGGACGCCGGTGAAGTCCTGCATGATCACGCGGGCCGGCGTGAACTGGATCTCCTCGCTGGGCTGGGCCTGCGAGTCCCAGTTGCCGAGCGACCGGATGTGGTCGGCGGTGATGTTCGCGCCGTCCTCGGTGCGGAGCAGGTTCTCCAGCAGCACCTTCAGGCTGTAGGGAAGGCGGGCAGCGCCCTCAACCTTGTCCAGCCGGAAGATCTCGTACGACTCGTCGCCCACCTGCAGCGTGCTGCGGGCGTCGAAGCTGTTCGCCGACACGACAGTCTCCTTCATGCATGAAATTCGCGCGTATTGCCGCAATCCTGCCGCCACGCCCTATGGCCATTCCGCTAAGGTAAGGCTAAGTTAGGTAACCCTTACCAGCAGGGGCGGCTGCGGTACGCCTTCGGCAGATATCTCGATGTCGAGATAACTCTAGTGCATGGCCGCGCCCTGGTCATGCGCGGCATGGGCCAGATCACAAGGGCTTCACAGGAAACGCCCCCGGCGGCGCGGCGGACGCGGCCCGGGAGGATGCCCGCACCGTCAGTCCGGCGGCGACGGTGAGCTGGCCGGGCACCGCGGTCCGCGGGGACTCCAGCAGGGCGACCAGGGAGGCGACGGCGGTCTCCCCGATCACGCCGGGTCGCAGGGTCACCGCGCTCACGGCCGGATCACCCTGCGCGTACGCCGGGTCCTCGCTCGCGCAGACGAGGAGCAGCTGGTCCAGCACCCGCAGGCCGTGCCGCGCGGCGGCGGCCAGGACCTGGCGGCCGCCGGGGTCGTACAGGGAGTAGACGGCATCGGCGTCACGTCCGAGGAAGGCCCGGTCGAACGCGTGGCCGGCGGCGTCCTCGGGCTCGAACGGGATCAGCAGCGGCGTGCTTCCGCGTTCCGCGCACCACCGCAGGTAGGCCCGCGTCACCGCGTAGGTGTAGTACTCGTCCCCGAAGCCGCAGTGCAGCGCGATGCGCCGGGCGCCGGCCGCGGCGAGGTGGTCGAGCACCTCGCGCGTGGTCGCCGCGTGGTCGTTGTCCACCCAGATGTCCCCGGGACGGAGGTCGCCGAGCCGGACGGCTGGCTGGTGGTGGAGGACTGGAATCCGGTCAGGCGCGTGCGGGGCGGGCGAGCTGTACCGGGAGTTGGAGGGGCTGAGCCGGACCTCGGTGCTGCGGATGCACACGGCGGGGACGGCGTGGCAGCTGCGGCAGGAGAAGCTGACGGGCACCGTGGAGGCGGGCAAGTCGGCGGACCTGGTGCTGCTGGACCGGGATGTGACCCGCTGTCCGGTGGCCGACATCAGCGGTACCGGGGTACGGATGACCCTGGTCGGGGGGCGCGTGGTGACGACGCGGACTCGGCGGCGGGGCGGGCGGCTTCGAGCGGGGTGGCCCGCGCGGCGGCCGGCCCGCGCCCGGCCTCGTACAGCGCGGTGCACGGGGGCCGGCACCGCGCGTGCGGGTGCGGGGGGCCACTGAGGGACGGGGGACAGGAGGGCAGGAGGGCAGGGGACTGGGGACTGGGGACTGGGGACTGGGGACTGGGGGCAGAGGACGGTAGACCTGTACCCCCTTGCCCCCTTTGTCTGCTCCGAAATGAAAACTGACGGTCGGTAACACCCGTCTGCCACACCCGACGCAGGCGTAATCTCATATCTGAGATACGGTGCAGATATGGCAGACGACTACCTCGTACGCATCGGCAAGCTCATCCGTGACGCACGGCAGCACCGGGGCTGGACACAGAGTCAGCTCGCGGATGCACTCGGCACCAGCCAGAGCGCCGTGAACCGGATCGAACGCGGCAATCAGAACATCAGCCTTGAGATGATCGCTCGAATCGGCGAAGCTCTCGACAGCGAGATCGTCTCTCTCGGCTACGCCGGCCCGATGCACCTGCGCGTAGTCGGCGGCCGTCGGCTGTCCGGCGCCATCGACGTCAAGACGAGCAAGAACGCCTGCGTCGCCCTGCTGTGCGCGTCCCTCTTGAACAAGGGCCGTACGGTACTTCGCCGGGTCGCCCGCATCGAAGAGGTCTACCGTCTCCTGGAGGTCCTGAACTCCATCGGCGTCCGCACCCGCTGGATCAACGACGGCGTGGACCTCGAACTGATCCCGCCGGCCCGCCTCGACATGGACGCCATGGACGCGGACGCCGCGCGCCGGACCCGGAGCATCATCATGTTCCTGGGGCCGCTGCTGCACCGGATGGACCAGTTCCGTCTGCCCTATGCCGGCGGCTGCGACCTCGGCACCCGCACCATCGAGCCGCACATGATCGCCCTGCGCCGCTTCGGCCTGGACATCACCGCGACCGAGGGCATCTACCACGCACAGGTCGCCTCAGGAGTCTCCCCCGACCGCCCGATCGTGCTGACCGAGCGCGGGGACACCGTCACCGAGAACGCCCTGCTGGCCGCGGCCCGGCACAACGGCGTCACGGTCATCCGCAACGCCTCCTCCAACTACATGGTCCAGGACCTGTGCTTCTTCCTGGAGGCGCTCGGCGTACGGGTGGAGGGCATCGGCACCACGACCCTGACCGTCCACGGCGTCCCGACCATCGACGTGGACGTGGACTACTCCCCCTCCGAGGACCCGGTCGAGGCGATGAGCCTGCTGGCCGCGGCCGTGGTCACCGAATCCGAACTGACCATCCGCCGGGTCCCGATCGAGTTCATGGAGATCGAGCTCGCGGTCCTGGAGGAAATGGGCCTCGACCACGACCGCTCGGCGGAGTACGAGGCCGACAACGGCCGCACCCGCCTGGTGGACCTCACGGTCCGGCCCTCGAAGCTCGAAGCCCCGATCGACAAGATCCACCCGATGCCGTTCCCCGGGCTGAACATCGACAACGTCCCGTTCTTCGCGGCCATCGCGGCCAGCGCCCAGGGTCAGACCCTGATCCACGACTGGGTGTACGACAACCGGGCCATCTACCTGACGGACCTGAACCGCCTCGGCGGCCGCCTCCAGCTCCTGGACCCGCACCGCGTCCTGGTCGAGGGCCCCACCCGCTGGCGCGCGGCCGAGATGATGTGCCCCCCGGCCCTGCGCCCGGCAGTGGTCGTCCTCCTCGCGATGATGGCCGCGGAGGGCACCTCGGTGCTGCGCAACGTCTACGTCATCAACCGCGGCTACGAGGAACTGGCCGAACGCCTCAACTCGGTCGGCGCCCAGATCGAGATCTTCCGCGACATCTGACCGGCTCAAGGAGAGTCGCCGCCATACCCCTTCTGAACTGCATGAATGTGGGTACGGGGGGGCGTGACAGCCCCCCTGGGACTTTTCTGGGACTTTGCGCTGGGACCGGAACGGCTGCCGGCCTCCGGACTGCGTGTGGAGATCGAGCGACACGACCGACGGCCTGGCCCTCCTACCCGGCGCAGAGCAAGCTGCCGCAACGGGCTCGCCCGGCAGGCTCCGCCCGACTCGCTCCGGACACTGACTCGCACTTCACCGCCCGCGCCACCTCTCCGGCCGCCATAATGGAGTCATGCCCTCCAGCCCACAACACCCCGCACCCACGTCGAGGGACCTCTCTCGCGCGGACGCCGAGGACCTCGCTCTGTACCGGGAGAAGTTCCGACTCCGGCTGCCGGAGTCGCTGGACGAGTTGCACGGCCCGACCGGAGGGGTCGTGGAGCTGCCGTTGCATATGGCCTGGTCCGGGATGACCTCGTACGACATGGACAAGCCTCGCCAGCGCATGGGCCTGTACCGCACCGTCCTGCACGAGGGGCTGCGCGACGACCTGCGCCGCTACCTCAATCAGGACCTGCTCCTCCAGTTGTGGCCGGTACTGCGCACACTCGTCGGCCGCAGCGTACGAGCCGTATGGGAAGACGCCTTCCCCCAGCTCTCCTCCCGCACGCGGGCGGCCGCGTGACGGACATGCCGGAGCTGCACACACGGCTCCTGGCGGATGTGATCGCCCTCGGTTCCCCGTATCCCCTGGTCCTCACAGGCGGGTACGCCGTGCGGGCTCACCGCCTCGTGAACCGCCCCAGCCAAGACCTTGATGTCGCCACAGAGAACCCGGCGCCGATGGCCGACATCGCGGCCACACTCCGCACCGGCCTGGAAGCCCGCGGCTGGACGGTTCACGCGATGGAGACCGCCCCGCTGTCCGCCCGCTTCACCGTGACCGACCCAGCCACCGGGCAGGAGTGCGAAGTCGACGTCCTCAAGGAGATCTTCTGGCGGCCGGTCGCCCAGAGCATGTACGGGCCCGTCCTCGCGGAGGAGGACGTGATCGGGACGAAGGTCCGTGCGCTTGCCGACCGTGGAGCACCCCGCGATCTGATCGACGTTTTCGCGGCCTCCCACCGCTGGACCAATGCCGATCTCGAGGAGTTCGGGCGCCGCCATGCCCGTGGCCGCTTCGAGCACGAGGACCTGCAGGCGAACCTCACCGGCGCCGAGTGGACCGACGACGAAGCCTTCGCCGCCTATGGGCTCGATGACGCCATCATCACCGCTCTCCGCACCTGGGCCGTGGAGTGGGCCGACGACCTCGCGACCCGTCTGCTCGCAGAGGCCGACGATCCGGACACGGACTGAGCAGGTAGGAAAGCAGTCGGTAGCGGGCTTGTCCCACATCAAGCGGGCTGGGCAGGCACTGGGCAGATCAGCTGGCGGGCAGGCTGCGGCCCAGCTACGCGGCTTTGATGAAGTGCGTTGCTGATCCGTTGATGCGTGTGCGTTGACGGCAGGGCGTGATCGACTGCGGTGCCGACCGCTTCTGCGGTGGTGAGACACCCGACAAACCGGGCGTCTCAGTCGAGACTGCCAGAGAGGGAAGAGACAAAGGCACTTGGCTGATTCACACCGGTCTGCGCAAGCGACGACCCGACCCGGAATCCGGAGATCCGGGCCGTCGCTCTCCCTTCATTTCGTCCCAGAGCCCTGGCTGTCCGGGCACCTTCAGCCCCTGGCGTGGGACTCACCTCATGACCACTCGACGCTGCCGCCATCGCCCGATCCGGTCAGTCTCGGATGTGTTGGATGAGAACGGTGTGGTGCCTTCCCTCGCCGTCGGTGTAGTCGACCGAAAGCCCCGCCTCCCGCCAGAGCAAGGCAGCTCCGAGTGCCGTGAACGGGCTCAGCGACTCCGTCTCGTCTGAAGCCGGGGACTGCGAAGTGATCTCGTACTCCTCGGCATCCGCCGCCCCGTCGAAGATCAGCCCTGATCATGCGAGGCCTGGAGACCGAGGGCCCGGTCACACTGGCTTGCGCGTACCTCGACGCCGAGGAAAGCACCGATCTCCTCGCCGGAACCCCGACACCCACCCACGCCGCTCTCGCCGCTCTCTGCTTCACCCCCGGCGGTACGGCCCCCGATCTCCGCGAAGCTCTCCTCCATCGTCTGCACACGCTCCGAATCGACCCGGCCCCGCGCAGGGTGAGCGGCCTGCGGATCGTGCTGACCGACCGGTGCAACATAGCGTGCGACTACTGCTTCGTGCAGACCAACACCGGCAAGGCCGACATGACCGAGGAAGAGCTCACCGCCGGGCTCACCTACCTCTCCAACGCGGGACACGAAGAGGTCTCCATCCAGTGGTTCGGCGGAGAGCCCACCATCCGCTTCGACCTCATGCAGTTCGGTGACGCCCTCGCCGACACCCTCGCCCGCCAGCACGGAGTGCAGCGCATCCGCCGTACGGTCGTCACCAACGGGGCCCGCCTCACCGACGACATGCTGAGGCACTTCCTCGCCCACGACTACGGCATCGGGATCTCCATCGACGGACCCCCAGCCATCAACTCCGCCAACCGGAAACTGCTCGGCGGACAGCCCGCCGACGACCGGATCCGCAGCAACATCCAGCGACTCCTCGAACACGAGGGTCTGCACGTCGGCTGCAACCTCACCCCCACCAGCGCGAACATCGGCCGCCTTGGCGAGACCGTCGCCTGGATCATCGACGAGCTCGGGCTCAAGTTCATCTACGCCAACACCCCCATCCCCTCGGCGGGGAAGTGGAAGGTGGACGGCAGCGAGCTCGCCCGGGAGCTGTACGAGGCCCGCATGGTCGCCCTCGGCCGGGGCGGGATGCTGTTCTCGGTCCTCGACCGCGCGTTCCAGGCCCTCGACACCCGGCGCCCCATGCTCTACGACCACATGCAAGGCGACCAGAGCATCAACGCCGCCCTCCTCACCGGCAACCGGGTCAGCGTGTGTGACATCAACTTCGACTCGGACGCGTTCCTCTACACCCTCGACCAGCTTCGCGCCGATCCTTCTCTCCTCGCCGGCGCCGCGAAAACCGTCGCGCCCATCCCCGCCTGCGGCACCTGCCCAGCCCTCGCGATCTGCGGCGGCCCCTCCCGCAACGAACAACTCCTCATCGGCGGCAACACCCCCGACCCCCACATGTGCGACTTCTACACCGGCACGGTGGAGATAGCCGTCTGGGACAACACGGGGGTCCAATGAGCGTGGCCACCCTCACCCACCGCCCTGCCAATCCTGCCAAGAACCCGTACGACACCGCGCTCGTCAGCACCGCCGGCCACTGCGAAACCGCCTGCGGCTTCTGCTTCCGCGCCGACCGCGCCCGCGGATTCCTCACCCTCGACACCTACACCCGCGCCGTGTCCCGGCTCGGCGAACTCGGCGTCCAAGGCGTCTGCCTCACCGGTGGAGAACCCGCGCACCACCCCCACCTGCGGCAACTCGTATGCGTGGCCTACCAGTTCGGCATCACCCCCTCCGTAGTCACCTCCGCCCGCACCCACGACGAGAGAGCCGCCCTGGACCAGGTGGACCGCTGGCTCGCCAACATCACCGTCTCCGCCGACTCGCGCGGCGCCATGGCCCTCGGCCGCACCACCCGCACCGCCGCCTCCGCGATCACCACCCTGCGCGGCAGCGCCACCCCCGAGAAGATCTTCCACCTCACCTACTGGCGGGTCGACGACGACGAGGCCGCAGCCCTGTACGAACTCGTTGCCGCCACCGGAGTCCGGATCCAGCTCAGCCCGGTCACCCTCACCGACAAGGCGCGGGACCGGATCGGTCTCGGCATGAACGACTACCTCGAACAGCACCGCCACGACACCGACGCCCTCGGCAGGTACTTCGCCCTCACCCCGGCCTTCAAGAACCACCTGCTCGACCTGCGGGCGATGCACCTGTACACCGAGCGCCGGAACACCTGCCGCCCTTCAAGCCTCTACGTCTCCCACACCGGCGGAATCCGCCGCTGCCCCTTCAGCGCCAACGACACCACCATCCACGCCACCCGGGCGGACATCCACCACGCCCTCACGCAGCCCCCGACGTCCCGCATCAGCCCGGACTGCGCCGCGCTCTGCCGAGCGGAGGACAAGCCGTGACTCCCGAGGAGTTCACCCGCCGCTGGTCCAGCCCGCCGAACTTCCGGATCGACCCCGACCTCGCCCCCGCTGAATCTTCAGGGACGTGTCGGCGCGGCCCACATGGGGCGAAGCCGACCGGCCAAGCCACGCGAGGATGAGTTCAGGAGCGGACGATGTTCTCCGCCTGCGGTCCCTTGTGGCCCTGCGTGACGTCGAACGTCACCGCATCTCCCTCCGTCAGCTCACGGTATCCGTGGCCCGAGATGTTGGAGTAGTGGGGCGAAGACGTCCGGTCCGCCGCCGTTCTGGGCGATGAACCCAAGACTCTTCTCGGAGTTGCACCACTTCACAGTGCCGCGGGCCATACTCATCCCTCTGCTCAATCAACGAGCAACCCGACAGGGCCGCCCCAGCGCCCCGATGTGGGCACCATCCCTCTCCACCCCAACTCGCCCTGCCCCTACACCGGATATTCCGGGTGAATGTCCCTCGCTCGCAAGCCACCAAACATGCGCTGGCCGGGCGGCAACGCCGGGCTGAGCGAAGCGCCGGTAGACCGTCTGCCAGCACGGGCCCTGCGGCTGTTCTCCGTCGCTACGGTGAGGTTCGTTGGCCAATCGGGGCTTTCGGCCAAGGGTCATGTCCCGGACGGCCCCATGCGGCTTCGATAACCGTTAGGTTTCTCGACCGCTTGCCCAGTGAGCAGTTGGGTCCTCGCCAGTTCGTTGTAGAGCGCGTCCCGGGTCATGAGTTCGGTGTGGGTGCCTACGGTCCGTACCCGTCCCGCTTCCATGACCACGATCCGGTCCGCTGTCGTCACGGTGGACAGCCGGTGGGCGACCACCAGCACAGTGGTGTCGCGGGCGGTATCAATGACGGTGTCGCGCAGCGCCGCCTCGTTGGCCGCGTCGAGCTGGGAGGTGGCTTCGTCCAGCAGTAACAGCATTGGGCGGCGGAGCAGGGCCCGGGCGATTGCCACGCGTTGCCGTTCGCCACCGGAGAGGCGGCTCCCGCGGTGGCCGACGTCGGTGTCCAGCCCGTGGGGCAGGTGGTCGGTCAGCTCGTCCAGCCGGGTCAGTCGCACCACGCGCGTGAGTTCCTCGGCGGAGGGGGCTTCGCCTCCGAGCGTCAGGTTGTCGCGCAGGGTGCCGGCGAGGACGGGGGCGTCCTGTTCGACGTAGCCGATGCAGGCGCGCAGCTGGTTCAGCGGCCACTGCCGCACGTCTTTCCCGCCGAGCAGGACATGACCGGAGTCGGGCTCGTAGAAGCGCTCTATCAGTGAGAAGACCGTGGTCTTGCCCGCTCCGGACGGGCCGACGAACGCGGTCAGCCCGAGCGCGGGGACGGTGAAGGAGACATCGTGGTGGACCCGGCGGGCTCCGGAGCGGTAGGCGAAGCACACCTGATGGAACGCCACGCCGAGGGAGGAGTGCCCGGCCGCCGCCCCGCCCGTCGCGGACCGCTGGGTACGCGACGGCTGCCCGTGGTGCTGGGCCCGCGCGATTTGCCCGGATGCCCTGGCCGGCTCGGGGTGCTCGGTGTATTCCACGTGCTCGACAGCGAGCTGCTCCACCTGCCCGATGCGGACCGCGGCCGCCGATCCGACCTGTAGCTGGCCGACGCCCTCGACCAGTTGCCCGATGCGCGGGGCGAGGGTGAAGAGGTAGAGCAGGAAGGCGACGAGCGTGGAGATGCCGATGGCACCGGAGGTGACGCGCGCGCCCCCCACTCCGAGCACCACGAGAAAGCTGACCTGGACGATGACCGCCGACGCCGTCGCCGAGACCGCTTCCCAGGCGGCGGCGCGTACCCCGGTGTGGCGGGCGTCCTCGGCCGCCCGGTGTAGTGCTTTGGCCTCCCGGTGTTCGGCTCCGGAGGCCTTGACGGTGCGGAAAGCACCCAGGACCCGCTCCAGGGCCACCCCGATGCGGCCCACCGCCTCCTGCGTGTGGCGGGTGGCGCGGCCGATCCGGGGGGCCACGAGCGCGACGATTACCCCGACGAAGGCGACGACCGCCAGGGTGACGCACAGCAGTACGGCGTCGAGCAGTCCCATCAGGACGACCGTCGCCACCGTGACCAGGGTTCCGGTGACCGCGGCGGACACCGCGTGCGGTGCGCTCTGGCGCAGCAGCGTCGTGTCGGAGGTCACCCGGGCGATCAGGTCACCGGGTTCGGTGTCCTCCACCACGGGCACGCGCAGCCGTAGGATCCGGTCGGCCAGCCGGCAGCGGGCGGCGCAGACGACGGACTCGGCCGCGCACTGCAACAGATAGTGGCCCAGTCCCGCGAGGACGGCCCCTGCGACCACCAGCAAGCTGAGTACCACCACGGGGCCAGCCGCCGGTTGTCCGTGGCCCATGTCGTCCATCACGCGCTTGGCCGCCAGTGGCTGGGCCAGGCCCATGACGCTGCCCACCAGGCCGACGACGAGACCGGCGGTGATGCGGGCGCGCTGCGGGTGCAGATGCCTCAACAGCGCCCGGTGGCCCCGGTGGGCTGGGGCGGTGCTCTCGACTACGGGTTGTTTCTCGGGGACGGCGGGCTCGTTGCCGGTGACCGCGGCGGCGGGTGCCTCGGTCATCGCCTCGCTCCACGGTGACAGAGCATCGGCTCACTCCACGGTGAAGAAGCGCTGGAAGTAGTCGGCCTGTGCGCCTTCGCCGACGAGGACGCCTTCGGCTTCCACCCAGGCGTGTGCGGCGAACGGCGGGCGGCTGCGCACCCCCACGCACCAGGTGGGCCACTGGCCGTACCAGCGGCACAGCAGCACGGTGGCCAGGGACCGGGGCAGGCACCCTTTGCGTCCTCCGGCGGCGAGGCTCACGGCGAGCACCGTCTCCCTCGCCGAGGCCGCCTCGGCCAAGGTGGCGGGCCGGGCGCCGCCGCGCAGTCGGCTCAGGACAGCCCGGATGCGGTGGGGCGGCTGGGTCGCCAGCACATGGGCGCAGGCCACCGCTGCCCGTGCCACGAGACGGCGGGCGAGCGGCACGGACCGTGGGTGGTAGGGCATGGCTTCCGGCGTCGTCATACGTGTCTCTCATTCGGGGCGAACGGGGCTGGACGGTCGAGTGAGCGGGCGAGGACAGCTCCGCGAAGGCAGGCCGGTCGGTGGGCGAGAAGGCACCTTGGTTCTGGAACAGTGCGTTACCGGGCCAACGGGTGAGGAGGTCCGCAGGCCTACGGGCTAGGAGATCAGGAGGCCCGTGTCGCGCAGCTCGCCGATGATGCTTCTGACGTCTTCGGCAGCCAGCTCCGTGTCGACGTCCTCGTACCGTGTGGTCAGGATCTCGACGGCCCGCTCGGGGCCGCCTCCGTCCAGAAGGCTCCGCAGGACGATGGCGGCCGTCGGGTTGAGCGTCCAGTACTCGGCACTGTCCTGGTCGAGGAGTGCCAGACCGTACTCGGTCTCGGTCAGCAGGACACCGGGTTTCAGTGTGAGCACCGGTTCACCTCTCTCCGCATTTTCCGTCGGCCGGCCGGGGTGTCATCTCCCGTGAGCGCAGCCATACTTCGCAGGCGATCGTGGGATGCAGCAGGTAGCTTTCGGTCTCCGCAGAAAGAGCACGGCGACACCATTCGCGCAGGACACGTTCGTCGGCCAGGCCGAGCCGGGCAAGGCGGGAGTCCTCGCACAGCGCCAGTAGGGCCGATCGGTGCTCGCGCAGCCCCACCTCCTCCTCAAGCGTGGCGTTCGCCTTGGTGCCGCGGGTGCGGCTGGCCTCGGGCACGATTCCTCGCATCGCCTCCACGATGAGGGGCTTGTACCGCCAGGGGGTGATCCGTTCACGCGGCCGGACGGCGAGGGCCGCCTCGATGACGCGGGCGTCGTAGTAGGGGGCGGAGACGGTGATGCCGAGGGGGGCGGCCATCTGCCCGATGTGCCGGGTCCACTGCGAGATGCCGTCCATCGCGACCAGTTCGCGGTGTTCACCGTGCCCCCTGCCCCGGGGTTCCACGGCGGACCGGCCGGTACGCAAAAGCTCACGGGCCGCCGCGACAGCGTCCGCCGTGGCCCAGGGCGGCATCCGGGGCGGCACCGCCCAGTCGAGCAGCGGCTCGTCAGCGGCGACCGGGGGCTCCGTCAGATCACGAGCCACCCTCTCGACCCAGGCGCGGTAGGAGCGCCGGTCCACAAGCTGGCGCAGCACCCCCCGCCGACTCCACTGATATTTGGCGGCGTACCCCCGGGCCGAGCGCAGCGCGACCAAGGGGTGGCTGAGCGCCAGCGCGTGCAGCCGGGCTGGCGTTCCGGCCAGGAGTTCGTCACCACCCAGGCCGGTGAGGTGCAGAGCGGAACCGCGGGCCGCGGCCATCTCCACGATGCCCATCCGGCGGTTGCGGTCGACGGTGAGGATGCTGGGGGTGTCGAGGATGTCGTCGAGTGTGTCGATCCCGTCGAACGTCATGGCCACGTCACCGGCCGGTACGACATGGTGTTCCACGCCGTCCAGGGCCCGCACGGTGCGGCCGGCCCAGTGCACGTCGTCGCCGGCCTCGTCGTGGAGGGCGGCGGTGTAGGCGACGACCTTGGCGTCACCGCGCACCGCGGCGCAGTACACCGCTGTGGAGTCCAGGCCGCCCAGGTCCGACGACACCAGGTCCCGGCCGCGGGTGCGCACCTGCACCGCTTCGACGAGTGCCTCCCTCAGCCGCACGGCGCCCTCGGCGAGGGGGACGACGGGGTCGGGCGGTGACCACCATCGTGTGATGCGGGCACGTCCGTCGGGGAGCAGGGTCAGACGGTGGCCGCCCGGCAGCGCGTGCAGCCCCCGCCACAGGGGGTCGCCCGCCCACGGATACGGAGCCCCCAGGGTAAGCATCTCAAGGGCGATGCGGCGCTCGTCGAGTTCGGCATCGACCAGTTCGGCGAGGATGTCGGCCCTGTCGCAGGCCATACCCACCGCTGTGGAGCCGGGCGGGGCCGTCTTGGTGTGGAAGACGCGCCGCAGGCCGACGGCACAGCCCCGCACCAGGGCCTGGCCGCCTCCGCTGGCGATCAGGTGGAAGCTGCCGGCCCAGTCGGCGGCGTGGTCCAGTGCCGTCACAGAGCGGGCGCGGGTCACCGCCGCGGCGGCCCGTTCGGCGTCCCGCGCAGTGACGGCGTGCTCGCCGGTCACTGCGACCCGGGTACCCTCGTGCTCCCCCACGACCATAGCCTCCGGCGCCCAACGGCCCACGATCCAAGGCCTTCCTGAGGCATGGTGCAGACTCCGCGTCGCGTGGGAGACGGCCTTGCGGGCGAGGGGCGCTGCCGCCTCGGTGTCGGGCAGGATGACGAACCAGCTTTGCACTGCCTGAAGTGACAAGGAGTGGTCCATGGGGCCTCGGCCTTTGATCGGCGGTACTCGGGCACAAGACCGGGTGGCGGCTGGACGCCGCCACCCGTGGAGCCGGGCCGCGGACGGCCCGCCCGGTGTGCATCACCCGCACCCGCTCAGCGGATGCGGGCGACCCGCGTCAGAGAAGCTGCTTGCCGCCGAGGACGTCCTTCGGCCCGTTGTTCTTGACGCCGGTCACCTTGCGGAAGCTGCCGGCCTTGGCCAGGGTGGGACGCTCGTACGTCATAATCGTTCTCCTTCAACTTCGGGGACGATGTGCAGAACAGACGCCTGCACCGCGGCGGGCCCTGTCCGAATTCCCGGAGGAAAACACGAGCGGGGATCGGCGCCACACACAAGCTAAGTACGACCAGCGCAGCATCACAACGCCGTGCGTCGGGGCTTGAGGATGCGCAGGCGGGGCGCGCGTTAGTGAATTCCACCGACGGATGCCCCCCTCCACGCCCCTTGTGCCGCACGGCGGGAAGTCAGTGGAGGTCCTGTGCGCCGGAACCAGAAGGACGATGCCGAGCCGGTCGGCCGGCGCGTCATCAGCAGCTGGCTGAGCATCGCTGCGGTAACCAGGGAAGCATGGATGTCCACGAACACGGCGCTGTCCTCACATCCGGGTAGCAACGCGTGCACTGCTTCTTCGATGGCCGACGCGTTGTCGAGATCGACCACGTCATGAAGCTCGATGACGCGCAGACGCCGGTCGTGGCGGTGGCCGGGCGTCCACTGGGTCGACCGGGACAAGTTACGGCGCTGGGCGAGAGCGGAGCCGCGCTGCACGAGCTCCTCGGCCTGTCCGCACGCTCCCGCGCGAACCGGTTCAAGCACGCCGCCTGACCGGCAGGCACCTGATCATCCAACACATCTCGGGGGTGTGGTGTTCGACGAAGACGGGTCACTCGACCCGCTGCTGAAATTCCTGCTGTACGCAGTCCTCGCCCTAGATGATCAATTCCA
>NZ_JAGGOY010000005.1:34130-107502 GCF_018614095.1 Streptomyces sp. ISL-87 | reverse complement strand
GGGCCGGGTCAAGTTTGACAGCGCGGTGGAGGTGACGGTGCTGGCGGCGGACGAGGCGATGGCACAGCGCCTGCTGCGTTGGCTGGTGCCGGACGGCGACCCGCTCGTCGCGCTCTCGGTGGCTGCGGTCGAACGATTCTGCTGGTATGAGCTGCCTCGCAAGTGGCCTGCGGACACATCTGAGCAGCAGTGGGCCGTCGCTGTCCTGGCGGACCTGCTGGCGGGGGTCGGTCGCGTTCGGGCCGTCGCGGTGTGCACGAGCGCGACCACCGCTCAGGTGCTGGCGGCCTGGCAGCGCTCCGAGGAGGCGGGCTTCGCGGCCTACCGAAAGGCTGCGGCTGCCTCGCCCACGAGCCCGCCGGACGTGGCCGAGCTGAGCTGGGGGGAGGTCATGGGCATCCAGGAAGCGTTGGCCCGTGCCAACCTCGAACGCCGACTGGAGCAGGCCCTGGACGAGGGCGACCTCGACCCGGACGCACGTACGGTCCCGGCCGCGCGTCGACGTCTCGTCCAGCACTGGCTCACCACCGCGCAGCCCGTGTTCGGGGGCCGTGCCCCGCTGGAGGCCGTCCGCAGCGAACGGCGCGAGTTGTGGGCCGCGGCGCCCCCGACTGAGCGTCGCGTCCTGCTCGCCGCCGTCCTGCCTGCCTTGGCGGTGTCTTCTGCGGCGCCCGTGGACACGGCTGAGCCGCTGCGGTGGCTGCTGGAGCAGATCGGTGACGGCGTTACCTTGACGCAGGCCGGCTACCTGCCGCGGGAACTGGTGGCTGCCGCGTTTGCCCGCTACCCGCACTGGTACCCGATCGGCAAGGGACCGCGCTCGGAGGCGGACCTCTACCAGCTGGCTGATCTGCATGAACTCGCCCGCACTCACCGACTGGTGACCAAGCGTCATCGTGTGCTCAAGCTGTCGGCTGCCGGCCGTGTTCAGCTGACGGATCCTCGCCTGCGCGAGCACACGGCCGCGCTGGCCTGGCTGGGCACCACGGCAGCTGAGCGGCAGGTAGCCGAGTCCGCCCTGTGCGCCTTGTGGGCGGAGCCCCGGCTCTGCGAGGACCTGCGCGATGTTGTACATCCGGTGCTCGCTGCGGGTTTCACCCATGGCGACGGCACCGCGATGGAGGGGAAGGAAACCGAGCGGCTGCTGTGGAGGTTCTGGCACACCGGCCGCGAACTCGGTTACCTCGAGCCGGAGCGGTCCAGCGGCGCTCCGATCTCCCTGTCCGCCACGGGCCGCCCGGCAGCCCTCGCCGCCCTCCGCCTTCTGGCCGAGGGCCCAAGCGGCCGCATCTGAGCGCGGCTCAGCGGGCTGTCAGCCCGGCGTCGGTGAGGCGCCGCATCAGCGAGGGCTTGCCGCGGTGCTGCTCGCGCAGGTCGTGCAGGCGCCGCGCGAACTCCTCGGGGGTGCCGGCCCGGTCGTGGACCTCGCGGAGATCTTTCAGGAGGGTGACGGCGGCGTTGTAGGGGCCGGGCTGCTTCTGCCCGATCAGGTCGGCGATGTCCTGCCAGGATCGCTCGGCGTTCTCGGCCAGGTGGTCCAGGTGGCTCTCCCGGGCCTGCTGTTGGGCCCGGCGGGCCTGGGCGCGGGCCTGTTCCTGCTGCTGGGTGTGCTCGTTGCGCACCCCGTGGGCGGCGTCGAGGAGTTCCGCGGCTGAGCGGCGCCGGGTGGTGGTGGAGGGTTCGGCTGTGCCGTGGGACGCGGCGCGGTGGCGGGCCAGCAGCGCGGGGCCCGGCTGTGGGGCGCTGCCCAGGGCGGCGTTAAGCAGCAGGGTGTCCTTGTCGCGCCCGGGCAGGGCGCGGATCCAGGCGGCGAGTGCGTCCTTGTCGACTGTCTGGGAAGGGGCGGCACCGCTGGCGCGGGCAGCCGCGGTGAGCAGGTGCGGGTCGATGTGCAGGAAGTCCGCCAAGGTCTGTTGCGCACCGGTGAGTTGGGCAAGGCCGACGGGTACGGGCGGCTCGATGGTGGCGGTGTACTCGTCCTCGTCGACGTCCTCCTCCAACTCCCATCGGGTGAGCGCGGAGAGCCAGGCCAGATAGAGGGGGCGCAGGTCGCCTGCGGCGAGTTCGGTACGCAGGGTGGTGAAGGAGGCGAGGGTGTAGGACCGCTCGAAGTCCCACTCGCCGCCGTCCTCGGCCGAGTAGGGGAAATCGAGCAGCAGGTGTCCTTTCCTGGTCCAGCAGGACAAGGCGTCTTCCGCGCAGTACGGTTCGGCGCTACGGGCGGGCAGCAGTGCAGTGGGCAGGCGCAGCATCAGGCGCCGCGAGCCCCAGTCGGCGAAGTACAAGTGGGCGTCATACAGCTGTTCCATCAGTTTGCGCTCGTCGCCGCGAAAGTCGCCGTAGTGGTACTCGTTGACGAAGTGCGTCGCGCTGATCCGGGCCCGGCTCGACAGGGCCCGGACATGCTCGAGCTCGTCCTTGGTCAAGGGTCGCTCGATGGCTTGGAACTCGTAGTACTGGTACTGGCTCACGGCCGTGCATGCTACCGCCAGGCGCCGTTACTCGACGGGGTTCGGGGGTGGTACGCGACGTTCGGGTGAGCCCGTGCACGGTCGTGGTCCGGTGGCGCCGTCGGGTTCGTAGAATTCGGGCCGTGGACGGCAGGTCCGTAGGGGCGGAGGGCAGGGGCGTGGTGGTTGCACCGAGGGAACGACTGGCTGGGCTGCTCGGCGGGGCGAAGACAGCGGGGGCTTTCAGCGCCCGGCTGGAAGCGCCTGCGGCCAGCCTGAACCTTGAGGTGGCCGGGGTCGGGCCGGTGCGCCTTCCGTTGCGGGCGCCCCAGGCGAAGCGGCTGATCTCGGTGTCACGGCCGGCGTTGTTCGGAAAGGGCGAGGAGACGCTGGACGACACCAGCGTGCGGGACACCTGGCAGATCTCGCCGGATCAGCTCAGCCTTGGCGATCCTTCCTGGTCGTCGCTGCTGAGTGACGCACTGGAGCATTTCCGGGACGCTCTCGGTCTCCCGGCGGCGACCCGGCTGTGGGCTGAGCCGCACGCGATGCTGGTGTACGGGAAGGGACAGTTCTTCCTTCCGCACCAGGATTCGGAGAAGGACGACGCCATGGTGGGCACGCTGGTGCTGTCCCTGCCTTCGGCGCACACGGGGGGAGAGCTGGTCATCGAGCACGCTGGGCAGAAGTGTGCCTACCGTGCCTCGAAGACGGATCTGACCCTTGTCGCCTTCTACGCCGACTGCCGGCACGAGGTCACTCCGGTCCGATCCGGGTACCGGGTGACGCTCACCTTCAACCTGATGGCCGCGCCGGGGACTTCGACAGAGCTGTCCGGACCGCCGGCGGAGCTGGCACACAGTCTGGAGCAGCACTTCGGGTCGCCCGTCACGCCGCGCTACGGCAGCCGCGAGTCCGATCCGCCGAACCGGCTCGTATACCTGCTCGATCACGAGTACACCCAGCGGGGTCTGAGCTGGGAACGGCTCAAGGGCGCCGACGCGGGACGTGCAGCGCTGCTGCGCGCCGCCGCCGAGCAGGCCGGGTGCGAGTCGGTGCTCGCCCTGGCCGAGGTGAAGGAGACCTGGGATGCCTATCCCGAAGGGGACGATCCCTGGGACGACTACGGGTACGACGACGAGGACGACGGTGAGGGCGGTGACGCGGGCGCGGACGGGGACTACGTTCTCCAAGAGCTGGTCGACGACGAGATCACCCTGGGCTGGTGGACCGGTCCGGACGGCACCGGCGGCGAGCAGATCTCCTTGCGGGTTGACGACTACGAGGTGTGCGCGAGTACCGCGAGCGCGGACCTGACGCCCTACGACTCCCAGTACGAGGGTTACGTGGGCAACTACGGCAACACGCTGGACCGGTGGTACCGGCGGGCCGCGGTCGTCGTGTGGCCGCGTGAGCGGGCCTTCGCGGCACGCGGCGAGGCCGGATCGGGGTGGGCACTGGAGAAACTGCGCGTCGGCATCGCCCGGGGCGACCTGCACCGGGCGCGTGAGCGGGCCCTGTCCCTCGCCCCGTTCTGGAAGCACACCCGTCCGCAACGTGAGTTGCTGGGCTGCGCGCTGCAGGTGGCTGCGGGCCTGGAGGCGGCCGAGACCGCGGCGATGCTGCTGGAGCCGTTCCAAGCAAGCGCGCTCGGCCCGGAGTGCGCGGGCGCACTGTCGGCGGCAGCCGAGCGGTACGGAACCGCGTGGACGCGCCGGGTCGTCGAGGTCTGGTTCGCGTCGGCCCACCGCCTCGACTCGCAGCATTACCAGTGGACGGAGCGGTTGCCGGAGCTGTGTACGGCGCTGCGTGCCCGTCGCGCGCCAGCGGTGGCGCGGCTGCTGGCCGACGGGGTCTGGGCTGCGGTGGACCGAGACCTGCGGCTGTGGACCACGACCGGGTCGGCCGACATCCGCCGTGCGCAGCTGCGGCAGCTGGCCCTGCCGCTGCGATGCGTCCTGGCGGCGGCCGACGCAGAGCAGCGGGACGGGATCGCGGCAGCACTGCGCGAGTACCGGGACACGGTGCTCGAGTGCCTGATGCCGATGCTGCGCAGCGCCGAGGAGGCGTTGCCGGCGGCCGAGTGGGGCGCAGCGGGTCTCGACGTGATCGCGCGGGACTGCGCGGACCGGCTCCGCGTGGTGTGCGAGCGGGCGCCGCGCGCTGCTGACGACTGGTCCGTGGCCTGGACCGGGTGCGGCTGCGAGCTGTGCGGTGCCCTCGGTGCATTCCTCGGCTCCCGGTCGCGGCGGGTCCTGGAATGGCCGCTGGCGAAGGAGGGGCGGCGCCATGTGCACACGGGGATCGACTCGGCCGAGCTGCCGGTGTTTCACCAGACCAGGCGGCAGGGACGCCCGTACACGCTGGTGCTGACGAAGACAGAGGACCTGTTCACCCGTGAGCGGACGGTCCGCCGCCAGGCCGCGGCGGACCTGGCATGGCTGATGCCGCCGCGGAACGGATGACTGCGGATTCCCGGCTCAGCGGCCTTATCGCGCTACGGAGCGGCATGCCGGCGACGCGGCCCCGTCGCTGTCCCGAGCAGGAAGAGAGGGTCGAGGGGTGTTTGCGTTCGGAACCAGGAAGAAGACGGCGAGGGTCAATTCAAGGCGGTGCCCCCGTCGGCCCCGCCCAGGACCTGCAGGGATCCGCGCAGAGCCAGGCTCTACAGGGCGACGAGTGCTGACGCAGGCCAGCTACACCCCCCGCGACCACTCGATGAGGGACACCAGACGACTCGTCGGGGTTGGGGAGGATCGGCATTCTCATCGGTCGGCGCTGCCGGGCGGGACGACCCATTCGGTGGGCTGGCCGGTGAGGGAGGCGATCATGTCGAAGTCTCCGTCGTAGTGGAGGACCGTTCGCCGGTTCAGTTCCGCTGTGGCGGCGATGAGAAGGTCGGGGAGCGACAGGGCGCGGTGGAAACCTGCGTTGAGGGCGTGGCGCTGGATTTCCAGTGCGCGAGTGAAGGTGTCGTCGCCGCCGTGCAGGTAGTCGAAGGCGTGGAGCCAGGTGCTGATGCGTGTCGCCTCCGCGTTGTCCCGGGCCGAGTGGATCATCTCGTACTCGGTGGGTTGGCAGACGGCGAGGAGGTACCGCTCGTGGAGCGGCTTGAGTACCTCTCTGACGCTGGGTTTCGTCCAGCGGGCGAGGGCGGACTTGTCGATCAGGTAGCGGTCCTGCATCAGGCGGCCCGGCCGCCGTCGCGCTTGAGGGTTCCGTCGGCGTTGCGGGGGCCGGTGTTCTCGACGATCTCGCTGAAGTCGAGTTCGCCGGCGTCCATGGCGTCGAAGAACTCCTGCCGCAGGTGCCTCTTGACGGCGTCCTCCATGGCGAGGCGGACGGCTTTGGCCTTCGTTTTGGTGCCGAAGATGCGCATGGCCTCGGTGACCATGTCTTCGTCGAGGTCGATGACAGTTCTGGCCATGTTGATGGTCCCTCCACAGATGCCCTTGCCAACGAAACGATAGCATTTGTTTGCTATGAGAGATATCGTTTTGGTCGCAGGTCTCGTCAGGAATGGAGGCGGCGTCGAAGCTGGCCAGGCGGCTCCGCTCCCTCCTTGGTGGAGGTCGACCTTGGCCAGATTTGACCCCACGGCGCGCTTGAGCCCCTCATGGCGCCCCGGGCGGGCGGCCTGGCTTGCGTGAGCGGTGCGTGAGCGGACGAGGTGGCACAGGGTGGATTGGGCGGCATGTCGGGGCCGGGCCGCACCGCCCTGGCCTGGGGAATCAGGATTTGGTGGCACGGCCCGGCAGTGGACGGGATGATCTTGTGGGGCCTCGTAATGCGTAGGTCTCGGGTTCGAATCCCGAAGGCGGCTCTGTAGAAGCCCCAGGATTCTCACTCGCCGTGACCTGGGGCTTTTGCTATTCCTGGGGTGGACTCGGGCTTGTGGCGCTGGGGCCCGGAACGCTCTGCGTGGGCATGCGTGAGCGCCGGATGGGGAAACCGGCTCGGGATCACCGGCCGGCGCGGAGGGCGGCGGCCGGCTCCAGGAGGCCGTCTCGTTCCAGGTGATCAAGCACATCACCCGCAGCGCCGGGCGGATTTCGCAAGGAGTCGGCGGTCGGCTGGACGGCGGCAAAGACTCTCTGCCGGTCGAGGTCGGTCTGGGCTGGAACGAAGTCGTCTGCGGAGACAGCTTCGACGTTCCACGCTCTCAGCGTTCCGCCGGGGAAGTCCTTGAGGTTGTTGGTCGCGATGAGTTGAGCCCGTGCCTTGATCGCGGCGGCAAGTACGTGACAGTCGTCATCGTCTGGCAGATGCGGTACTGACTCCAGCGGTTCGTAGTCCTTGACCAGACAGTCCCGGACGGCGCACATCATCAACTTGCGCGTCCGGACCAGCTTCGCTGGATCGAGCTCTGGCCGGTTCGCCTGGAGGTTCGTGAAGACTTGGACCGCGTCGGCTTCGGAGCCGTTCCGCGGCGGGGGGAAGGATCTGGACGGGCGCGTAGTTTACCTGCGCTAATGGATTCGGTGGGCAGCTTTTCCCACCCTGGTGTCCGGACGGCAGACTGGGGTCGGATCCGGCCCCGTCCCGCCGGTTCCGTCCCATCGTACGAGGAAGCCGCTGACGCCCGTGAGTGACGATTCCCTGGCCCCGCCCCCGACTGTGCCGGCAGGCTCTGTGCCCACGGGCTCCGTGCCTCCGGGCCCGACGCCCCCGGAGGGTGGAGACGAGGATGCCTTCGGGATCGATGCCTTCACCCTCGACGACCGGCTGCGGCTCTTCCACTTCGCGGCTGCCGAGAAGCGTCACGAGTACCTGTGGCTGCTGCGTGCCTTCGAGAGGGGCCGGGCCAACTACCAGGTGCTGCTGCATGCTTCCGACGCGGCCGCCCTGGTGAGCAGGCTGGTCGCGGACCATCCAGGGGCGGCCGTGGGTGACGTGCAGCCGCTGCTGGACGCGCTCGCCGAGTGGCGAGTCCTGGAGCGCAGTTACGACGGGACGCGGGCGGCGAACCTGGCGGAGTACCGCAACCGCCACTACGTGTACCAGTTCACCCAGGCCGGCTACCGGGCCTACCGGGCGGTGGAGGACGTGCTCGGTGCCTCCCTGGAGGACGCGCAGCTCTCCCGGCTCGTCTTCCCCGACCTCCTCGCCGACCTGGCTGCGCTTGCCGAGGCGAACACCGCGGGCGACGCTGAGGAGGTCTACCGCAAGCTGGGCCGCCTGGACTCCGTGCTGAACGAGATGGCGCAGCGGGCTGCCCGCTTCTATCTGATGCTCGGCGATCTGGCGCGGACCAACGACACCCGGCCCGAGGTGTTCCTCGCGCACAAGGACGCGCTGCTCGCGCACATGCGGGAGTTCACCGCCGAACTCGGGCGCTACGCCCCGCTGCTCGCCGAGGCGGTGGAGAAGGCCGCGGCCAGCGGTGTGGACCGGATGGTCGAGTACGCCGCGGAGGCCGACGAGCGGCTCTTCCGGACCCCGGCCGCCCGTCTGGACGACTGGCGGCAGCGGTGGGGCGGCATCGTGCACTGGTTCGGGGAGCGTGAGCACAGCGAGGCCGAGCGGCTGCAGGACGCCACGGTCACCGCGATCCGCTCGGTCCTCGCGCTGCTGCGGCGGGTCACCGAAGCGCGGCGCGGCGGAGTCAGCCGGGAGAGCCAGCTGCGCCACCTCGCCCAGTGGTTCACCTCATGTGTGAGCGACGACGACGCGCATGCCCTGTTCCAGGCGGTGTTCGGGCTCGGTGCGCCCCGGCACATCGCCGTCCCCTATCCGGACCCCGAGCTGATTTCCGGGCGTACCTCGTGGTGGGAGGCGGAGCCGGTGGAGCTGGCCCGCACCCTGGTGCAGTCCGGCCGCACCCCTGCCCTCAAGGGGCCGGGACGGATCGAGCGCAACGACGCCGAGCGGGCCCGGCTGCGGGCCGCGCAGATCAAGGAGCAGGCCGAGCGCCGGGGGGCGGCTGTCTCGCTGGCCCGCGACGGCGCGTACGGCAGGGTCCTGGACGAGGCCGAGACCCGCGCACTGCTCTCCCTGATGGACGTGGCGCTCGCCGCGCGGGTGCCGGTCACCCGGGGTATCGCGGGGCCGACGGCCTCCGGCTCGGCGCACGGGGTGCGGCTCACCCTCCTTCCGACGGGGCCCGAAGAGGCCTTCACCACGGTGCGCACCGTGCGCGGCGACCTGCACCTGGACGGACTGCGCCTGGAGGTCACCGGATGAGCACCCGCGTCGCCGAGAACGTATCGGCCCTGGAACTGGCCGATTACCAGAAGGCCGTACGTCTCGTGCTGCGACATCCGCTGATCACGTCGGTGTACCCGGATGTGGGCGCGCTGGCGACCGTGCGGCGCTGGGCCGAGCAGTTGCGTACCGATCTGATGGAGGTGCTCGGCTACCGGCTGATCACCACCGCTGACACCGCCCGCCTCCAGCGCGCCCAAGATCAACTAGACCCCACCCGGCCCGCGCTCAGCCGGTCCGGTCGCCCCTTCGACCGGCGCCGCTACGCCTACCTCGCCCTCACCCTGGCCGCACTGGGCCGGCACGGCGCGCAGGTCGCGCTCGGCGAACTCGCCGACGCCGTCGCCGCCGACGCCGCCCGCATCGACGGGCTCGGCCTGGACACCGGCCGCAAGCACGACCGGGACGCCTTCGTCGACGCCGTCAGCTGGCTCACCGAACGTGGCGCGCTGCGCCTGGCCGACGGCTCGGCCGCCTCCTGGGTCTCCGATCCGGAGCGGGCCGAGGCACTGTACGACATCGACCGGGAGGTGCTCACCGCCGTCCACCAGCCCACCCGCGTCCTCCAGCACGTCACGTCGGTCACCGCGTTGCTGGACTCCGCGGGTGCCCGGAGTCTGTCCGAGGGGCGCCGGGCCCAGCGGCTCTCCGCGTCCCGGCGGGCGAGGCGCCTGGTCCTGGAGCACCCGGTCGCCTACTACGCCGACGCCGACCCCGAGCTGACCGGCCAGCTGCGTGCCCCCGCGCTCGCCGAGGATCTCACCCGCCTCACCGGCCTCACCGTCGAGCGGCGTGCGGAGGGCATCGCCCTCGTGGACACCTCGGGACGCCTCTCCGATACGCGGTTCCCCGGCGGCGGCACCGTCGCGCAGGCCGCCCTGCTGCTCGGCGCGCGGATCAGCGAGGCCGCGGCGCGCACCGGGCGGCACGCGCCCGAATTGCTGCCCGCGCCGAGTGCCGCCGAGCGCCTCGCGGACCGGGCCGGCCGGATCGACCTGGCTCTCCCCGCGCAGGGTGTGTTCGAACAGGCCGCGACAGACCGGGAGGATACGGAGGAAGAGGCGGAGGGGGAGAACGAGGCGTCGGCCGCCCCGGAGGTCCGCTACCCCTTCGTCACCAGCTCCTGGCTGCGCGCCCGGACCAAGGAGATCACCGAGCAGTACGGTGCCGGGTTCGCCGCCGACCTGCGCGGCGACCCCGACCGGCTTCTCGACCAGGCCTTGGACCTGCTGGCCGCCATGTCGCTCGTCGTGCGGGTGGCGGGCGGGGTTCTCGCACTGCCGCTGCTGGCCCGCTACCGCGGGGTGACGGCCGAGGTGAAGGCACGCCCCCGCGTTCGTACCACCCAAAGCCCCTGGAGCCCCGGGAGCACTGACAGCCCCGAAGCAGAGGCCCCCGACGCCCTGTTCCCCGCAGACGACGTGAAGGACTCCGCCCAGTGAGCACCCCGCCCACCGACCTCCAGCCCCGGTTTGTGCCCACCCGAGCCGGGATCGTCAACCTGTGGGACTACCGCGACGAGGAGTTCTCCTTCGCCGGCGGTTGGCTGGTGCTGCGCGGCCCCAACGGGTCCGGCAAGACCAAGGCCCTCGAGGTGCTCTTCCCGTTCGTCCTGGACGGGCGGATCGACCCCAAGCGGCTCAACCCGTTCGCCGCCGAGGACCGCACCATGAAGTCCAACCTGCTCTTTCGCGGGCAGGAGGGCGCGCTCGGCTACGTATGGATCGAGTTCACCCACCGCACCACCGGGCAGGCCGTCACCTGCGGCATCGGCCTGCACGCCCAGAAGCACCGGGACACCCCCGCCCGCTGGCACTTCGTCGCCGACGGCCGCATCGGCGAGGACTTCTCACTGCTCACCGACGACGACCGGCCGCTGACGAAGAAGCAGCTGGCAGCCGAACTGGCCCCGCTGAGCGCCGAGGTGATCGCCTCGGCCACGGACTACCGCACCGCGGTCGACCAGCGCCTGTTCGGCCTCGGCCGGGAGCGCTACGAACAGCTGCTCACCCTCATCCTCACGCTGCGCCGCCCCCAGCTCGCCAAGAACCTCGACCCGGCCAAGCTCTCCGACACACTCACCGAAGGCCTGCGCCCGCTGGACGAGGACCTGATCGGTGAGGCCGCCCGCTCCTTCGACGACATGGAGTCCGTGCAGCGCACCCTGGAGGGCCTGGTCGCCGCCGACGAGGCCACCCGGTCCTTCCTCGCCGCGTACTCGACGTACCTGCGGGTCAATGCCCGCGTCGCCGCCGACAGGCTCAGCGCCCGGCGGGCCGAGAGCGGCGAGCGCGAACGCGCCCACGCGACGTCGGAAACGGAGCTCGACGAGGCCCGCGAGCAGCGCGAGGCGGCCGGAGCTCGGGCCGACGAGGCCGAGTCCGCGCTCGCCGCGCTGCGCGCCCGCCTGGAGCAGCTGCGCTCCTCGGCCGCCTACCAGGCCGTCGAGCAACTCGCCGATCTGGAACGCCTGGTCCGCACCTGCGAACAGACCGCCCGGCAGACCACATCCGAGCGCGAACGCCGCAGCGCCGCCACCGGCCGGGCCCGCGCCGAGGCCGAACGTGCCGGGCAGCTGGCCGCCGAACTCGCCACCGCCGTCAGCGGCTCGGCCGCCGCCCTCGCCGACCACGCGCACCGCGCCGGTATCCCCTGGACCCCTGGCGACGCCGTCCCCTCCGCTCTTGCCGAACGCGCCTCGGCCCGCGCCGCCGCCCGCCACGAAGGCGTACGGGCGGTACGGGCCGCCGCGGTACACCTGAGGGACACCGAGCGCGGCCGGGACGCGGCCCGCGCCGGACAGGAGCGCGCCCAGGAGGCGGCCCGGGCCGCCGAGACGGAGGAGCGAGCGGCCCAGGACGCGCTCGGCGCCGCCCACACGCGGGCCCGGGAGGAACTCGGACGGTGGCAGGACCAGTACGGGCAGCTGCTGCCCGAAGGCGCCGCCGAGCTGCTCGCGCGGGCGCTCGATGCTGCCGCCGGACCGGATGGCCCGGAAGCCGGCACCCCGCAACTCACCGACCTGTTCAGCGAGGCCACCGCCCCCGCCATCCAGGGCCTGCGGGACCGGCTCGCCGCCCTGCGCGGCGAGCTCGGCGCGCTGGAGGCCCGCCGGGCCGAGACCGAGGCCGAACGGACACGGATCGCCGCCGAACACGACGACGCACCGCCTGCCGCCCGCGGCCGCACAGCCGACCGTGACAGCCTGGAAGGCGCTCTCCCCCTGTGGCAGCTCGTCGACTTCGCCGACGGCCTCGACGACACGGAACGCGCGGGCGTAGAGGCGGCCCTGGAGGCCTCCGGCCTGCTCGACGCGCTCGTCACCGCCGATGAGCCCCCCACCGGTGACGGCGACGGATACCTGCGCGCCACCGCCCCCGTCGCCCCCGTCGACGGGCCTAGCCTCGCCGACCTGCTGCGCCCCGAGACCGGTACGGCCATCCCGGCCGCCCGGATCACCGCCGTACTGAGGTCGGTCGCCGTCGCCGATACGGCGGGCGCGGCCACCGCCGTCTGCCCGGACGGCCGCTACGCCGCAGGAATCCTCGTTGGCTCCCACAGCAAACCGCACGCCGAGTACGTCGGAGCCACCGCCCGGATGCGCCGCCGCGCCGCACGCATCGCCGCCTGCGACGCGCTCCTGTCCGAACTGACCTTCCAGCTGGAGGAGGTGACGCAGGCCAAGTCCCGTTGCGAGCAGAGTCTTCAGGAGTACGACACCGCCCGCGCCGCCCTGCCCCGCACCGCCGCCCTCGCCCCGCACCTGCGCGCCCTGGACCGCGCCGTCGCAGCCCTGCGCGCCACCCGCGCAGCCGCCGATGCCGCCCAGTCCGTCTACGACGAGACGCAGGCCGCCTGCGCGGTCGCCGTACGCGCCCTGCACCGCGCCGAGTCCGAGCATGGCGTCACCGTCCAGGACGCCGACGACACCGAGTCCGCCACTCGCGCCTTCGAACGGGAGGCGGGCGAACTGGCCACCCGGCGTCGAGAGCACACCAGGCAGACCGAGACCGCCACCGCTGCCGCGGACCGGCTCATGGCCGCCGCCGACGACGAGGAGGCCGCCGCCGAGGCCGAACGCGCCGCCCGCCGCCGCCACGCCGAGGAGGCCGCCGGGCTCCAGGCGCTGCGCGAGGCCGTCGGCGCCGAGGCACAGCAGGTCATGGCCCGCGTCGAGGAGACCGAGAACAGCCTGGAGGCCGCCGCGCGAGAGACGGACGCCGCCCGCAGTGTCAGGGATGACGCGATCGGTCGCCTGGCCGCCGCCGAGGCTCGCCGCACCGCCGCCGCCGAGGCGCTGCGGGTCGCCGTCACCGAGGAGAAGGACACCGCCCGCGGCCTGGCCCCGTACGCGGCCCGCGAACTCCTCGACCTCCTGCGCTGCCCGCCCGGCCTGGCCTGGCCCGCCCAGGAGGCCGACTGGACGGGCGAGCGTCTGCCGCCCGCTGCCGTCACCGTCCACGAGGCGATCCTGACCGCCACCCGTGAACTCACGCCCACCGAGTCCAGCGTCAAGCAGTCCGTCACCCGCCTCACCACGGCCCTGGAGGACCTGCACGCCCATCTCGCCGCCGCCGGGCAGGACTATCAGCCCGCCTGGGACAGCTCCAGCGGCGTCATCACCGTCACCGTCGCTGACGAACAGGGCCCGCTGCCCATCGCCTCCTTCGCCGAGAAGATCGCCTCCCACCGCCGTGACCAGGCCGAACTCCTCTCCGACTCCGAGCAGCGCATCCTCGAGGACGCCCTGCTCACTCGCCTCGCCCAGCAGATCCACGACCGCACCGTCGACGCCCGCGACCTGATCCGCCGTATGAACACCGACATGCGCGAGCGCCGCATGTCCTCGGGCACTACGGTCGGCGTCAGCTGGCTGCTCGCCGACGGCCTCGACGACGAACAGCGTGCCGTCTGCGCCCTCCTGGACGCCGACGCCGCCCGCCTCGGCCCCGAGAAGCTGGCCCGCTTGCGCACCCACTTCGCCGCGCAGATCAAGAACGCCCGCGCCCGGCAGCGCGAGACCCCCTACCGGCAGCTGCTCGCCGAAGTCCTGGACTACCGGCGCTGGCGCCAGTTCGCCTTCCAGCTGGTACGCCCCGGCGGCGCCGAGGAACGTCTCACCCGGGCCCGGCACAGCCGCCTCTCCGGCGGCGAGCAGTCCGTCTCCCTGCACCTGCCCCTGTTCGCCGCCGCCCACGCCATGCTCAACTCCGCGCACCCCGACGCCCCGCGTCTGCTCGCTCTCGACGAGGCGTTCGCCGGCGTCGACGACACCGGGCGCGGGGAACTCATGTCGCTGGCCGCCCAGTTCGACCTCGACCTGTTCATGACCGGGTACGACCTGTGGGCCGTGCATGGCGCGGTGCGTGCCGCCGCCCACTACGACCTCGCGCACTCCGCCGTCGACCACACCGTCTCCGCCCTGCTGCTCCTGTGGGACGGCGAACGCCTGCACGCCGACGACACCGGCACCCTGAGCGGCATGCTCGGCTCACCGGGTACCCGCTCCGTACGCCGGCAGGACCGGCAGGAACAGGAGGCCCAGCTTGTCGACTGACCGGCCGTCCCCGCCGTCGTACACCGAACTCCACGAAGAAGGCTGGCGCCGCCTGCTCGCGGCCGCCCGCCGCCGCCTGGAGCGCACCGGCGGCACCCTCGACGGCGACATCGGCCTCACTGCCCCCACCGAAGCCGAACGCCGCACAGTCATCGGCGTCACCGGCCGCTATCGACCCGAAACCGTCAAACGCCTCACCGTCCCCCTCGCCGACCTCGACGCCTACCTTCACGGACGCTACGGAACCGGCCTGCTCAAGACCCTGGGCCGGCTGCACGGACCCCTGCGCGACCGGCCGGCCGAGCGCGCCGACGAGGCGTCCACCCGCGCTCAGGCCCTCGAAGCCGCTCACGCCTCACCCCTCGCCGCCCTGGACTGGTACCCGGCCTGGCTGGAGCAGATCGCCGCCGACGGCACCCTCACCCGCCTCCTGCGGCGCGGCGACGGCGCCCTGCTTCAGGCAGCCGTCCGCGTCCTGGAGAAACTCCCCGGGGTATGCGGCGACGCCGACCGGGGCCTGCTCCCGCTGCCCGTCCTCGCGGAGTGGGCCACCGGAGACACCAAGGCCCTGCTGCCGGGCGGCCCCCTCGAACAGCTTGTCCTGCGCGCCGTCGCCCAGCGCGCCACGGCAGGCGGCGCCGAACCGGGCCGTGTTCCCCGTGACCGGGCCGGACGCCGCACCCTGTGGGAGAGCGCCGGAGCCGTCGCCGACGATCTCGCCAGCCAGGTCCTCGTCCTCAACATCGGTGCCCGCGGCGACGACGTGGTGTGCGACTGGCTGCGCGACGCCACCGCCTTCGGCATCCCCTTCCGCCTCACCCTCCACCAGCTGACAGCCGCCGATGTAGTCCCCGCCGCCCGCGAGATCCATGTCTGCGAGAACCCGGCGATACTGCGCGCGGCAGCCGCCGAGCTCGAAGACCGCGCGGCGGCCCTGGTCTGCACGGAAGGAATGCCCTCCGCCGCCTGCCACAAGCTCCTCGCCGACGCCGCCCGGTCCGGCGCCCGCCTGCACTGGCGCGCCGACTTCGACTGGACCGGCCTGCGGATCACCGCCGCCGCCGTGGAGCGCCACGGCGCCCGGCCCTGGCGCATGACCACCGCCGACTACCGCAGCGCCCTGGCGGGAGGCGAGTCGACTCCGCTGACCGGACCGCCCGCCCCCAGCCCCTGGGACCCCGCCCTCACTTCCGCCCTGAGGGAGTCGGGCCAGGCCGTCATGGAGGAACGACTGCTGACCGAACTCCTCTCGGACCTCGGCTGATGCGCGTGGTACCGGCGGCGTGCCGGCGAAGCCGGGCCCCGGCAGGTCCAGCGTGCCGGAGGAGCAGGGACGCTGAACTCAGCGGGATCCGGCCCGCCCGCATGGTGTCCAGGAGGTGCGTCATGACTGCCGAGATGGCAGCCCCTGCGTGGATGCACGAGCAGATCACGGCGGAGCAGTACGACTCCTGGTCCGAGGAGCAGTGTGCGGGAATCGAGATCGTGGACGACCTGTACGTCGCCCCGTCCGGCCGCCGCACCGGCGCGGGGCGGGCGCTGCTGCGCGAGGTTCTGCGCCGGGCCGGGGAGGCCGGGGTGGCGGGGGTGCAGCTGGAGACGGCGTACGACAACCACATCGCGCAGGGGCTGTACGAGTCGGAGGGCTTCGAACGCGAGGAGTTCCACGTCTACTTCCACGGGCTGGGCGGGGCCTGAGCCAGGGTGAAACATTTCCGCACGGTCATCGCGTCAATGGGGTGAGACGGACGCGAGGGGGAGCGGATGCGGCAGGGTCGCAGAGACGGGTTCCGGGAGTTCGCGGCAGTCCGGTCGGGGCATTTGTACCGGTCGGCGTGCCTGCTGGCGAGCGGGGACACCCACCTCGCGGAGGACCTGGTGCAGGAGACCTTGGGGCGGATGTACCTGCTCTGGGGGCGGGTCTCCCGTATCGACAATCCGGCGGCCTACGCGCAGACGGTGCTGGTACGGGCGTTCCTCACGCACCAGCGCCGCCGGTCGACGGGGGAGCGCCCGGTCGGGGAGTTCCCCGACTCGGGCGCGACGGCGGCCGACGGCGCCGATCCGGCGCTGCGGCTCACGCTGCTGGACGCGCTGGGGAGGCTGGCTCCGAAGGACCGGGCGGTGCTGGTGCTGCGGTACTGGGAGGACCGCAGCGTCGAGGAGACCGCCGATGCGATGAACGCCAGCTCGGCGGCCGTACGCACCCGCACCTCGCGGGCGCTCGCCAGGCTGCGGGAGCAACTGGGCGGGAGCTTGGCGGAGTTCGCGGGGCACTGAGGTTCAGTGCCTCCGGGCACGCCTCTCCGGTTCCCCCTCCCCGCGTCGCGCTCGTCGCGGTGCCCGGTGCCCCGCACGTCGATCACCTCACTACTCAGTGGAAGGTTTGGTTCCCCATGCCCTTTGAAGATGAGCTCGGTGAAGCCCTCCGGCGCACGGGGGACGGTTTCACGACCGACGGGCCCGCGCTCGTGGAGGCCGGCGAGCAGCACGGACGGCGGCTGGTGGCGCGCCGCCGGGCCGCCGTGGTCGGTGGGTCGGTGCTCGCGCTGGCCGTGATCGGCACCGCCGGGGCCTACACGGGTGGGCTGTTCGGCGGTGCCGGCGGCTCGGGCGTCTCAGGTTCCGGCTCGGTGAACGTCGCCGCGCCGCCGCCCCTGCCGTCGGGGAAGTCCGGGGAGTCAGGGGGGTCCGGGGGGGTCGGCGGGTCCAGGCAGAAGCCCGGGGGCCCCCGCGTCGGCACCGGCGCCGTCTCTGCCGCCCAGCTGGTCGACGTACTCAAGGCGCTGCTGCCCGGCGGGCGGTTGTCCGAGACGCAGGCGCGCGGCACGGGCGACGAGCCCGGCCCGATGGTCTCCGGGGTGTACGACGACGGGAAGGGCAAGGCGGCCGTCGGCGTCGGCCTGTCGCGGGTGGACCCGGACGGGAGCAACGCGCGCGAGATGACCAAGTGCGGGGACAAGGAGCTGCTGGACTACGACAGCTGCACGTCCGAGAAGCTGGCGGACGGCTCGCAGCTGTTGCTGTACCAGGGGTACGAGTACCCGGACCGGCGCGCGGAGACCAAGGTCTGGCGGGCCACGCTGGTCACCCCGCAGGGGTTCATGGTCGACGCGTCCGAGTGGAACGCCCCGGCGGAGAAGGGCAAGCCCGTCTCCCGGCCCACGCCGCCGCTGACCCTGGCGCAGATGCGGACCCTGGTCACCTCCGACACGTGGCACCCCGCGCTGAACGATCTGCCGGCCGCCTCGCCGGAACGGCAGGCCGCGGCCCCGCCGGCCTCGGTGCCGGACGCGAGCGGGGTGTTGCAGTCGCTGCTGCCGAAGTCCGGGAACACGGTCGTCACCAAGGGCGGAGAGGGGGACTACGGCTATGCCGTGCTGGACGACGGAAAGGGCAAGTCGCTCATCCAGGTCAACGTGCAGGCGAACATGGGCGACCTGCTGCAGGGCCACATGAGCGGCTCCGGGAGCACCACACTGCCCGACGGCACCCTGGTGAAGCTGGAGCAGAAGCCCGGTGAGAAGGGTGGCGCGAACGTGGTCTGGTGGACCGTCGACACGCTGCGGCCGGACGGGAGGCGGGTGGTCGTCTCCGCCTTCAACACCGGCAACCAGAACAAGCCGGCGACGCGGGAGAAGCCCATCTTGACGATGGAGCAGCTCAAGGCGATCGCGCTCGACCCGAAGTGGCTCGGCTGAGTCGACACTGCCGGCACCGTTATTTGGCGTCCGCGTAGCACTCCACGATCGCCGTGGTGAACGGGAACCGGACCGGGGTCTCGCCGAAGGCGATGCGGCCGGCCCGGGCTCCCGCGGCGCGGATGGCCTCGGCCACGGCCTCGGTCTCCTCCGCCGGGCAGTGCACGATGACCTCGTCGTGCTGGAAGAACACCAGCTCGGCGCGCATCCCGGCGGCGGCGAGGGCCTGGCGCAGGGCCGCGAGCAGCAGCAGGGCCCAGTCGGCGGCGCTGCCCTGGACGACGAAGTTGCGGGTGAAGCGGCCGCGGGCCCGGGTGTTGGTGGAGGCGTAGCTCGGGGTCCAGCCGTCGTCCCGGTCCTGGGGGATACCGGCTTCGCCGTCCTCGGCGGCGTCGACGGGGGGCGGGCAGGTGCGGCCCAGCCAGGTGCGGACGAGGCGGCCCTCCTCGCCTGCCTTGGCGGCGTCGTCCACGTAGGCCACGGCCTGGGGGAAGCGGCGGCGCAGCGCGGCCAGGTTCTTGAGGCCGTCGCCCGAGGTCTGGCCGTAGACGGCGCCGAGGACGGCGAGCTTGGCCATGTCCCGGTCGCCGGAGAAGCCCTGGCGGGAGATGGCCGTGTAGAGGTCCTCAGGGCGGCCGGCCACCTCCATGAAGGCGGGGTCGCGGGAGATGGCGGCCAGTACGCGGGGCTCCATCTGGTCGGCGTCGGCGACGACGAGCCGCCAGCCGGGGTCGGCGACGACGGCCCGGCGGATCACCTTGGGGATCTGCAGGGCGCCGCCGCCGTTGGTGACCCAGCGGCCGGTGAGGGTGCCGCCGGGGATGAACTCGGGGCGGAACCGGCCGTCGTGGACCCAGTCGGCCAGCCAGGACCAGCCGTGGGCGGTGTAGATCCGGTACAGCTTCTTGTATTCGAGGAGGGGCGCCACGGCGGGGTGGTCCACGTCCTGGATCTCCCAGCGGCGGGTGGACTTTAGCTTGATCCCGGCCTCGGCGAAGGCCTTGATGACGTCGGCGGGGAGCTCGGGGCGTACGCGGCGCCCGAACGCGGCGGAGATCCGGTCGGCGAGCTCGGCCAGGCGGCGGGGCTCGCCGCCGCCGGCGTAGCGCTCGCCGAGCAGCTCGGTGAGCAGGGCGCGGTGTACGTCGGCGCGCCAGGGGAGGCCGCAGTGGTGCATCTCGGTTGCGACGAGGAAGGCGGCGGACTCGGCGGCGGTGAGGAGGCGCATCCGGTCGGGGTGGGCGGTGGCGTCGTGGCGTTTCGCCTGGTCGTTGTAGACCGCGATGAGGGCGTTCAGGGGTACGGGGGCGGGCTGCGGGTCGAAGAGGGAGTCCTGGGTCTTGGGCTCCGCGGGGCGGGGTCTGGGGTCTTGGGGGACGGCGGTGCCGTTGAGGCGGGCCCAGGCGGCGGTGGCGGAGCGGGGTTCGCCGAAGCGGCCTTCGTGGCGGAGGAGGAGGAGTTCGGTGTTCTCGATGTCGTAGCACCGGTCGATGGCGACGCCGGCGGTGAGCAGGCGGGGGTACACCGCAGCGGTGGACCGCCAGACCCAGCGGGTGCCGGCGGGGGCGACCCTCACCGCCTCGGCGGGATCCCGGACCCGCAGCCGGAGCGGCTCCGCGCCGGGGGGCCGCGGCGAGGTCAGGGGCGCGGCGTGCCACCAGCCGTCGGCGTCTTCGGCCAGGGCCCAGCGGGGCGGGCTGTCGGTCATGGGTGCGAGTGTCCCACTGGGGTCTGACAGCGCCGGTGCCCTGGCCGGGCGGTGCGGGGGTGGGTCCGGCCCTGGGGCGGGGTCGTGCCGTTGCGCCTCTGCGGGCCGGGGTCGTGCCGTTGCGCTTCTCCGGGCCGTCGGGGTCGCGCCGTTGCGCCCTCTCGGGGCCGGGGTCGCGCCGTTGCGCGTCCTCGGGCGGGGTCGTGCCGTTGTGCCCCCCGGGCCGACGGGGTCGTGCCGTTGCGCGGGATCACCTTCGCCTCAAGCGCCGGCGGGGCTGGGGCGGGGCTGGGTTCGTGCCCGCCGGTGGCCCGCCTAGGGGCGGCCTGGGAGGGCGGCCGCGTAGGCCGTGAGGGCCGGGCGTGGGGGGTGGGGCAGGAGGGTGCGGAGGGTGCCCGTGTCCGGGGTGGCCAGGAAGCCCGCCGCGATGGCCGAGTAGGTGCCGACCAGCATGGGCGGCTGGAACGGCGCCGCGTCCGGGGTGGACAGGGTCGAGCGGGCGGAGGCCAGGGTGGTCGGGGTGTAACGCGCACCCGCCGCCTCCGCGAGGTCCGCGCCGGACAGGGGGCGGTCCCCGACCAGTTCGTACACCTGGTTGGTGTGGGAGGCGGGGCCAGGGCGACGCGGACGGCGACCTCCGCCAGGTCCTCGCGGGCCACCGCCGCGACCCGGCCCTCGCCCAGCGGCGCGGTGATCCGCCCGTCCGGGCCCGGCGCGGCCAGCCACGCCATCAGCTCCGCGTACAGGCCGTTGCGCAGGACGGTCCAGGCCACCGGGGACTTCCGCAGGCGGCGTTCCGTCCAGCGGTGCGGCAGGGCGTACGGCAGATGGTCGCCCGCCTCCGTGAGGCTGGTGTAGACGATGTGGCCCACGCCGTCCCGCTCGGCCGCCGAGATCGCCGCGTCGTGGCGGGCGATGACCTCGTCGTCCTCCCCGTATCCCGCGGAGATGAGGAGGAGGGTGTCGACCCCCGTGAAGTCCAGGGTTTCGGGGACGTCGAAGTCGACCCGGATCCGGTCCTGGTGAGGGTCCTGGTGCCGGTCCTGGTCCTGGTTCCGGTCCGGGAGGCGGGTGCCTGTGCGTACGTCCGGCCGGCCCGCCAGCCGTTCCGCGATCAGCGAGCCGAGTGCGCCCGAGGCGCCGGTGATCAAGAGCATGGGAAGTCCTTCGTCCGC
This sequence comes from Streptomyces sp. ISL-87, assembly GCF_018614095.1. Classification (GTDB taxonomy): domain Bacteria; phylum Actinomycetota; class Actinomycetes; order Streptomycetales; family Streptomycetaceae; genus Streptomyces. The sequence continues at coordinate 86,707 of NZ_JAGGOY010000005.1, read as the reverse complement.
GTCGTGGTTGGAGGCAGAGACATCGTGTGCGCACCGGTACACGTCGCGTAAGGAGGCACTTTCATGTCAGCAGGGCACACGGAGGTAACCGACCCCGTCGTCAGCTGCGACGACGACTGCGGGATTCGTGACGTCCTCGACCGGCTCGGGGACAAGTGGTCCGTCCTCGTCGTGGTCGAGCTGGCCGCCGGCGTGCGCCGGTTCAAGGAGCTCCAGCGCGCGGTGGAGGGGATCTCGCGGCGGATGCTGACCCTCACGGTCCGCCGCCTGGAGCGCGACGGGCTGGTCACGCGGACCGTGTACCCCACCGTGCCGCCTCAGGTCGAGTACGAGCTGACCGAGCTCGGCCACAGCCTCACCCGCCTCGTGAAGGGCCTCGCGGAATGGTCGCTCGTCCATCGCCCGCTGATCGACGCCGCCCGCCGGGAGTGGGACGCGAAGGCCGACATGCCAAGCTGAAGGGGTGAAAGACATCGTCGACCGCGCATGCGAAGCCTCCCTCTACGCCCAGGACGACACCGGGCTGGACACCGGCGCCTCGCTGCTCGCCGCCGAGCCCGGCCGGTGGGCGGGCGTAGGGCAGGAGCTGCTCGCGCGCGGGGAGGCGTACGTACGGCAGGCCTGGGAGCGGGGCTGGCAGCCGGCCGATGTGCTGCGGCTGGTGCGCAGGGACCTCGGCGAGCGGCACGTCCGTATCACCGGGGACCTGATCGCCGGGGAGGCGCGGCGCTACGCCCGGCTGCCGGAGCGGTGGACCGACGCCGAGGTGTGGTGGGGTGGCGACGAGGCCTACGCGGAGCAGCTCGCGCGGCGCGAGAAGGCGGACCGGTTCACCGTGGCGACCGCCGTGCTGGAGGTGTTCCGGCTGCTGATCCGGCTGCCCTCCATCGAACCGGTGGGCCCGGTTCCGGGTGATCCGGCCGGCGACGCCCTGGAGCACGCGCACATCGAGCCGCGCATGCTGGGCCGGATCCGGGCCCTGCTCGCGAAGGCCGAGGCGACCACCTTTCCCGAGGAGGCCGAGGCGCTCAGTGCCAAGGCTCAGGAGCTGATGGCCCGGCACACCGTCGACGAGGCCCTGCTGGCCGCGAGCGGCAAGGGGCCGACGCGGATACCCGGCGCGTGCCGGATCGGGGTCGAGCCGCCGTACGAGGAGGCCAAGGCGGTGCTGCTCGACGCGGTGGCCACCGCCAACCGCTGCCGGGCGGTGTGGAACAGCGGCTTCGAGTTCTCCACGGTGGTCGGCTTCGAGACCGATCTGGAGGCGGTGGAGCTGCTCTACACCTCGCTGCTCGTGCAGGGGACGGCCGCAATGACCCGGGCCGAGGCCGCGCAGCGCTCCGGCGGGCGCAAGCGGACCAAGACCTTCCGGCAGTCCTTCCTGCTCGCCTACGCCAGCCGGCTCGGCCAGCGGCTCGCCGAGACCGCCGAGCACACCGCGACGGAGGCCCCCGGCAACCTGCCCGCCCTGGTGGCCCGCGATGTCGCGGTCACCTCCCGGGCGGAGGAGATGTTCCCCCGCACCACCACGACCCGGCTGCGCGGCGCGACCGACCACGCGGGCTGGGAGGACGGCACGGCGGCCGCCGACCGGGCGCACATGGGAGGGCGTCGGCAGGCCCTTCCTTGAGCTGTGACCAAGGGAGCACTGCGCGTGCACGTGCATCTGCCCATGCATGCGCTCATGAACACAGCTATGATCCGGTGCAGTTGACATCTGCACTATCGGGGGCTTCCTGTGGACCACGCGTACAACGGGATGGCAGCTGCAGAACTCGCCTCTATGTTCGGGCTGACCTGGCAGAAGAGCAGACACAGCAACTCCCAGGGCTCCTGCGTGGAGTTCGCCAAACTGCCGGGCGGCTCTGTGGCCGTGCGCAATTCGCGCTTCCCGGACGGTCCGGCGCTCGTGTACACGCCCGCCGAGATCGAGGCGCTGCTGCTGGGCGTCAAGGATGGCGAGTTCGACCACCTCATCGCCTGAGGAACAGCGCTCTGATCACGCCATGCACGTGCACTGGCCGGGACTGATCGAAATGATCAACCCCGGCCAGTTGTCGTATATGCCCTGTTCGTATGCCGCACTCGTGTGCCGTGCTCGTGTGCAGTCTCGTGTGCCGTCTCGTATGCCGTACCCGTGACGCCCGCGGACCTCAGTCGTGGAGCAGGAACAGCGCCCAGACCACTTTGCCGGTCAGTCGCCCCGCGAGCGGGTGCCAGCCCCAGCTGTCGCTGTACGAGTCCACCAGGAACAGCCCGCGCCCGGACTCCAGGTCGCAGTTCTCGTCCATCCGCTCCGGGGCGAACGAGCCGCCCGGCCGGTCCTCGCTGGGGTCCCGCACCGCGCACACCAGCCGGGTGCTCCACCGCATCAGGTGCAGCCTCACCGGCGCCTCCGGCTCGGTGGCCACCGTAGACCGCGCATCGTCCGGAAGGGCGTGGCGCAGCGCGTTGGTGACGAGTTCGGAGACGACCAGGGACACGTCGTCGAAGCGGTCGTCGAGACCCCACTGGGCCAGCGTGGACCGGGTGAACGAACGGGCGCCCCGCACCGCCTCGTAGTGGGCGGGCAGAGCGCAGGAGGCGGACCCGGAGACAGCCGTGGGGTCAACCGGAGGAAGCCCCTGCCGTAACGGCTCGAGCATGGTCGATCCATTCGTCCCCATGCGAGGCACTCCCGGGATTCGCGGGCCGAGCGGCGGCTCTGCCCAGAAAGAACTGCGGGGTGGGTCCGGCGCCGGCGCGAGGAGCACGCAGGTGCGCGGGGACCATCGTTCCGAATGCGGAAGTCAGATGCAAGGGCAGATGCACGTGCATGCGCCGGACCTGTCCACTCCCGTGACGGTTCTTGCTCATTTCTTCCTACGCATCCTTACGGACTTCTTTTCCCGGAGCCGGGATTCCGTTACAGAACGAGTACGGGCCGATGCGTTTTGGTGGCAGACTGCGGCCCCTGGGGTGCGGGGGCCCCGGCGACGCACGCCATGCGCAGACCACGCGCACACATTGCGATGGGGAGGGCAGGACAAGTGACCGCAGAAGCCAGCGGTTCTGTGGTGCGCCGCATCCTCCTGGGCTCGCAGCTCAGGCGACTCCGAGAATCCCGCGGCATCACCCGTGAGGCGGCCGGCTACTCGATCCGCGCATCCGAATCGAAGATCAGCCGCTTGGAGTTGGGAAGGGTGAGCTTCAAGGCCCGAGACGTGGAGGACCTCCTCACGCTCTACGGAGTCACCGACGGCGCCGAGCGGGAGTCCCTCCTGGGGCTGGTCCGCGAGGCCAACGCGGCGGGCTGGTGGCACAGTTACGGCGACGTGCTGCCCGGGTGGTTCCAGACGTACGTCGGCCTCGAAGGCGCCGCTTCCCTCATCCGCATTTACGAAGTCCAGTTCATCCACGGCCTGTTGCAGACCGAGGCCTACGCCCAGGCGGTCGTCAGGCGCGGCATGCCCGACGCCACCGCGGCTGAGATCGACCGCCGCGTCGCGCTGCGCCTGGAGCGGCAGAAGGTCCTCGTCTCCGAGAGTGCCCCGGTCTTCCACGCCGTCCTCGACGAGGCCGCCCTGCGCCGCCCGTACGGCGACCGGGACGTCATGCGCGGGCAGTTGGAGCACCTCATCGAGGTGTCCCAGCGGCCCAACGTCCAGCTCCAGGTGATGCCGTTCTCCTTCGGCGGCCACGCGGGCGAGAGCGGAGCCTTCACCCTGCTGCGCTTCCCCGAGTCGGACCTCCAGGACATCGTCTATCTGGAACAGCTCACCAGTGCCCTCTACCTGGACAAAGAAGAGGAAGTGACGCAGTACGGCCGGGCGATGGAGCGGCTCCAGGCCGACTGCCCCGATCCCGACCGGACCCGGGATCTCCTTCGCGGGCTCCTCCAACTGTCTTGATTCGCACGTAGTATGACGTCTGATCAGTGCATGACGACCGATCGGTCTCCGGTGCAGCGCACGGGTGCGCGCTCGCAGTAAGGGATGGCATGTCCATATTCGACGACGTGGCTCACCAGTACATCGACGGCGAATGGCTGGCCGGTACCGGTTCCTGGGACATCATCGACGTCAACCCGTACAACGGGGAGAAGCTCGCGGCCATCACCGTGGCCACCGTCGAGCAGGTGGACCAGGCCTACCGCGGCGCCGAGCGCGCGCAGAAGGACTGGGCCGCGACCAGCCCGTACACCAGACGTGCGGTCCTGGAACGCGCCCTGCGCATCACCGAGGAGCGCGAGAAGGAGATCGTCGAGGCGATGATCGACGAGCTCGGCGGGACCCGCCCCAAGGCCGAGTACGAGGTCCACCTCGCGAAGGAATTCATCCGCGAGGCGATGCAGCTGGCCGTCCGACCCGAGGGCCGGATCCTGCCCTCGCCGGTCGAGGGCAAGGAGAACCGGGTCCAGCGCCTCCCGGTCGGCGTCGTCGCCGTGATCAGCCCGTTCAACTTCCCGTTCCTGGTCACCCTGAAGTCCGTCGCCCCCGCGCTCGCCCTCGGCAACGCGGTCGTGATCAAGCCGAACCAGAACGCGCCGGTGGTCGGCGGCGGGCTCATCGCCAAGATCTTCGAGGACGCCGGGCTGCCGGCCGGGCTGCTCAACGTCCTGGTCACCGACATCGCCGAGATAGGCGACGCGCTCCTCACCCACCCCGTGCCGAAGGTCATCTCATTCGCCGGCTCCGACCGGGTCGGCCGGCACGTCGGGGCGGTCGCCGCCCGGCACTTCAAGCGGACGGTCCTGGAGCTCAGCGGCAACAGCGCCCTGGTCGTCCTCGACGACGCGGACCTCGACTACGCGGTGGACGCGGCCGTCTTCAGCCGCTTCGTGTACCAGGGCCAGGTCTGCATGGCCGCCAACCGGATCCTGGTCGACGCCTCGGTCGCGGAGGAGTTCACCGAGAAGTTCACCGCGCGGGTGCGGGGCCTGAAGACCGGCGACCCGCGCGAGGACGACACCCAGATCGGCCCGCTGATCAACTCCTTCCAGGCCGACGCCCTGACCGCGCTGGTGGACCGCGCCGTGGAGGCGGGCGCGCAGGCGCTGGTACGGGGCTCTACGCGCGGCAACCTGGTGGAGCCGACCGTGCTGGCCGGCCTTCCCGAGGACTCCCCGCTGCTGGGCCAGGAGATCTTCGGCCCGGTGGCGCTGCTGGTGGTCTTCGACGGCGAGGACGAGGCCGTCCGGCTGACCAACGCCACCCCGTACGGGCTGAGCGGCGCGGTGCACACGCGGGACGTGGAGCGCGGGGTGCGCTTCGCGCAGCGGATCGAGACGGGGATGATCCACGTCAACGACTCCACCATCGGCGACGAGCCGCTGGCGGCGTTCGGCGGGGAGAAGGCGTCGGGGCTGGGCCGGCTGAACGGCGAGGCGACCGTGGAGGCCTTCACCACCCAGAAGTGGATCTCGGTCCAGCACGGCCGGACGCACTTCCCGTTCTGACGGGCTTCCCGGTCTGACGCGCTTCCCGTTCTGACGGGCTTCGCGTGCTGACGCACCGTGCGGTTCTGACGCGCATGCCTTCTGACGCACCGCGCGGTTCTGACCGGCTTCCCCTTCTCGCGCACTCCCCGTTCCGGGCACTTCCCGGTCTGACTTCCCATTCCGAACCCGGGCCGTTCTACACTCGGGCGGGCAAGTGGCAGGTGGTGCGCGCCCGGGGGAGACCTGAGTTGACCAACATTCCGGAGACCGGGCGGACCCCTCGGGTCCAGAACCGGCTCGTCGTCATCCAGGTGGTCGTCTTCTCGCTGCTGCTCACCCTCGGCGGGCGCCTCTGGTACCTCCAGATACGCAATGGCCAGGAGTACACCGACGAGGCCAAGAACAACCACGTCCAGCAGGTCGTCCAGCCCGCCGTGCGCGGCTCCATCCTCGACGACCGGGGTGTTCCGCTCGCCGACATCGAGACCCGCATGGTCGTCTCCGCCAGCCGTACCGAGCTGACGAAGATGAAGGACCGGGGCAAGGACGTGCTCACCCGCCTCGCGGGCGTCCTGGACCTGGACGCGGAGGACGTGGTCGACAGCGTCCGCCTCTGCGACGCCAAGACGCCCAAGCCCTGCTGGAACGGCTCCCCGTACCAGCCGATCCCGGTCACCGACGAGGCGACCACGGACCAGGTGCTGGAGATAAGGGAACACGCCGAGGAGTTCCCCGGCATCACCGCCGAGCCGACCGCCCTGCGCCGCTACCCGGCCCCCGAGCAGGCCAACACCTCCCAGGTGCTCGGCTACCTCTCGCCGGTCACCGACGAGGAGATCACCAAGGCGAAGAAGACCGACTCCCCGTACCTGCGGTCCGACCAGGTGGGCCGCTCGGGCCTGGAGCGCACGTACGACAAGGAGCTGCGCGGCAAGGCGGGCATCACGCGGTACGAGGTGGACAACCTCGGACGTGTCATCGGCCAGACCGAGAGCGACAAGCCCCAGCCCGGCTCGAACATCGTGACGTCGATCGACGCGCGGGTGCAGGCGGTCGCCGAGCGCGAGCTGAACAGCGCGATGGTCGAGGCCCGCAAGCAGTACGACGAGAACACCCACCGCAAGTACGAGGCGGACTCGGGCGCCGTCGTGGTCATGGAGACCAAGACCGGCCGCGTCGTCGCGATGGCCTCGAACCCCACCTACGACCCGAACGCCTGGGTGGGCGGCATCTCCGCCAAGGACTACGCGGCGCTGACCGGCAAGGGCTCCAATTTCCCGCTGCTGAACCGGGCGATCCAGGCCCAGGCGGCACCGGGCTCCATCTTCAAGGTCATCTCGTCCACCGCCGTGGTCAACGCCGGATACCCGTTCAACGGCAGCTACCCCTGCCCCAGCTCGTACTCCGTCGGCAGCCAGCGCTTCACGAACTTCGAGTCGCACGGCTACGGCAACATCTCCATCGGCCGGGCCCTCGAAGTCTCCTGCGACACGGTCTACTACGCCCTCGCCGACCAGGAGTGGAAGAAGGACGGCGGGATCAACCCCCGGAAGAACCCCAACGACTGGTTCTTCAAGACCGCCCACCAGTTCGGCCTGGGCAAGCGCACCGGCATCGACCTGCCGAACGAGGTCCCGGGACGGGTCCCCGACCGCCAGTGGAAGAAGGACTTCTTCGAGGCGAACAAGGCCGCCTGGTGCCGGGACGGCAAGAAGGACGGCTCGTTCGCGGAGAAGATCGCCTACGAGAACTGCCGCCAGGGCAACCAGATGCGTGAGGGCGACGCCATCAACTACTCGATCGGGCAGGGCGACACCCTCGTCACCCCGATCCAGATGGCGTCCATCTACGCGGCCATCGCCAACGGCGGCACCCTCCACCAGCCCAGCATCGGCAAGGCCGTCGTCAGCGCCGACGGCACCTCGGTCAAGGAGATCGTGCCGAAGGTGCAGGCCAAGCTGCCGATGGACGCGAAGACGCGCGACGACATCGACGGCGCCCTCGCGTCGGTCGCCACCACCGGCAGCGCCGCCTGGCGCTTCGGCGGCTGGCCGCAGAAGCAGATCCCGATGCACGCCAAGACCGGCACGGCCGAGGTCCACGGCAAGCAGACCACCTCGTGGTTCGCCTCCTACACCGAGGACTACGCGATCGTCATGACGATCTCCCAGGGCGGCACCGGCTCCGGCGCCTCCGGACCGGCGGTCCGCAACATCTACGAGGCGATGTACGGGCTGGACGACAAGGGCAAGCAGGACCTGTCCAAGGCGCTGCTCCCGAAGCCGCGCACCGAGCTCCCGCCGGCCCGCCCGGACGGGGGCCAGTAGCCCGGGGATTGAGGACAGAAGCTGACCGCAAGCCTTCGTAGTGTGGTTACTGTCAGCACGAGGGGCACTCACGAAGGCGGTTGGTCAGCATGGTCACTCACGTTCCCGCGGAGTCCTACGGCGACGAGCGCGGCGCGCTCCTGAACTTCGCCGAGGCCCAGCGCGGCGCCCTGCGCCGGTCGGTGCTCGGCCTGACCGAGGAGCAGGCCGCGAGCCGCCCGAGCGCGAGCGGGCTGTCCCTGTCGGGGCTGCTCAAGCACGTCGCGGAGACGGAACTGGGCTGGCTGCGGCTGGCGCAGCAGCGGGTGAACGAGAAGCAGCGCACCCGGGAGACCTGGGGCGACAGCTTCCGCCTGGTCGAGGACGAGACCGTCCCCGGGATCCTGGCCTTCTGGGACGGCGTCGTGGCCGAGCTGGAGGAGTTCATCCGCTCCGTGCCGAGCATGGACGACACCTTCCCGCTGCCCGAGGCCCCCTGGTTCCCGAAGGAGGGCAAGGTCTCGATGCGCTGGCTGCTGATGCACCTGGTCGAGGAGCACGCCCGGCACGCGGGCCACGCGGACATCGTGCGCGAGTCCCTGGACGGGAAGACGGCGTTCGAGCTGGTGGCGCTGGAGAAGGGCGAGACCTGGAACGCGGGGTAACCCGCAAGATCTGGAACGCGGGCCGGCCCGCCGGGCCGGACTTGCACCTCACGCCACGTGAGGGACCACAGTGAAGGGCGTACCCAACCAGAGGAGCGGGAACGATGAGCTACTCCGTGGGCCAGGTCGCCGGTTTCGCCGGAGTCACGGTGCGCACGCTGCACCACTACGACGAGATCGGGCTGCTCTCCCCGAGCGGCCGCAGCCACGCAGGTCACCGGCGGTACGACGACGCCGACCTGGACAGGCTTCAGCAGATCCTGTTCTACCGGGAGCTCGGCTTCCCGCTCGACGAGGTCGCGGTCCTGCTGGACGACCCGGATTCGGATCCAAGGGAGCATCTGCGCCGGCAGCATGCCCTGCTGTCCGACCGGATCGCCCGGCTCCAGCAGATGGCCAAGGCCGTTGAGCACGCCATGGAGGCGAAGCAGATGGGCATCAATCTCACGCCCGAGGAGAAGTTCGAGGTCTTCGGGGACTTCGACCCGGACGACTACGCCGAGGAGGCGGAGCAGCGCTGGGGCGGCACCGACGCGTACAAGGAGTCGGCGCGGCGGGCGGCCACGTACACGAAGGACGACTGGAAGCGCATCCAGGACCAGGCCGAGGACCTCAACGGCCGGCTCGCCGCGCTGATGGAATCCGGCGCGGCCGCGGACTCCGAGGAGGCCATGGACCTGGCCGAGGAGCACCGCGGCCAGATCAGCCGGAACCACTACGACTGCTCGTACGAGATGCACACCTGTCTCGGTGAGATGTACGTCGCGGACGAGCGGTTCACGGCCCACTACGACGCCGTGCGGCCCGGCCTGGCGCAGTTCCTGCGGGACGCGATCACGGCGAACGCGGTACGCAAGGTGTAGTCGGGGTGTAGTCAGCGTGTAGTCGGGGTGTAATCACGGATAGCCCCAGAGTCCCCTCGCGGCCCCCTTCGGTACCTGGAACCGGGTGGGGGCCGTGTGCGTTGATAATTGAGACCACTGTCTTGTCCGCCGGCATCGCTGATACCCCCCGATCCAGGAGAGCCCGGAACTCGTGTACACGCTTGCGCTCGCCCCTGAGTGGCTGTCCCCGGACTACCTGATCTCGCATTACGGCCTGATCGGCATCCTGGCCATCGTCTTCGCCGAGTCGGGGCTCTTCGCCTTCCTCCCCGGCGACTCCCTCCTCTTCACGGCGGGCCTGCTGGTCGCGAACGGCGAGTACATCGAGCAGCCGCTGTGGCTGGTCTGCACCCTGATCGCGGCCGCCGCGATCATCGGTGACCAGGTCGGCTACATGATCGGCAAGTTCTTCGGCCCGAAGATCTTCAACCGGCCCAAGTCCAAGCTCTTCAAGCGGGAGAACCTGGACAAGGCGCACGAGTTCATGGACCTGCACGGCCCGAAGGCCATCGTGCTCGCCCGTTTCGTGCCCATCATCCGCACGTTCGCGCCGATGGTCGCGGGCGCCGGCTCGATGAAGTACCGCACCTTCCTGACGTACAACATCATCGGCGGTGTCGCGTGGGGCGCGGGGCTGACCGTCGCCGGCTACTGGCTCGGGCAGATCGAGTTCATCAAGACCAACGTCGAGATGATCCTCGTCCTGATCGTCGCCCTCTCGCTGATCCCGGTGGCCTTCGAGGTGATGAAGGCCCGCAAGGAGTCCAAGGCGGCCGCCGCGGCGGCTCCCGCCGGGGGTCCCGCCGACCCGCAGGCCCCGGGCCAGCGCGGCCGCCACGCCAAGCGCTGACGCGCGCCGGAGGTCAGAAGCCGCGGGTCCGCTTCGCCGCACGGCGGGTGGCGGCGCTCGCGGCTCCCGGGATCCGCATGAACAGCCGGGAGGTCTCCGACCCCAGGTTGACCCCGATGGCGATGGCCAGCGCGATGGCCGCGGCGTTCACCAGCGAGCCCACGCCCTCGTTCAGCCGGTTCTCGGCGATCAGGAGCAGCCCGTAGTACGTCGCCGAGCCCGGCAGCAGGGGGCCGATGGCCGCCGTCGTGTACGGCAGGGCGGAGGCGAAGCGGTAGCGGGAGAAGAGCTGTCCGAAGAGGCCCACCAGCCCGGCCGCGATGGCGGTGGACGGCACCGGGGGGATGCCGCCCGCGTAGTGCAGGGCCCCGAACGTCACCCAGGCGACCGCGCCGTTCAGCGTCACGATCAGCACGGTGGAGCGCTCCTGCTGGAGCAGGACGGCGAAGGTGAAGACCAGCACCATCGAGGCCGCGATCTGGATCAGCGGCCGCTGGGTGATCAGCAGGACCTCGTCCGGGTTGGGCGAGGCGCCCAGCTGGAGCCCGATGTAGAGCACGACCAGCACGCCCATGATGATGCCGATGAAGAGGTACATCACCTCCAGCAGCCGGGCGGAAGCGGTGATGTAGAAGCCGGTCAGGCCGTCCTGGACGGCCGCGACCAGGGCCCGCCCGGGCAGCAGGGCGAACAGCCCGCCGGTGATCACGGCGGAGGCTTTGACGTCGATCTCGGCCAGCTTCAGGGCCACCCCGATCGCGGCGGGCGGCATCGCGGCGACCACGAACTGGTAGAACTCCGGCAGTCCGCGGCCCGCGCACAGCCAGGCCAGCCGGTCGCCGAGGATCGCCCCGATCGCGGCGGCGAAGAAGACGAGGACCCCGCCGCCGACCAGGGTGGAGGCGGCCCCGGCGAGCAGCCCGGCGGCGGTGGTCAGCATCCATCCGGGGTACGGGTGCCGGTTGCGGCGGATCTCGGCGAGGCGGCGGTAGGCCTCCTCCAGCGAGATGTCGATCTCGGGCGCGCTGATGTCGTCCACCAGCCGGAACACCGCGGCGAGCCGGTTGTAGTCGGTGCCGCGGCGCCGCACGGTCCGGTTCGCCGAGACCGGGTCGTCCACCAGGGAGGGCTGGTGGGTGATGGACAGCATGGTGAAGGTGACGGTGGGCTCGCAGCGGTCCAGCCCGTAGGAGCGGGCCACCGCGAACATGGCGGCCTCCACGTCCTCGGCCCCCTCGCCGCCCGCGAGCAGCAGTTCGCCGATGCGGAGGGTGAGGTCGAGTACGCGGCCCACGGCGGGCCCGGCCTCGGTCAGGCGCTGCACCGGTTCGGGTCCGGGCCGTACGTCGACCGGCATGCGCAGCATGGTGCGCATCCGGTCCTGCCAGGGGGACTGGCTCATCCGGGCGACGGGGAAGCCCTGACCGGGGGTGTACGCGGACGGGGAGTGCTGGGCGCTGTAGGTGTGCGGGGTGGCGAACGCGGACCCCTCCGGCTCGGCGGGGTGCGCCGCGAGGCCTTCCGGGACGGAGAACTCCGATGTGGGCTGGTCCTCCTCCGGGACCTCGGGTGCCATCCCGGGCGGAGCGGTGAAGGCGCTGTGCGCCTCGTCCGACTTCGGCTTCCGGTCCTCGGACCCGGATCCTTCGGCCTCCGCCACACGTCCTCCAGTCCTGGCCAGCCCGGGTATCAGTATGCGGAACCGTTTCGTCCCCGGCGAAGGGGAGTGGCTTCCGGTCTGGGAGGCGCTTGCCCTGCGAGGCTGTTCCCTACCCGCCCTTCCACCGTTCCCCGGGGCTCCGCCCCAGGCCCCTGCCCGGGCCCGCTCCCGGCCGGTGGCCCGCCGCGGCGCCCGCCGGGGTGTGCTGGGTGGCGGGGCTGATCCAGCCTCGCCGGCGCTTGAGGCGCGGGGTCCCGGGGCGGAGCCCCAGGACCCGGCGCGCCCGGAACGACGGCGGGCGGCACCCCCGCAAAGGGAGTACCGCCCGCGGTGTCACTGGGGCCCGGGGAAACCCCGTCGACCCGTGCTGCCGGCGCAGCGTCAGTGGTGGCCGCCCTGGGCCTCCAGGCGCTTGTACGAGGCCTCGATCTCGGCCTCGGCCTCGGCGCGGCCGACCCAGTTCGCGCCCTCGACCGACTTGCCCGGCTCCAGGTCCTTGTAGACCTCGAAGAAGTGCTGGATCTCCAGGCGGTCGAACTCCGACACGTGGTGGATGTCGCGCAGGTGCTCCACGCGCGGGTCGGACGCCGGAACGCACAGCAGCTTGTCGTCGCCGCCCGCCTCGTCCGTCATGCGGAACATGCCGATCGCGCGGCACTTGATCAGGCAGCCCGGGAACGTCGGCTCGTCCAGGATGACCAGCGCGTCCAGCGGGTCGCCGTCCTCACCCAGGGTGTTCTCGACGAAGCCGTAGTCCGCCGGGTAACTGGTGGAGGTGAACAGGCGACGGTCCAGGCGGATCCGGCCGGTCTCGTGGTCCACCTCGTACTTGTTCCGCGAACCCTTGGGGATCTCGATGGTGACGTCGAACTCCACGTCCTGCTCCTCCATGATCAGCATCAGCTGGCTTCGAGTGATAGCGCGTCCGGCCCAGCCCTGCCGGGTGGGGTGCCATGCTCGCGGCAAGACGCAGTGGTTAAGTGTCCCTCACGCATATGTGTGATCGCGAAAGGGGCTGGTCCGAGGTGCCATTGGTCAAGACGTGGCAGCTCATCGCGGGGTCGGCCGTGGCCGGCCTCGCCCTGTCGGTGGCGACGGTGGCCGCCTCCGGTCCATGGGACTCCGGCCAGCGTAAGGCCGAGCGGGACAGGGCCGCCTCCTGGAGCCTTACGGGTGGCGCAGATCACGGCGCGGACGGCCCCGGAGGGCGCCCCGTAGGCCTGCCGCAGGCCGCTCCCAGCGCCCCCGGGGTGCTGTCGGGGCTGTCGGGGCTGTCGGCGCGGTCCGGGGACGCGCCCGGCGGCGCCGGGAAGCAGGCCCCGGCCGGCTCCGACGGGCTCGCCGAGGCGCTGCGGCCGCTGCTCGCCGACCCCGCGCTCGGAAGTACCCGTGCAGCCTCGGTCATCGACACCGCCACCGGCCGGGTGCTGTTCGAGTCGAAGCCGCGCGAGGCGATGACCCCCGCCTCCACGATCAAGATCGCCACCGCCGCCGCGGCCCTGGCCGCCCTCGGCCCCGAGCACCGCTTCCGCACGACCGTGACCCCCGGCGCCGCGCCCGGGCAGATCATCCTGGTCGGGGGCGGCGACCCCTCGCTCACCGCGAAGAAGAAGCCGCCGGCCGGATCCGGCGGCAGCCTCGTCGCCCTGGCCGCCGACACCGCCCAGGCCCTCAAGGCGGCCGGCATCGAGAGCGTGGACCTCGGCTACGACGACTCCCTCTACACCGGCCCGGCCCGCCACCCGATCGGCGGCAACCCCAACCTCGCGCCGGTCACCGCCCTGACGGCCGACGAGGGCCGCCCCGACAATTCCAGCTCGGGCCCCGTCGAGCGGGTCGAGGACCCCTCCCTGGAGACCGCCCGGGCCTTCGCCGCCCTGCTCAAGGAACGCGGCATCAAGGTCACCGGCGCGCCCGCCAAGGCCAAGGCCGCCGCCGACGCCGAACCGCTGGCCACCACGCTCTCCACCCCGCTCGGCGGGCTGATCGAGCGGATGCTGACCTTCAGCGACAACGACATCGCCGAGGCCCTCGCCCGGCAGACCGCCCTTGCCTCCGGGCAGCCCGGGAGCTTCGAGGGCATCGAGAAGGCCGTCTCCGCCAAGCTCGCCGGGCTGGGCGTGGACGTCGCCGGCACCCGCTTCGCCGACGGCAGCGGCCTCAACCGCGCCGACAGGATCAGCACCGGCCTGCTGACCGCGCTCCTCGCGAAGGCCGCCGACCCGCAGCGGCCCGAGCTGCGGCCCGTCCTCACCGGACTGCCCGTCGCCGGATTCACCGGCACCCTGCGCGGCCGCAACGCCGGCAGTTCCCCGGCGGCCGGCCTGATCCGGGCCAAAACGGGCACCCTGGGCGGTGTGAACTCCCTCGCGGGAACCGTCGTGGACCCCTCCGGGCGGCTCCTGGCGTTCGCATTCCTGGCCGCGAACACCCCGGGCCGGGAGGGCGCCGAGAAGGCGCTGGACAAGCTGGCGGCCGCCGTCGCCCGTACCCCCTGAGGGGATACCGCCCCCAAGGGGATCCGCGGTGGCGCTGGTCCACGTACGGTTGACGCATGACGAGCATCGGTGGTGCGGAGATGGTCGACTGGAACCTCGCGGTGGCGACCGCGACCCGGCTGGTCCGGCCGGGTCCGGAGGTCAGCCGCGACGAGGCCCGGGCCGTGGTGGCGGAGCTGCGCAGGCACGCCAAGACCTCGGAACGGCACGTGCGCGAGTTCACCCGGATGATGCCCGAGGGGGCGGCCGTCCACGACACGCCCGTCCTCGTCGTCGACCGGGCCGGCTGGGTCAGGGCCAATGTGGCCGGATTCCGCGAACTCCTGGGCCCGCTGCTCGGCAAGATGCAGGAACGGCGCGGCAGCGCCCCCGCCGGCGCCGTGCTCGGCGCGGTCGGCGGCAAGGTCACCGGCGTCGAGCTCGGCATGCTGCTCAGCTTCCTGGCCTCCCGGGTGCTCGGCCAGTACGAGACCTTCGCGCCGGCCGCGCTCGACCTGCCGGGCTCGGCCGCGGGCGGCGGCCGGCTGCTGCTCGTCGCCCCGAACATCGTGCACGTCGAGCGGGAGCTGGAGGCGGACCCGCACGACTTCCGGCTCTGGGTGTGCCTGCATGAGGAGACGCACCGTACGCAGTTCACGGCTGTCCCGTGGCTCCGGGACCACCTCGAGGGCGAAATCCAGACCTTCCTCGGCGCCACCGAGATGGACCCGATGAACGTCCTGGAGCGGCTGCGCGAGGCCGCCCAGTCCTTCGTGGGCGCCCGTCCCGACGCCGAGCGGGGCGACGAGGGCCACTCGCTGGTCGAGCTCGTGCAGACGCCCGAGCAGCGTGAGGTGCTCGCCCGGCTCACCGCCGTCATGTCGCTGCTGGAGGGCCACGCCGACTTCGTCATGGACGGGGTCGGACCCGCGGTGGTGCCCTCGGTCGCCGAGATCCGGGAGAAGTTCCAGCAGCGCCGGGCGAGCGGGGCCGGCCGGCTCGACGCCGCCCTGCGCAAGCTGCTGGGCCTCGATGCCAAGCTGCGCCAGTACCGCGACGGCGAGCGCTTCGTGCGCGCCGTCGTCGGCCAGGTCGGGATGGACGGCTTCAACCGCGTCTGGACCTCTCCGAACACACTGCCGACGAAGGCGGAGATCGCCGAGCCCGCCGACTGGGTGGCCCGGGTCCACCGCAAGGGGAGCGAAGGGGGCGAACAGGCGTGACGCCGGGGGCATGCGCCCCGCCCCTCGGCTTCACCCGTGCCACATGCGCCGGAGAGGCCTAAACATGTCCCACTGGGGGAAGCAGCATCACCCTTCCGAGGGACCGTGGGCCGTGGAAGGGCGTGCGATGCTCGGGGAACGGCTCGGCTCTGTCACCATCGACGCACTCTGAGTGACAACCCTCCGCCCGCGGGCAATCCTCGCGGGGACGGCCGGGCAGCACGGAACAGCATCCCAGCGCACCACTCCCCATGGGGGCACCTCCCCGGCGTCAGCCGGGGGAGGCCTCCGAGGCATCCGAACTCCACGAAGGGCACCGGACATGGGTCCCCATCCTGCGGTCGCGGCGATACGCCTGGCGGTCCGCCGCGTACTCCACGACGTCCTCACCGACCTCACCGACCGTCCTGCCGACCGTCGCACCGTCGACGGCAGGCCGCCACTCGTCCTCGTCGCCTGCTCCGGCGGCGCCGACTCCATGGCGCTCGCCTCCGCCCTCGCCTTCGAGGCCCCCAAACTCGGCATCCAGGCCGGCGGCATCACCGTCGACCACGGCCTCCAGGCCGGCTCCGACCTGCGTGCCGCCGAGGTCGTCGTCCGCATGACCGCGCTCCACCTCGACCCGGTGGAGTCCGTCGCCGTGCGCGTCGGCCGCGACGGCGGACCCGAGGCCGCGGCCCGCGACGCCCGCTACGCCGCCCTGGACGAGGCCGCCGACCGGCTGGGAGCCGCCGCCGTGCTGCTCGGCCACACCCGGGACGATCAAGCCGAAACCGTCCTGCTGGGCCTCGCCCGCGGATCCGGCATCCGCTCGCTGTCCGGCATGCCCGAGGTCTCGGGGGGCCCGGGCGGGTCGGCCGGGCCCGGTGGCACCGGCCGCGTGCGCCGCTACCGCCGCCCCTTCCTCCAGGTCGACCGGCAGACCGCCCGCAAGGCCTGCATGGTCCAGTCCCTGCCCGTCTGGGACGACCCGCACAACATGGACCCCGCCTACACCCGCTCCCGGCTGCGCCACGAGGGACTGCCCGCCCTCGAAAAGGCACTCGGCAAGGGAGTCGTCGAGGCGCTGGCCCGTACCGCCCAGCTCTCGCGCGACGACGCGGACGCCCTGGACGCCTGGGCCGCCGAGGCGGAGACCGGCGTACGGGACGAGGACGGCCGGCTGGAATGCGCCAAGCTGTACGCCCTGCCCCCGGCTGTCCGCCGCCGTGTGCTGCGCAGGGCCGTCGTCGCGGCCGGTTCTCCCGCGGGCTCCCTCTTCGCCCGCCACATCGAAGAAGTCGACCGCCTCATCACCGGATGGCGCGGTCAGGGCGCCATCAACCTGCCCGGCCGGGTCGAGGCCCAGCGGCAGGGTGGCAGACTTGTCATTCGGCAGGGCTGATTGGTGCTGAAACACGGCTGAGACCTCCGGGGGCACCCCCGGAGCCCCGGCCGTCGACGAAAGTGATGCGGGTGGACGAGAAGGACATGGGCGACGACCTCCAGTCGGTGCTCATCACCAAGGAAGAGATCGACGCGAAGCTGGCCGAGCTGGCCGCGAAGATCGATGCGGAGTACGCGGGCAAGGACCTGCTCATCGTCGGTGTGCTCAAGGGCGCCGTGATGGTGATGGCGGACCTGGCGCGCGCCTTGTCCACCCCGCTCACCATGGACTGGATGGCGGTGTCCTCGTACGGCGCCGGGACCCAGTCCTCGGGCGTGGTCCGGATCCTGAAGGACCTGGACACCGACATCAAGGACAAGCACGTCCTGATCGTCGAGGACATCATCGACTCCGGTCTGACGCTGTCCTGGCTGCTGTCGAACCTGGGCTCCCGCCAGCCGGCCTCCCTGGAGGTCGTCACGCTGCTGCGCAAGCCCGACGCCGCGAAGGTCGCGATCGACGTGAAGTGGGTCGGCTTCGACATCCCGAACGAGTTCGTCGTGGGCTACGGCCTCGACTACGCGGAGAAGTACCGCAACCTGCCGTTCGTCGGCACGCTCGCCCCGCACGTCTACGGCGGCTGATACCCGCCGCCGCCCCCGGGTGCCCGGCAGGGAACCTGGGGGCGCCCCCCGCCGTTGAAGCAGGGGAAGGCAGGTCTGTCAGCCGTCCCACGAGGCCGCGGGTGACAATTCAGAGGTACATTCCGAAGAACAGTCTTTACTCACAGCAGCATTTACCTACGGGCAGGAGGGACGGGGTGCTCAGCGCCCCGTATGGATGGACGTGAAGCGATACTTCCGTGGGCCGGTCATGTGGATCGTGCTGGCCGTCCTCGCCGTGGTCGTGTTGATGAACGTCGTCGGCTCCGGCGGCGGCTACAAGTCGGTGGAGACCAGCGAGGTCATCAAGGCGATCAACAGTGGCCAGGTGCAGAGCGCCAAGCTCACCACCGGTGACAGCCAGATGATCAAGATCGAGCTGAAGAAGGACCAGAAGCTCGGCGACAACGACGGCACCAAGTTCCAGGCCAACTACATCGGGGACCAGGGCGTACAGCTCGCCCAGAACCTCCAGACCAAGTACGAAGCCGGTCAGATCACCGACGGGTACACCGTCTCGCCGGACAAGACCAGCCCGTTCCTCAGCGTGCTGCTCTCACTGCTGCCCTTCGTCCTCATCGTCGTCGTCTTCCTGTTCCTGATGAATCAGATGCAGGGCGGCGGCTCCCGGGTGATGAACTTCGGGAAGTCCAAGGCCAAGCTCATCACCAAGGACACCCCGAAGACGACGTTCGCCGATGTGGCGGGCGCGGACGAGGCCGTCGAGGAACTCCACGAGATCAAGGAGTTCCTCCAGGAGCCGGCGAAGTTCCAGGCCGTCGGCGCCAAGATCCCCAAGGGCGTGCTGCTCTACGGCCCGCCCGGCACCGGCAAGACCCTGCTGGCGCGCGCCGTCGCGGGCGAGGCCGGCGTCCCCTTCTACTCGATCTCCGGTTCCGACTTCGTCGAGATGTTCGTCGGTGTCGGTGCCTCGCGTGTCCGCGACCTGTTCGAACAGGCCAAGGCCAACGCTCCGGCGATCGTCTTCGTCGACGAGATCGACGCCGTCGGCCGGCACCGCGGTGCGGGCCTCGGCGGCGGTCACGACGAGCGCGAGCAGACCCTCAACCAGCTGCTCGTCGAGATGGACGGCTTCGACGTGAAGGGCGGCGTCATCCTGATCGCCGCCACGAACCGCCCGGACATCCTCGACCCGGCGCTGCTGCGCCCGGGCCGCTTCGACCGCCAGATCGCGGTCGACCGTCCCGACATGCAGGGCCGTCTGGAGATCCTCAAGGTCCACCAGAAGGGCAAGCCGGTCGCTCCGGACGTCGACCTCTCGGCCGTCGCCCGCCGCACCCCCGGCTTCACGGGTGCCGATCTCTCCAACGTCCTGAACGAGGCCGCGCTGCTCACGGCCCGCTCGGACAAGAAGCTGATCGACAACCACTCGCTGGACGAGGCGATCGACCGTGTCGTGGCGGGCCCGCAGAAGCGGACCCGGATCATGTCGGACCGGGAAAAGAAGATCACCGCGTACCACGAGGGCGGACACGCCCTGGTCGCGGCGGCCTCCCCGAACGCCGACCCGGTCCACAAGATCACGATCCTGTCCCGCGGCCGGGCCCTGGGTTACACCATGGTCCTGCCCGACGAGGACAGGTACTCGACCACGCGCAACGAGATGCTCGACCAGCTGGCGTACATGCTGGGCGGGCGCGCGGCCGAGGAGCTGGTCTTCCACGACCCGACCACGGGCGCGGCGAACGACATCGAGAAGGCCACGGCCACGGCGCGGGCCATGGTCACGCAGTACGGCATGACCGAGCGTCTCGGTGCGATCAAGTTCGGTGGCGACAACACGGAGCCGTTCCTGGGCCGCGATATGGCGCACCCGCGGGACTACTCGGAAGAGGTCGCGGCGCTGGTCGACGAAGAGGTCAAGAAGCTCATCGAGACCGCGCACAACGAGGCCTGGGAGATCCTGGTCGAGAACCGCGACGTCCTGGACAACCTGGTTCTCGCGCTGCTGGAGAAGGAAACGCTGAACAAGGAGCAGATCGCCGAGATCTTCTCGACGATCGTGAAGCGTCCGGCCCGCCCCGCGTGGACCGGCTCCTCCCGCCGCACCCCCTCCACCCGTCCGCCGGTGCTCTCTCCCAAGGAGCTCCAGCTGACGAACTCGGCGAACGGCACGTCGGCGGCGACCTCGCCGGCCGTGTCGGTGGAGAAGGCCCCGGAGCCCTCCCCGGAGGATCGTTCCGAGTAGGTCACGGGCTGAACAGTCCCGGAATGGATGCCGCGCCCTCCAGGTTCTAGCCTGGGGGCGCGGCTCTTTCACATGGTCGCGAGCGCTAGTGCACACAGGAACGAGGAAGAGATGACGGACCCAGTGACCTTGACCGGTGACGAGGGCACGATCGGCGAGTTCGACGAGAAGCGTGCCGAGGCGGCGGTCCGTGAACTCCTCATCGCGGTCGGCGAGGACCCAGACCGCGAGGGCCTCCTGGAGACCCCGGCACGCGTGGCGCGGGCGTACAAGGAGATATTCGCCGGTCTGTACCAGAAGCCCGAAGAGGTGCTGACGACCACCTTCGACCTCGGCCACGACGAGATGGTCCTGGTCAAGGACATCGAGGTCATGAGTTCCTGCGAGCACCACCTGGTGCCGTTCCACGGCGTCGCCCACGTCGGGTACATACCGTCCACCGACGGCAAGATCACCGGTCTGTCGAAACTGGCCCGCCTGGTGGACGTGTTCGCCCGCCGCCCCCAGGTGCAGGAGCGGCTGACCACGCAGATAGCGGACTCCCTGATGGAGATCCTGGAGCCGCGCGGCGCCATCGTGGTCATCGAGTGCGAGCACATGTGCATGACCATGCGCGGAGTCCGCAAGCCCGGGGCGAAGACCATCACCTCGGCGGTCCGCGGCCAGCTCCGCGACCCGGCGACCCGCAACGAGGCGATGAGCCTGATCATGGCCCGCTGACCCGGTTGCCCCCGGCCAGGGGCCGTCAGGCGCGGGCCGGGGACTCGGGGGTGGTGTCGTCGTCTTCCGGGAGCTTCAGGACGTGCTCCAGGAAGAGGGCGGCGGCGACGACGGCGGCGCCGGCCACGACCGAGGCGAGGGCGTACCAGGCCTGGTCGCGGCGGGTGGGGATGTCGAGGGAGTCCATCAGCAGGAAGACGCCGACGCCGCCGTACATCCCCGCCACCAGGGCCGCCACCAGGGCGCTGGCCTGGCCGAAGACCACCGCGCGGGCCGCCATCAGGGGCTCCACGCCCTTGGCGCCCGGGCGGCGCTCGCGCTGGGCCTTGAGGCGGGCGCGCATCGACAGGGCCGTCGCGAAGAGGACCGCCGCGATGACCCCCAGGACGATCGGCGCGGCCAGCGGAACGCCCGGCAGGCTGCCGTACGCGTTCCACAGCCGGGCGCCGGCCCAGGACAGCACCCCGGCCACCGCGAAGATGCCCGCCAGGACAGCCGGCCTCAGTTGCTTCACGTACCCGTTCCCCGCTTTCTGCGCCATGTCTTCAGCAGTCCACAGGCTAACGACTACTCGGGGAGGCGGAGTTCCAGGTCCGGGCGCGCCGTCACGCCGGTCAGGCCCGTTTCGGCCAGGAGTGCGGCGACCGGGCCGCGGCCGGGGACCTTGGCCTCGGGGTCGATGTCGTGCCACGGGGCCAGCACGAAGGCCCGCTGGTGGGCCCGCGGGTGCGGGAGGGTGAGGACGGGGTCGTCGGAGACCACGTCGGCGTACGCGATGATGTCGACGTCGATGGTGCGCGGGCCCCAGCGCTCCTCGCGGACGCGGTCGAAGGCTTCCTCGATGGCGTGGCCGCGCTCCAGGAGCGAGGACGGCGGGAGGGTGGTCCGCACGCGCACGACCGCGTTGTAGTACGAGGGCTGCGAACCGGGCGCGACGCCCCACGGCTCGGTCTCGTAGACGGGGGAGACGGCCTTGACCCGCAGGCCCGGCGTGTCGCCGAGGGCGTCGATGGCGCCCTGGAGGGTCTCCAGCCGGTTGCCGAGGTTCGCGCCGAGCGCGATCACGGCCCATTTCGGGTTGGACAGCGTGGTGTCCGCCGCGTCGACCGCCTCGACGACGGAGGCGGGTACCGGCTGGACGGTGGGGTCGCTCGGGGCGTTCAGTCCGTTGTTCATGCGCGGCTCCGGGTGATCGTGATGGTCACGTCGTCGAAGGGGACGGTGATGGGCGCGTCCGGCTTGTGGACCACGACCTCCACCTGCGCCACCGCGTCGTGCTTGAGGCACTGCTGGGCGATCCGCTCGGCGAGGGTCTCGATCAGGTCGACGGGCTCTCCCTGGACCACGTCGACGACTTCCTCGGCGACGACCCCGTAGTGCACGGTCTTCGCCAGGTCGTCGTCGGCCGCCGCGGGGCGGGTGTCGATGTGCAGCACCAGGTCGACGATGAAGGTCTGGCCTTCCTCGCGCTCCCGGGGGAAGACGCCGTGGTGCCCGCGAGCCTTGAGGCCGCGCAGCGCGACACGATCCACGCGAATCACTCCTGTTTCGTAGGTGCTTCCGGTCCCGGGACTCCCCAGGGCCATGGGCCTACGCCGAGTGCGGTCGGCGTCGTCCACCTTCGAATTTACCTGCGATAAACCTCGAACCCCGCCCATGGGGTCAGTTGGTGTCCTCTTCGTCCTCATCTTCGGAGTCTGTAAGGACCGGGGATCCGTGGTGGGACCAGAGCCGCCAGCCCTGGGATGTGCGTCGGAACACATTTGTGGCGACCACCAGCTGACCGACGAGCGGGCCGAGCTCTCCGCCGTCCTCGGCGGGCCCGCCGCTGAGGATGTTCTCCGTGCACGTCACCAGGGCGGTGTCGCCGATCACGGCCACCTTGGTGTCGGTGAGGAAGAACTGGATGTACTCGGTGTGGGACATGATCAGCGCGTACGAGCGCAGCACCTCGCCGCGGCCCGAGAGGACCGGCCAGCCGGGGTGCACGCAGGAGATCTCGTCCTCGAGCCAGAGTGCCGACAGCGTGTCGAAGTCCCCCTGCTCCATGGCCTCGTAGAAGGCCGTGTTGACCTCTTCGACGGCTTCGATGTCGGTACGGCTCACCGTGCCCCTTCCCTGCCTGTACGGGCCGTATGCGCCGCGCAGGCTGTACGGATTGCTCGTGCTCTGCGGATCACAGTGCCCCTTCCACGGCGCGGGCCACCCGAACCGCGTCCGCGGTGGCGCGTACCTCGTGGACGCGGACGGCCCAGGCGCCCTGGTGCGCGGCGATGGCGGAGACGGCGGCCGTGGCGGCGTCCCGCTCGCGGGCCGGCGGCGGTGCGGCGTCGGCGGCCCCGGCCAGGACGCGGCCGAGGAAACGCTTGCGCGAGGCGGCGACGAGCAGCGGGAAACCGAGGGCGCGCAGCTCGGGGAGGTGGGCCACCAGGGCCAGGTCGTGCTCGGCGTTCTTCGCGAAGCCGAGGCCCGGGTCGACGAGGAGCCGCTCGGGGGCGATCCCCCCGGCCACGACGGCGTCGATGCGGGTGCGGAGCTCGGCGGTGACCTCGGCGAGTACGTCGTCGTAGACGGCGAGGCTGTTCATGCCGTCGCTGAAGCCGCGCCAGTGCATGACCACGAAGGGCACCTCGGCGGCGGCGACGGCCGGGATCATGCCGGGGTCGGCGAGGCCGCCGCTGACGTCGTTGACCAGCAGGGCGCCGGCGGCGACGGCCTGGGCGGCGACGGAGGCGCGCATGGTGTCGACGGAGACGGTGACGCCTTCGGAGGCGAGGCCGCGCACGACGGGGACGACGCGGCGCAGCTCTTCCTCCTCGTCGACGCGGGAGGCGCCGGGGCGGGTGGACTCGCCGCCGACGTCCACGAGGTCGGCGCCGTGGGCGACGAGGTCGAGGCCGCGTTTGACGGCGGCGGTGGTGTCGAACCAGCGGCCGCCGTCGGAGAAGGAGTCGGGGGTGACGTTGACGACGCCCATGACGCCGCAGCGGTCCCATTCCGGCAGACCTGCGACCCGGCCTCTGGCGGTGACCCCGCGGTTCGTGTTCATGGCTCCAAGGGTAGGGCCGGGGCCCTGGCCGGGCGGATCGCGGGGAGTGGCGCGGGCCCCGGGGCTCCGCCCCGGACCCGCGCCTCAAACGCCGGCGAGGCTGGATTTGCCCGGACGCCGGCGAGGCTGGATTTGCCCGGACGCCGGCGGGGCTGGATTTGCCCGGACGCCGGCGGGGCTGGATTGCCCGGGGTTACGCGACCTGGACCTCGCGTTCCGGCTGGGGCTGGGCCGGGACGGCGGGCATGTGGTGGTGGGCGCAGGTGCGGACCGGCTTGGGGCGGCGGCGGCTGGCGAACAGGCGGGGGAGGGCCAGTGTGACGAAGCCCTCGGCCTGCATCGCGGCGAAGCCGATGCGGGGCAGGTCGCGCGTGGTGCGGAAGACCACGAAGCGGGGCTCCCAGCGGGGGCGGAACTTCGCGTTGAACTTGTACAGCGACTCGATCTGGAACCAGCGGGACAGGAACACCAGCAGGCTGCGCCACATCCGCAGCACCGGGCCGGCGCCGATCTTCTCGCCGCGGGCGAGGGCCGAGCGGAACATCGCGAAGTTCAGGGAGACCTTCTCGATGCCCAGCGACGGGGCCGCCTCCAGGGAGGCGACGATCAGCAGCTCGTTCATACCGGGGTCGGCGGCGCGGTCGCGGCGCATCAGCTCCAGCGACATGCCGTCCTTGCCCCACGGGACGAAGTGCAGGACCGCCTTCAGGTCGCCGTACGGGGAGGTGTCGCCCTCCTCCACGCGGTGCGCGGTGGCGATGTAGCAGTCGCCGTCGCCCGGGTCGCCGACGCGGCCCAGGGCCATGGAGAAGCCGCGCTCGGTGTCGGTGCCGCGCCAGGCCTCGGCGGCACCGCGCACCTGCTCCAGCTCGGTCTCGGTCAGCTCGCTGACCCGGCGGACCTTGGTGGTGTAGCCGTTGCGCTCGATGCGCTTCACCATCTGGCGGACATTGCGCATGGCGCGGCCCGCGAGGGAGAAGTCTTTGACATCGACGATCGCCTCGTCACCCAGCTCCAGGGCGTCCAGGCCGGTCTCGCGGGTCCAGACCTCGCCACCGGTCTCGCTGCAGCCCATCACGGCCGGGGTCCAGGAGTGGGCCTTGGCCTCCTCCATGAACCGCTCGATCGCGCCCGGCCAGGCCTCGACGTCGCCGATGGGGTCGCCGGAGGCGAGCATCACGCCGGAGACCACGCGGTAGGTGACGGCGGCCTTGCCGCTGGGGGAGAAGACCACGGCCTTGTCGCGGCGCAGCGCGAAGTGGCCGAGGGAGTCGCGGCCGCCGTGCTTCGTGAGCAGCTCGCGCAGCTTGACCTCGTCGTCGGCGGTGAGCCGCGCGGCGGGGTGCTCGGGGCGGAAGGCCAGGTAGATGGTGGTGAGCGCGGTCAGCATGCCGAGGGCGCCGAGGGAGTACCCGACGGTCCAGGAGACCCGGCCGGCGTAGTCGACGGGTCCCTCGAAGCCGAAGAGCCCGTACACGACGTGGCTGATCTGCTCGTAGATGCCGGGGTCGCCGACGACCCGGCCCGGGTGGGAGTTGACGATGACCAGGCCCAGGCCGATGGAACCGGCGCTCATGAGGACGAAGTTGGCCAGCGCCTTCCAGCGGCTGCGCGGGTCGGGCAGCGCCTTGAATTCACCCTGGTGGCGCAGCAGCAGCGTGAGGAGCGCCGCCGCGATGACTACACCGATGATCGAGTGGCGGTACGTAAACTGCGCCACGGCTCCTGCGGGCAGCAGGACGGCCGCGGCTCGCCAGGCGCGGCGCTTGTGGCGCTTGAGCCCGTGGGCGAGCAGCAGCAGCAGGACGCCCACGCTGATGGAGAGGGCGGCTGCGAAGGGGCCGAGGGAGCCGGGCAGCACCTCGGTGACTGAATGGAACCTGCTGTGCCGGAACCGCGGGAAGACACCCGCCGCGATGTCCAGCAGACCGACGATCATGACGGCCGTACCTACGAGTCCGGGCACGGACTCCGGTCGTGGGCCGCGGAAGATTCGGCTGGCCCGCTTCGGAACCTGTCCCGACTTATCGCCATCTATCCTGCTAGACATCGCTTCCCGTTGCTCCGCGAGAGATCATGTGGCCGAAGGCCGCGACAGCCTCCGGAGTGTGGTGCGTCCATTAGGACGACATCGAGGAGGAGCGGGTTCACTCTTCCGTCGAGAAAAACTAGTCCTGCCATCAGAAAGTCGACTGACTGCTCATGGGTCTCACCAGTAATACGGTCCTTGTGCTGGCCATCATCGCCGGTGTGCTGCTCTTCGCGGCCACGGTGTGGTTCTGGCCGAGGCTCTCGGGCCGCACCTGGCGCGCCGTCGTCGGCCGGATCGGTCTCCTGCTGGCCACCCAGCTGGCGCTGTTCTCGGCGGTCGGGCTGGGGGCGAACAAGTCGTTCCTCTTCTATGGCTCCTGGGCCGACCTGTTCGGCCAGGAGACGTCGATGGGCAAGGTCGTCGACCACGCG
The DNA here is from genome assembly GCF_018614095.1 of Streptomyces sp. ISL-87. Classification (GTDB taxonomy): domain Bacteria; phylum Actinomycetota; class Actinomycetes; order Streptomycetales; family Streptomycetaceae; genus Streptomyces. The sequence goes on along the minus strand of NZ_JAGGOY010000005.1, from coordinate 60,754 downwards.
ATGAGCAGCAAGGACATCAAGGTCGTCGACAAGCAGAAGCTGGATGTGCCCGGTGGGGGCAAGCCTCAGGTCGGCGGACAGATCCTGAAGGTTGCCATATCCGGGCAGAAGTCGAAGATAACGAGCCCCGGGTACGTGTGGCTGCCGCCGGAGTACTTCCAGCCGCAGCACAAGAACCAGAACTTCCCGGCCTCCATCGTGCTGACCGGCTACCCGGGCACCGCCGAAAACCTGATCAAAGGGCTGAACTACCCGATGACGGCCTTCAAGCAGGCCAAGGCGGGCAAGATGAAGCCGATGATCCTGGTCATGCTGCGCCCGACCGTGGCGCCCCCGCGTGACACCGAGTGCGTGGACATACCCGGTGGCCCGCAGACCGAGACCTTCTTCGGCGAGGACCTGCCGCAGGCCATCCAGAGCACCTTCCGGGTCGGCAAGAAGCCCCAGAACATGGGCTTCATCGGCAACTCCACCGGCGGCTACTGCGCCCTGAACATCGCCGCGCACTACCCGCAGACCTTCGGCGCCGCCGCGGGTCTGTCCGCGTACTACGACGCCGCGAACGACGCGACGACCGGCAACCTGTTCCAGGGCGACGACAAGCTGAAGAAGCGCGCGAACGTCCTGCACAGCATCGAGCACAAGAATCCGTCCGGTACGTCGTTCCTCGTGACCAGCAGCCAGAAGGGCGAGCCGAACCTCGGGGACACCAAGAAGTTCATCAAGAAGGTGAAGAGCCCGGACCGGGTCTCCTCGATCATCCTCGACAGCGGCGGCCACAACTTCAACACCTGGCGGCGCGAGATCGCGCCGATGCTGGTGTGGATGAGCGGCCGCATCCAGGCCTGAGTCCGCGCGGCTACCTGAGTCCGCGCGGCTAAGCCTCCTGCAGCTGGGCCCGGCGCAGCGCCCGGTGCACACCCTCCGGGGTCAGTACGCCGACCAGCGTGCCGGAGTCCGGGTCCGTGACCCCGATCCGGCCCGAGTCCTCCTGGAGCAGCGCCGCGAGCGCCTCGCGCAACGTCGCCCCCAGCGCCACTTCGGCGGTGGGGGCCTTTCCGTCCGCCGCCGCCAGGTCGGCCGCCTCCACCGGGGTGACCGCGAGCCGCTTCAGCCCCCGGTCCGCGCCGACGAAGCCGGCCACGTACTCCGTGGCCGGCGCGGCCAGGACCGCCGCCGGGCGGGCGAACTGCTCGATGGTGCCCGCTCCGTAGACCGCGATGCGGTCGCCGAGCCGGATGGCCTCGTCCAGGTCGTGCGTGACCAGCAGGATCGTTTTGCGCACCGTCTTCTGGAGCGTCAGGAACTCGTTCTGCAGGCGTTCGCGGACCACAGGGTCCACCGCGCCGAACGGCTCGTCCATCAGCAGCACCGGCGGGTCCGCGGCGAGTGCCCGGGCCACGCCGACGCGCTGGCGCTGCCCGCCGGACAGCTGCTCCGGGTACCGGCCCCCGTACACCGCCGGGTCCAGCCCGACGAGTTCGAGGAGCTCGGCGGCCCGCGCCCGGGCTTTCGCCCTGGGGGTGCCGATCAGCTGCGGCACGGTCGCGGTGTTCTCCAGCACCGTCTTGTGCGGGAACAGTCCGACCTGCTGGATGACGTACCCGATCCGGCGGCGCAGCTCGACCGGATCGGCGGACGAGATGTCCTCGCCGCCCAGCAGAATCCGGCCGGAGGTCGGCTCGATCAGCCGGTTGACCATCTTCATCGTGGTCGTCTTGCCGCAGCCCGACGGGCCCACGAGCGTGACCAGCTCGCCTTCCGCCACCTCGAAGGACAGGTCCTCGACGGCCGTTGTCCCGTCGGGGTAGCGCTTGGTCACGTGCTCGAATCGGATCACGCACCCCATCCTTCCCTACCGGCACGTTCCTCTTGTAAAGGGAGTGTTGCTCCGCTGCGAAGGATTCCGGCCATTGTCGGTACCGGGGGTTATGGTCGCTCCTGTGCGTGCGGTGACGAGGGGGTGAGGGACATGGCAGGGCAGAACTGCCTGGTGGCGAACGACTGGATCTGCTGGGAGTACGTCACCTCCCGCTCCCAGGAGCTCACCGATGCCACGGTCGAGCACGTGTGGATCACGGGCGTGTCGGTGCTGATCGGCCTCGCCCTGTCCGTGCCGCTCGCCCTGCTGGCCCGCCGCGGCCGCCGCTGGGCGGCCCCCGTGCTGGGCCTGACCACCCTGCTCTACACGATCCCCTCGCTCGCCATGTTCTCCCTGCTGCTCCCGGTCTTCGGCCTGTCGGCGTCCCTCGTGGTGACCGGGCTGGTGCTGTATTCGCTGACCATCCTGGTCCGCAATGTGCTGGCCGGCCTGGAAGCCGTCCCCGAGGAGGTACGGGAAGCCGCGCGCGGGATGGGATACGGGCCGCGGCGGCTGCTGTGGCAGGTCGAACTGCCCCTGGCACTCCCCGCGGTGCTCGCCGGGGTCCGGATCGCCACCGTCTCCACGGTCGCCCTGACCACCGTCGGCTCCATCGTGGGCAAGGGCGGTCTCGGCAACCTCATCGCCCCGGCAGTGAACAGCTCCTTCAAGGCCCAGGTGCTCACCGCCTCGGTGCTGTGCGTGCTGCTCGCGCTGGTGGCGGACCTGCTGCTGCTCGGCGTGGAGCGGCTGCTCACGCCGTGGACGCGGGCGACCCGTGCCGCCTCGGCTCCGGTATCGGCCTCGGAGTCCGCTTCGGTTTCGGCTTCGACGAAGGGGGTCTGAGGGCGATGGGCGTACTGGGCGAGGCCTGGGACTGGCTGGCGAACGGCGCCAACTGGTCCGGGGAGAGCGGTGTCTGGCACCGGCTCGGCGAGCACGTCTACGTCAGCGGGATCGCCCTGGCGGTCGCCTGCGCCGTGGCGCTGCCGGTCGGGCTGTGGCTCGGCCACATCGGCAAGGGCGGGGCCCTCGCCGTGAACGTGTCCAACATCGGCCGGGCGGTGCCCGTCTTCGCGGTGCTGGCGCTGTTCATGGTCTCGCCGCTGCGCAGCGCCGGCTATCTGCCCACCATCGTCGCGCTGGTGCTGTTCGCCATACCGCCGCTGCTGACCAACGCGTACGTGGGCATGCGCGAGGTGGACCGCTCGGTGGTCGAGGCGGCCCGGGGCATGGGCATGTCCGGCGGGCAGCTGTTCCTCCGGGTCGAGCTGCCGCTCGCGCGGGGTCTGGTGATGACGGGGCTGCGCTCGGGCGCGGTCCAGGTCATCGCCACGGCCACGATCGCGGCGATGGTCGGCCAGGGCGGCCTGGGCCGGATCATCACCGCCGGCTTCAACACGTACAACACCGCGCAGGTCGTCGCTGGCGCCCTGTTGGTGGCGCTGCTGGCCCTGGTGGTGGAGGGCGTGCTGGTGGCGGGCGACCGCCTGCTGCTGCGGCGCCCGACGGCGGCGCGCTGAGCCCGCCTCCCCTGTCGTTCCGTTGTTCTCGTCGCCTTTTCCTCGCTTGAAGGAGTAACCATGAGCAAGTCCACGCGCGTCTTCGGCGCGGCACTGGGTGCGGTGGCCCTGACCGTTTCGCTCACCGCGTGCGGCGGCGACAGCCTGGAGAAGTCCAAGGACGGCGGCTCCTCCTCCTCCGGGGCCGCCGAGGGCGGCAAGGGCAAGCTCGTGATCGGCGCGGCCGGCTTCACCGAGTCCAACGTGCTGGCGGAGCTGTACGCGCAGGTGCTCAAGGACGCCGGCTACGGCACCTCGATCACGACGGTCAACAACCGCGAGCTGTACGAGCCCTCCCTGGAGAAGGGCGAGATCGACATCGTCCCGGAGTACGCGGCCACGCTCGCGGAGTTCCTCAACGCCAAGGTGAACGGTCCGAAGGCGCCGCAGGACAAGCCGGTCGCGTCGAGCGATGTGGCGGCGACGGTGGCGGCGCTGGACAAGCTGGCGGCCCCGCTCGGCCTGAAGGCGCTGCCGGCGGGTTCGGCGGTCGACCAGAACGCCTTCGCGGTCAGCAAGGAATTCGCCCAGAAGAACAACCTGAAGACGCTTTCCGACCTCGGCAAGTCCGGATTGAAGGTGAAGATCGCGGCCGGTGACGAATGCGCCGTCCGCCCGTTCTGCGCGCCGGGGCTGAAGACCACATACGGAATCGATGTTTCCGGTATTGACCCCAAGGGCGTCGGCACCCCGCAGTCCAAGCAGGCGGTCAAGGACGGAGTGGACCAGCTGGTGCTGACCACGACCACCGACGCCACCCTCGACAGCTTCGGGCTGGTCCTGCTGGAGGACGACAAGAAGCTCCAGAACGCCGACAACGTACTGCCGGTCGTCAATGCCAAGGACGCGGGCGCCCCGGAGATCGCGGCCGCCCTCGACAAGCTCACCAAGGCCCTCACGACGGCCGATCTGATCGACCTCAACCGCAAGGTGGACGCGGAGCGCGCGAAGCCGGCGGATGTCGCGAAGGCCTACCTGGAGTCCAAGGGCCTGCTGAAGAAGTAGAAGAAGTAACTGACGAAGGAGCAGTCACACACTTGGTGGAGAAATGACGGGTAACTGCCCGGCCACAGATTGCCGGGCAGTTACCCCACTCCGCGTCCACGCCCTGTAAATTTCAGGCCATGCCCCGTGGACGCCACCGCAATCCAGAACCCCTGCACCGACTGCTCACGCCGACAGTCGTCGCCGGTGTTTCCGTCACCAGTGCCGGGGTGGCCTGGCTGCTGGCGGAACCCATGCCGCTGCGGCTGCTCGTGGCCGTCACGGCCGCCGCGGGCGTGGCCGGCGCGGTCGTCATGCGCTCCTGGGACCGGGCGGCCGGCCGCCGGGTCGCCGAGATGGCGCGCGAGCGGGTCAAGGACGAGTGGAGGACGGACGAGCGAATAGCCGAGCTCGAATCCGACCTCGAAGAGGCCCGGGTGCTGCGCGGCCGGCTCGACGCCAAGCTGCGCGCCAAGCGGGTCGAACTGGCGGGCCTGCGCGGCGAGCACGCCGCGCTGCTGCGCCGGTACGCGACCGCCGAGACCGAGCGGGCGAGCGCCCTGGAGGGCCGCCGACTGCTGGCCATCGAGGCCTCCGCGGGCCCGGCCACCCCGGCCGCCCCGGCGAAGGAACTCCCGGCGGTCTCCGAGGAGCGCACCTCGGCCGGAGCCCCGACCTCGGTCGGCTATGCCCGGGCTCACGCGGCCCTGGGGGCACTGGTCCGCAAGACGACGGTGGACCCGCAGGCGCCGCGCGCCGTCGAGTCGCACACCCGCCCCGCGCTCGCCGCCCCGCCGGCGGCCGCGGCCACGGGCTCGACGGCTGCGGGCGGGGCGGCCACGGGCGGGGCGGCCGCGGGGCTGGCGCGCCGGCCGGCCGCGGCGGTGGCCCCGTACTCCGCCCAGCGGCGGGCGTCCCGTGTCGAGGGCGGCTTCGACTTCTTCGGCACCAAGACCGCGGCGCAGGCCCGCGCGGTCATCGAGGCCGTCCAGAACGAGGACCTGGCCGACGTGGTGGGCGCGGAGGTCCTCGCCGTCCACAAGGCGGAGTCCGCACAGAGCCCCGCTGAGCCGGAGTTCAAGCCGGCCACCCCGGAACACCGCGCCGTGGGCCAGGTCATCGACCTGACGGCCCACGACGAGACCGAGCCGATCGACGTGGCCCAGCTCCGCACGGCCATCTCCTAGCGCAGCGCCTGCGGCCCGCTAGAACAACGGCAGTTGCCCGGGATGCGGCGGCAGTACGAAGCCGTCCAGCGTCGGCGCCGAGGCGCCGAGCACCACCCGGGCCCGGGACCCGGGGCAGGAGACCAGGTCTCCGCGCCCCCGGCCGGCGGGAGGGTCGTGGCGGGCGATCCGGCCGCCGGTCACGGCGCAGTCGCGGCCGCAGGAGGGGCAGGCCCGTCTGGGGGAGTGGGACATGCCCCCAAGTCTGCCCTGCCGCACCGACATCAGTCCGTCCGGGAGGCCAGCCACGCCTCGTGCGCCCGGCCCACCCGGGCCCACAGCGCCGCCCGGTCCGCCGGAGTCACATCGTCGAGCCGGCGCCCGAAGACGCCCTCGAGGACCTCGAAGAACTCCCCGGGCGTGGCCAGTTCCCGCTCGCCGGTCCCCTTCACCGGGTCGATCCGGCTCAGTACCCGGCCCCGCAGCACGTCAATGCCCTCCGCGTCGCGCCGCATCACCGCGAAGGTCCGTACGAAGCCGGAGTCCTCGGCGGTGGACATCCGGCTGTGCTCGCGCGCGAACACGGCCTCGGCGGCCGGGCCGGCCGGGGCGGAGTGGAAGTTCATCACCGGGGCGGACCCGTCGTCGTTGATGTACGTCCAGCCGGGCTCGGCCCCCGCCAACTCCTCCATCCGGTACGTGGAACCGCCCCGGGGGTACGTTCCGGCGCGCAGCGGCAGCGGCTCGTGCGGCCCGTCTCCCAGCCCGGCGTCGACGAAGTACGCCTGACCGCCGACCCGGACGGTCAGCGCGAGGTGGTCGCCGTTGACATCGCGCCGGTCCCGCTCTGCCGCGCTGTGGACGCCGCCGACGTGCCGGGTCACCTCGTATCCGAGGGCGCCCAGGAGCAGGGCGAAGGCGCCGTTGAGGTGGTAGCAGTACCCGCCGCGCCCCGCCGCGAGCCGGCGTACCGACACCTCGGGGTCGATGCCGGGCGGCCGCCCCAGCTGGATGTCGAGGTTCTCGTACGGGACGCGCTCAAGGTGCGCCCGCTGGAGCGCGAACAGCCCCTCGGCCGAAGGGGCGTCCGGTTCGGTGATGCCGAGTCGCCGCAGATAGCCGGCGAATATGCCAGTGGTCATCCCCGAACCCTAGGGCGCCCCGGCCTCGGACGGCTCGTGCCGCACGCTTACTTGTCGATGTCCCCGACCACGAAGAACAGCGAGCCCAGGATCGCCACCATGTCCGCGACCAGCTGGCCGGGCAGCAGCACCGCCAGCGCCTGGATGTTGTTGTAGGAGGCCGAGCGCAGCTTCAGCCGGTACGGGGTCTTCTCGCCCTTGGACACCAGGTAGTAGCCGTTGATGCCGAGGGGGTTCTCGGTCCAGGCGTACGTGGCCCCCTCGGGCGCCTTCAGCACCTTCGGCAGGCGCTGGTTGACCGGCCCGGGCGGCAGCTCGGCCATCCGGTCCAGGCAGGCCACCGCGAGGTCGAGGGAGTTGTGGGTCTGGTCCAGCAGGCATTCGAAACGGGCCAGGCAGTCGCCCTCGGTGCGGGTGACCACCTTGAGGACGTCCTGGAGCTCGCCGTAGGCCAGGTACGGCTCGTCGCGGCGCAGGTCGAAGTCGACGCCGGAGGCGCGGGCGATCGGGCCGGAGACTCCGTACGCGTGCACCGCCTCGGCGGACAGCACGCCCACCCCGCGGGTGCGGCCGCGGAAGATCTCGTTCCCGTGGACCAGCTTGTCGTACACGTCCATGCGCGTGTTGACGTCGGCGATCGCGGCGCGGGCCCGGCCGAGCCAGCCGGCCGGGAGGTCCTCCTTGAGGCCGCCGACCCGGTTGAACATGTAGTGCATACGGCCGCCGGAGATCTCCTCCATGACGGCCTGGAGCTCCTCGCGCTCGCGGAAGGCGTGGAAGATCGGCGTGATCCCGCCCAGCTCCAGGGGGTAGGACCCGAGGAACATCAGGTGGTTCAGCACCCGGTTCAGCTCGGCGAGCAGGGTCCGCATCCACACGGCCCGCTCGGGGACCTCCATGCCGAGCATCCGCTCGACCGCCATGACCACGCCGAGCTCGTTGGAGAACGCGGACAGCCAGTCGTGGCGGTTCGCGAGCATCACGATCTGCCGGTAGTCACGGGCCTCGAAGAGCTTCTCGGCCCCGCGGTGCATATAGCCGACCACCGGCTCGGCGCTGGCGATCCGCTCGCCGTCCAGGACGAGCCGCAGGCGCAGCACGCCGTGCGTGGAAGGGTGCTGGGGTCCGATGTTGAGCACCATGTCGGTGCTCTCCGCCGCTCCGCCGATGCCGACCGTGGTCTCCGTCATGCCTGCATTCTCGCAGCCGCAGGGGGTGGCTTGTCGATCGGGCCGGATCAGGGAGCGGCGTCTGGTGCGTGCGATCGCAAGGCGGAGGAGGGAGTCGACGCGGAGCGTCGGCGACCGACGACAACGCGGCGAGCGTGCGTGCCAGGCGCCGCGAGCCCGGCCCGATCGACAAGCCACCCCCCTAGTGTGGGGGGATGGAAACCGGGACAACGGGTGAGACGAGCCGGCCCGAGTGGGTGGGGCTCCAGGCCGCGCTGCTCGCTCTGCGGCGGCTGGTGCTGGCGATCTGGATGACCCTCCTCACGGTCGTGACGGGTGTCGTGACGGGGCTCACGGCCGGCCCGGTGTGGGCGGCCTCCGGGGCTTTCTGGCTCGCGGTGCTCGCCTGGGGCTGGGTGGTGCTCGGCCGGAACTGGCGGTCCTGGCGGTACGCCGAGCGCGCGGACGACCTGCTGATCAGCCGCGGGGTGCTGTGGCGGGAGGAGACCGTGGTCCCGTACGGGCGGATGCAGCTGGTGGAGGTGACCTCGGGCCCGCTGGAGCGGCGGTTCGGGCTGGCCACCGTCCAGCTGCACACGGCGGCCGCGGCCACGGACGCGACGATCCCGGGCCTGGCGCCGGCCGAGGCGGAGCGGCTGCGCGACCGGCTGACGGAGCTGGGCGAGGCAAGGTCGGCGGGCCTGTGAGCGGGGAGTCCGCCGAGGGGGTGGCGGCCGTACCCCCCGCCGAGGTCGTGGCGGTCGGGCCAGTCGTCGCCGAGGGCGTGGCGGCCGGGCCAGTGGTGCCCGGGCCGGCCGCCGCCGAGCGCAGGCTGCACTTCCTCACCCCGCTGCGCCGCGCCTGGGTACCGATCGCCGCGACCGTCGGCGTGATCGCCCAGCAGGGCGAGAACATCGCGGAGCGGATAGCCGACCTGTCCACAGTCCTGCGGGCACTGGCGATGGCCGGCCTGGTCGTGGTGTTCGGCCTGTACGGGTTCCTGAGCTGGTGGTTCACCCAATACTCCGTGACCGACACCGAGCTGCGCATCCGTTCCGGGCTGCTGTTCCGGCGCACCGCGCACATCCGGCTCGACCGGATCCAGGCGGTGGACGTCACCCGGCCGCTGCTGGCCCGGCTGGCCGGGGTCGCGAAACTGCGGCTCGACGTGATCGGCACCGAGGACAAGGACGAACTGGCGTTCCTCGGCGAGAAGGAGGCCGTGGCGCTGCGCGCCGAGCTGCTGGCCAGGGCGGCGGGCTTCACCCCGGCGGAGGCGGTTGCGGTCGGCGAGGCCCCGGAGCGGGAGCTGCTGCGGCTGCGGCCGCGCGACCTGGTGATGTCGCTGGTGCTCACCCTGGCCGCCTGGGCAGCGCTGGCCGGCGGGCTGGCCGCCCCCGTGGCCGTGTGGTGGTTCAGCGAGAGCCCCTGGGCGACCCTCGCCATCCTGCTGCCGATCCTCGGCGGGGTCTGGTCGGGCACCGGGGGCCGCTTCCTCACCGAGTACGACTGGACGGTCGCCGAGTCGCCGGACGGGCTGCGACTGGACCACGGACTGCTGGACCGGGCCCACGAGACGGTGCCGCCGGGGCGGGTGCAGAGCGTACGGATCGTGGAGCCGCTGCTGTGGCGGCGGCGGGACTGGGTCCGGGTGGAGCTGGCGGTGGCGGGCTCGAAGAACGGGGTCCTGGTCCCGGTGGCCGCGCGGGACGCGGCGTACGCCGTGATCGCCCGCGTCCTGCCCGGTGTGGACCTGGCGGCCCTGGACTTCACCCCGGCCCCCCGGGGCGCGCGGTGGGTGGTCCCGGTGTGGTGGAAGGGCTACGCCATGGCCGTCTCGGCGGACGTGTTCGCCGCCCGGCACGGCCTCCTGTGCCGCCGTACGGAGATCGTCCCGCACGCCAAGGTGCAGAGCGTCCGCCTCACACAGGGCCCCTGGGAGCGCGCCCGCGGGGTCGCCGACCTCTGTGTGGACACCGGCGCGAACGGCACGGTCACGGCCCGCCTCCGGGCGACGGCCGAGGCGGGCGAGCTCCTGCACGCGCAGGCGGCCCGCTCGCGCACCTCGCGCGCCGCGGCCCGGCCCGACCGCTGGATGACGTGATCTGAGCCGACCCGGCCCGACGCGGACCCGGCCCGACGCTGAGCCGGCCCGACGCGGAGCCGGCCCGACGCGGACCCGGCCCGACGCGGAGCCGGCCCGACGCGGACCCGGCCCGACGCCGACCCGGCCCGACGGCTCAGCCGCCCGTCGGCACCTGAATCGTGGCGCGCCCCGTGATCACCCGGTGGTCGGAGCAGTTGACCCGGATCACCGGCTCGTGGAGCTGGTGGTCCGGGGTGACGGCCTTGCAGTCGGACGGGATGTTCCACGCGTCCGCCGCGTAGGTGCCCTTGGCCAGCTTGCCCCGGGCGAGGATCAGGTCGATCTTCGCGTGGGGCCCGCAGGCCGGGGACCCCGAGACCTCGCGCGGGGGCAGCGCCGTCCACTCGCCGTAGCCCGGGCAGTGTTCGGCGTCGTCGCCGTCGAGCTCCGTGTGCTTGGCCATCAGGGGAGCCAGCCGCACGTATTTCTTGAGGTCCGGCTGGGCGTTGAAGTCGCCCGCCACGAGGTACGCCTCCTTGGCCGCGGCGAACGAGTCGAGGATCCGGCCCACCTCGTGCAGTTGCTGCCCGTTGACCTTCCTCGGGGCGCCGCCCTTGCCCGGGTCCGGCAGCGAGCGGTTCGTCCCGGTGATGTGCAGCGTGCAGAACTTCATCCGCGGCTGGTCCTTCAGCGGCGCGCACAGCATCTTGCGGTTCTCCACGCCCCGGCCGGACGCCTCCGCCTTGGCCTTGTCGGCCTGGGTGAAGTCCGGCGGAAGCGGGTACTCCGTGGACTCGCCCAGGTCGTGGCTGCTGATCAGCGCGTTCCCGAAGGACTTGCCCTGGCAGATGCCGGTGCCGGCCCCACGGGTCACGGCGAAGCGGGCGTGGTCGTCGGCCCGCGCCCAGTGCCCGCTCGCGGCGAGCCGGTCGCGGATCGCCTCGTACTGGCCCTGGCAGATCTCGTTGAACGACATGAAGTCGGGCTGCCGGGCCGTGATGGAGGCGATGACCTCGTCGATCAGCCCGGTGTCGGTCCGGCCGTGGTGCAGGGCGCTGCCGGCCACGTTCCAGTCCCACACCGAGTAGGTGTGCGTCTCGGTGGGCGTCGGCGGAGCGGCCTGGCAGGCCGTCACGAACAGGGCCGCCAGGGCCAGCGCGGCCGCCCCGAGCGCCCTACGTATGGATCTCACGTGCTGTTTCTACGCTACGAGGCGCCGCCTGCGCGGACCAGGCCCGACTCGTAGGCGAGGACCACGACCTGGACGCGGTCGCGCAGGCCCAGCTTCGTCAGGATCCGGCCGACGTGCGTCTTCACCGTGGCCTCCGAGAGAACCAGGCGGGCCGCGATCTCCCCGTTCGAAAGGCCCTGGGCGACAAGCAGCATGACCTCGCGCTCGCGCTCCGTCAGCCGCTCGATCTCCTTGTTCCGCGGCTCGGCCGTGGTCGTGGGCAGCATCGGGGCGAAACGGTCCAGCAGCCGCCGGGTCGTCGACGGGGCGACCACCGCGTCACCGCTGTGCACCGAGCGGATCGCGGCCAGCAGCTCCGCAGGCGGGACGTCCTTGAGCATGAAGCCGCTCGCGCCCGCCTTCAGGCCCGAGAAGGCGTACTCGTCCAGGTCGAAGGTGGTCAGGATGATGACCTTCGGGTGCTCCTCCGGCTCACAGATGCGCCGGGTCGCCTCGACCCCGTCGAGCTTCGGCATGCGCACGTCCATCAGCACCACGTCCACCTTCGTGGCCCGCAGCACCTCCAGCGCCTCCAGGCCGTCACCGGCCTCGGCGACGACCTCCATGTCCGGCTGGGCGGCGAGCACCATCCGGAAGCCGGTGCGGAGCAGCACCTGGTCGTCGACCAGCATCACTCGGATGGACATCGGTTACCTTCACCTCTTCTTGAGCGGGAGCAGGGCGCTGATCCGGAAGCCGCCGCCCGGGCGCGGGCCCGCGTCCAGGGTGCCCCCGACCATACCGATGCGTTCCCGCATGCCGATCAGCCCGTGCCCGGCGCCGTCCGCGCCGCCGTCCTCGTACAGCTCGTGGGCGGCGCCCCGGCCGTTGTCCTCGACCAGCAGGCCGAGTCCGTCGTCGAAGTAGACCAGCCGGACGCTCGCCGTCGCGTCCGGGCCCCCGTGCTTGCGCGTGTTCGTCAGCGCCTCCTGCACGATCCGGTACGCGGTCAGCTCGAGACCGCTGGGCAGTCGGCGCGGTGCGCCCTCGACCTCGAAGTCCACCGCGAGCCCGGCCGCCCGTACCTGCTCGACCAGGACCTCGATCTGCTCGACGTCCGGCTGCGGTACGTAGTCCTCGGACTCCTGCGGCTCGCCGGTGCGCAGGACGCCCAGCAGGCGCCGCATCTCGGCCAGCGCCTGGCGCCCGGTGCCGGAGATGGTCTGGAGGGCTTCCTTGGCCTGTTCCGGTGCCACGTCCATGACGTAGGCGGCGCCGTCCGCCTGGACCACCATCACCGAGACGTTGTGCGCGACGACATCGTGGAGCTCGCGGGCGATCCGGGCGCGCTCGGCGGCCACGGCCACCTTGGCCTGGGCCTCGCGCTCCTTCTCCAGGCGCTGGTTCCGCTCCACGAGCTGGGCGTAGTAGGCCCGGCGGGTGCGCAGGGAGTCGCCCATCACCCAGGCGAGGGCGAAGGGGACGATGGCGAAGAGCGTGAAGAAGAGGTTGTCGGTGGGGGTGCCCTTGTCCACGTGGAAGCGCAGGGCGTAGAGGGGCGCGGCGGCCAGGCCGATGGCGAGGGCCGCGCGGGAGAGCCGGCGCGAGACGTCGGCGGCCGCGACGGTGAAGAGGATGACCAGCATGGCGAAGTCGGCGGTGTTCGCGTCGGTGCCGGTCAGCAGCTGGTAGACGCCGGCGGCGACGGCCAGCCAGAACATCTGCGTCGGCCACTTGCGGCGCAGGCCCACGACGGTGCACAGCGCGGTCACCGTGGGGACGGCGAGCAGCCGTGTGGCGGTGCTGTCGAACTCGCTGCTGGCGACTTCCAGCATCGCGATCCCGAACAGGAGGACAGCCCAGAAGCTGTCGACGCCCGTCGGGTGTCGGCGGAGGAAGTCGTAGAGGCGCTGCACGTAACCCAGAGTAGGCAAAGCGGATAGGTGCTGGAGTCAACCACAGGTGCGATCCGTGTGATGGGGGAGTACTCCGCAAGGTGGAGGGTGAGCTTAGCCTTCGGGGGATGAGCGTTCAGGGTGAAGGTGTGGATCCGGTTCCGTGGCGGACTGCGATGGAGGCGGCGCTCTACGGCCCCGGCGGCTTCTACGTCCGCCCCGGCGGGCCGGGCCCCGCCGGGCATTTCCGTACCTCCGTGCACGCCTCGGGTCTGTACGCGGGGGCCGTGGCGCGGCTCCTGCGCCGGGTGGACGAGCAGCTCGGGCACCCGGAGGGGCTGGACCTGGTGGACATGGGGGCCGGGCGGGGGGAGCTGCTGGCCGGGGTGCTGGCCGCGCTGCCCGAGGACGTGGTGGCGCGGGTGCGGCCGTACGCCGTGGAGCGGGCGGCGGCGCCGGAGGGGCTGGATCCGCGGATTCGGTGGGTGCCGGAGCCGCCAGAAGGGACTACGGGGCTGCTGTTCGCGAACGAGTGGCTGGACAACGTACCGCTGGAGGTGGCGCAGGACGGCCGGTACGTCCTGGTCGCGCGCGACGGTACGGAGAGTGCGGGCGGGCCCGTGGCCGGCGAGGACCGGGCCTGGCTGGAGCGGTGGTGGCCCGGGGCGGGCGGCGGCCGGGCCGAGATCGGGCGGACGCGGGACGCGGCGTGGGCGGGCGCCGTCGCGACCCTCGACCGGGGGCTGGCGGTGGCGGTGGACTACGCCCACACCCGGGACACGCGGCCCCCGTACGGGACCCTCACCGGTTTCCGCGGGGGGCGGGAGGTGCCGCCGGTGCCGGACGGCAGTTGCGATGTCACGGCACATGTGGCGCTGGACGCGTGTGCGGGGGCCGCTGGGGCGGGGGCGGTGCTGCTGACGCAGCGCGAGGCGTTGTCCGCGCTCGGGGTGTCGGGGGCGCGGCCCCCGCTGGCCCTCGCCTCGGCGGATCCGGTGGCGTACGTACGGGCGCTGGCCTCGGCCGGGGAGGCGGCGGAGCTCACCGCGCGGGGCGGGCTGGGGGACTTCCTGTGGCTGGTGCAGCCGGTGGGTGGCGTGGCTGCCTGGCCGGGGTGAACGTGTGGGGGCCTGGCCGGGGTGGCGTGTGAGTGCCTGGCCGGGGTGGCGTGTGAGTGCCTGGCCGGGGTGGCGTGTGGCTGCCTGGCCGGGTGGCGTGTGGGTGCCGCTGTGCGGGCATTCTCCCCGCCTCGCCCTTTCTCCGTTCTCCCCCAGACTCCGTCCGGGGGACCCCCAGCGCTCTGCCCGGACCCGGTCCTGAAACGCCGGACGGGCTGGCTATGCCGCTGTGCGGCACCATCCAGCCCGTCGGGTGTGCGAGGCGTGCGGAGCCGGAGCCCCGGTCGGCCCCGCGCGGCGGCGGCCGGCCGGCCCGGTTACTCCGTCGCGTCGTGGTCGTGGCCCTCGCGCAGGCCGCCGCCGCTGCCCGTCCCGCCGTCGGTCGGCTTCGAGACGACCGGCTGCGACAGCGGGGCCAGGTCGAACGCGTAGTGGCCCACCGCGTTCGCGATCACGTCGACGTTGATGTCCAGCGCCTTCTGGTCGATGTTCGCGATCGTGTCGCCCTTGCCGTGGTAGTTCACGTCGTACGCGACACCCGCCTGGCCGCCGAACTTCGCCGCCTGGGCCTCCGTCTTGATGCCTTCGGCGCCCGTGTCCGTACCGCCGGAGGCGATGCCCGCCTCGATGAACGGGCCGTAGTCCGACCGGCCCGTGAAGTCCGAGCCCTCGTGCGGGATGTTCTTGGAGTCGAGGAAGTCGGTGATGCCCTTCTCCAGTTGCGCCGACCCCTCCGGGCCCGGGCCCGCGCCGACGCCGTCCGAGTTGTCGCCGTCGTAGACGAAGTACGCGGCGTTCGGCGAGGCGATCATGTCGAAGTTCAGGTAGAGCTTGATCTGCTTCTTCTGGGCGTCCGTCAGCCCGCCGACGTACGCCTCGGAGCCGAGCAGGCCGAACTCCTCCGCCGACCACCAGGCGAACTTGACCTTGTTCTTGATCTTGTTCTGGCTGCTCGCGAGGCGCTGCGCGACCTGGAGGATGCCGGCCGAGCCGGAGCCGTTGTCGTTGATGCCGGGGCCCGCCGCGACCGAGTCGAGGTGCGCGCCGAGGAAGACGGTGTCGTCCTCGTCGCCGCCCCGCGTCTCCGCGATGACGTTGTACGTCTTGCGGTTCTCGCGGAACTCGCGGATGTCGAGGGTGACCTCGACCGGGCCTGCCGCCGCCTCGGCGGCGAGCTTCTCGCCCTCCGCCTGGGTGACGCCGCCGGTGGGGACCTTGCCCGCGTCCGCGTCGCCCAGGGTGCCGTTCAGGGCGCCCGCGGTGTTGTTGTAGATGACCGCGCCGGCCGCGCCGGCCGCCGCCGCGTTCTGCTGCTTGACCGCGAAGGTGCAGCCGCCGCGCTTGACCAGCGCGATCTTGCCGGTGAAGGCGCCGGCCGCGAAGTCGCCGGGCTCGCAGCCGTTCGTACCGTCCGCGTCGACCGGGGCTACGGCGACCTGCGCCGTGATGCCCTCCTCCGGACCGCTCGCGGTGTACGTCATCAGCTTGATCGGGACGTCACGTCCGGCCGCGCCGTTCACCTTGAGCTTTTCGGAGATCGTCTCGACGTACACGAAGTCGAACTCGTTCTTCGTGACCTCGTATCCGGCCGCCCGCATCACGGCCTCGACGTACTGCGCGGACTGCACGTGGCCCTTGGAGCCGGCGACGCGGGTGCCGTTGTTGTAGTCGGCGATGGACTGGAACACCTTGAGGTGGCTGTTGGCGCCCTTGCCGGTCGCCTCCTTGACCAGCTTCTTCGCCAGCGCGTCGCCCCTGGCGGCGTCGCTCTGCGGGCTGGTGGCACCGGCGGGGCCGGCGAGCAGGAGCGGGGAGACGAGGGCCGCGGCGGCCAGGGCGGCGGTTGCTGCGGCTATACGGCGTGAGGGCATGGAGTTCCTTTCACGGCAGGTGCAAGAAGACATGCGGGAGGGAGGAGCGCACTGCGTGGGGGAGTGGTGGACGCACGTTAGGCAGCAACTGAGGGTCCTCGCCAGAGTTTTCACTGATTCCGGTTTATGAATTCCGTATATCGGTGAATCTGCGCCGTTTGGATCCGGCCAGTGTCCGGGCCGGACGCGGACGCAGCCGCGGCCCCTGACGCGGGCCCGGACGCGGCCCCGGTCAGCGGAGGATGCCCTCGATGAAGTCCGAGCCGATGCGTGCCACCGCGGTCAGATCCAACTGATGCTGGACGTACCGCCCTTGGCGCCGCGTATGCAGGAGCCCGGCCTTCTTCAGGACGGCCAGATGCCGGGACACCTCCGGCGCGGTTATGCCGTACACCGTGGCCAGTTCGCTCGTGGTGTACGGGGCCCGGGCCAGGCTCCGGCACAGGCTCATCCGCATGGGGTGGGCCAGGGCCTCCATCCGCCGCTGGAGCAGTTCCACCGAGCCGGGCGCGGAGGCCAGTTCGGGGGAGCCGAGCGGATAGTGGACCACCGGGCGCCAGCCGGGGGCGTGCAGGACGAGCAGGTGCGGCCAGCCGAAGTGGGTGGGTATGAAGACCAGCCCGGGGCCGATCCGGGGGTCGGTCGCGGTGGCGGAACCGTTGACCATCTTGTCGGCGGTGATCGTACGGAGGCCCTCGTCCACGCTCAGGGCGGACGACACCTCCTTGAGCACGGCCGGCAGCCCCTTGTGGCGCAGCACCTCGGTCTTGTGGCGGGCGTCGGCGGCCTGCTGGGGCCCGATCCTCTTCCACGTCTCGTGGAAGAAGGCCTCGTCGCAGTCCTCCAGCAGCCGCCGCAGCCACACCCTGACCCCGGCGGTGTCGTCCAGCAGCCGGATGGAGAAGTCGAGTTGCCGGGGTCCGCGGGCGGCGGCCGTCTCCAGCGCCTTGGCCCGCGCGGCCGGGTCCTTGAGCGGGGAGGGGCCGCCGCCCTCGTTGTACAGGGCGAGCCAGCAGTGCTCCAGGGCGGCCATCACGAACCGCTCGTCGTCCATCCGGTCGAGCGCGTCGAGCTCCTCGGTCAGCACGGGGGCGGGGAGCCCGGTCCCGCCGGGGATGCCGGCGAAGGGCATGAAGATGTCGGAGAAGGAGCTCCGCCACATGAAGTCGCCCTCCAGCAGCCGGTCCGCGAGGCCGGGGTCGAGCGCGGCGGCGGTGGCGTTGGTCCAGGAGGCGAGCCCGGGGTGATGGGCGGGCTGCGAGAGCGCGTGCAGCGCCATGCAGAGCTCGGCGAGCGGGGAGGGTGCGAAGCTGATCCGCTCGGTGGGGAGCCCGGCGATGTCGATGGTGACGCTCATCGCCCCATTCTGCCCGTGCGCTGGCCGCGCGGTACGTGACCCGACCCGCCCCCGCCGCCCCCGCCCAAACGGGTGCACCGCCCCCGGCCGCCCTGGCCGTGCCCGGGTGCCCCGGCCTGGCCGTGCCCGTGCCCCGACCTGCCCCGGCCGTGCCCGGGTGCCCCGGCCGCCCCGGCCGTGCCCGGCGGTGGGTTGCCCGGGGCGGGCGATCTTCGTAGGGCCGGGGGTGGGCCGGTGGGCCGGGTGGGGGTCGATTGACGGGGACAGTCAATCGTCGGGCGGGGTGCGGCCGACGGGGTGAGGGTGGAGGCATGACCGCGATCGAGCAGTACCTCATCGACACCTACCGCGCCTCCCAGCAGAACGCCCCGATGCCCCCGCCCCCGGGCCGCGACGATGTGGCCGTCCTGCGCGGGGCCCGCTCCTACGTGCAGTTCCAGGCCGTCCTGGAAGGCCGCCCGGCCCGCCACCCCTGGCGCGCCGCCCTACGCCGCCTCCTGCACCGGCCGCACCGCCCGCACGCGTGCTGAACCGGGTCCGTGCCTCTCCCCGCACGGGGGTCGGGGAGAGGCGCACCCAGGCCCCGCCCGCGGGCGCGCCCGGCCGTTTCGGGCCGGCTACAGACGGGACGTGAAGGCCGTTACCGCCGCTGCCACGTCGGACGGGGTCCATGACAGGCCCGGTTCGCCGATCTCCAGTTCCGTCATCGACAGGCCCGGCGGGCCCTGCGCGTGCCAGCGGCGGAACAGGACCGTGCCCGTTTCCTCCGCCTGGCGCAGGGCCGCGTCCGTCAGGCGGTCCGGGTTGTACGGGAGCCATACCTGGAACTGGTGCGTGTGCGGCACCTCCGGGTTGATGCGGAACCAGGGGACACAGGCCGACGCGAAGGCCGGGCCCAGGGCGGCCGCGACCACTCGCGCGTGCTCCACGTACACCGGGAGGCGCGGCAGCCGGCGCTCCAGGCCGGACAGGGCGGACAGGGCCTGCGGGAACTGCCGGAAGATCTGGCCGCCGTAGCGGTGCCGCCAGACCTTCGCCTCCTCCACCAGGGGCGACGAACCGGCCAGGACCGCCCCGCTCAGGCCGCCCAGCGACTTGTAGAGGGAGACGTAGACCGAGTCCGCCAGCCCCGCGATCTCCGCCAGCGGGCGGCCCAGGTGGACCGTGGACTCCCACAGCCGCGCCCCGTCGAAGTGGACCACCGCGTCCCGTTCCCGGGCCGCGTCCACCAGCTCCTCCAGCTCCTCCCACGACGGCAGCAGGAATCCCGCGTCCCGCAGCGGCAGCTCCAGCATCAGCGTGCCGAAGGGCTCCGCGAGGTCCCGTACCTCCTGCGCCGTCGGCTGACGCGGCTCCGTCGTCGGGTGCACCGTGCGCAGGCCGGAGACCAGGGACACCGCGTCCCCCTCCCACCGCTCGGGATGGCTCATCGGGTGCATCGCCACCACCGGGTTCCCCGTCCGGCCCGCCCAGCACCGCAGCGCGATCTGCTGCGCCATCGTCCCGGTCGGGAAGAACGCCGCGTCCTCCATCCCCAGCAGCTCCGCAACCCGCTGCTCCAGGCGGCCCACGACCCCGTCCCCGTACACATCGGCCGGCTCGTACGTGTCCGGCACCGTCAGCTCCGCGAGCAGCTCCCCCACCGTCGGCTCCAGCAGGCTCCGGGCCAGCACCCTGTCGGCCGCCCGCCACGCCGCCACCAGCCGCTTCTTCCGCTCCAGGTCATCCGTCATGCCCCGATCATCGCCGACCGGCCAACACGCCCAGGAGCTAGCATGGCGGCGTATCGTCCGGTACCCCCCGCGGACTGGAACGGAAGGCATTCCCCGCGTGAACGCACCCCATCAGACGGAGCCCCGGGATCCGTCCGCCCGACCTGCCCGGCTCACCGTCGGCGTCGTCGGGGCCGGCCGTGTCGGCCCCGCGCTGGCCTGCGCCCTCCAGCAAGCCGGGCACCGGCCCGTCGCCGTGTCCGGCGTGTCCGACGCGTCCCGGCGGCGCGCCGCCGAGCTGCTGCCCGGCGTACCGGTCGTACCGCCCGCGCAGGTCCTGGAGCGCGCCGAGCTCGTCCTGCTCACCGTCCCCGACGACGCGCTGCCCTCCCTGGTCGAGGGCCTCGCCGAAACCGGCGCGATCCGGCCGGGGCAGCTCCTCGTGCACAGCTCCGGGCGGTACGGGACCGCCGTGCTGGACCCGGCGCGCCGGGCGGGCGCGCTGCCGCTGGCCCTGCACCCGGCGATGACCTTCACCGGGACCATGGTCGACGTCCAGCGCCTGGCCGGCTGCTCCTTCGGTGTCACCGCCCCCGACGAGCTGCGGCTCGCCGCCGAGGCCCTGGTCATCGAGATGGGCGGGGAGCCCGAGTGGATCGCGGAGGAGTCCCGTCCGCTCTACCACGCGGCTCTCGCCCTCGGCGCGAACCACCTGGTCACCCTGGTCGCCCAGTCGATGGAGCTGCTGCGTACGGCCGGGGTCGAGCACCCCGACCGGATGCTGGGCCCGCTGCTCGGCGCGGCCCTGGACAACGCCCTGCGCTCCGGCGACGCCGCCCTCACCGGCCCGGTGGCCCGCGGCGACGCCGGCACGGTCGCCGCGCACGTCTCGGAGCTGCGCAAGCACGCCCCCAGCACCGTCGCCGGCTATCTGGCGATGGCCCGGACCACCGCGGACCGCGCCCTGGCGCACGGTCTGCTCAAGCCCGAACTCGCCGAGGACCTGCTCGGGGTACTCGCGGACGGCGCCGACCCGGAGGGCAACGCCCGATGACCGACAACCTGCTGCTGATCAACACCGCCGAGGAGCTCCACAAGCTCCGGCGGGCCGACAGCGGCCGCCGCGCCGTCGTCATGACCATGGGCGCCCTCCACGAGGGCCATGCCACCCTCATCCGCACCGCGCGCGCAAAGGCCGGCGCCCAGGGGCAGGTCGTGGTCACCGTCTTCGTCAACCCGCTGCAGTTCGGCGCGAACGAGGACCTCGACCGCTACCCCCGGACCCTCGACTCCGACCTCCGCATCGCCGAGGAGGCCGGGGCGGACGCCGTGTTCGCCCCCGCCGTCGACGAGGTCTACCCGGGCGGCGACCCGCAGGTGCGGATCTCCGCCGGCCCCATGGGCACGCGCCTCGAAGGCGCCACCCGCCCCGGCCACTTCGACGGGATGCTGACCGTCGTCGGCAAGCTGCTCCACCTCACCCGCCCCGATCTGGCCCTCTTCGGCCAGAAGGACGCGCAGCAACTGGCCTTGATCCGGCGGATGGTGACCGACCTGAACTTCCCCGTCGAGGTGGTCGGCGTACCGACGGTCCGCGAGGAGGACGGGCTGGCGCTGTCGTCCCGCAACCGCTACCTCTCCGCCGCAGAGCGCCGTACCGCCCTGGCGCTGTCGCGCGCCCTGTTCGCCGGCCGCGACCGGCTCGCCGCGCAGGCCGCGCTGCGCGCCCGCGCCGAGGCCTCCCCGGCCAGCGACGAGCGGGCCACCGCCCTGGCCCGGCTCGGCGAGATCCGGGCCTCCGCCGACGCGCACGCGGTGTCCGCCGCGAACTCCGGCCTGCCGGACGCCGTACGGGCCGCCGCGCGGCACGTCCTGGACGAGGCGGGCCGCTTCGAGCCGCCCCTCGAACTGGACTACCTCGCGCTGGTTGACCCACAGGACTTCACCGACGCCGGCCCCGACTTTACCGGACGGGCCGTGCTGGCCGTGGCCGCGAAGGTCGGCTCGACCCGGCTGATCGACAACATCCCATTGGAGTTCGGAGCACACACGTGAGCACCCCAGGCACCGGCACCGGCACAGGCGCCGTAGGCACCGGCATACGGCTGCACGCCCCCGCCCCCGGCTGGGCCGTCGACGCCGACGTCGTGGTCGTCGGCTCCGGCGTCGCGGGCCTGACCGCCGCACTGCGCTGCGCCGCCGCGGGCCGTCGTACGGTCGTGGTCACCAAGGCCCGCCTCGACGACGGCTCGACCCGCTGGGCCCAGGGCGGCATCGCCGCCGCCCTCGGCGACGGCGACACCCCCGAGCAGCACCTGGACGACACCCTGGTCGCGGGCGCGGGCCTGTGCGACGCGGCCGCCGTCCGGCTGCTGGTCACCGAGGGGCCGGACGCCGTACGCCGGCTCATCGCGACCGGCGCGGTCTTCGACACCTCCGCCGAGACCGGCGAGATAGAGCTGACCCGCGAGGGCGGCCACCACCGCCGCCGGATCGCGCACGCGGGCGGCGACGCCACCGGCGCCGAGATCTCCCGGGCGCTCGTCGAGGCCGTCCAGGAAGCGGGCATCCGGACCGTCGAGAACGCGCTCGTGCTCGACCTCCTCCAGGACGCGCGGGGCCGCACCGCCGGTGTCACCCTGCACGTCATGGGCGAGGGCCAGCACGACGGCGTGGGCGCCGTCCACGCGCCCGCCGTGATCCTGGCGACCGGCGGCATGGGCCAGGTCTTCTCCGCCACCACCAACCCGTCGGTGTCCACCGGTGACGGCGTGGCCCTCGCCCTGCGCGCCGGCGCCGAGGTCTCCGACCTCGAATTCGTCCAGTTCCACCCGACGGTGCTGTTCCTCGGCCCCGACGCCGAAGGGCAGCAGCCGCTGGTGTCGGAGGCGGTCCGCGGCGAAGGCGCGTACCTCGTGGACGCGGACGGGGTCCGCTTCATGGTGGGCCAGCACGAACTCGCCGAGCTGGCCCCGCGCGACATCGTCGCCAAGGGCATCATGCGCCGGATGCAGGAGCAGGGCACCCAGCACATGTACCTGGACGCCCGGCACTTCGGCGCGCAGATGTGGGAGCAGCGCTTCCCGACCATCCTCGCCGCCTGCCGCTCGCACGGCATCGACCCGGTGACCGAGCCCATCCCGGTCGCGCCCGCCGCGCACTACGCGTCCGGCGGTGTACGCACCGACCTGCACGGCCGCACCACCGTCCCCGGCCTGTACGCGTGCGGCGAGGTCGCCTGCACCGGGGTGCACGGCGCGAACCGGCTCGCCTCCAACTCCCTGCTGGAGGGCCTGGTCTTCGCCGAGCGCATCGCCGACGACATCATCACCGACCCGCCCGCCGGCAGCGGCCCGGGCATCCCGGTCCCCGCCACCGGCCCGCTCCAGCCCGCCGAGGCGCGGTACGAGATCCAGCGCATCATGACCGACGGCGCGGGCGTGCTCCGCTCCGCCGAGTCCCTGCGTACGGCGGCCGAGGCCCTCGAAGGCCTCTACGCGACGGCCCTCACGGAGCTGGAGTCCCAGGGCAAGACCGCCGTGCCCGGCACCGAGACCTGGGAGGCCACGAACCTGCTGTGCGTGGCCCGGGTCCTGGTCGCCGCCGCCCAGCGGCGCGCGGAGACCCGCGGCTGCCACTGGCGCGAGGACCACCCCGACCGCGACGACGCCGACTGGCGCCGCCATCTCGTCGTCCGGCTGTCCGCGACCGAGAAGCGGGCCCTGGTCGTCACCCCCACCGAAACCGCGGACTTCCCGTCCGTAGGGCACCCCCTGAGCCAGGAGCAGTCATCGTGAGCACCCCCGAACAGCACGAGCACGCCGAGCTTCCCCTTCTCGGCGAGACCACAGGCGGCTGCGGCGACGACTGCGCCTGCGGCGAGGGCGAGGAGACCGGCCTGGACCCGGCGCTGGCCCAGCTCCTCGCGGATGCCGGCCTGGACCCGGTCGAGGTCGAGGACATCGCCCACATGGCGATCTCGGAGGACCTGGACGGCGGGGTCGACGTGACCACCGTCGCCACCGTCCCCGAGGACGCCGTCGCGGTCGCCGACTTCACCTCCCGCGAGGCGGGCGTCGTGGCCGGCCTGCGGGTCGCCGAGGCCGTCCTCTCGGTCGTCTGTACGGACGAGTTCGAGGTGGAGCGCCATGTCGAGGACGGCGCGCACGTCGAGCCCGGCCAGGTGCTGCTGTCGGTGAGGGCCCGTACCCGGGACCTGCTCACCGGCGAGCGCAGCGCGCTGAACCTGCTGTGCCTGATGTCGGGCATCGCGACGGCGACCCGCAAGTGGGCCGACGAGCTGGAGGGCACCAAGGCGAAGGTCCGCGACACCCGCAAGACCACGCCGGGCCTGCGCTGCCTGGAGAAGTACGCGGTGCGCTGCGGCGGCGGCGTCAACCACCGGATGTCGCTGTCGGACGCGGCGCTGGTCAAGGACAACCACGTGATCGCCGCGGGCGGTGTCCGCGAGGCGTTCAAGGCCGTGCGCGAGCAGTTCCCCGACCTGCCCATCGAGGTCGAGGTGGACACCCTCCAGCAGGTCCGGGAGGCCCTGGACGCGGGCGCCGACCTGATCCTGCTCGACAACTTCACGCCGATCGAGACCGAGGAGGCCGTCGCGCTGGTCCACGGCCGCGCGGTGCTGGAGTCCTCGGGCCGGCTCACCATGCACAACGCCCGCGCCTACGCGGAGACGGGCGTCGACTACCTCGCGGTGGGCGGCCTCACCCACTCCTCCCCGATCCTGGACATCGGCCTCGACCTGCGCGAGGCGGTGTAGCCGATGCTGCTCACCATCGACGTGGGCAACACCCAGACGGTCCTGGGCCTGTTCGACGGTGACGAGATCGTCGAGCACTGGCGCATCTCGACCGACCCGCGCCGGACGGCCGACGAGATGGCCGTCCTGATGCAGGGCCTGATGGGCATGCACCCGATGCTCGGCAGCGAGCTGGGCGACGGCATCCACGGCATCGCGATCTGCTCCACGGTGCCGTCGGTGCTGCACGAGCTCCGCGAGGTCACCCGCCGCTACTACGGCGACGTCCCCGCGGTGCTCGTGGAGCCCGGCATCAAGACGGGTGTCCCGATCCTCATGGACAACCCGAAGGAGGTCGGCGCGGACCGCATCATCAACGCGGTCGCGGCCGTCGAGCTGTACGGGGGTCCGGCGATCGTCGTCGACTTCGGTACGGCGACCACCTTCGACGCGGTCTCGGTCAAGGGCGAGTACGTGGGCGGGGTGATCTCCCCGGGCATCGAGATCTCCATGGAGGCCCTCGGCGTACGGGGCGCCCAGCTCCGCAAGATCGAGCTGGCCCGTCCGCGCAACGTGATCGGCAAGTCCACGGTCGAGGCGATGCAGTCGGGCGTGGTCTACGGCTTCGCGGGCCAGGTCGACGGGGTCGTCACCCGAATGGCCAAGGAGCTCGCGGGCCCGAACGGCGACCCGGACGACGTCCGTGTCATCGCCACCGGCGGCCTGGCCCCGATGGTCCTCGGCGAGTGCTCGGTCATCGACGACCACGAGCCCTGGCTGACGCTGATCGGCCTGCGGCTGGTCTACGAGCGCAACGCGCCCAACTTCGAGTGACAGACGGCCCCCGGTCCCCTGTGCGAACACAGTGCGGGGCGGGGGCCGGACCGGTCGTGCGGGTCGTACGCCTCACACGCCTCACACGTCTCATGCGTCTCGCACGTCTCATACGGGCGGCTTGCCGGGGGTGGGGGTCGGCGGCGGACCTGCTGTGATCACTCACTCCACCTCATTCAGATGGTCGACGCCGGTCTCGACGTCGACGTCGATCTCGACCCAGACGGTGTCGATTCCGCTCGTGGCCGTACCGGGCCCCCGCGGAGAGGGCGTTCAGGATCGCCGCGTGCGCCCCCGGGGCCAGTTCCTCGGGGAGGTCCACCTCGATCCGGATGCGCCCGGCGGCCGCCTCCAGGCGGGGCTCGGCCCCGAGTGCGGCGCTGAGCAGGGCGGCCAGGGCCGCTGCTTGTGTCTCGGCGTAACACATGAGTCCCCCTCAGGGCGAGCAGACAGTCACCCGTCGTAATGCTGAATAATCAGCCTCAACCTGATGGGTTAGCTTTGTCAACGTCGGCCAAGGTAGGACGGACGTGTACAGGACGGCCCAAATGCCCCGTGAATCCCCGTACTTGCAGGTGTTCGAGTCGATCCGGGCCCGCGTCGAAGCGGGGGAGTGGGCGGTCGGCGACAAGCTCCCCTCCCGGGCCCGCTTCGCGCGCGAGTACGCCGTGGGACAGAGCGTCACCCAGCGGGCGATGGAACGCCTGATCATCGAGGGCTTCCTCGAAGGCCGGGCCGGCTCCGGCACCTACGTCCGCACCCCGCGCCGCCGCATGCGCATGCTCCGCACCCGCCGCAGCGACCCCCGCGCGGGCAGCCCCTTCCGCACCGAGGCCGCCGTGCACGGACTCGCCGGGACCTGGGACTCCAAGACCGCCGCCCGCGTCCCCGCCCCGGAGCGCGTCGCCGCCCGCCTCGCGATCGCTCCCGGCGACCTCTGCGTCATGACCCGCTACGAGTTCATGGCCGACGGCAGTCCCGTCGAACTCTCCGAGTCCTGGGAGCCGTTGGCCATCACCGAGAACACCCCCGTCGTGCTGCCGGAGGTCGGTGAACTGCGCGGCGCGGGCGTGGTCGCGCGGATGCGGTCCATCGGCATCACCGTCGCGAACGTGCTGGAAGTGCCCCGCCCGTCCCGTGCCACCCAGGTACAGGCCAATTTGCTCGGGATCAGCGTCGGCGACCTGATCACCGAGATCGAGCGCACCTACTACGACACCGACGGGCGCCCCGTGGAGACGGCCGACCTGGTCGTTCCCGACGCCCGCTACGAAATCGCGTACACCTTCCCCGTCGAGTAGGCGGCGGAGGCCGCGGGAAATTTCCCGGGAAATGGCCGGATCGGGCCCGCGGCGGGGTTACCGTCGCCCCGGGAAGTGGCGCCCGCGCCCATGACCGGAGGAGAGACCATGACCGATCGGACCGCCTGGCAGAAGTCCTCGTTCTGCGGTGACGGGGACGCCTGTGTGTACGTCGCCGCCGCCCCCGGATCCCTGGTGCGGGTCGCCGACCTGGTCGACCCGGCCCACCTCATCCTCGCCACCACCCAGGCGGCCTGGGCGGACTTCCTGGAGGCGGTCAAGCAGGCGCCGTGACCGTGGGCCGTCCGCCGGAGGGAACCGCCGCGCCGTAAACGCCCACCTTCAGGGGATTTTGTCCGATTAGCGCGTATCTTCGGCCCATGCCCACGCCCTACGGATCCCGCGGCGGCATGGCGTTCAGCGCCGCCGAGCTGCATGTGCTCAGGCGTTCGCTCGCCCGCGCCCTTCAGTCCTCCACGGCCCCACTGCCGGCCGACGAGGTCCAGGACTGCCTGCGCCTGGCGCGGTCGGTGGACGACGCGGTCCAGGAGGCGGGCCGGCTCAGAGCGTTCCTCCTCGCCGACCTCGACAGATACCGCGACGCCCTGCCAGGCAGCCTCTCCGGCTACCTGGAGC
>NZ_JAGGOY010000005.1:0-34097 GCF_018614095.1 Streptomyces sp. ISL-87 | reverse complement strand
CCTGGAGCGCTCCCTGCGGCGCCGGCTGACGACCACCCTTCCCCAGCTGCCGCCGGGGGTGCCCCCGGCCCCCCGGACCCGGCTGCTGGCGCTGGCCGGCGGGCGTGAGGAGGAGCGGCGCCCCGAACCGGGTCCCACCCCGCAGCCCAAGGAGCCGCCGCGCCCCGAGAAGCCCATTCCGACGCCCGGCGAGGTGTTCCCGCCACGCCGCAAGCCCAGCCCGCCCCCGGCGGCCGGCCTCGCCGCCGGGTAGCTACGCTGGGGGGCATGGACTATGTCTCCGCGCTCGTGCCCCCCGTCGTGATGGCCGCGTTCTTCATCGCCCTCGTCGTGACGATCGTGAAGAGCCAGGGCGGCGCCAACAAGGCCAAGGAGGACGCGGCGGTAGACGCCGTGATCGCCCGGGCCGAGGCCGCCCGGCAGCCGCAGAAGTAAGACGCCACTCCCTCTGACTTCGTCCGGGGACTCCGGATTTTGGTGCGCGTTGCCCGGCGAATAGTCGGGCAATTCCCTACATTCCGCACTATCGTGCTGTTGTGCCTCGCCCCTTGGGAGAACTCGAAGACTCGGTCATGACGCGGGTGTGGCAGTGGAACCGCCCGGTCACCGTTCGTGAAGTCCTGGAAGACCTTCAGCAGGAACGGTCCATCGCCTACACCACGGTGATGACCGTTATGGACAATCTTCATCAGAAGGGCTGGGTCCGCCGGGAGGCGGAAGGCCGCGCCTATCGATATACCGCGGTCTCCACCCGCGCCGCCTACTCGGCCGCACTGATGAACGAAGCGTGGTCGACCAGTGACAACCCGGCAGCAGCCCTGGTGGCCTTCTTCGGCATGATGTCCGCGGAACAGCGCGAAGCGCTCCGCGACGCCGTCCGGGTCGTTCAGTACGACGATGAGACCGCCGCGGGCGGGGCAGTCGCCCCGGCCCCGTCGGGCGGCGGTGAAGAGGGCTCCGCCGAGCCCTGGCCCGAGCCGGGGCGATAGCGTCCGGGCATGGGTGACTTTTCCGCTGCACATGCCAAAACAGTGACGATCCGCCGTGCGCGCACCGGTGATGTTCCCGCTCTGCGCCGCCTGCTCGACCAGTACGTGCAGCAGCGGATCCTGCTCGACAAAGCCCCCGTGGTCCTTTACGAGGACATCCAGGAGTTCTGGGTCGCGGAACGCGACAGCGACGGTCAAGTGGTGGGCTGCGGGGCTCTCCACGTCATGTGGGAAGACCTCGCCGAAGTGCGCACTCTCGCCGTCGACCGCGGGTTGAAGGGCGCCGGCGTGGGCCACCTGGTGCTCACGAAGTTGTTGGACACCGCCCGCCGGCTCGGCGTGAGCCGGGTTTTCTGCCTGACCTTCGAAGTCGACTTCTTCGCGAAGCACGGCTTCGTCGAGATCGGGGAGACCCCGGTCGAGACCGATGTGTACATGGAGCTCCTGCGTTCCTATGACGAGGGTGTCGCGGAGTTCCTCGGTCTCGAACGAGTGAAGCCGAACACCTTGGGCAACAGCCGGATGCTTCTGCACCTCTGATCGATCACGGCGGGCTTTTCCCGTGCTCCGCGCACCTGTGACCTATGTCCGAATCGCGCACGTTTCCCGCCCTGTTGTGCTCCTGAACCTCTCACCGGGGGTTTGTGTTTTCCTGGCAAAAGCGGTTTCCTTTCCGCGTACTGCATTTTCGATGAAAGGAAATCCGGTGGCACAGAAGGTTCAGGTCCTTCTTGTCGACGACCTCGACGGTGGCGAGGCGGACGAGACCGTGACGTTCGCTCTGGACGGCAAGACCTACGAGATCGACCTCACCACCGCCAACGCTGAAAAGCTCCGCGGACTGCTCGACCCGTTCACCAAGGGCGGCCGCCGCACCGGTGGCCGTGCCACCACCGGCCGTGCCAAGGGCCGGGCGGCCGCAACGTCCGGTAACCCGGACACCGCCGAGATCCGCGCCTGGGCGAAGGCCCAGGGGATGAGCGTCAACGACCGCGGGCGCGTCCCGCAGGAAATCCGCGAGGCCTACGAGACCGCCAAGGGCTAGGCATGCCACTCCACGGCAGCCTCACCCACGGCGCTCCGTAGGGGGCGTACGCCGACGCAAGCGCGCCCGGTGGCATTCCGTCGCCGCCGCGGCGACCAGGCGTACGAGATCGGGCCCGGCGCTTCCCTGCCGGGGCCCGGCGCCCTGCCCAGGACCGGGCAGGGCCGGCAGAAGTGCCTCACACCCCTGCTCGGGGGGTCGCAGCCACACGGCGGCCCCCCGGGGACTTTCCTCCCGCAGGGGATGCCCAGGCGGCGCCGGGGCGGTGATCCGGCCCCCCGCACCGAGGGCGGCGAGATCCAGGGCCACCCCGCCCCACTCCAGCCAGTCGAGCAGGCCGTCCAGCTCCTCCGCGCTCCCGGCGGCCACCAGAAACCGCATCCTGCGCCCCATGAGCGCGACCGGACCCGTACCGACCGGCCTGCGCAGCAGCTGCCCCCCGGCGTCGCACGGCAGCTCCAGTACGTCGAACCGCGTCCCGGTGACCAGCTGGCCCGGCGGCCCGCCCACGAGGCTCCAGCCGAGCTCCCGCTCGTACCAGGAGACGTACGACTCCTCCGGGCCCTCGGGGGCGACACGGGGCAGTGGAACGGTGACGGGTGCCGCTGTGACAGCCATGACCGGAGCAACTCCCGAATGCCCCGGGGGTTACGCGGCGCATCGGCGTAGATGCGGAAGGTAAACGTCCGTCGGGTGGTGTCCCACATTCGGAGACGGAAGCGTGTTCGCCCTTAGCGGAGGGAACCGGTGTCACCGGCATGGAGTCTCCCTCCTTACGGGTAAGAGATTCCTAGTGGTACGGGGCGACACGCCGATTTGAGCGGCTTCCGTTCGCCATCGGCGTACACGTGTGACGGGTATCTGCCTGGCCTGCGGGAACATCGTCTCGCACCATCGGGTTGGAGCAGTTGTCGGCTCTTCAAGCCGGTTTTCCCTACCGATGTGGGGGTGAGCCGCGGACGGATGTCGGCAGTTGGAATGAGCTGTCCCGCCCCGCGGGACTAGCATGCGGAAGGACAGGGCGGGGACCGACCCCGAACTGCCCGACCGCTCTGAGGAGCGATAAACGATGTTCGAGAGGTTCACCGACCGCGCGCGGCGGGTTGTCGTCCTGGCTCAGGAAGAAGCCCGGATGCTCAACCACAACTACATCGGCACCGAGCACATCCTCCTGGGCTTGATCCACGAGGGTGAGGGTGTCGCCGCTAAGGCCCTGGAGAGCCTCGGGATTTCGCTCGAGGCTGTTCGCCAGCAGGTTGAGGAGATCATCGGTCAGGGGCAGCAGGCCCCGTCCGGCCACATCCCCTTCACCCCGCGGGCGAAGAAGGTCCTGGAGCTTTCGCTCCGAGAGGCCCTCCAGCTCGGCCACAACTACATCGGCACCGAGCACATCCTGCTCGGCCTGATCCGCGAGGGCGAGGGCGTCGCCGCCCAGGTCCTCGTGAAGCTGGGCGCCGATCTCAACCGAGTCAGGCAGCAGGTCATCCAGCTGCTCTCCGGGTACTCCGGAGGCGGCAAGGAGTCGGCCGCCGCCGGCGGCCCGGCCGAGGGTACCCCCTCGACCTCGCTCGTCCTGGACCAGTTCGGCC
Organism: Streptomyces sp. ISL-87; assembly: GCF_018614095.1. Classification (GTDB taxonomy): domain Bacteria; phylum Actinomycetota; class Actinomycetes; order Streptomycetales; family Streptomycetaceae; genus Streptomyces. The sequence goes on along the minus strand of NZ_JAGGOY010000005.1, from coordinate 30,474 downwards.
GCAACCTCACCCAGGCTGCTCGCGAATCCAAGCTCGACCCGGTCATCGGGCGCGAGAAGGAGATCGAGCGGGTCATGCAGGTGCTGTCCCGCCGGACGAAGAACAACCCGGTCCTCATCGGCGAGCCCGGCGTCGGCAAGACCGCCGTCGTCGAGGGCCTGGCCCAGGCGATCGTCAAGGGCGAGGTGCCCGAGACGCTCAAGGACAAGCACCTCTACACCCTGGACCTCGGCGCCCTGGTCGCCGGCTCCCGGTACCGCGGTGACTTCGAGGAGCGCCTCAAGAAGGTGCTGAAGGAGATCCGCACCCGCGGCGACATCATCCTGTTCATCGACGAGCTCCACACCCTCGTGGGTGCGGGCGCCGCCGAGGGCGCGATCGACGCCGCGAGCATTCTCAAGCCCATGCTGGCCCGTGGTGAGCTCCAGACCATCGGTGCCACGACGCTGGACGAGTACCGCAAGCACCTTGAGAAGGACGCGGCCCTTGAGCGCCGCTTCCAGCCGATCCAGGTGGCGGAGCCTTCCCTCCCCCACACGATCGAGATCCTCAAGGGCCTGCGCGACCGCTACGAGGCCCACCACCGCGTCTCCATCACGGACGAGGCCCTCGTGCAGGCGGCCACCCTGGCCGACCGGTACATCTCGGACCGCTTCCTGCCGGACAAGGCGATCGACCTGATCGACGAGGCCGGCTCCCGGATGCGCATCCGCCGGATGACCGCGCCGCCGGACCTCCGCGAGTTCGACGAGAAGATCGCGAACGTGCGTCGCGACAAGGAGTCGGCCATCGACTCCCAGGACTTCGAGAAGGCCGCGTCTCTCCGTGACTCGGAGAAGCAGCTGCTGGCGGCGAAGACCAAGCGCGAGAAGGAATGGAAGGCCGGCGACATGGACGTCGTCGCCGAGGTCGACGGCGAGCTCATCGCCGAAGTCCTCGCGACCGCGACCGGCATTCCCGTCTTCAAGCTCACGGAGGAGGAGTCTTCCCGCCTCCTGCGCATGGAAGACGAGCTCCACAAGCGCGTCATCGGCCAGAAGGACGCCATCAGGGCGCTCTCCCAGGCCATCCGCCGTACCCGTGCGGGTCTCAAGGACCCGAAGCGCCCCGGTGGCTCGTTCATCTTCGCCGGCCCGTCCGGTGTCGGTAAGACCGAGCTCTCCAAGACGCTTGCCGAATTCCTCTTCGGCGACGAGGACGCGCTGATCTCCCTCGACATGTCGGAGTTCAGCGAGAAGCACACGGTTTCCCGCCTCTTCGGTTCGCCCCCCGGCTACGTGGGCTACGAAGAGGGCGGCCAGCTCACCGAGAAGGTGCGCCGGAAGCCGTTCTCCGTCGTCCTCTTCGACGAGGTCGAGAAGGCCCACCCGGATATCTTCAATTCCCTTCTCCAGATCCTGGAGGACGGTCGCCTGACCGACTCCCAGGGCCGGGTCGTGGACTTCAAGAACACGGTCATCATCATGACGACCAACCTGGGTACGCGGGACATCTCCAAGGGCTTCAACCTGGGCTTCGCGGCCCAGGGTGACGTCAAGACCGGCTACGACCGGATGAAGGCGAAGGTCAACGAAGAGCTCAAGCAGCACTTCCGGCCCGAGTTCCTGAACCGTGTCGACGACACGGTCGTCTTCCACCAGCTCAGCCAGGAAGACATCATCCAGATCGTCGACCTGATGATCGCCAAGGTGGACGAGCGCCTCAAGGACCGCGACATGGGCATCGAGCTCAGCGGTGACGCGAAGCAGCTCCTGGCCAAGCGCGGCTACGACCCGATCATGGGTGCACGCCCGCTGCGCCGGACCATCCAGCGCGAGATCGAGGACATGCTGTCGGAGAAGATCCTCTTCGGCGAGCTGCGCCCCGGTCACATCGTGGTCGTCGGCGTGGAGGGTGAGGGCGAAGCCGCCAAGTTCACCTTCCGCGGCGAGGAGAAGTCGGCCCTGCCGGACCTCCCCCCGATCGAGGCGACGGGCTCCGGCCCGGACCTGTCCAAGGGCGCGTAAGCAGTAGCTGTGCAAAAGGGGCGGCCCCGGAACCACAAGGTTCCGGGGCCGCCCCTTTTCCGGCCACGGCACTAGAGCTGGTTGGCGTTGGGGAAGTGGTTGGCGAGCCGCCAGGGGTGCGCGCGGACCGCGCTGCCGTCCGGGGCGGTGAGGTCCAGGGAAAGCACGGAGGGCATGTACAGCGAGCGCGGGATCACGTCGAGGGCCGAGGCCGGCAGGGTCAGGAGTTCCAGGCGCTTCAGATGCCCGATGGCCTCCCAGTCCGCCAGGCTCGGGGCATGGCCGAGGGAGAGCTCCCTCAGCTCGCGATGGCTGCTGAGGCCGTCCAGGGACGGCGGGGCCTGGCCGAGGCGCAGCTCGTGCAGGGAGACGCCGGGGTCGAGGTCGTCCAGGGACCAGTCGTAGTGGCCGCGCAGGGTGAGCGCTCTCAGGTGGCGCCAGCTGCGCGTGACCGCCCCCACCGGCAGCCGGCGGGCCAGGGTGAGGCCGGCCCGTTCGACGGGCAGTCCGGTGAGCCCGCGGAGGTCCTGGAGCTCCGTGCACTGGCTGATGAAAAGCGTGCGCAGCGCGTTCTGCCCGCGCAGGAGACCCACGTCCGCCAGCGTCGCGAGCTCGTTCAGGCTCAGTTCTTCGACCTGGACCTGCCGCAGGTAGCCGGCCAGAGCCTCGTACGACAGCCCACCGGTGGCGTGGACGAGCCTTTGCGGGGCGAAATCGCCCAGGGCCTCCAGCCGGGCGTCCGAGGAGACGGCGAGCGGCTCCGGCGGCGGATCGATGTGGGCGATGACCTCCTCGGCGTACTGCCGGGGGTCGAACAGCACCCACAGCGATCCGAGGAGCGAGCGCACCGCCGGTGACGGATGGCGGCAGTAGCGGGCGAGGAAGGGGATGGCGCGGTCCGAGTTCACCTGGGCGGCGGTGGTGAGGACGTACATGGGGTCCGTGTCGCTGCCGAGCTCCCCGGGCCCCGGCAGCAGTTCCAGGACGAGTGGCCCCACCCGCGCCAGCTCGCTCGCCGCATCGGCGCTCGTGGGCGGGATGAGCCGGCCCGCGGCCGTTTCCACCGCGTCGCGCAGCCCGGGGTCCAGTTCCGCCGCGTACTCCAGGGAAGCCAGAGCGAGCAGTACGCCGCGGTTGGAGCCGCGGGCCAGGAGGTCCCGGATCAGTTCCTCCCGCTCCCGGGGCCGGCCCTGGGCCACTGCCATGCGGATGACGTCCTCCCACTGGTCGTCCTCGGCGTTCCCGGCCAATTCGCCGAAGCTCCCTTCGTCCAGGGCCGCGCGGGCCCCCAGGAAGTCCTGGAAGGTGCGGTGGACGAACTCGAGCGTGTCCTCCGTGGGTGCCCGCAGTAGCCCGGTGCGCTCCAGGAAGTGCCGCAGGACGGCCGGGGCCTCACCCAGGACCTGCGCGGTGGGTACGGACGGCAGGGCCTTCGCGACGAGCGCCTCGGCCTGCGCCTGCTCCAGCTCGGTGCGGGCGTTGCGGATCAGCCAGTACGCGAGCCGCTGGAGCAGTTGGAGCTGTGGCTCCTCGGCGAGCTCCGGCAGGCGCATGTCCCGCTCCTTGTCGCGGCGGTACAGGAGCATCGACAGCGCCGCCGTGTACAGCTCCTTCCGGCCGGACGGCAGGAAGCCCCGCCGCTCCCGGTGCAGGGCGCAGATCATCCCGCACAGCAGCGGGTTCGTCGCCAGCCGCCCCAGGTCCGGCTTGGTACGCACAGATGCCAGCAGCTCGTCCCGGGCCCCGTCGTCCCCTCCGGCGGCCGCGTGCCAGCGCTCGATGAACCCGGCGACCTCGGCCCGGTTCATGGGGGAGAGCGTCAGCTCCTCGAAGTCCTCGCCGGTGAGCCAGTTCTGCCGCACGGCCGAGGGCCGGGAGGTCACCAGCCAGCGGTTGCCCGGGTAGGCGGCGAGCAGATCGGTGAGCCAGGCACGGGCCAGGGACCGTTCTGCCTTGGGGATCTCGTCGAGGCCGTCCACGAGCATCAGCGCGCGCCCCTCGCGCAGGACCCGCCCCTCCCAGCCCTCGGGCTGCTCCCCGGCCAGCGGGGAGCCCACGGCCGCGAGGAAGTCCCGGGGTGCGGGCAGCCGCTCCCCGTGGCGGGTGAGGGTGCGCAGGGGGAGGACGTAGGGGATGCGGCCGCCCTGTTCGCCGCGGGCGGCCGAGACGGCGAGCCATTGGATCAGCGTGGTCTTCCCGGATCCCGCCTCGCCGCGCAGCAGGGCCCGCTCGTTGCGGGTGAGCACCTCGTCGGCCGGGCCGGCCGTGAAGCCGTGCCGGAGGGACGCCGCCTCCAGGCTGATGTACGCCACGTCCAGCGGCCACCGCGCCGAGCCCGGGGCCAGGTCCAGGCCGAAGATGGTCAGGGTGCTGTGTCGCTGGGCGATGTAGTCCAGGTAGGTCCGCTCGAAGGCGGCGTCCCGGCCGTCCTGGCGGGGGATCCGGGTCAGCAGTGCGTCGATCTTGGCGATCGTCTCGGCGTGCAGTCGGGACTGCTCGACCAGGGTCGCCGGGATGAAGGTGGAGCGCTGCGTGAAGAAGTTCAGCATGTGCAGGCAGGTCAGCTCCAGCAGGCCGCCGTAGAAGAGCTCCGCGTCCTGGCCCAGGCCCAGGTACGGCGCTGCCGCGCGGAGCTGCCGGGCGAAGGCCTCCGGACCCAGCCGGACGGCCTCCAGGTCGGTCAGGGTCACGTCCCCCAGGGCGTGCAGGGTGGCGGCCAGGGCGGCCGCCACGCCCGCCTCCTCGCCCGGCGGGAGTGGGCGCTCGCCGGGGCCCGTAACGCCTCCTCGACCAGGCGGTCGGCGAGTTTGCGCAGGTCCGGGCCGTCCAGGACGCGTTTCTCGCGCAGGGAGACGTAGGAGCTGATGCGCACCGGGTGGTCCACCAGGCCCGCGCCCGCGCCCTCTCCCCGGAGGAGTTTCTTGATCAGGGGGGTCAGAACCCCCGAAGCCAGCCGGATCCCCGCCACCGATGCGTCCATGATTCGGGAGCGTAGTTCTGGGCACGCGGGGTTGCAGGGCTTTGGTCCCCAAGGGGTCGGTGAAGGTCCCGCATCGGTGACAAGCCGCACAGGACAAATTGGACCTACTAGAACCTTTCGTAGATCCATGTGTCCGCTTTGACCCGCCATCACCGCAGTTGGGGGCGGGTCAATCGTGTGCGTCACTTTTGCCGCTTCTACGAGACCGGGTAGTAAAAGGGAGGTTTGGGGAAGTCCGGGGACACGGGTTACCAAGGTTGGGCAAGCCCGGCACTCGCATTCGGCGTGCCGGGTCGCTTATTGCCCGCACCGTCCTTGTCCCCGGCCCCGGAGGTCTCCGCATGTCCGCGAAGCGCGTCAGCACCCGTCGTACCCGTATCGCCCTCGTCGCCACCGGTCTCGGTGCGGTGCTGGCACTCGGGGCCGGCACGACCGCCGCCTTCGCCGCCGAGACCCCGACCGCGCTCACCGGCACCGCCGACCTGGTCGCGGCTCAGGCCGCCGCTCAGGCCGCCCAGGCCGCCAAGGCCGCTCAGGCCGCCAAGGCCGCTCAGGCCGACGCCAAGGCCGCCGCCGGGAAGGCCGTGCTGTGGGCCAAGCCGGTCACCCAGTACACGCTCTCCGCCACCTTCGGCAAGGGTGGCACCATGTGGTCCCACAAGCACTCCGGCCAGGACTTCGCCGTCCCGGTCGGCACCGCGGTCCACGCCGCGAGCGCCGGTGTGGTCGTCAAGGCCGGCCCCAACGGCGGCGGTGACGGCCCGGCGTACGGCAACGCCATCGTGATCAAGCACGCGAACAACACGTACTCCCAGTACGCGCACCTCTCGCAGATCAAGGTCGCCATCGGCCAGAAGGTCGCGAAGAACCAGCTGATCGCCCTGTCCGGCAACACCGGCAACTCCAGCGGTCCGCACCTCCACTTCGAGATCCGGACCACCCCGAACTACGGCTCGGCCGTCAACCCGGTGGCGTTCCTGCGCAGCGCCGGCGTCACCGTCTAAGGCCCCTCTGAGGGCCGGTGCGGCCCTGGCCGGTCAGATGATCACCCAGGAGTGCGTCGCCTTCATCGACGCGTCGGACTTGCCCTTCGCCTGAGCGGCGGCAAGCTCCGGCGTGAAGGCCGCCCCGTAGGTCCGGACGTTGTTCAGGGACCCACGCCAGGCGCCGGTCCACTTGCCCTCGTGGCGGGCCCGGCCCAGCTGGAGCGGGCCGGGGGCCGCCCAGATGCCGGAGACCTCGGTCTCGCCGGCCTTCTTCCCCTGTACGTAGAGGGTGATCGTCTTCTTCTCGGCGTCGTAGGACCCCGTGAGGGTCGTCGAGTCGCGCAGCGTCTTGACGCCCTCGGCGGCGACGGTCTTCGTGGTCGAGGCGGCGCCCTTGTCGCCCGTCTGTACGCGGAACACCCAGGCCTGCTTGCCGTTCACGTCGTCCAGGCCCAGCTCGAACGAGAACGAGCTGCCGTCGCCCTGGCTGACGGCCATCCGCGGGCCCTTGGTACCGGTGTTGTAGACGCGGGCCGACACGGTGAAGCTCTTGGACACGTCCACGGCCGGCGCGGTCGCCTGGGCGTAGGAGTTCGCGGTGCCCTTGAGGCGGAGCTCGTAGCGCTTGCCCGCCACCGGGGCGACGGAGGCGTCGGACGACATCTTGATGTTGACGCCGGTCTTGTCGGTCCGGTCGCGGAGCATGGTCTTGTCGCCCTCGACCGTGGGCGTCTTGTCCACCGGCGGCTTGGACGGGCTGCCGGTGCCGGTGCCGGGGCTGGGCGAAGCGGAGGCGGCGGGCTTGTCGTCCGCCTCGTTCTGCTTTCCGTCGTCGCCGCGGTTCAGGAAGAAGAACGTTCCGCCGCCCGCCAGCAGTGCCAGTACGGTCACCCCGCCGCCCAGCATCCACAGCCGCTTCTTGCGCCGCTCGGCCGCCGAGCGGTCCGCCATCGCCTCCCAGTCGGGCTGGGGGGAGAGGGGGAACATCTGCTGATCCGGGTGGGGCGGCTGGTCGGAGTACGCCGGGGGCCACTCCGCCCCGGGCATTCCGGGCTGTCCCGGCATCCCGGGCTGGCCGGAGTCCTGGGGGTACGCGTGCGGCTGTCCCGGCGCCCCCGGCATTCCGGGCTGGCCCGGCTCCTGCGGGTACCCGTAAGGCTGCCCCGGGCCTCCCGCGTCCTGCGGGTATCCCTGAGGCTGGCCCGGGCCTCCCGCGTCCTGCGGGTATCCCTGAGGCTGCCCCGGGGCCCCCGCGTCCTGCGGGTACGCGTGCGGCTGGCCCGGTGTTCCCGGCTGGCCGGGAGGCGTCGGCGCCCCCGGCGTCCCGGGCCGGCCCGCGTCCTGCGGGCCCGGGGTCGCCGGGTCCTGCTGGTACGGGTTCGGCCGGCCCGGCTGCGGGTAGCCGTAGCTGCCGCCCACGCGCGGGTCTGCCGGGAAGCCGTAGCCGCCGCTCCCGGGGGCGGGCTGCTCGGGCTGCGGGTTACTCGGGGGACTTGTGCCGTCGGACATGCCAGGGATGCTAAGTCACCGGATGCCCGTGCGAACCACCAGGTCCCGATCCGGCTACTCCGCCGGGCGGCCGGCCCGCCGCCGGTTCACCCCGGCAGCGTGATGACCGGGAAGCTCCCCGTCGCCGTCGGAGCGTGTTCCGGCAGCCAGAGCACCGCCACCGCCCCCGCCGCCGCGCCCTCCCCCACCGCGCCGCCCGGCCCCGCCACATTGCGGAACGTCAGCCGGGCGCCCAGCACCCGCGCCTGCCCCTCCGCGATGGTCAGGCCCAGCCCGTGCCCCACGCCCGCGCGGTCCGTCGACCCGGTCCGGAACCGGCTCGGCCCCTCGCGCAGCAGCGCCTCCGGGAAGCCCGGCCCGTGGTCCCGGACGCGTACGACCCGGCCCTCCACGTCGACCTGGACCGGCGCCTGCCCGTACCGCGCGGCATTGGCCAGCAGGTTCCCCAGGATCCGCTCCAGCCGTCGCGGGTCGGTGCTGACGATCTCGTCCGCGACGACCCGTACCGACGCCTCCGGCATCAGGGAGGTCACCCGACGGCTCACGAACTCGCCCAGCGCCACGTCCTGGAGCTCGGCCCGCTCCGAAGCGCTGTCGAGCCGGGCCACCTCCAGCACGTCCTCGACCAGCGCCCGCATCGCCTGCGCCCGGTCCCGCACCAGCTCGGTCGGCCGCCCCGGAGGCAGTAGTTCCGCCGCTGTCAGCAGGCCCGTCACGGGGGTACGCAGCTCGTGCGCGATGTCCGCGGTCACCCGCCGCTCGGCCTCCAGCCGCCGCTGGAGCGCGTCGGCCATGGCGTCCACCGCCCGCGCCAGGTCGTCCGTCTCGTCCCGTACGACACCGCCCACCGCGTCCCGCACCCGTACGTCGGGATCCCCGTGCGCCACCCGCTGCGCGGCGGCCGCCGCCTTGCGCAGCCGGCGCGAGATCTGCCCGCCGATGAGCACGCCGAGCGCCGCCCCGCCGATCACCACGGTCAGCGAGCCGATCACCAGGGCCCGGTCCAGGTCGCGCATCACCTTCGCGTTCTCCCTGAACTGCGAGTGCAGTGACACCACCTGGCCGTTGCCGACGGGAACGGCGGCCCACACCTCGGGCAGCCCCTTCGGGTTCTCCTGGACGTAGGTCCCGCGCCGCCCGGACTGCGCCTTCCGCCACAGCTCGGTGGGCACGTCGGGGTCGTTGACCTTGACGTTCATGGGCAGCTTGCGCCCGGCCTCGGCGTAGCGGGACAGGAACTGCACGTTGTCCAGTTGCGAGTCGCGCGCGCTCTCCAGCATCGACACCCGGGCAGCGCTGTGCACCACCAGGCTCAGCGCGACCGCGATGAGTGCGCCCACGGCGGCGACGGCGAGCGTGATCTTCCAGCGGATCCCGGTGCGGAGGGTGAAGCTCCTCATGGTTTGAGCTTGTATCCGAAGCCCCGGACCGTTTCGATCCGGTCCTGCCCGATCTTGGTGCGCAGCCGCTGGACGTGGACGTCCACGACGCGGGTGTCGCCGCCCCAGTCGTAGTCCCAGACCCGCTCCAGCAGGCGGTCGCGCGACAGGACGGTGCCGGGCGCGGAGGAGAACTCCAGCAGCAGCCGCATCTCGGTGGGCGTCAGCGCGACCGGGGCGCCCGACTTCAGCACCTCCATGCCCTCGGTGTCGACCTCCAGGTCGCCGAAGCTCAGCACCCCGCGCGCGCCGGGCCCGTCCTCGTCGGCCGGCGAGCCGCCGTTGGGGCCGCCCGCGTGCCCGAAGCGGCGCAGCACGGCGCGGATCCGGGCGACGAGCACCGAGCCGTCGAAGGGTTTGGTGACGTAGTCGTCGGCGCCGGCCTCAAGGCCGAGCACCACGTCGATGGAGTCGGCGCGCGCCGACAGCATGATCACCGGGACGGTGGACTCGTCGCGGATCCGGCGGCACAGGCTGACGCCGTCCATGCCGGGGACCATCACGTCGAGCAGTGCGATGTCGGGCCGGTCGGCCCGGAAGGACTCCAGGCCGGACAGTCCGTCGGGCATGGCGGTGACCACGAACCCGTCGCGCTCCAGCGCCAGGGTCGTGGCCTCGCGGATGACGTCGTCGTCTTCCACAAACAGCACATGGGTCTCGGCCATGCCCAGCCTCGCTTCGGTTCTTCTGTACGGCGGTTCTGCGGTGGGTCGTGCGTCGGTCGTGCATCGGTGATGCGTAGGTCATGCGTAGGTCATGCGTACGTCGTGCGTCGGCCGTGCGCCGTTCCGGGTCAGCTCTTCGGCGTGACGGCCGGCGCGGGCTGGCCCCCGTCGACGACATTGCTGTACTCGGTGTACACGCGGTCCTGCTCGGTGAACTTCTCCCCGACCCAGCGATACCTGATGACGTCTTCGCCGGACGGGTACGACGGCGCGTCGCTCTTCGCGTAGACCGGCTTGGTGAGCACCAGATCGCCCCGGTCGATCTCCGCGTAGACGGGCGGCTGCTCGTCCGAGAACACATTCTCGTACTTGCCGCCGAGCGCCCGGTACACGTACGAGCCCCGCCCCAGCGCGTCGGCGCACGACAGCACGTTGACCACGATGTCGACGACAGCGCCGCCGGTGACCTTCCCGTAGCTGACGTCGACCGGGTACTCCTTGCCCGAGCAGGGCTTGAGGTCCCGCTTGATCTCGGCGCTGACCTTGGGGTCCGCCTTCAGCAGCGCGATCGGGTCGACCTTCCGGATCGGCGGGCCCGAAGCGGCGGCGGAGGAACTGCCGGCGCCGGGTGACGCGTGGGGCTCGGCGGCGGGCGGGCCGGTCTTGGCCACGGACTCGGTGCGGGCGGGCCCGCCGTCGCGCAGTCCGGTGCCTCCGGAGGAGCAGCCGGCCGCGAACAGCACAGTGCCGACGAGGACGACCGTCCCCGTCGACATCAGCACCACCGAACTTCTGCCGTTCAGATGGCCAGTCAGGCCGCGCACCGCTCCCGCCCCTCGTAACGGATGGTGTGGTCACCGCGTTCCAGCGCACGCATGTCCAGGTCCCGGCTCTCCAGCTCCTGCCGGAGCCGGGCCAGTGCGCGGTGCAGAGTGCTCTTCACGGTTCCCGCCGACATGCCGAGCGCCGCGGCCGTCTCCTCGGTGCTCATCTGCTCCCAGTGTCGCAGCACCACCACGCTGCGCTGCTTGGGCGCGAGCACCTTGAGGATGTCCATGAGCAGCGCGCGGTCGGCGCGCTGGTCGGAGCCGTCCTCGACGGAGGCGTCCGGGAGCTGCTCGGTCGGGACCTCTTCGAGCTTGCGGGCGCGCCACCACTCGGTGCGGGTGTTGATCATGACCCGGCGCAGGTAGGCGTCGGCCAGGGACTTGTCGGCGATGCCGTCCCAGCGGCCGTAGGTGCGGACGAGGGCGGTCTGCAGGAGGTCCTGCGCGTCGGTCGGGTCCGGGACGAGGCGCCGAGCACTGCGCAGCAGCGCGTCCTGCCGAGTGCGTACGTAGTCCTCGAACTCGAGTACCTCGCCGTGCGCCATCTCAGACCGCCTCCGTTCCGTCCAACCGCTCATCCGCTGTCTTACGGATTCGAAGGTACGGAGGCGTTGTCACGGAGCTGTGCGGGCCAGCCTTCGGCGGACGCACGGACACCCATAGGTTGTGTAACGGAGCCGTGAGCTGGGGTTTCACCCTCACAAACGGAATGGTTGAGTCCGCAATCGATCCGCGGCGGATCAGCTTTGGGGAAGGCGGTACATCCCCTGCGCGAGCGGCTCCACCAGCCCGTCGGAGACCAGCCCGTCCAGTGCCCGGGCCCGCTGCACCGGCTCGTCCCAGACCGTGTCGAGCACCGACTGCGGAACCGGCCCGACCGCCTCCCGGAGCACCGCGAGGAGTCTGCCCCGCACCTGCCGGTCGGTCCCGGCGTACGTCTGCCCGCGCCGCGGCGGCCCGTCGTGCGCCGGCTTCCCGGCCAGCCGCCACGCGCACAGCCCGGCCACCGGGCAGCGGGCGCAGTCGGGGCTCTTGGCCGTGCACACCAGGGCGCCGAGCTCCATGGAGGCCGCCGCCCAGCGGGCCGCGGTGTTCTCGTCCTCGGGCAGCAGGGCCCGGGCCAGGCGCCGCTCGGCCGCGGTGGTGGCGTTCGGCGGGTACTCGACCCCGGTGGCGGTGCGCGCGAAGACCCGGCGGACGTTGGTGTCGAGCACCGCGTGCCGCTGCCCGTAGGCGAAGGAGGCCACGGCCGCCGCGGTGTACTCGCCGATGCCGGGCAGCGCCAGCAGCTGTGCGTGCTCCCGCGGTACGTCGCCCCCGTGCCGTTCCGTTATGGCGACGGCCGCGCCGTGCAGGCGCAGTGCCCGGCGGGGGTAGCCGAGCCGCCCCCAGGCCCGGACGGCCTCGCCGGGGGCGTCGGCGGCCAGGTCGGCGGGCCGGGGCCACCGGGCGAGCCACTGCTCGTACACCGGCAGGACCCGGTTGACCGGGGTCTGCTGGAGCATGAACTCGCTGACCATGACCCCCCAGGGGCCGGCGTCGGGGCGGCGCCAGGGCAGGTCGCGGGCGTGTTCGTCGAACCACGCGATGACGGGGGAGTGCAGCGCGTGGTCCGCCCCGTCAACGGGGGAAGCGGGGGAGGCGGGCGATGGCGAGGGGGATACGGATGATGCAGTCATGGCAGACGGCATCCTGGCATGTTTCGGGGTCAGCTCGCGGAGCCCGGACCGGTGAACCAGACGGCGCCGCGGCTCCCGCTCGCCCGCATGGCGGCTGTGATCGTACTAATCGGACCGGTGAGCACGACCATCACGAGGGCGGCCAGCGCCCCGCCCAGCAACAGGCCCGTCGCCACGTCGTGCGGGTAATGCACCCCGACGAAGACCCGGGAGAAGGCCATCAACAGCGCGAGCGGCACGGTCAGCAGCGCGAGCCGCCGTACGGCCAGGGCCAGCGCGACGGCGGCGGCGCCGGCGATGGCCGCGTGATTACTGGGGAAGGACCAGTCACCGACCGGGGGACACGGCACCAGTGAGGCCGCCGCGCCCGCCACGGCCCGGCAGGGGCGCTCCTCGTCCACGGTGGACTTCGCGACCTCCGAGGCGACGTACGCCACGGCCGTGGCCAGCGGCGCGAGAACGGCGAGCGCCACCGCGCGAGGGCTCTGCGTGGTGCGCGAACGCCACCACACGGCTATGAACAGCAGACCGAAGAGCAGCAGCCCGTACTCCGTCCATTCCTCGAAGGCCGATTGCACCCATGTGGGTGTGCGGTGGGCGAAATCGGTGATGTCTCGATAGAGACCGGAGCTGTCCATGGTCACCGACAGTACTTAAAGCGGAATGGCCGCCGCGTACGGGTGTCCTCCCGCAGGATGATCATCGGCAAAACAAGCAAGGTGCGCGGCATGGGGGGCACGGATCAGGGCGGGAACTCTCGTAAAGTTCCGTCCGTGGGATCTCTGCGCAATCCGGTCGGGCCGCTCCCCTCCTCCATCTACTGGCGACGGAGGGTCGTGCTGGCGTCCGTTGTCGCGCTCCTCGCGCTCCTCGCCGTATGGACCGTCAGTTCCGGTGGGGCGAAGACGAGTACGAACGGCAAGGGCGAGCGCGGGCCCGATCCCGTCACGTCCATCACCCCGGGTCCGTCCGGGTCGGGGCCGGCGATCAGTCAGGCCCCGGGCGGCCGCGGGGAGTCGGGCGCGGGCAAGAACGGCGAACCGGGCGGCGGTTCCGCTTCCGCCGACGAATCCGGTTCCGGTTCCGGTTCCGGTTCAGATTCAGGCTCCGGCTCCGGCTCGGACTCCGGGAGCGGCGGCACCGGCGGCTCCGACGGCTCCGGCGGCTCCGGCGGCCCGGCCCCCCAGGTCCCGGCGGACTCCCCCCTCCCCACGTGCGCCCCGAGCGCGCTGCAGTGGGAGGTCAAGAGCGCGAAGAACGAGTACGAGGCGAACGAGAAGCCGCGCCTCGAACTGGTCGCCCGCAATGAGTCCGGTACGACGTGCAAGGTCGGCCTCGGCCCGAAGCAGGCGGTCGTGACGATCCTTCAGGCGACGACCAGCAAGGCGGTGTGGTCCTCGGCGGACTGCCCGACGGGCGCGGCGAACGTCTTCTTCCGCGTGGCGGCGAAGAGCGAGACGAAGCAGACCCTGGAGTGGGACCGCAAGCCGAGCGCCCCCGACCAGTGCCAGTCGCCTCCGGCGGGAGTCGCGGCTCCGGACACCTACGTGGTCGAGGCCAAGTCCCCGGGCATGCCGGTCGCCCGAACCTCGTTCGTCCTGAAGCAGGACTAACCCAGCCTCGCCGACGCAACGGCACCACCCAGCCTCGCCGGCGAAGCGGCACCACCCAGCCTCGCCGGCGAAGCGGCACCACCCAGCCTCGCCGGCGTTTGAGGCGCGGGGTCTGGGGCGGAGCCCCAGGGGCTTTCAGCCTCGCCGGCGTTTGAGGCGCGGGTCCGGGCGGCGCCCGGGGAACGGTGGAAGGGCGGGTAGGGGACGACCCCGCGCAGCGGCAACCAGCAGCGGCGCGTCAGGCCGAAGCCCAGTCCCGGCAGCGGCAGCGGAACCGGCGCGTCAGGCCGAAACCCAGTCCCGGCAGCGGCAGCGGAACCGGCCAGACCGTCGGCTAGACGTACCGCTCCAGGATCGACGACTCCGCCAACCGCGACAGCCCCTCGCGCACGCTCCGCGCCCGGGCCTCGCCGACGCCCTCCACCGCCTGCAGATCGTCCACACTCGCTGCCAGCAGCTTCTGCAGGCCCCCGAAGTGCTCCACGAGCCGCTCGATGATGGCCCCCGGCAGCCGGGGAACCTTCGCCAGCAGCCGGTAGCCCCGCGGGGACACCGCCGAGTCCAGCGTCTCCGGCGAGCCCGTGTACCCCAGCGCCTTCGCCACGATGGCCAGTTCCAGCAGCTCCGGATGCGTCAGCGCGTCCAGCGCCGGCAGCGCCTCGTCCACCGTGCGGGAACGCTTCGCCGTAGGCTCCGGAACGTAGTCCCGGATCACCAGCTCCCGCTCCTGCTCGATCCCGACCGTCAGCTCGTCCAGCTGAAGCGACAGCAGCCGCCCGTCCGTACCCAGCTCGACCACGTACTCCGCGATCTCGGTCGCGATCCGGCGGACCATTTCCAGCCGCTGCGCGACCGCCGTCACATCGCGCACGGTGACCAGGTCCTCGATCTCCAGCGCGGACAGCGTCCCGGCGACCTCGTCCAGCCGCAGCTTGTACCGCTCCAGCGTCGCCAGCGCCTGGTTGGCCCGCGACAGGATCGCCCCGGACTCCTCCAGGACCCGCCGCTCGCCGTCCACGTACAGCGCGATCAGCCGCATCGACTGCGACACCGACACCACGGGGAACCCGCACTGCTTCGAGACACGGTCCGCGGTCCGGTGCCGGGTGCCCGTCTCCTCCGTCGGGATCGACGCGTCCGGCACCAGCTGCACACCGGCCCGCAGGATCTTGGTGATGTCCTTGTCGAGGATGAGTGCGCCGTCGAGCTTGCACAGCTCGCGTAGCCGGGTCGCGGTGAACTCCACGTCCAGGACGAAGCCGCCCGTGCACATCGACTCGACGCTCTTGTCCATCCCGAGGACGATCAGGCCGCCGGTGTTGCCTCGAACGATCCGCTCCAGACCGTCACGCAGGGGCTGACCCGGTGCGACCGCGCTCAGCGAGGCGCGCATCATGGCCTCCTGCTTGGAGCTCGCGCCCGACTTGCCGGATGCTGCTGCCCCGTCCTTGGCTGCCACTGCACTCCTCCGGTCGCGGTTCCGCCGCCCAGCGCCGCGGGCACGAGGACGTGCGTACGGCCGGGCGGACCAGCCCAAAGTCTACCGGCGCGCGCTGCGGCCCCGCCGTGGCTTGGCCAGCCGGCCCGCCAGGGGACCCCGTACGGGCCCCCTGACCAGCGACTCCGCCCCCTTATTCGACGCCCGCACCGACGCCCGCACCGGCTCCTGCCCCCGCACCCGCCGCCGCGCCCGCACCCCGCTCCCGCGCCGGCGTACGCGACCGCCCGCGCGGCAGAACCCGTAGCGCATCGCCCACGTCCGCGACCTCGGTCACCTTCATCCCGGCCGGCACCTTGCCCGGATCGACCGGGACCAGCGCGTGCGTGAACCCCAGCCGGTGCGCCTCCGCGAGCCGCCGCTGTACGCCGGTCACCCGCCGCACCTCACCGGCCAGGCCGACCTCGCCGATCGCGACCAGGTTCTTCGGCAGCGGGACGTCACTGGCGGCGGACGCCAGCGCGAGCGCGATCGCCAGGTCGGCGGCCGGCTCGGTGAGCTTCACGCCGCCCACGGTCGCGCTGTAGATGTCGCGCTTGCCCAGCGCGGTGATCCGGCCGCGCTGCTCCAGCACCGCCAGCATCATCGAGACGCGGGAGGTCTCCAGGCCCGAGGTGGTGCGCCGGGGCGAAGGGATCTGCGAGTCCACGGTCAGCGCCTGCACCTCCGCGACCAGCGGACGCTTCCCTTCCAGGGTCACGGTCAGGCAGGTCCCCGGGACGGCCTCCGCGCGCCGGGTCAGGAACAGCCCGCTCGGGTCGGCGAGCCCGGTGATCCCCTCGTCGTGCAGTTCGAAGCAGCCGACCTCGTCGGTCGCGCCGTACCGGTTCTTCACGCCGCGCACGAGGCGCAGGCGGGCGTGCCGGTCGCCCTCGAAGCTCAGGACGACATCCACCAGGTGCTCCAGCAGCCGGGGACCGGCGATCGCCCCGTCCTTGGTGACGTGGCCGACCAGCAGGGTGGCCATCCCGCGCTCCTTGGAGGCCCGGATCAGCGCCCCGGCCACCTCCCGCACCTGGGCCATTCCGCCGGGTGCGCCGTCGATCTCGGGCGAGGCGACCGTCTGTACGGAGTCCAGGACCAGCAGCGAGGGCTTCACGGCGTCGAGGTGCCCCAGCACCGCCGACAGATCGGTCTCGGCGGCGAGGTACAGGTGATCGCTCAGCGCGTTGATCCGGTCGGCCCGCAGCCGCACCTGGCTCGCCGACTCCTCGGCCGTGACGTACAGCGTGCGGTGCTCGTCGCTGGCCGCCTTCGCCGCGACGTCCAGCAGCAGCGTCGACTTCCCGACGCCCGGCTCGCCCGCGAGCAGCACGACGGCGCCGGGCACGAGCCCACCGCCGAGGACACGGTCCAGCTCGCTCACGCCGGTGCTGCGCGCGGTGGCCGTCCGTCCGTCGACCTGCGCGATCGGGACCGCGGCCGTCGACACCCGCCCGGCCGCGGTGGTCCGTACGGCGGGCGCGCCGCCGATCTCCTCGACGGTGCCCCAGGCCTGGCACTCGGGGCACCGCCCGAGCCACTTGGCGGTGGAGTACCCGCACTCGGTACAGCGGTAGGACGGCCGGTCCTTGGCGGATGAACGAGATGTACGGGCA
This sequence comes from Streptomyces sp. ISL-87, assembly GCF_018614095.1. Taxonomy (GTDB): domain Bacteria; phylum Actinomycetota; class Actinomycetes; order Streptomycetales; family Streptomycetaceae; genus Streptomyces. The sequence goes on along the minus strand of NZ_JAGGOY010000005.1, from coordinate 13,674 downwards.
GCCATGCGCCCCACGGTATCGGCCCCCACCGACAGCGCGGCCACAGCCGCCCGACCCTCCCCTTTCCCCCTGGCGGCCCCGCAACGTCAGGGCGGCGGTCAGCACAGGCCCGATCTGTTCACCCGTAAGGGCTAAATGTGCTGAAGGCTTCCAGGCCGTCACCCGCGTGCGGCCTACGGTCACCCAGGTGAGCAGCAGCGACCAGGAACACCCCGCATCGCGCACCGGCGCACACCGGGCGCACGGGCGCACGCCCACCGAAAGGTCCACCGGGCAGCACAAGCCGCCCCCGCCGCCATTCCGGCACGAGCCCTACCTGGACGGCCTGTTCACGTACTGCCTGTCGGTCCTGTGCGACCACGACACCGCCACCGACGTGCTGGGCGATGTCCTCGCCGTGGCCGAGCGGTACCCCGGCCGCTGCCCCGACGAGGGGGAGCGGCGGGCCTGGCTGTACGCCCTCGCCCGGTGGGCCTGCCTGCGCCGGCTCGCCGAGCAGCGGCGCAAACGACTGGGGGCGCATTCCGCCCGGCGTACGCCGGAGCGCACGAAGTCCGGGCCCGCGCCGGACCTGCTGGACGTGTCGGCGTACCGGCGCACCGAGCTGGCCCGCCTCGCCTGGCCGGAAGCCGCCGGGACCACGCCCGAGCAGCGCGAGGCCCTCGAACTCGCCGTCCGCCACCGCCTCGGCGTCCCCGAGCTCGCCTCCGTCCTCGGCACCCTCCCGACCGCCGCCCGGGAGCTGCTGTCCGGCGCCGCCTGCGAGGTGGAGCGCACCCGGGCCGCCCTCGCGGTCGTCGAGACCGGCAGCTGTCCGGCGGTGTCCCGGCTCACCGCGGCCGGCGGCGACGGCCTGGTCCTGCTCTCCACCACCCTGCGCGGCGAACTCGTCCGGCACGTCGACGACTGCCCGCGGTGTCGCCGTGTCGCGGAACGCGTGGGGGCCGCCGCGCCCTGGCCGGGTTCCGGCGGCATCAACACCGCCGCGCTCCCGCTGGTACCGGCCCCCCGGATCGCGGTCCACGCCGCGATGCTCCGCTCCGGGCGCGGCCGCGGGCGCGGACCGGGCCCCCGTTTCGACCGCACCGGCTTCCCGATGGACCCCAAGGACCGCGCGGCCCGCCGCGACCGGTTCCGGGCCCGGGCGGTGACCACCACCGTGGTCGCCACCGTCGTCGCCGCTCCGGTCCTGGCGCTCTGGGCGGCGTACCGCGGCGCCCCCGACACCGGCGACCCCGTGGGCACCGACGCCGCCACTCGTATCTCCGCCGGCGAGTCCCAGATCCCGGCGCACGCCGCCGGCCGGCCGGCGGCCGCCTACGAGAACGCCGGCAACACCGCCCACACCACCGGCCGGCCCGGCTTCGCCACGGGCTTCGCGGAAGACAGTGCCGCCCCCGACGTCTCCGTGGAGGTCATCAGCACCGGCCCGCCGGCCACCCCCGACCACTCCGGCCCGGGCGGCCCCGGCCGGCTCACCGTGGCCGCGTCCTCCTACCGCGCCACCACCCTGCTCACCCTCACCGCGTCCGGCGGCGCCCCGGTGGACTGGCGGCTCTGGTCGGACGCCCCGTGGCTGCGAGCGAGCCGGACCGTGGGCACGCTGGCCCCGGGAGAATCGGTCCACCTACGGATCACCGTGGACGCCGACGCCCAGCCCGCGGGCGCCTGGACGGCCCACGTCGGGGTCGACCCCGGCGGCGCGGTCGTCTCCGTCCGGGGCCGCGGCCGCCCGGCCCCGACGTCCGCGCCCACTCCCACACCGACCACACCGACCGCGCCGGCCTCCGAGACGCCGACTCCGACCCACTCCCCGACCCCGACGGCCACTGCGACGCCGACTCCCACCCCGACGCCGACACCCACTCCCACGCCGACGCCGACCGCGTCAGAAGGAACGGTTTCCCCGACCCCGGACCCGACTCCGACCCCCTCCGGCTCCTAAACCGGATCGGCGGGGTGGGGAGCCATCGGCAGCAGCGAGGCCAGCCGCGCCTCGCACAGCCGCACGAGCTCCTCGTAGGCCTCCTTGCCCATCAGCTCCGTCAGCTCGGCGCGGTACGACACGTAGACCGGCTCACCCGCGCCGTGCGCGGACGTGGCAGACGTACACCACCAGTGCAGGTCGTGGCCGCCCGGACCCCAGCCGCGGCGGTCGTACTCGCCGATCGAGACCTGGAGCACGCGGGTGTCGTCGGGCCGGTCGATCCAGTCGTAGGTCCGCCGGATCGGCAGCTGCCAGCACACGTCCGGCTTGGTCTCCAGGGGCTCGCGCCCCTCGCGCAGCGCCAGGATGTGCAGCGAGCACCCCGCGCCGCCCGCGAAACCGGGCCGGTTCTGGAAGATGCAGGAGCCTTCCCAGCGCCGGGTCTGCCGCTCCCCGTCGTCGTCCTTCTGCACCCAGCCCGACGCGGTACCGACATCGTGGAACTGCCACAGATCGGGCGTCAGCCGCGCCACGTGTCCGGCCACGCGCTTCTCGTCGTCCTCGTCGGAGAAGTGCGCACCGAGCGTGCAGCAGCCGTCATCGGCCCGTCCGGCCTGGATGCCCTGGCAGCCGCTGCCGAAGATGCAGGTCCAGCGGGAGGTCAGCCAGGTCAGGTCGCACCGGAAGATCTGTTCGTCGTCGGCGGGATCGGGGAACTCGACCCAGGCACGGGGAAAGTCGAGCCCCTTCTCGTCACTGGCGACCACGGCCTGGGCCTTGGCCTTTTTCGTCCGGGACTTGTTGGCCTTCTTCGTATTTGGCACAAACCCAAGCCTAAGCGCCCCTTACTCCACTCGGACTCCTGGCGCACAGTAGCGTTTCCTCTCATGAGACTCGGTGTCCTTGATGTGGGTTCGAACACGATCCATCTGCTGGTGGTGGACGCGCACCCCGGCGCGCGCCCGCTGCCCGCGCACTCGCACAAGGTGGAACTGCGGCTGGCGGAGCTGCTCGACGAGCGCGGCGCGGTCAGCCCGGAGGGCGTCGAGCGTCTCGTCTCGGTGATCGCGGGGGCGGTGCAGGCCGCCGAGGACAAGGGGTGCGAGGACGTCCTCCCCTTCGCGACCAGTGCCGTGCGCGAGGCCACGAACGCGGACGAGGTCCTGGCCCGGGTGAAGGCGGACACCGGTATCGACCTCCCCATCCTCAGCGGCGACGACGAGGCGCGGCTCACCTTCCTCGCCGCCCGCCGCTGGTTCGGCTGGTCCGCGGGCAAGCTGCTGGTCCTCGACATCGGCGGCGGCTCGCTGGAGATCGCGTACGGCATAGACGAGGAGCCCGACGCGGCCGCCTCCCTGCCGCTGGGCGCGGGCCGCCTGACATCGGGCTGGCTCACCGGGGACCCGCCGGACCCGTCGGACATCAAGGCCCTACGGCGGCACGTGCGGGCGACGATCGCCCGGACGGTGGGCGAATTCAGCCGCTTCGGCGCGCCGGACCACGTGGTGGCCACCTCGAAGACCTTCAAGCAGCTGGCCCGCATCGCCGGCGCGGCCCGCTCGGCGGACGGCCTGTACGTCCAGCGGGACCTGAGCCGGAAGTCCCTGGAGGAATGGGTCCCACGGCTGGCGGCGATGACGACGGCCGAGCGCTCTGCCCTCCCGGGCGTCTCGGAGGGCCGCGCCGCGCAGCTCCTCGCGGGGGCCCTGGTCGCGGAAGGCGCGATGGACCTCTTCGGCGTCGACGACCTCGAAATCTGCCCCTGGGCCCTCCGCGAAGGCGTCATCCTCCGCCGCCTGGACCACCTGCCCACCTGACCTCCCCGGCCGGAAGCCCGGCGAGTGCGGGGCGGTCTCCCGTACCCCCGTACTGGCCGGCCGGGCCATCGGTACGCTGTCCCCGTGGCCCAACCCCCGACCGCGAGAGCAAAAGTCGCCCTCTCCACCGCCTCCGTCTATCCCGAGTCCACGGCGACCGCCTTCGAGATCGCCGCGCGCCTCGGCTACGACGGCGTCGAGGTCATGGTCTGGACGGACCCGGTCAGCCAGGACATCGACGCCCTGCGCCGCCTATCCGACGACCACCAGGTCCCCATCCTGGCCATCCACGCCCCCTGCCTCCTCATCACCCAGCGCGTCTGGTCCACCGACCCCTGGACCAAACTCCAGCGGGCCCAGGCGGCAGCCGAGAAGCTCGGCGCGAGCACGGTCGTGGTCCATCCCCCCTTCCGCTGGCAGCGCGCGTACTCCCGCGACTTCGTCACCGGCATCTGGCGCATGGCCGACGAGACCGACGTCCGTTTCGCCGTCGAGAACATGTACCCCTGGCGCTACCGCGACCGCGAGATGCTCGCGTACGCCCCCGAGTGGGACGTGACCAAGGACGACTACCGCCACTTCACGGTCGACCTCTCCCACACCGCCACCGCTCGCACGGACGCCACCGCGATGGTCGACCGGATGGGCGACCGCCTCGCGCACGTCCACCTCGCCGACGGCAACGGCTCCGCCAAGGACGAGCACCTCGTCCCCGGCCGCGGCACCCAGCCCTGCGCCGAGCTGCTGGAACGTCTCGCCACCTCCGCGTTCGACGGCCACGTCGTCATCGAGGTCAACACCCGCCGCGCGATGTCCTCCGCGGAGCGCGAGGCCGACCTCGCCGAGGCCCTGGCGTTCACCCGCCTCCACCTCGCCGCGGCACCCACCACCGCGGCACCCACCACCCCGGCGCGCCGCCCATGACCGCGGCCCCCGGCGAACCGCCGAAGCGACGCCGCGGCCCCGGCCGCCCCCGCCACGACGAGACGGCCGACGGCCCCGGCACCCAGGAGCGCATCCGCCTCGCCGCCCGCTCCGAGTTCGCCGCACGCGGCTACGACAAGACCTCCGTACGCGGCATCGCCAAGGCCGCCGGCGTCGACCCGGCCCTGGTCCACCACTACTTCGGCAGCAAGGACGACCTCTTCGCCGCCGCCATCGAGCTCAGCATGGAGCCCGCCCTCGTCCTCCCGCAGATCCTCGGCGAGGGCCCCGACGGCATCGGCGAACGCCTGGCCCGCTACTTCCTGGGCATCTGGGAGAACCCGGTCACCCGCGCCCCCCTCCTCGCCGTCATCCGCTCGGCCCTCACCCACGAGGCCGCCGCGAAGGTGCTGCGCCGCCTCATCCTGCGCCGGCTCCTGGAACGCGTCGCGGCCGACCTCAACGTCCCCGACCCCACCTTCCGCGCCGAGCTCGCCGCGTCCCACATGGTCGGCATCGCGATCCTGCGCTACGTCGTCCAGGTCGAGCCCCTCGCATCCGCCGACCCGGAGGCCATCGTGGCCCTGGTGTCGCCAACCCTCCAGCGCTACCTGACCGAGGTTTGAGCCACCCGTCCCGCCATCCGGACACCCCGTTCGCGCGCGAGGCGGTAGGCGTAGCCTCGTAACTGAGTCATATCTACCGTCGCGGCCGTGTCCGGCAACCGCCCGTACGCACCGCACTCATGGGGAGTGAACCCGATGCCCGACCTGAGGTCCCGCACCGTCACCCACGGCCGCAACATGGCAGGCGCACGTGCGCTGATGCGCGCCTCGGGCGTAGCGAGCGAGGACATCGGCAAGCCGATCATCGCGGTCGCCAACTCGTTCACCGAGTTCGTCCCCGGCCACACCCACCTGGCCCCCGTCGGCCGGATCGTCTCCGACGCCATCCGCGCCGCCGGCGCCATCCCGCGCGAGTTCAACACCATCGCGGTCGACGACGGCATCGCCATGGGCCACGCCGGCATGCTGTACTCCCTGCCCTCCCGCGACCTCATCGCGGACAGCGTCGAGTACATGGTCGAAGCCCACTGCGCGGACGCCCTGATCTGCATCTCCAACTGCGACAAGATCACCCCCGGGATGCTGATGGCCGCCATGCGCCTCAACATCCCGGTCGTCTTCGTCTCCGGCGGCCCGATGGAGGCCGGCCAGGCCACCCTCGTCGACGGCACCGTCCGCAAGCTCGACCTGATCGACGCCATGGTCGACGCCGCCAACGAGAACATCTCGGACGCGGACGTCCTGCGCATCGAAGAGAACGCCTGTCCCACCTGCGGCTCTTGTTCCGGCATGTTCACCGCCAACTCGATGAACTGCCTCGCCGAGGCCATCGGCCTGGCCCTGCCCGGCAACGGCTCCGTCCTCGCGACGCACACCGCCCGCCGCGCCCTTTACGAGGACGCCGGCCGCACGATCGTCGAGATCACCAAGCGCCACTACGAGCAGGACGACCACTCGGTCCTCCCGCGCTCCATCGCCACCCGCCAGGCCTTCGAGAACGCCATGGCCCTCGACATCGCCATGGGCGGCTCGACGAACACGATCCTCCACCTCCTCGCCGCCGCGCAGGAGGCCGGCCTGGACTACGACCTCACCGACATCGACGAGGTCTCGCGCCGCGTCCCGTGCCTGGCCAAGGTCGCCCCGAACGTGGCGCCCGGCGGCACGTACTACATGGAGGACATCCACCGCGCCGGCGGCATCCCCGCCATCCTCGGCGAACTGCACCGCGGCGGCCTCCTCAACAAGGACGTCACCACGGTCCACTCGGAGAACCTGGAGGACTGGCTCGCCGAGTGGGACGCCCGCTCCGGCACGGCGACCGACGAGGCGATGGAGCTGTGGCACGCGGCCCCCGGCTGCAAGCGCTCCGCCACCGCCTTCTCCCAGTCCGAGCGCTGGGAGACCCTCGACCTCGACGCCGAGGGCGGCTGCATCCGCTCCGTCCAGCACGCGTACTCCAAGGACGGCGGCCTGGCGGTCCTGCGCGGGAACATCGCGGCCGACGGCTGCGTGGTCAAAACGGCCGGCGTCGACGAGTCGATCTGGACCTTCGAGGGCCCGGCGGTCGTCTGCGAGTCGCAGGACGAGGCCGTCGACAAGATCCTCCGTAAGGAGATCAAGGCGGGCGACGTCGTCGTCATCCGCTACGAGGGCCCGCGCGGCGGCCCCGGCATGCAGGAGATGCTCTACCCGACGTCGTTCCTGAAGGGCCGCGGCCTCGGCAAGGTCTGCGCCCTGGTCACCGACGGCCGCTTCTCCGGCGGCACATCGGGCCTCTCCATCGGCCACGCCTCCCCGGAGGCCGCCTCGGGCGGCACCATCGCCCTGGTCGAGGACGGCGACCGCATCCGCATCGACATCCCGAACCGCTCGATCGAGCTCCTGGTCTCCGACGAGACCCTGGCCGCCCGCCGCGAAGCCCTCGGCGGCGTCTATGCCCCGAAGAACCGCGAACGCAAGGTCTCCGCGGCCCTGCGCGCCTATGCGGCCATGGCCACCAGCGCCGACAAGGGCGCGGTCCGCGACGTCTCCCGGCTGGGCTGACCCCGGGCACAACGCCGAACCCCGCCGGGGGATTTCACCACCCGGCGGGGTTCTTGGCGTCCACGGCGAACACGGACCCGTCGGGCGCGGTGGCGTAAACCCGGCCTTCGGCGACGACGGGGGCGGGCAGGGTCGCGGCGTACGTCTGCCCGCCGGCGGCGGCCATCCGGGGCTTCGTCTGCCCCACCAGCCGCCGGGACTTGGCGTCCACCGCCAGCAGGCGCCCGTCCAGGGCGGTGAGGTACACCCGTCCGTCGCCGAGCACAGGACGGGAGGCCGTGGTCACGCCCGTCTCCAGCCGCCATTCCTCCCGGTCGCGGCCCACTGCCACGAGTGCGCCCGAGGTGCCGAAGAGATACGCCACCCCATCGGGGCCGACGGTCGCCTGCGCCTCCAGCAACGGGGTGGACAGCCGGGTCGAGCGCACCGCGTGCGACTGCGAGTCGACGCGTATGACGGCGTGGGTCATCAGACCCGCGTCGACTGCCAGGAGGTACAGCCCGCTGTTCGACATCCCGACCGGCTCCACCAGTCCGGCCACCCGGACCTGTGCAAGCACCGCCCCGCTCGCCGGGTCCACCTCCGAGACCTGCGTCGACCTTCCGTCCGCCGAGGGGCTGCAGACGTAGAGGAAGCCGCCCGGGCGGTCCGCTCCCGTGACCGCCCCCGTGACCCATGCGGAGCCCACCCCGCCGATCTGCTTCGCCCACTGCACGGCCCCCGTGGCCGCGTCCAGCGCGGTGGCCTTCCCGTCCGCGTTCGTGATCAGGACCCGGGTACCGGCGGGCACGGTCTTCGCGCCCTGCGGAAGGCTGCGCTTCCAGCGCTCCGCGCCCGTCGCGGGATCCAGCGCCCGGAGCAGTCCGCTGCCGGCCGGCACCGTGAGCACGAGCCCGCCGTTGACGAGCGGAGCGGCGGTGTTCGTCGCCCCTTGCTCCGCTCGCACCGACCACAGCGCCCTGCCGTTCTCGGGGTCGAGCCGGGCGGCGGCCAGGCCGGGCCCCGAGCAGTACAGGGCCGACTCCCAGGAGCAGGCCGATGCGCGGCTGCCCAGGGACACCGCCCAGGGCGCGAAGCGCGCCGCCCCCGCTGCCGGCTGCCCGGTCTTCTCCGCGGCGACCTGCCCCGAGGGCTCCGCGGCCGCCCCGAATCGCAGGTACCCGGCGGCCGCCCCGCCCGCGAGCAGCAGCCCGAGCCCCGCCGCCGCGGCCGCCTTGCGCTGGCGCCCGGTGGTCCTGCGCCTGGTTGTCCGGCGCCCGGCCGGCCCGGCCGGCCCGGGCGACGGCTCGGCGGTGATCCGTTCCCGGCGGTGCGTGGCCTCTTCCGGCTCGTCCGGCTCCACCGGCCGCCGCGGCTGCGGGATGAACGCCTGCGTGTCCTCGCCGGTCGGATACGCGACCGCCCGCATCTCGGCGATCAGGGCGTCGGCCGTGGGCCGCTCCGCCGGGTCCTTCGCCAAGCAGCGCGCGACGACGGGTGCGAGCCGAGGCGGCAGCCCGGTCAGATCGGGCTCGCTGTGCACCACCTGATACGCCACCAGGTAGTGGCTGTCGGAGTCGAACGGCCCCCGCCCGGTCGCCGCGTGCACCAGCACCGCACCCAGGGCGAACACATCGGCGGCCGTGCCCACGTCGCGAGGCCGCTGGAACTGCTCGGGCGCCATGTACGGCGGAGTCCCGATCAGCTTCCCCGTCTCCGTCCGCAGATCGCTGTCGGCGGGCCGCGAGATCCCGAAGTCGATGACCCGCACCCCGTCCGGCGCCATCAGCACATTGCTGGGCTTGAGATCCCGGTGCACGACCCCCGCCCGGTGGATGTCCCGCAGGGCCTCCGCCAGCCCGGCGGCGAGCCGCGTCAGTTCCGGGGGGTCCAGCACCTTCTCCCGTACCCGCTCGGCGAGCGTGGGGGAGTCGATGAACAGGGTGGCCATCCACGGCCGCTCGGCATCCGGATCCGCGTCCACCACGGGCGCGGTGAACGCCCCGCTCACCCGCCGGGCGGCCTCGACCTCCTGCCGGAACCGGGCCCGGAATTCAGGGTCCACCGCGTGCTCGGGGTGCACGATCTTGACGGCGAGTTTCAGCCCCGAGCCGGACGTGGCCAGGTGGACGACGCCCATCCCGCCGGAGCCAAGGACGGACTCGAGCCGGTACTGCCCGGCATATTCCGGAAATCCCACGTAATCCGCCCGCAGCGAATGCACCGCTCACCACCCCCGCCGGAGCCTAGTCGATGGCTCATGCGAATATCCAAGGTCCTGCTACCCTGCGCGAGTTGCGCAGGGCAACGCCCACGGGGGGAGATTCCACATGTCTGTTGAGAACGATTCCAGCCAAGTCGAGACCGTCACATCGGGTTCCGGGTATCAGACATATCCGGTTGCTCCGGGCTACCGGGTGAATGTCCGCAGTGGCCCGGGAACCAATTACTCGATCGAAAAGGTCCTGCCCTACGGGGCGAGCGTGACCATTCACTGCCAGACGCCGGGCGAGTGGATCACCGGCCCGTACGGCACGTCGAACATCTGGGACTGCATCGGCAACGGCCTCTTCGTCGCCGACTCGTACGTGAAGACGGGCGTCGACGGCTACGTCGCCACCCGCTGCGCCATCTGACCGGTCACCGTCACCGGTCTGCCAGGTGAGACAACCCGGACCGGGCCGGCCCGGCGGGGGATAATCGCTGATGTGAGCGACGACCAGCGAGACCAGACCCCGGCCGAGCCGGCCGCCCGGGCCCAAGGCCAGGCCGAGGCCCCCGCCGGGCCCCAGCCCGAGCCGATCCGCTTCTTCGGCACCACCTGGGTGAACCACGACGGGGGCTACCCGCTGCGCCGCGCCGCCGTCGCCGCCGGCTCCCTCGTCACCGCCGTAGCCGCCGCCGTGCTGCTCCGGCTCGCCTACGAGGGCCTGGAGATCGGCAACGTCGGCTCGTTCCTCAGCATCTCCGTCGTCGTCCTCTTCGCGATCGCCAGTTCCATCGCCTTCGCCAAGACGTGGGAGTCCTTCAGCCGCCGCCCCGCCCCGTCCTCCGACGAGGCCGCCCTCAAGGGCCTTAAGGCGATCGGTTTCATCGGCTCCCTCATCGCGTACTTCCTCCGCTGCTTCTCCGAAGCCCCCGGCGAGAAGCTGCGCCGCGCCGAGTACGAGCGCGCCAAGGCCGAATTCGCCCGCCGCCGCAGATCCCGTACAGGCAACCCGGCCGCGCGCCGCCCCAAGCGCAAGAGGTAGCCCCGAGTCCCAACGGCCGGCCCCAACCACCGGCCCCGAGCACCAACGACCCCTCACCCGCCCGGCCGGTTGACGCCCCGGCACAGCCAGGAGCATTATTCATCGCATGATGAATAACCAGGCCGCCCAGGGAGTCCCGGCCGCCGTGCACGCCCGCGGCCTGACCGTCCGCCGCGGCACCGGCCGCCACCCCCGCACCGTCCTCGACGCCATCGACTTCGATGTCCCCCGCGGCCGTATCACCGGCCTCCTCGGCCCCTCCGGCTGCGGAAAATCCACCCTCATGCGCGCCATCGTCGGCACCCAGGCCCACGTCACCGGCACCCTCGACGTCCTCGGCCGCCCCGCCGGCCGCCCCGAGCTCCGCTCCCGCATCGGCTACGTCACCCAGGCGTCCTCCGTCTACGACGACCTCACCGTCCGGCAGAACCTCGACTACTTCGCCGCCGTCCTCGACCCCGGCCGGGCCGCCGCCGACCGCCGCGCCGACGCCGTGACCCGCGTCATCACCGACGTCGACCTCACCACCCACACCACCGTCCTCGCCGGAAACCTCTCCGGCGGCCAGCGCAGCCGCGTCTCCCTCGCCGTCGCCCTCCTCGGCACCCCCGAACTCCTCGTCCTCGACGAACCCACCGTCGGCCTCGACCCCGTCCTGCGCCGCGACCTGTGGAACCTCTTCCACGAGCTCGCCGCCACCCGGGGCGCCACCCTCCTCGTCTCCTCGCACGTCATGGACGAGGCCGAGCGCTGCCACGACCTGCTCCTCATGCGCGACGGCCGCATCCTCGCCCAGGACACCCCCGACGCCCTCCGCACCCGCACCGACTCCGCCACCGTCGAGGAGGCCTTCCTCCGCCTCGTCGACGAAGCCAACGTCAAGGCCGCCCGGGAGACCCGATGAGCACCGCGCCGAACACCCTCATGAACCCCGCCCGCACCACCGCCACCGCGGCCCGCGTCCTGCGCCAGCTCCGCCACGACCCGCGCTCCATCGCGCTGATGGTGCTGGTCCCCGTACTGATGCTGGTCCTGCTGCGCTACGTCTTCGACGGCAGCCCGCAGACCTTCAACAGCATCGGCGCCAGCCTCCTCGGCATCTTCCCCCTCATCACGATGTTCCTGATCACCTCCATCGCGACCCTGCGCGAGCGCACCTCCGGCACCCTCGAACGACTCCTCGCCATGCCGCTCGGCAAGGGCGACCTCATCGCCGGCTACGCCCTCGCCTTCGGCGCCATGGCGGTCGTCCAGTCCCTGCTCGCCACCGGCGTCGCCCTCTGGCTCCTCGGCCTCGACGTCGTCGGCTCCCCGTGGCTGCTCCTGCTCGTCGCCCTGCTCGACGCGCTGCTCGGTACAGCACTGGGCCTGTTCGTCTCCGCCTTCGCCGCCTCCGAGTTCCAGGCCGTCCAGTTCATGCCGGCGGTGATCTTCCCCCAGCTCCTGCTGTGCGGACTCTTCGCCGCACGCAACACCATGCAGCCCGTCCTCGAAGGCCTCTCCAACGTCCTGCCCATGTCCTACGCCGTCGACGGCATGACCCAGGTCCTCACCCACACCGACATGACCGCCGACTTCATCCGGGACGCCGTCGTCGTCGCCGCCTGCGCCCTGCTCGTCCTCGCCCTCGGCGCGGCCACCCTGCGCCGCCGCACCCCCTGACCGCACTGCCGCACCCCCTGACCGCACTACGGACAGCACCTCGCCGTTCCCCGCCCGAGTGCGAAGATGAGGGCATGACCCAGACAGTCGCCGTCCTCGGTACCGGCAAGATCGGCGAGGCCCTGCTCAGCGGGATGATCCGCGGCGGCTGGCCCGCCGCGAAGCTCCTCGTCACCGCCCGCCGCCCCGAACGCGCCGAGGAACTGCACACCCGCTACGGCGTCGAGGCCGTCAGCAACGCCGAGGCCGCCAAGCGCGCGGACACCCTCATCCTCACCGTCAAGCCGCAGGACATGGGCAAGCTGCTCGACGAGCTCGCCCCGCACGTCCCCGCCGACCGCCTGGTCATCAGCGGCGCCGCCGGCATCCCCACCTCCTTCTTCGAGGAGCGGCTCGCCCCCGGCACCCCCGTCGTGCGCGTCATGACGAACACGCCCGCCCTCGTCGACGAGGCCATGTCCGTCATCTCGGCCGGCAGCCACGCCACCGCCGAGCACCTCCTCCACACCGAGGAGATCTTCGGCGGCGTCGGCAAGACCCTGCGTGTCCCCGAGTCCCAGCAGGACGCCGCCACCGCCCTCTCCGGCTCCGGTCCGGCCTACTTCTACTTCCTCGTCGAAGCCATGACCGATGCGGGCATCCTCCTGGGCCTGCCCCGCGCCCAGGCCCACGACCTGATCGTCCAGGCCGCCATCGGCGCCGCCGTGATGCTCCGCGACAGCGGCGAGCACCCGGTCAAACTCCGCGAGGCCGTCACCTCTCCGGCGGGCACGACCATCAACGCCATCGTGGAGCTGGAGAAGCACGGAGTCCGGGCAGCCCTGATCGCCGCCCTCGAAGCCGCCCGCGACCGCAGCCGCGAACTCGCCTCCGGCAACAGCTGAGGTACGGGGCCCCGCGCGAGCGGGGCCCCTCTCCCGTTACCCGTACCGCTGGTTGAACCGCACCGCCAGATCCCGGGTCAGCTCCACGTGCTGGTAGCTCCCCAGCAGCGCCCTCCGGGTGACGCCTGCACCAGGGTTGACACACGTGTGCGTAGTCCGTAAGGTTCTTCGAGTTGTCCGAAGTGAGCGCCGACCCCGGTCGGTCCCCGGACAGCCATTCCGCACCACACATTCGAACGAACGACGCACTGTGTCGTCTTGTTTTCATGCGTATTTGCGAATGAGGAATCCGCGTTCCAGGACGCAGTCGCCGATTAGGTTCGGGGGCAGGGAATCCGCTACTGTCTCACTCGTCGGAAGGGCCCAACAGCCCGGAAGGCAAAACCCGCTGACTGGGAGTCAGGCCCGAAAGAGTCTGATAGAGTCGGAAACGCAAGAACACAGAACGAAAGCCCGGAGGAAAGCCCGCGAGGGTGAGTACAAAGGAAGCGTCCGTTCCTTGAGAACTCAACAGCGTGCCAAAAATCAACGCCAGAAGTTGATACCCCGTCCACTTCGGTGGATGAGGTTCCTTTGAAAAAGACCTGTGAGGTCGCCTTCGGGTGATGCTTGCAGGCA
>NZ_JAGGOY010000058.1 GCF_018614095.1 Streptomyces sp. ISL-87 | reverse complement strand
CCAGCGCATACTCGCGCTGACCGCCGCGATCTGGCACAACGACGCCACCGGACAGCAAGTCCTACGATCCCTCACCGCCTACGATCACTGACCCCTTGGAATTGATCATCTAGGAGCAGGACCCGCTCCAGGAGCAGACCGCTCCAGGAGCAGCACCCGCTGTCTTCCACGCCCCGGCGTGCGGCCCCCGGCCGCGCGCCGGGGCTGGTCCTTTGGCGGTCGTCATTACGTACCGACTCATCCTGAGATCGGCGCACCCGTCCTCGTCAGGACACATGAGACTGAACTGACTGGTACGTGCAAAAAATTTGGAATGGCCCGGAATCGGAACACCGGGGCACCCCGGCTCGTTGTCACGACGTGAGCACGACACCACCTGTTCTCGCCGCAGAGCTGGCGCAGGCGTGGGCCGATATTCAGCGGTACCACCCCGAGCTGCCTGACCTTGCCGCGCCCGAGTCCCTGATCGGAGAGTCGTCGTCCGCCTGTGGCGCCGAGCTCTCCTTCGAGCGACTGCTGCACGAGGCAGTCCACGGCATCGCCGCCGCGCGTGGAGTCCGCGACACCTCGCGTGCCGGCCGCTACCACAACCGCAGATTCCTCGCGATCGCCGAGGAGATGGGGCTGGACCACTCCGAAGAGCCGCATCCCAGCAGCGGCTTCTCGCTGGTCTCGCTCAATCCCGAGGCGAAGAAGCGCTACCGACCCACCATGGAGCGGCTCCAGCGCGCCCTCAAGGCCCACACGGTCGCCACGGCCGCCGACACCAAGCGCAGCTTCCGCGGTCCGGCCGCCCGGCACGGCTCCTCCGGCGGAGGGGTGCGCGTCAAGGCGGTCTGCGACTGCGGGCGCAATGTGCGGGTGGTCCCCTCCGTACTGGCCCAGGCGCCGATCGTGTGCGGCGGCTGTATGAAGCCGTTCCGGATCCCCGAGGCCACCCTGTCGGCCGCGTCCTGAGGGCCGCGCGGCTGATCACCGGTCCCCGCGCGGAAGCGCCGCAGGCATGTGGCACAATGGCTAGCTGTACTCGACAGTCGCATAGGACCCCTCTCTCCTCCGGCTGACGCGTCCATCGGGCACCCGAGTACCGCAACCCCACGTGGCATCTCATGTGCCCAACCACGTCAAGTTCAGGAGACACCACTCCAGTGGCAGTCAAGATCAAGCTCAAGCGCCTCGGCAAGATTCGCCAGCCGCACTACCGCATCGTCGTCGCCGACGCCCGCACCCGCCGGGATGGTCGCGCGATCGAGGAGATCGGTATCTACCACCCGACGTACAACCCGTCGCGCATCGAGGTCAACGCCGAGCGTGCGCAGTACTGGCTGTCGGTCGGCGCCCAGCCCACCGAGGCTGTGCTCGCCATCCTGAAGCTGACCGGTGACTGGCAGGCCCACAAGGGTCTCCCCGCCCCCGCGCCGCTCCTGCAGCCGGAGACGAAGGAGAGCAAGCGTCGCTCCTTCGACGAGTTCGCCAAGGCCATCGAGGGCATCGGCGAGGGCAAGGGCGAGGCCATCACGCAGAAGGCGAAGAAGGCCGACAAGAAGGCGGACGAGGCTGAGGCCGCCGCCGAGTCGACCGAGGCCTGATCATGCTCGAGGAGGCTCTTGAGCACCTCGTAAAGGGCATTGTGGACAACCCCGACGATGTGCAGGTCGCCTCGCGCAACCTGCGCCGCGGGCAGGTGCTCGAGGTCCGGGTTCACCCCGACGACCTCGGCAAGGTGATCGGTCGCAACGGCCGCACCGCACGTGCTCTGCGTACCGTCGTGGGCGCCATCGGCGGCCGGGGGATCCGCGTCGACCTCGTCGATGTGGACCAGGTCCGCTGAGGCTGGGTCCATTGCAAGAGTGAATCACCGGCACGGGCCGGGGAGGGCATACGTGCCCGCCCCGGCCCGTCGTCGTCTGAACAGGAGAGAGACAGTGCAGCTGGTAGTCGCGCGGATCGGCCGCGCCCACGGGATCAAGGGTGAGGTCACCGTCGAGGTGCGGACCGACGAGCCGGAGCTGCGGCTCGGGCCCGGTGCCGTGCTCCAGACCGAACCGGCGTCGGCGGGTCCGCTGACCATCGAGACGGGCCGGGTGCACAGCGGAAGGCTGCTGCTCCGCTTCGCCGGCGTCAAGGACCGCACGGGCGCCGAGGCGCTGCGCAACATCCTGCTCATCGCCGACGTGGACCCGTCCGAAATGCCGGCGGAGCCCGACGAGTACTACGACCACCAGCTGATGGACCTGGACGTGGTCCTCGCGGACGGTACCGAGGTCGGCCGGATCACCGAGATCTCCCACCTGCCCTCCCAGGACCTCTTCATCGTCGAGCGGCCGGACGGCACCGAGGTGATGATCCCCTTCGTCGAGGAGATCGTCGCCGAGATCGACCTCCAGGAGCAGCGGTGTGTCATCACCCCGCCGCCGGGGCTGATCGACGACCGCGCCGAGATCGCCTCGACCCGCGATGCCGAGGGCGACGCCGACGCCGACGCCGATGCCGAGGGCGACGCCGACGCTGAGGGCGATGCCTGATGCGGCTGGACGTCGTCACGATCTTCCCTGAGTACCTGGAGCCGCTGAACGTCTCCCTCGTCGGCAAGGCGCGGGCCCGCGGGCAGCTCGACGTACACGTCCACGACCTGCGGGACTGGACGTACGACCGGCACAACACGGTCGACGACACCCCGTACGGCGGCGGTCCCGGCATGGTCATGAAGACCGATCCGTGGGGCGAGGCCCTGGACGCCGCGCTGGCCGACGGCTACGAGGCGGGTGCGCACGGACCGGTCATGGTCGTCCCGACCCCCAGCGGCCGGCCGTTCACCCAGGAACTGGCCGTCGAGCTCTCCGAGCGCCCCTGGCTGATCTTCACCCCGGCCCGCTACGAGGGCATCGACCGCCGCGTGATGGACGAGTACGCGACACGGATGCCGGTGTACGAGGTCTCCATCGGCGACTACGTCCTGGCGGGCGGCGAGGCGGCCGTCCTGGTCATCACCGAGGCCGTGGCCCGGCTGCTGCCCGGTGTCCTCGGCAACGCCGAATCGCACCGCGACGACTCCTTCGCGCCCGGCGAGATGGCGAACCTGCTGGAGGGGCCCGTCTACACCAAGCCCCCGGAGTGGCGCGGCCGCGGCATCCCCGAGGTGCTGCTCAGCGGCCACCACGGGAAGATCGCCCGCTGGCGCCGGGACGAGGCCTTCCGCCGGACCGCCCGGAACCGCCCCGACCTGATCGAGCGCTGCGAGGCTTCCGCCTTCGACAAGAAGGACCGGGAGATCTTGAACATCCTGGGCTGGCGGCCCACCGCCGACGGCCGATTTTGGCGTAGGCCGGAGGCCGTGGAAGAATAGGCGGCTGCTGTGTGCTCGCGTACGCCCCTGCCACAGGGGGATCGTCGTCCGCCGAGTGTCGCAGCTCCCGAATTCTCTACGGAAATCCGCACCGGCGGCCTGTGGCGTCGTGCGAAGAAAGCAGACGAACAACATGTCTCACCTGCTCGATGGCGTCAACGCCGCCGCGCTCCGCTCGGACGTCCCGGCCTTCCGCCCGGGTGACACCGTCAACGTCCACGTCCGCGTGATCGAGGGCAACCGCTCCCGTATCCAGCAGTTCAAGGGCGTTGTCATCCGTCGCCAGGGCTCTGGCGTCTCCGAGACCTTCACCGTCCGCAAGGTCTCCTTCAGCGTCGGCGTGGAGCGTACCTTCCCGGTTCACTCCCCGATCTTCGAGAAGATCGAGCTCGTCACCCGCGGTGACGTGCGTCGCGCCAAGCTGTACTTCCTCCGTGAGCTCCGCGGCAAGGCCGCGAAGATCAAGGAGAAGCGCGACCGCTGATCTCCTCTCCGGATCCCGGGGGTGGCCGGATAGGCTCGCCCCCGATGGACACCGAAGCAGAGCTCACACAGCGCGGCCACTCCTCTCCCGGACAGGGGGAGGGGCGGCCGCGTTTTGCGTTTCCGGCGTGGCCCGGGCTGACGTGGCGGCGGGCCGGAGTCCTCGGCGTGCTCTGCACCGTGTTCCTGCTTCTGCTCAGCAACTTCGTGGTGCAGCCCTTCCTGATCCCCAGCCGGTCGATGGAGCCGACGCTCGAGGTCGGCGACCGGGTGCTGGTGAACAAGCTGGCGTACCGTTTCGGCGATCAGCCGCAGCGCGGGGACGTGGTGGTCTTCGACGGCACCGGGTCCTTCGTACGGGAAGGCGCCGACGGCAATCCGGTCGGCGAGGCCCTGCACGGCGCGGCCTCGGCCCTCGGGCTCGCGGAGCCGTCCGACACCGACTTCGTGAAGCGGGTCGTGGGCGTGGGCGGCGACGACGTGGTGTGCTGCGACGCGGGCGGGCGGATCGAGGTCAACGGGGTCGCGGTCGACGAGCCGTACCTGTATCCCGGTGACTCGCCCTCGAAGGTGCCCTTCCGCATCGTCGTACCCCTTGGGACCCTGTGGGTCATGGGCGATCATCGTTCCCAGTCCCGGGATTCCCGGGACCACCTGGGGGAGCCGGGCGGGGGGATGGTGCCGGTGGACAAGGTCATCGGGCGGGCCGACTGGATCGGCTGGCCGGTCTCGCGCTGGGGTTCGACGGGCACGGCGCCGGGGTCCGGGCCCGGGGCGGTCGGCGGCGGGCATGGGTAGCCGGGGCCGCCCGAGATGGGGCGGCCGGGAACCCGAACCGGAGCCCGAGCCGCAGCCTCGGCCCCGCTCCAAGCCCCAGCCCCCTGTGGCGGAAGGCGGCCGGGCCGAGCGGCGCCGACTGGCTCGCCGGGTCCGGCGGCGCCGGCGCACCCGCCGGGCGGGCGAGGTCCCGCTGCTGGTGGCGGTGGCGCTGTGCATAGCACTGGTCCTCAAGACCTTCCTCGTGCAGGCCTTCTTCATTCCGTCCGGCTCGATGGAGCAGACGATCCGGATCGGCGACCGGGTGCTGGTCGACAAGCTGACTCCGTGGTTCGGCTCCGAGGTCGAGCGGGGCGACGTCGTCGTGTTCAAGGACCCCGGCGGCTGGCTCAAGGGCGAGGCCGCCCGCCCCGCCCAGGACCCGGTCGGCGTCAAGCAGATCAAGCAGGCCCTCACGTTCATCGGGCTGCTGCCCTCCGCCGACGAGCAGGATCTGATCAAGCGGGTCATCGGCGTCGGCGGGGACACCGTCGCCTGCTGTGACGGCAGAGGCAGGGTCACGGTCAACGGGTCGCCGCTCGATGAGCCGTACGTGAACCCCGGCAACTCCCCCTCGGACATCCGCTTCGAGGTGACGGTGCCCGCGGGGCGGCTCTTCGTGATGGGCGACCACCGGGCGAATTCGGCCGACTCCCGCTTCCACCTCGACGAGGCCTTCGAGGGCACTATCGACGAGCACGGCGTCGTCGGGGAGGCCGTGGTGATCGCATGGCCGTTCGGTCACTGGCGCAAGCTCGACACCCCCGCCACGTTCCGCATGGTGCCCGATCAGGCGCGGCGCGGGCGGCGCGGGCCCGGGCGGCGCGGCCGGGGCGCACCGTTCGCATAGTGTGTCCTGGGTCTCCCGAGCCTTAGGGAACTCCCGCTCGTTAGGGAGGGGAGGACCTGTGTCCGAATCCGGCGCGGGCGGCGATTCCAATGAAGGAGTGGATGTGGGGGATGTGGCGGTAGGCGCACGATCCGGACGCGACGAGGGCGAGGAGCGGCCGGACGATGCCGTCGAGGGCGAGACCGAGACCGAGAAGGGTGGCGCCGCGGCGCGCCCGCACCGCTCGTTCTGGAAGGAGCTCCCGCTCCTGGTCGGTATCGCCCTGCTGCTGGCCCTGCTGATCAAGACCTTCCTGGTGCAGGCGTTCTCGATCCCGTCCGACTCGATGCAGAACACCCTGCAGCGCGGTGACCGGGTGCTCGTGGACAAGCTGACGCCGTGGTTCGGCTCGGAGCCCGAGCGCGGTGAGGTCGTGGTCTTCCACGACCCCGCGGAGTGGCTGGCCGGGGAGCCCACCCCGGAGCCGAATTTCGCGCAGCAGATCCTCAGCAAGATCGGCCTGATGCCGTCCGCGGACGAGAAGGACCTGATCAAGCGGACCATCGCCATCGGCGGGGACACGGTGGAATGCAAGAAGGGGGGACCGGTCGTCGTCAACGGCAAGGAGCTGGACGAGCCGTACATCTTCCCCGGCAACACCCCGTGCGACGACGCCCCGTTCGGCCCGATCACCGTGCCCAAGGGCAAGATCTGGGTGATGGGCGACCACCGGCAGAACTCCCAGGACTCCCGCTACCACATGCAGGACTCCACCCAGGGCTTCGTTCCGGTCGACAAGGTCGTCGGGCGGGCCGTCGTGGTCGCGTGGCCGGTCACCCGCTGGGCGACCCTCCCCATCCCCGACACCTTCGACCAGCCGGGCATCGGCACCCAGGCCGCCGCGGCCGCACTGGGTCTCGGGGCGTCGGGGCTGGCCCCGGTCGGGCTCGGACCGGCCGCGCTGGGGTTCACCGGCGCGGTGCCGCTCGTACTGTGGCGCAGGCGGAGGCTGACCCGGGGGCGTACCGCCGGGTAGGGTGCCGCCCAGGTCGACGATCTCCGAATGTGGGGGCGCTGCAAATGGGCGGAACGCAGGCAAGCGGTACACAGGGCATACGTGGTGGCAAGAATGGCCGCGGCGGGCTCGGCAGCGTGCTGTCCGGGCTGGCCGTGGCCATCGGCTTTGTGCTGTTCCTGGGCGGCTTCGTCTGGGGGGCGGTCGTGTACCAGCCGTACACCGTGCCGACCGACTCGATGATGCCGACGGTGAATCCCGGGGACCGCGTGCTGGCCGAGCGGATCGACGGTGGTGAGGTGCGCCGCGGGGACGTGGTCATCTTTACTGATTCCATGTGGAGTGACTCGCCCATGGTCAAGCGGGTCGTCGGCATCGGCGGCGACACCGTGAAGTGCTGCGGCCAGGGCGGTCGGCTGACCGTGAACGGCAAGGAGCTGGACGAGCCGTACATCGAGCACCCCAAGAACGGCGGGGCTGGGCCGTCGGGGACTTCGGGGTCGTCCTTCGGGGTGGCCTCCGACACCCCGTTCGAGGTGACGGTGCCCGAGGGCAATCTCTTCCTGCTGGGTGACCGGCGCGGGGCCTCGCTGGACTCCCGTGCGCACCTTCAGGAGGCCGGGCAGGGGACGGTGGCTCGATCGGCCGTCAGCGCCCGGGTGGACGCCCTGGCGTGGCCCTCGATGCACGCGGTGAAGCGCCCGCAGACCTACGCCGCCTTCCCCGGCGGCATCTCCCGGCCCGGGCCGCTGCGGCTCCAGGTGGCCGCGGTCGTGGCCGGGGCCGCCCTGGTGGTGTTGGGGGCCGCATACGGGCCGCTCGCACGGGTTCTGGGGCGCGGGCGGCGGCGGGAGCAGGCCGGTGTCAGCTGACCGGGCCGGCGGCGCGGGCGGGCCGGTGTCCGGTGACCTGGCCGGCGGTGTGGGGCCGAGGAAGGTGGCGCGGGTGATCCTGCTGGATCCCGAGGACCGGATTCTGCTGCTGCACGGCTTCGAGCCCGAGGACCCGGCCGACACCTGGTGGTTCACCCCCGGCGGCGGCCTGGAGGGCGCCGAGAGCCGGGAGCAGGCCGCGCTGCGGGAGCTCGCCGAGGAGACCGGTATCACGGAGGTGGAGCTGGGGCCGGTGCTGTGGCACCGGTACTGCTCCTTCCCCTTCGACGGGCGGCGCTGGGAACAGGACGAGTGGTACTTCCTCGCCCGGACCGGACAGACCGCGACCGCGACGGGCGGGCTGACGGAGCTGGAGCGGCGCAGCGTCACCGGGGCCAGGTGGTGGACCTCCGAGGAACTTCTCGCGGCCCATGAGACGGTGTACCCGACCAGACTCGCCGAGCTGCTGCGGACGCTGCTCGACGACGGCCCTCCGGGTGTGCCGGTGGTCCTGGCCCCGGAAATCGTTTAGGGGCACGGGGGCCTGGCGCACAATAGGGGGACGCACGGCTGAAGGGGAACATGCCATGAGTGCCGAGGACCTCGAGAAGTACGAGACCGAGATGGAGCTGAAGCTCTATCGGGAGTACCGCGACGTCGTCGGGCTGTTCAAGTATGTGATCGAGACCGAACGTCGTTTCTACCTCACCAACGACTACGAGATGCAGGTGCATTCGGTCCAGGGAGAGGTGTTCTTCGAGGTCTCGATGGCCGACGCCTGGGTCTGGGACATGTACCGGCCGGCCCGCTTCGTCAAGCAGGTACGGGTGCTGACCTTCAAGGACGTGAACATCGAGGAGCTCAACAAGAGCGACCTCGAACTGCCGGGCAGCTGAGCCCGGCGGACGCCTCAGGGGTGGGGCTGTCCCTCGTGTGGGTGACGGGGTTGTCCACAACGCCCTGACTGTCCACCAAGATCCACAGGGTCGGCGGGGACGCGGGATTGTCGGTGCCGGAGGTGGTGCCGGATGAACGCGAAGGGCGTGGCACAGCAGGCATTGGGGCGGTACGGCGAGGAACTGGCGGCGAGGCGGCTGGCCGAGGCCGGGATGACCGTGATCGCGCGGAACTGGCGGTGCCGTGGCGGGGAGATCGACATCGTCGCGCGGGACGGGGACGCCCTCGTCGTGTGCGAGGTGAAGACCCGGCGGGAGGGGGACTTCGAGCACCCCATGGCCGCGGTCCGGCCCGGCAAGGCCGCGCGGCTGCGGAGGCTCGCCGGGCGCTGGCTCGCCGACCACGGGGGACCGCCGCCGGGCGGGGTGCGTATCGACCTCGTGGGAGTCCTGCTGCCCCGGCGCGGTGCGCCTGTGGTGGAACACGTCAGGGGGGTGGCCTGATGGGGTTCGCGCGAGCCTGCTCGGTGGCCCTGGTGGGCGTCGACGGTGTGGTGGTGGAGGTCCAGGCCGACCTGGAACCGGGGGTCGCGGCCTTCACTCTGGTGGGGCTGCCCGACAAGACCCTGGTCGAGAGCCGCGACCGGGTCCGGGCCGCCGTCGTGAACTCCGGCGCGGCCTGGCCGCAGAAGAAACTCACGGTCGGGCTCAGCCCGGCCTCCGTACCGAAGTCCGGAGCCGGGTTCGACCTGGCCGTGGCCGCGGCCGTGCTCGGCGCCGCCGAGGTGGTCGACCCCGGCGCGATCGCCGATCTGGTGCTGATCGGGGAGCTCGGCCTGGACGGCCGGGTGCGCCCCGTCCGCGGCATCCTGCCGGCGGTCCTCGCCGCGGCCGAGGCCGGATACCGGCAGGTCGTCGTCCCCCAGCAGTGCGCCGGCGAGGCCGCGCTCGTCCCCGACGTCTCGGTGCTCGGCGTGCGCAGCCTTCGGCAGCTGATCGCGGTGCTGACGGACGGCGTGGTGCCCGAGGAGGATCCGCCGGGCCCGCCTGGGCGGCCGGATCCGATGCTGGCCGGCCTGGTCGTGCCCGGCGCCGGACTCGGCACGGGGCTCGCCCGGGGTACGGGCGGGGAGGGGGAGGCCCCGGATTTCCCCGACCTCGCCGACGTCGCCGGGCAGCACGGCGCCCGGAGGGCCCTGGAAGTGGCCGCCTCCGGGGGACACCACCTCTTCCTCAGCGGGCCCCCGGGCGCCGGGAAGACGATGCTGGCCGAGCGGCTGCCCTGGATCCTGCCGCCGCTCACCCGACAGGACTCCCTGGAGGTCACGGCCGTCCACTCGGTCGCGGGAATCCTCCCGCCCGGCGAACCGCTGGTCGGCAGGCCCCCGTACTGCGCCCCGCACCACTCGGCGACCATGCAGTCCCTGGTCGGGGGCGGTGCGGGAGTGCCCAGGCCGGGGGCGGTCTCCCTGGCCCACAGGGGCGTGCTCTTCCTGGACGAGGCCGCCGAGTTCAGCACCAAGGCCCTGGACGCGCTACGGCAGCCACTCGAATCGGGACACGTGGTCATCGCCCGGGCCGCGGGGGTGATCCGGCTGCCGGCCCGATTCCTGATGCTGCTCGCGGCGAATCCGTGCCCGTGCGGGCGGCACACCCTGCACGGGGCCGGCTGCGAATGCCCGGCCTCGGTGATCCGGCGTTACCAGGCACGGCTGTCGGGGCCACTGCTCGACCGGGTGGACCTGCGGATCGAGGTCGAGCCGGTCACCCGCTCCGATCTGCTCGGCCGGGGCGGCCGCGGGGAGAGCACCATGGTGGTCGCCGGCCGGGTCCGGGAAGCCAGGGACCGGGCCGCCACCCGGCTCGCGGGCACCCCGTGGCGCCTCAACTCCGAGGTGCCCGGGCACGAGCTCCGCACCCGCTGGCCCGCAGGCCCCGGAGCACTGGCCCAGGCCGAGCGGGACCTGGAGCGGGGCCTGCTCACCGCCCGTGGGCTGGACAGAGTCCTGCGGGTCGCCTGGACCGTCGCCGACCTGCGAGGCCGCGACCGCCCGGACGCCCTGGACGTGGCCGTCGCCCTGGAGCTCCGCACCGGTATCGCCCGCGGCGCGACCCTGGCCACGGGAGCGGGGCCATGAGCGCCGCCAAGGGTCTGGGGCCGCAGCCGGACCGGGAGCCGGAGCCGGAGCCGGGGCCGGGGCCGGAGTTGGAGGTGCTGGCCCGGGCCGCGTTGACTCGGGTGTTGGAGCCGGGGGAGGAGCATGGCGGGCGTTGGCTCCGGGCATTCGGTGGCGTTGGGCTGATACGGCTGCTGACCGGGCCGGAAACGGAAATGGGAGCGCTGACCGGGGTGGGGCCCGAGCGGCTCTGCGGGTACCGGAGGCGGGCCGCCTTGGCCGATCCGCGGCGGGATCTGGCTGCGGCCGCCGCTTCGGGTGGCCGGTTCGTCTGCCCCGGGGCGGCGGAGTGGCCGACTCAACTGGACGACCTGGGCGACGCACGCCCCATCGGCCTGTGGCTCCGGGGGCGCCCCAACCTGCGGACCTGGGCGCTGCGCTCGGTCGCCGTGGTCGGGGCGCGGGCCTGCACGCCGTACGGGGCGCACATGGCCCAGACGCTGGCCGGCGGGCTCGCCGAGCGCGGCTGGGTGGTGGTCTCCGGGGCGGCGTACGGAATCGACGGCGCCGCGCACAGAGGGGCCCTGGCCTCGGGCGGCGCCACGGCCGCCGTGCTCGCCTGCGGGGTGGACGTCGACTACCCCCGCGGACATGCCGGGCTGCTCGGCAGGATCGCCGGCCAGGGGCTGGTCCTGGGGGAGCTGCCGCCCGGCAGCCATCCCACCCCCAGCCGGTTCGTGCTGCGCAACCGCGTCATCGCCGCCCTCACCCGGGGGACCGTGGTGGTGGAGGCGGCCCACCGCAGCGGCTCCCTGGTGACCGCCCGCCGGGCGCAAGCGCTGGGGCGGCTCACGATGGGCGTCCCCGGCCCCGCCACCAGCGGGCTCTCGGCCGGGGTGCACGAACTGCTGCGGGGCGAGGCACAGCTCGTCACGGATGCCGCGGAGGTGATCGAACTGGTCGGGGGTATGGGCGACTTGGCGCCCGAGCGGCGCGGCCCGGTCCTCGCCCGCGATCTGCTCGACCCGGCAACCGTCCGGGTGCTCGAAGCCCTCCCCGCCGGCCGCCTCGTGAACGTGGACGAGGTGACGCTCGCCGCGGCCACCGACACCGATGAAGTCATCGGCAGACTGTACGAACTTCACTCTCTGGGGTTCGTCGAACGGCAGGGCGACGGCTGGCAGTTGACCACGCGAACGCCTGGACCAGGCACACAAACCCGCGCCACCCGGCGAGGCGGTGGTTGACCTGGGGCGTTCCGGTGAAAGAGTGAAGCCGATGAGAGACGCGGTCTTCCCGATGGCAGTCGCCGGGACCGTGCGCGAGGCGCCGGTCCCGGGTCGCCCGCGCGAGTCGGGGCGCCCCTGCGGCCCCGCGCGATCCCGTACTCTTCGCGCACCGCGACACTTCCGTCACGCTACGCTCCCAAGGAATCCGGCTCCGGCAAAGGCGAAGCATGCCCCAGCACACCCCAGGGTCTGACCGCGCTGCGCTGTCCCCCGCTGCCCGCGGCAGCGTGCGGTCCACCGCGCCCTCGTCCCTGGAGGTGCTCTGGCGCTCGTACAAGGAATCGGGTGACGAGCGGCTCCGGCAGCAGCTGATCCTGCACTACTCGCCCCTGGTGAAGTACGTGGCCGGCCGGGTCAGCGTGGGCCTTCCGCCCAATGTGGAACAGGCCGACTTCGTCTCCTCCGGCGTCTTCGGGCTCATCGACGCCATCGAGAAGTTCGACATCGACCGGTCCATCAAGTTCGAGACATACGCGATCACCCGGATCCGGGGCGCGATGATCGACGAACTGCGCGCGCTGGACTGGATTCCGCGTTCCGTCCGGCAGAAGGCGCGGGCCGTGGAACGGGCCTACGCCACGCTGGAGGCCCAGCTGCGGCGCACGCCGACGGAGACCGAGGTCGCCCGTGAGATGGGGATCGCAGTGGAGGAACTCCACACGGTCTTCAGCCAGTTGTCGCTGGCCAACGTAGTCGCCCTGGATGAGCTGCTGCACGCGGGCGGGGAGGGCGGGGACCGCCTCTCCTTGATGGACACCCTGGAGGACACCGCCGCCGACAACCCGGTGGAGGTGGCCGAGGACCGCGAGTTGCGCCGGCTGCTGGCGCGGGCCATCAACACCCTGCCGGAGCGGGAGAAGACGGTGGTCACGCTCTACTACTACGAGGGCCTCACCCTGGCCGAAATCGGCAACGTCCTGGGCGTCACCGAGAGCCGCGTCAGCCAGATCCACACCAAGTCGGTCCTGCAACTACGGGCGAAGCTGGCGGATGTCGGGCGATGACCCGTGTCGGCCTTTCGGGACCTCCGTAGAGTGGACGTGTGCCCAGGATTCGAGCGGCCTCTGTGGCCGAGCACCGGTCGATGCAGCGCGGCGCCCTGTTGGACGCCGCGCGTTCCCTGCTGTCCGAAGGCGGTACGGAGGCCCTGACCTTCCCCGCCCTCGCGGAGCGGACCGGGCTCGCCCGGTCCTCCGTGTACGAGTACTTCCGATCCCGCGCGGCCGTGGTCGAAGAGCTGTGTGTGGTGGACTTCCCCGTCTGGGCCGCCGAGATCGAGGCGGCCCTGGAGGAGGCGCAGACGCCCGAGGCGAAGATCGAGGCGTATGTGCGGAGCCAGCTGGGGCTGGTGGGAGACAGGCGGCACCGGGCGGTGGTGGCGATCTCGGCCAGTGAGCTGGACGCCGGGGCGCGCGAGAAGATCCGCGCCGCCCACGGGGGGCTGGTGGCGATGATCGTGGAGGCGCTGGGGTCCCTCGGGCAGGAGGAGCCACGGCTTGCCGCGATGCTGTTGCAGGGGGTTGTCGATGCTGCGGTCCGGCGGATTGAGCTGGGCGCGGCCGAGCCTCCCGAGGTCGTGACGGAAGCCGCCGTGGCCATGGCCCTGCGGGGCGTGCGGGGCTAGGGCGCCAGTGGCAGGAGTCTCGGGGTGGGGGGCGGGGCGAGGGTCAGGGGGTTCAGGTAGGTGTCGCCCGCCAGGAGGCCCCAGTGCAGGCAGGGGGCGGGGCAGTGGGAGCCCTCCGTCAGGACCGCCACCGGTTGGCCCGCCGTGACCGTCTCGCCCTCGGCGACCAGTGGGCGTACCGGCTCGTACGTCGTGCGCAGGCCCCCGGGGAGCGTGAGCGAGAGGACCCCGCGCCCCGCCACCTGGCCGGCGAAGTGGACCCGGCCGGCGCCGACCGCGCGGAGCTCGGCGCCGACCGGGGCGGCCAGGTCCACGCCGCGGTGGCCGGCCGCGTAGGGCGTCGGCGGGGGGTCCCACCAGCGGACCACGGACAGCGGCGCAGGCAGCGGGCGGACTCCGGGGACGCTGGCGGCCAGCGCCAGTAGCAGGCTGAGCAGCAGTGTTGTCATGAGGCCCAGCGTGCTGCGAACGCGCCGGGCGGCGCCCCCGCCTGTGGACAGCCGAAGGCGTGTGGACAGGCGCGTCACCCGGCATACCGCTGGGTCCCGTACACTTCTTGTGGCGATCCGGGTCACCGGGTCGACTTCGCACGCCCCAGCACCGGCCGGTCAGGCCACGTGAAAGCGTCTCTCGGTCCCCTCGTCGGGGGCAGGGCGCGGTGGGGCGTCAGGAACCAAAACCGAGAAACCAAGGAGATGGCCATGGCCGTCGTAACGATGCGGGAGCTGCTGGAAAGCGGCGTCCACTTCGGTCACCAGACCCGCCGCTGGAACCCGAAGATGAAGCGCTTCATCTTCACGGAGCGCAACGGCATCTACATCATCGACCTGCTCCAGTCGCTGTCGTACATCGACCGCGCCTACGAGTTCGTGAAGGAGACCGTCGCGCACGGTGGCTCCATCATGTTCGTCGGTACCAAGAAGCAGGCCCAGGAGGCCATCGCCGAGCAGGCGACGCGCGTTGGTATGCCGTACGTCAACCAGCGCTGGCTGGGTGGCATGCTCACCAACTTCTCCACCGTCTACAAGCGCCTTCAGCGTCTGAAGGAGCTTGAGGCGATCGACTTCGAGGACGTCGCTGCCTCGGGTCTCACCAAGAAGGAGCTCCTGGTCCTCTCCCGCGAGAAGACCAAGCTGGAGAAGACCCTCGGTGGTATCCGCGAGATGTCGAAGGTCCCCAGCGCCGTCTGGATCGTCGACACCAAGAAGGAGCACATCGCCGTCGGTGAGGCGCGCAAGCTCCACATCCCGGTCGTCGCGATCCTCGACACCAACTGTGACCCCGACGAGGTCGACTACAAGATCCCGGGCAACGACGACGCGATCCGCTCCGTCACCCTGCTCACCCGCGTGATCGCCGACGCCGTCGCCGAGGGCCTCATCGCCCGCTCCGGCGCTGCGACCGGCGACTCGAAGCCGGGCGAGAAGGCCGCCGCCGAGCCGCTCGCCGAGTGGGAGCGCGACCTGCTCGAGGGCGACAAGAAGGCCGACGACGCTGAGGCCGCTCCGGCCGAGGCCGCTGTCGAGGCCCCCGCCGCCGAGGCCGTCGAGGTCCCCGCCGCCGAGGTCCCCGCCGCCGAGGCCGCCGAGGCCGAGGCTGTCGTCGAGGCCCCGGCCGCCGACGCCGAGCAGGCCTGACCCACTGAGAGCGCCCGGCGTTCACGCGCCGGGCACTCACAGCACGGACGATGACGGCGGGGGAGCCGCGCCAAAAGCGCGCCTCCTCCGCCGTTCACCCGTAGATCTACGACTTCGAGAGAGAATCACAGACTCATGGCGAACTACACCGCCGCTGACGTCAAGAAGCTCCGCGAGCTCACCGGCGCCGGCATGCTGGACTGCAAGAACGCGCTGGTCGACTCCGACGGTGACGTCGACAAGGCCGTCGAGGCGCTCCGTATCAAGGGTCAGAAGGGCGTCGCCAAGCGCGAGGGCCGTTCTGCCGAGAACGGTGCCGTCGTCTCCCTCATCTCCGACGACAACACCTCCGGTGTCCTCGTCGAGCTGAAGTGCGAGACGGACTTCGTCGCCAAGGGCGACAAGTTCCAGGCCGTCGCCAACCAGCTGGCCGCGCACATCGCCGCCACCTCCCCGGCCGACATCGAGGCGCTCCTCGCGTCCGAGATCGAGCCCGGCAAGACCGTCACCGCTTTCGTCGACGAGGCCAACGCCAACCTCGGCGAGAAGATCGTCCTGGACCGCTTCGCGCAGTTCACCGGCGGTTACGTCGCGGCGTACATGCACCGCACCATGCCCGACCTGCCGTTCCAGATCGGTGTCCTCGTCGAGCTCGACAAGGAGAACGCCGAGGTCGCCCGCGGCATTGCGCAGCACATCGCCGCGTTCGCGCCGAAGTGGCTCTCCAAGGACGACGTCCCGGCCGACGTCGTCGAGTCCGAGCGTCGCGTGGCCGAAGAGGTCACCCGCGCCGAGGGCAAGCCCGAGGCCGCGCTCCCGAAGATCGTCGAGGGTCGCGTCAACGGTTTCTTCAAGGACAACACGCTCCTTGGCCAGGCGTACGCCCTGGACGCCAAGAAGTCCGTCCAGAAGGTTCTGGACGAGGCCGGTGTCACCCTGACGCGCTTCTCGCGCATCAAGGTCGGCATCTGAATCCGTCCGTACGCGACGGACACCGGACCCCGGTAGGGTCTGAAGCAGTCGTCCGCGCACGCGCAGGGCGACCGCAGATCTGACGAGGAGGCCATTGCCGTAGAGGGAACCGCGAGGACCCACCGGCAATGGCCTTCTTCGTATGTGCACGAGGAGATCTCCATGAATCAGGGCGTGGCCCACCACACCGCTTCCGACGACAAGAGCGACCACGAGAAGAAGGGCCGCCGCTTCATGCTGAAGCTGTCGGGCGAAGCCTTCTCCGGCGGCGGCGGGCTGGGTGTCGACCCCGACGTCGTGCACGCCATCGCCCGCGAGATCGCGGCCGTGGTCCGCGACGGCGCGGAGATCGCGATCGTCATCGGCGGCGGCAACTTCTTCCGCGGCGCCGAGCTGCAGCAGCGCGGTATGGACCGCGCCCGGTCCGACTACATGGGCATGCTCGGCACCGTCATGAACTGCCTCGCTCTCCAGGACTTCCTGGAGAAGGAAGGCATCGACAGCCGTGTCCAGACCGCCATCACCATGGGTCAGGTCGCGGAGCCGTACATCCCGCTGCGCGCTGTGCGCCACCTGGAGAAGGGTCGCGTCGTCATCTTCGGCGCCGGCATGGGCATGCCGTACTTCTCCACCGACACCACGGCCGCCCAGCGTGCCCTGGAGATCGACGCCGAGGCCCTGCTCATGGGCAAGAACGGCGTCGACGGGGTCTACGACTCCGACCCGAAGAAGAATCCGGACGCGGTGAAGTTCGACGCGCTGGAGTACAGCGAGGTGCTGTCCCGCGACCTCAAGGTCGCCGACGCCACCGCCATCACGCTGTGCCGGGACAACAAGCTGCCGATCCTCGTCTTCGAGCTGCTCGCCGAGGGCAATATCGCCCGCGCCGTCAAGGGTGAGAAGATCGGCACGCTCGTGAGCGACCAGGGAACCCGGGCCTGAGCAGTCCGCTGCCGGACCCGGCCCTGCCGGGCCCGGTTCGCCCCGCCCGCCTGAACCATCCATATCTGACATGCAGGAGCACGTGGTGATCGAAGAAATCCTCCTCGAGGCCGAGGAGAAGATGGAGAAGGCCGTCGTCGTCGCGAAGGAGGACTTCGCCGCGATCCGCACCGGCCGTGCGCACCCGGCGATGTTCAACAAGATCGTGGCGGACTACTACGGCGCCATCACGCCCATCAACCAGCTCGCCTCGTTCGCGGTTCCCGAGCCGCGCATGGCCATCGTGACGCCCTTCGACGCGTCCGCGCTGCGCAACATCGAGCAGGCCATCCGCGACTCCGATCTCGGTGTCAACCCGAGCAACGACGGCCGCATCATCCGGGTGACCTTCCCCGAGCTGACGCAGGACCGCCGCAAGGAGTACATCAAGGTCGCGCGCACCAAGGCCGAGGACTCCAAGGTCTCGATCCGCGCCGTCCGCCGCAAGGCCAAGGACGCCCTCGACAAGCTCGTCAAGGACAAGGAAGCCGGCGAGGACGAGGTGCGCCGCGCTGAGAAGGAGCTCGACGACACCACCGCGAAGTACGTCGCGCAGGTGGACGAGCTGCTCAAGCACAAGGAAGCCGAGCTCCTCGAAGTCTGATGAACGACTCTTCCTGGCAGCCGGAGCCGGTTCCGGCGGGTCCCGCATACGATGCGCAGGTGGGCCCGCACACTCGGCCCATGCCCATCGTGCCCGATGCCGCCGGCCGTGACTTCGACGACCGGGAAGCACGCGATCGGGGGGCCGCCTCGGACGGCGGTCCCCTCTTCCGCGACGAGACGCCGCCGCAGGAGCCCATGCCCAGCCCCCCGCCCCCGCCTTCGCAGGCATCGCAGAACCCCTCGTCGCCGCCGCCGAAGAAGCGCGCGGGGCGGGATCTGCGTGCCGCCATAGGCGTCGGCGTCGGCCTCGGGGCGGTGATCTTCGCCTCGCTGTTCGTCGTCAAGGCGGTGTTCGTCGGCGTCATCGTCGTCGCGGTCGTCGTGGGCCTGTGGGAGCTCACCTCCCGGCTTCAGGAGAAGAAGGGCATCAAGGCGCCGCTGGTACCGCTCGCGGTCGGCGGCGCGGCGATGGTCATCGCCGGGTACATCCGGGGGGCCGAGGGCGCCTGGGTCGCCATGGCCCTGACCGCGCTGGCCGTGCTGGTCTGGCGGATGACCGAACCGCCCGAGGACTACCTCAAGGACGTCACGGCGGGTGTCTTCGCGGCGTTCTACGTGCCCTTCCTGGCGACCTTCGTGGCGATGCTGCTCACCGCCGACGACGGGCCGCAGCGGGTGGTCACCTTCCTGGTCCTGACCGTGGTCAGCGACACCGGGGCCTACGCGGTGGGCTGGCGCTTCGGCAAGACCAAGCTCGCGCCGCGCATCAGCCCCGGCAAGACCCGCGAGGGCCTGTTCGGCGCGGTGGCCTTCGCGATGGCGGCGGGCGCGCTGTGCATGGAGTTCCTGATCGACGACGGTGCCTGGTGGCAGGGCCTGCTGCTGGGTCTCGCGGTCGCGGTCAGCGCCACTCTGGGCGACCTGGGCGAGTCGATGATCAAGCGTGACCTCGGCATCAAGGACATGGGCACGCTGCTGCCGGGACACGGCGGCATCATGGACCGGCTCGACTCCCTGCTGCCGACGGCCCCGGTGGTGTGGCTGCTGCTGGCCGCGTTCGTGGGCACGGGCTGACACCTGCCTTCTCCGGAAACGTGCCCTCTCGGAAACGTGCCCCCTCGGCTGCCGGGCCACGGGCGGTTCATCGCCCGGACCCCGCTGAGCTGGGACGACGTATCGGAGACGGTTTCGGGTGAGTCCGGGCGGTTACTCTTGAAAGGCGTGCTGCTTCTGCGGCGCGCCTTTCGTCTTACAAGGAGTACCTGCCATGGCCCGCCCTGTTCCGGGAGAGCTCACTTTCGTCGCCCCTCGTGGAGCGAAGAAGCCGCCCCGGCACCTCGCCGACCTGACGCCGGCCGAGCGCCGCGAGGCGGTCGCCGCGATCGGTGAGAAGCCGTTCCGGGCCAAGCAGCTCTCGCAGCACTACTTCGCGCGGTACGCGCACGACCCGGCCGAGTGGACGGACATCCCGGCGGGCTCCCGCGAGAAGCTCCAGCAGGAGCTGCTGCCGGACCTGATGAACGTCGTCCGGCACATCTCGTGCGACAACGACACCACCCGCAAGACCCTGTGGAAACTGCACGACGGCACGCTCGTCGAGTCCGTGCTGATGCGCTACCCCGACCGGGTCACCATGTGCATCTCCTCGCAGGCCGGATGCGGCATGAACTGCCCGTTCTGCGCCACCGGGCAGGCCGGCCTCGACCGGAACCTGTCCACCGCCGAGATCGTGCACCAGATCGTGGACGGCATGCGCGCCCTGCGCGACGGCGAGGTCCCCGGCGGCCCCGCCCGGCTGTCCAACATCGTCTTCATGGGCATGGGCGAGCCGCTGGCCAACTACAACCGCGTCGTCGGCGCCATCCGCCGCCTCACCGACCCCGAGCCCGACGGTCTCGGCCTGTCGCAGCGCGGTATCACCGTCTCGACCGTCGGTCTGGTCCCGGCGATGCTGCGCTTCGCCGACGAGGGCTTCAAGTGCCGCCTCGCCGTCTCGCTGCACGCGCCGGACGACGAGCTGCGCGACACCCTGGTGCCCGTCAACACCCGGTGGAACGTGCGCGAGGTGCTGGACGCGGCCTGGGAGTACGCGGACAAGTCCGGCCGCCGGATCTCCATCGAGTACGCCCTGATCCGCGACATCAACGACCACGCCTGGCGCGGTGACCTGCTCGGCAAGCTGCTCAAGGGCAAGCGCGTGCACGTCAACCTCATCCCGCTGAACCCGACCCCGGGCTCCAAGTGGACCGCCTCGCGGCCCGAGGACGAGAAGGCCTTCGTGGAGGCCATCGCCCGGCACGGCGTGCCGGTGACCGTACGGGACACCCGCGGCCAGGAGATCGACGGCGCGTGCGGGCAGCTGGCGGCCTCGGAGCGCTAGATTTCGCGCTTCATCGGCGCTTCATCGCCTTGGTTCGGCCGCGGGGTACCCTGTGGCCGAACCAATGCATATTCCGACAGGGGAGCGCCACAGCGCTGAGAGTGCGGTAACCGTCATCCGCAGACCCTCTGAACCTCGCCCCGGTCATTCGGGGTAGGAAGTTCGGTCATCACTCAAGCTGTAGCGCCCTGCCTGGCGTCCGCTCGAACAGAGCGCCGGGCAGGGCCGCGTCTTCTCCTGGACATCCCAGGAGGAATTCACCAGTGAGCACCACCAGGAAGATCGCGGGCGCCGCGCTCGTGGCCGCGCTCGGCGTCACGACGCTCAGCGCCTGCGGCGGGGACGCCAAGGACAAGTCGGCGGGCGCGAGCGACGCCCCCAAGTCCAAGACCATCACGCTCGTCTCACACGACTCTTTCAACGTGACCGAAGCGGTCCTCAAGGAGTTCGAGCAGCAGAGCGGCTACACCGTGAAGGTGCTGAAGTCCGGCGACGCCGGCGCCGCCCTGAACCAGGAGATCCTCACCAAGGGCTCGCCGCGCGGCGACGTCTTCTTCGGTGTCGACAACACCCTGCTCTCCCGCGCCCTCGACAACGGCATCTTCACGCCGTACGAGGCCAAGGGGCTGGGCGAGGTGAAGCCCGAGTACGTGCTGGACAAGGAGCACCGGGTCACCCCGATCGACTCCGGCGACATCTGCGTCAACTACGACAAGGCCTACTTCGCCGACAAGAAGATCGCCCCGCCGCAGACGCTGGACGACCTGATCAAGCCGGAGTACAAGAACCTGCTGGTCACCGAGAACGCCGCGACCTCCTCGCCCGGCCTCGGCTTCCTCCTCGCCTCCGTCGGCAAGTACGGGGACGATGGCTGGAAGGACTACTGGAGCAAGCTCAAGGCGAACGGCGTCGAGGTCGTCGACGGCTGGGAGCAGGCGTACAACGAGCGCTTCTCCGGCTCCGCGGGCGGCAAGAAGGCCAAGGGCGACCGCCCGCTGGTCGTCTCCTACGCCTCCAGCCCGCCCGTCGAGGTGCTGTACGGCGAGCCGCAGCCGGCCGAGGCCCCGACGGGTGTCTCCACCGGCACCTGCTTCCGTCAGGTCGAGTTCGCGGGTCTGCTGAAGGGCGCGAAGAACGAGGAGGGCGGCAAGGCCCTCATCGACTTCCTGATCAGCAAGAAGTTCCAGGAGGACATGCCCCTCCAGATGTTCGTGAACCCGGTGACCAAGGACGCGAAGCTGCCGGAGCTGTTCACGAAGCACGGTGTGGTCATCGAGAAGCCGGAGACGGTCGCTCCCGACGCCATCGCCAAGAACCGTGACCAGTGGGTCAAGGCATGGTCCTCGCTCGTCGTGAAGTAGTACGGGAGAGCAGTGCCCCGAAGGAGGGCGCGCGGGCCACGGCCGTCAGGCTGAGCCTGATGGCCGTCCCGCTCGCCTTCTTCGGGCTGTTCTTCGCCTATCCCGTCGCCGCGATCGTCGGGCGCGGGCTCAAGACCGACTCCGGCTGGCAGTTCGGCCGGATCGGCGAGGTACTGGCCCGGCCCGACATCGCCGACGTGCTGTGGTTCACCACCTGGCAGGCGCTCGCGTCGACGGCGCTCACGCTGCTGATCGCGCTCCCCGGCGCGTATGTCTTCGCGCGCTTCGAATTCCCCGGCAAGCAGCTGCTGCGGGCGGTGGTCACCGTTCCGTTCGTGCTGCCGACCGTGGTCGTCGGCACCGCCTTCCTGGCCCTGGTCGGGCGGAACGGGCTGCTCGACGAGGTATGGGGGATCCGTCTCGACACCACCGTGTGGGCGATCCTGCTCGCGCACGTGTTCTTCAACTACGCCGTCGTCGTACGGACGGTCGGCGGGCTCTGGGCACAGCTGGACCCGCGCCAGGAGGAGGCCGCCCGGGTGCTGGGCGCGGGCCGGTTCGCGGCCTGGCGGCGGGTGACGCTGCCCGCGCTGGCGCCGGCCGTGGCCGCCGCCTCGCTGATGGTGTTCCTGTTCACCTTCAGCTCCTTCGGCGTCGTGCAGATCCTCGGCGGGCCCTCGTACTCCACCCTGGAGGTGGAGGTCTACCGGCAGACCGCGCAGCTCCTGGACCTGCCGACGGCCGCCGTACTGACGATGGTGCAATTCGTGGCGATCGGCGCCGTCCTAGCCGTGCACTCCCGGACCGTGCGCAGGCGGGAGACCGCGCTGCGGCTGGTGGACCCGGGGCGTACGGCGCACCCGCCGCGCGGCTGGGCGCAGCGGTCGCTGCTGGGCGCGATGATGCTGACGGTGGCGCTGCTGATCGTGCTGCCGCTGGGTGTGCTGGTGGAACGGTCCTTCGATGCGCCCGGCGGGTACGGGTTCGGCTTCTACGAGGCGCTCCAGGACGCGAGCGGCGGGACCTTCCTCGTGCCGCCGCTTGAGGCGATCTGGAACTCCCTGCAGTACGCGCTCGCCGCCACCGCGATCGCCCTGCTCATCGGGGGCCTGGCGGCCGCGGCGCTGACCCGGCGCGGGGGCCGCTTCGTGCGTGGGTTCGACGCGCTGCTGATGCTCCCGCTGGGGGTGTCGGCGGTGACCGTGGGCTTCGGGTTCCTGATCACCCTGGACGAGCCGCCGCTGGACCTGCGGACCTCGTGGATCCTGGTGCCGCTGGCGCAGGCGCTGGTGGGCGTGCCGTTCGTCGTACGGAGCATGCTGCCGGTGCTGCGCGCCGTGGACGCACGGCTCCGGGAGGCGGCCGCGGTGCTCGGCGCGTCGCCGCTGCGGGCGTGGCGGGAGGTGGACCTGCCGTTGGTGCGCCGGGCGTTGCTGATCGCCGCCGGGTTCGCCTTCGCGGTCTCGCTGGGGGAGTTCGGCGCGACCGTCTTCATCGCCCGGCCGGATCAGCCGACGCTACCGGTGGCCGTGGCACGGCTGCTGGGGCGGGCCGGGGAGATGAACTACGGGCAGGCGATGGCCCTGAGCACGATTCTGATGCTGGTGTGCGCGGTGTCCCTGCTGGTGCTGGAGCGGCTGCGACCCGACAAGACCTCGGGAGAGTTCTGATGACGCTGCTGCGACTGGAGGATGTGTCGGTCCGCTTCGGGGAGCGTGCGGTCGTGGACGCCGTGGACCTGGAGGTCGCCGAGCACGAGATCGTGTGCGTGCTCGGGCCGAGCGGAAGCGGGAAGTCCACCCTGCTGCGGGTGGTGGCCGGGCTCCAGCAGGTCTCGGGCGGGCGGGTGCTCCTCGGGGGCGCCGATCAGGCCGGGGTGCCGGTGCACCGGCGGGGCGTGGGCCTGATGTTCCAGGACCACCAGCTGTTCCCGCACCGGGACGTCGGCGGGAATGTCGCCTTCGGGCTGCGGATGCGCGGCGCCGGGCGGGGGGCGTACGAGGCCCAGGTCGCGGAGTTGCTGGAGCTGGTCGGGCTTCCCGGCGCCCAGGGCCGCGCGGTGGCCTCGCTGTCGGGCGGTGAGCAGCAGCGGGTGGCGCTGGCCCGGGCGCTGGCGCCGTCGCCGCGGCTGCTGATGCTGGACGAACCTCTGGGGCAGCTGGACCGGGGGCTGCGGGAGCGGCTGGTGGTGGAGCTCCAGGGGCTGTTCTCCCGGCTGGGCACGACGGTGCTGGCGGTCACGCACGATCAGGGGGAGGCGTTCGCGCTGGCCGACCGGGTGGTGGTGATGCGGGACGGGCGGATCGCGCAGGCGGGCACGCCGCTGGAGGTGTGGCGGCGGCCGGCGTCGGAGTTCGTGGCGCGGTTCCTCGGGTTCGAGAACGTGGTGCCGACGGTGGTGTCCGGCGGTGCCGCCGATACGCCGTGGGGCAAGGTTCCGGTGCCGGCCGGGTCCCCGGAGGGGGAGCAGCGGCTGCTGGTCCGGCCCGCCGGGGTGGTCCTCGGGGAGGGGCTGGCCTGCGTGGTGGAGGCGCGGACCTTCCGGGGGACGCATGTGGCGTTGCTGCTGCGGCCGGAGGCGGGGCCGGTGCTGGAGGCCGAGTGCGGGCTGGCCGGGGCCCCGTCGGTGGGCGACCGGGTCGCGGTGTCGTTCACCCCGTCCGAGGTGGTCGTCCTCCCGGCGGGCTGACCGGCGCCCGCGGAGCGGGGCGGGTCCGGCGCAGGGCTCCCAGGTAGACCCCGGCGAGGATCAGCGGGGTCCCCAGCAGCAGTGCGGCGGTGAGCGGTTCGTCGTCGAGCCAGGCGGAGGCCATGATGGCGACGACGGGAACCACGACGAACGCGTACGCGGCCCGGGACGCGCCCCAGTGCTGGATCACCAGCAGGTAGAACACGAAGGTGAGCACCGAGCCCGCCACGACCAGGTACGCGAGCGCCCACCAGGTCGTGGCGCGCTCCGGGAGCACCCAGCGGTAGCCCGCGATGAGGGATCCGGCGAACAGGGCGACGGCCCCGGCCGCCATCCCCACCGCGTTCATGGCCACCGGGTGAACCCTCGGCAGCCGCTGTACCATCACGGCCGCCTGTGCGAACGAGAGCACGCTGCCGAGCAGGGCCAGGAAGGACAGCAGGGGCACCGACCCGCGCAGGGTCGCCTGGGAGATCACCGCGACCCCGGCGACGGCGAGCAGCGTGCCGGCGACCGCCGTGGCGCGGAATCGTTCCTGCCCTTGCAGGACCGAGAGCATCAAGGTGACGAGCGGGACCAGCGCGAGCATGGTCTGCCCCAGACCCGCGTGGATCTCCACCAGGGCGTAGTACGTGAGCGCGAAGGTGACCCCGAAGTTCAGCAGCCCGAACGCCACCGCGCCGCCGAGCGCCTTCCCCCGCGGCCACGGCAGCCGCAAGACGGCCATCACCGCGAACAGAACGACCGCCGCGGCGCCGAAGCGGAGGGCGGCGCCCCAGAGCGAGTCGAGCTCGCGGACGCAGAGCCTGATCCCGACGGCGTTCCCCCCGGCCAGTACGGAGCCCGCCACGAAACAAGCGGGCGCCACCCGGTCGCGACGTTGGTCCATCACTCCACGGTAGGCCGCCCGGAAGAGCCGCGCCTGCGTCTGGGTGGCGCCGCCTGATCTTGTGCGCGCCTGCGTCTGGGTCTGCGCTGGCGCCCGGGCGGCCCGGCCGGAGCACGTACCCGGGAAGGCCGGCCCGCGCTTCAGCGAAGGCCGGGCCCGCGTTTCAGCGAAGGCCGGGCCCGCGTTTCAGCGAAGGCCGGGCCCGCGTTTCAGCGAAGGCCGGGCCCGCGCTTCAGCGAAGGCCGGGCCCGCGCCTCAGCGAACCGGCACCGGGGCCGGGGTTTCCGTCGGGGCGTCGGCCCCGTCGTGGTTGCCGTACCAGGCGACCGCCACCGCGCCGGTCACCGCCAGGACGAAGCCGAGCACGGCCAGCCAGGCCAGGCCCGGGCGGGACGCGTCGCCGAGCCACAGCACGCCGATCGCGCCCGGGAGCACCGTCTCGCCTACGACCAGGGCCGCCGTCGCACCGTTCACCGAGCCGATCTGGAGGGCGACGGTGTGCAGGTACATGCCGCCGACGCCCGCCACCAGAATGGCGTAGAGGGCCGGGTCGGCCAGCAGGGCGCCTAGGTCGAACGGCTCGACACCGTCGAGGATGCGGACGCCGACGCCGAGCGCGCCGAAGGCCAGGCCGGACAGCAGGCCCGCCATGATCGCCGCCCGGGCGCCCAGGAACCGGGTCGCCACCGTGCCGCCCACGATGATCAGGAGCGTCACCGCGAGCAGCCACCAGTGGGTGGACATCGGGGCGTGGTGCCCGCCCTCGTGGCCCGCGGCCGTGGCCAGCAGCACCAGCGCCGTGCAGACGACCCCGATGGACGTCCACTCCTTGCGGGTCAGCCGGATGCCCAGCATCTTCACGCTCAGCACCGCGGTGATCACCAGGTTGGCGCTGATCACCGTCTGGGAGAGGAAGAGCGGGAGCAGCCGCGCCGCGAGGGCGCCGAGGGCGAAGCCGACGAAGTCCAGGATCGTGCCGAGGATGAACTCCCAGGTCATCGCCGCCTTGGCCGTGGAGGACAGGTTCGGTCCGCCGTGCTGGGTCACCCCGGCGTCGGCCGGCGACATACGGGCGGCCCGGCGGGAGCCCACGGCTTGGAGGACGGATCCCGTGCCGTAGCAGATGGACGCCGCGACAGCGGTCAGCAGGCCTATGAGCACCAAGGGCTCCGTTCGCTTCTGGCAGGTTTTGCGTTACATCTGCCAGACGTGAGAACGGCCCGGGAAGTTGCTTCCCGGGCCGTGCCGATTGCGGGCGGGCTCAGCGCATGGCCGCGAGCGCCGCCGGCACCTCGCCCACCGAGTCGACCAGCGCGATCCGGGACTCCATGCCCCGGCCGCGCGCCAGCGCCTGGAGCAGCGGCCAGGCCGGCAGGTGCTCCGTCCAGTGCGTACGGTCCACCAGGACCATCGGGGTCGGCTCCCCGCGCGACTCGTAGTAGTTCGGGGTCGCGTTGTCGAAGATCTCCTGCACGGTGCCCGCCGCGCCCGGCAGGAACACCACGCCCGCATTGGACCGGGCCAGCAGCCCGTCCTCCCGGGTGGCGTTCGCGAAGTACTTGGCGATGTGGCCCCCGAACGCGTTCGGCGGCTCGTGCCCGTAGAACCAGGTCGGGATGCCCACCGAGTCACCACCGGCGGGCCAGCGCTCCCGTACCGCGAAGGCCGCCCGCGCCCAGTCGGACACCGAGGGGGCGAAGGACGGGGCCTTGGCCAGCAGCTCCAGCGCCTCCCCGAGGGCCTCGTCCGCCGCCGGGGCCAGGTAGGCGCCGAGGTTCGCCGCCTCCATCGCGCCGGGGCCGCCGCCGGTGGCCACGGTCAGCCCGGACCGCGTCAGTGTCCGGCCGAGTTCCGCCGCGCCGCGGTACTCGGTGCCGCCGCGGGCCATGGCGTGGCCGCCCATGACGCCCACCACGCGGGCACCGGCGAGGTGCTCGTCGAGGGCGTCGGAGATGGCGTCGTCGTGGACGGACCGGAGCATCGAGGAGAAGACGTCGCCATCGGCCTTGGTCTCCTGGAACCAGGCGTACGCCTGGGCGTCCGGGGTGGCCTCGTAGCCGGCGGGCAGTCCCGTGAACAGCTCGTCGGCCGTGTACAGCAGGCTGCGGTACGGGTTGAACGGCAGGTCGGGGACCGGCGGGAAGACCAGTGCGCCGTCGGCGCGCACCTTCACCGAGGCGTCGGGCTCCATCGCGCAGCCCAGGAACACGGCCGCCGAGGTGTCGGCGGACAGCAGCGCGAAGGTCCGCTCCAGCAGGTTGACCGACTGGATCCGGTAGCCGCTGAGCGAGCCGCGGGCCACGACCTGGTCGAATTCGGCGAGCGTCTCGATCTCGATGTCTGCGTTGACCATTCGGCCCACCCTAAGGGCTGCCCGCGTCAGCGGGTCAGGGCCAGCGACGTCAGCTGTGCCACACCCCAGCTGAGCGGTACGCATACGACCACCAGGGCGGTGGCCCGCAGGGTCGCGGCTGTACGGAGCACCGTGCCAGGTGTGCCAAGGCCGAGCAGGGTCTCGCGGGTGGCGGCGCGGGCCTGCCGGACCTCCACCGCCGATGTGAGCAGAGTCGCAGCCGCGCACAGCACCACCAGCGCGGCGGCGGGCCCGGTCAGCGGGCCCAGCGGAACGTGCAGCCCGCCCCGGTCGCGCAGGGCCCAGGCGGTGACGGCGCCGGCACCGACCGCGCACAGCGCCCCGAGGGGCCGGCCCAGCCGGGGTGCCTCCTCCTGGAGGGCCCGCCCGGCCAGCAGCCGCAGCGCCCCGGGGCGGACGGCCTGGATCAGGGTCCCGCCGGCGTAGGCCAGCCCGGGCCCGGCGAGGGCGAGCCCGACCGCGGTCAGCGACCAGCCGGCGGCCATCCCGGCGCTGCTCCGCCCCGCAGCCGCTTCCACGGCGAGCCCGCAGGCGGTGATGGCGATGCCCCAGGGCAGTCCGGTCTGCGGGGCCAGGGGAGTGTGCGGGCGCAGGGCGAGGGCGGTGGCGGCGGAGGCGGCCATCGGGATCAGGGCCAGCAGGGTGAGGGCGGCCGCCACGGGCAGCGGCCGGTCGGCGTGCAGCAGCCCGGCCCCGGCTCCGTCGAAGGGCAGCCCGGCGAGGTCCCCCCGTAGATGCAGGAAGGCGGCCAGGGCCAGGGAGCTGCCCAGGGTGCACGCGACGGCGGTGGAGATCGCTCCGACCAGGGTGAGCCGAACAGGGCCCAGCCCGGCGGCGTCCATCCCCTCCCGGGGCCGGGCCGCCGGGTCGGTCCGGGCCACGGCGACGGCGAACTGCACGGTGACGGCGAGCGGGATCAGGGCCCACAGCAGCTGCGG
This sequence comes from Streptomyces sp. ISL-87, assembly GCF_018614095.1. GTDB lineage: Bacteria > Actinomycetota > Actinomycetes > Streptomycetales > Streptomycetaceae > Streptomyces. Next base: position 31,025 of record NZ_JAGGOY010000058.1, on the reverse strand, counting down.
GAACGATCCGCCGGGGCGGGCCGTGGCCCCCGCGAGGACGTACAGCAGCAGGAACCCGGCCCCGGCCGAGGCGGCCGCGACGAGCAGTCGGCGCAGCTGGACCAGCGGCCGGGAGCCGCGGACTAGGCGGAGAGCGAGCACGCGGCCTGGTCCTCCAGGTTCTCGGCGGAGGCGGAGGAAGCGGAGGCCGACGCAGCGGTAGCGGGCGCCGATGACGACGCGGCGGAAGCGGCCGACGCGGAAGGAGCGGCGGCGGTCGCCGCGGCGGCGCCGGCCGGGCGGCCGTCCACCAGGGCGACCCGGCGGTCGGCGGCGGCCGCGGTCTCCTCGTCGTGGGTGGCGAAGAGCACGGTGATTCCGTGCGAGCGGGCCGCCGTGGTCAGCGTACGGAGCAGCAGGGAGCGCTCGGCCCGGTGCAGCGGGGCGGTGGGCTCGTCGGCGAAGATCACCGCGGGCTCGTTGACGAGGGCCCGGGCCAGGGTGACCCGCTGGGACTCGGCCCGGCTGAGGGCGCCGGGGCGCTTGCGGGCGAAGCCGCCGATGTCGAGCCGGTCCAGCCATTCGCAGGCGGCGCGTTTGGCGGCGCGATGCGGGGCGCCGGCGATCAGCAGAGGCAGCGCGGCGTTCTCCCACACCTTGAGCTCGGGCAGCAGCTGGGGCTCGGGGCCGATCCAGCCGAACCGGTCGCGGCGCAGCCGTTGGCGGGCCACGGCACCCATGGTGTGCACGGGCACGCTGTTGAACCAGACCTCGCCCTGGTCGGGAACCAGCTGCCCGTACAGACAGCGCAGCAGGGTGGTCTTGCCGCTGCCGCGCGGGCCGGTCAGGGCCAGGATCTCGCCTTGGCGGACGCCGACCGAGACCCCGATGAGGCCGGGCGAACCGCTGTGGGAGTAATGAAGGGACCGTGCCCAGAGGACGTCATTGTCAGGCGGGGCATTGTCCGGTGGAGCCACCATGGCGTACACCTCCGTCCGGGGGAACGAAGCGGAGCCCGCTGAAGTCACTGGCGCCGCACTGAGATGTAAAGAGATGAACGTCTTGGATGGTGACAGCACACGGCCCGGACCCCCGCGTTCTCACTCGAACGGGGGATCCGGGCCGTGTGGTTCGCCCTATTTACTGCTGGGCTCCAGCGGCTGGGCACAGCATTTACTGCTGGGTTCCACTGCTGGGCACAGCTTTAGAGCTTGGTCCACGCCTCGGTGAGCACCGAGCGCAGGATCCCCTCGATCTCGTCGAAGGTGCCCTGGTCCGCGGTCAGCGGCGGGGCCAGCTGGATGACCGGGTCGCCTCGGTCGTCGGCCCGGCAGTACAGGCCGTTGTCGAAGAGCGCCTTGGAGAGGAAGCCGTAGAGCACGCGCTCCGTCTCCTCGTCCGTGAAGGACTCCTTGGTGTTCTTGTCCTTGACGAGCTCGATGCCGTAGAAGTAGCCGTTGCCGCGGACGTCGCCGACGATCGGCAGGTCGTGCAGCTTCTGCAGCGTCGAGAGGAAGGCGCCCTCGTTGTCCAGCACGTGCTGGTTGAGGCCTTCCTTGTCGAAGATGTCGAGGTTGGCGAGCGCCACCGCCGAGGACACCGGGTGTCCGCCGAAGGTGTAGCCGTGCAGGAAGGTGTTGTCACCCTTGTAGAACGGCTCCGCGAGGCGGTCCGAGATGATGCAGGCACCGATCGGGGAGTAGCCCGAGGTCATGCCCTTGGCGCAGGTGATCATGTCCGGGACGTAGTCGAACTTGTCACAGGCGAACATCGTGCCCAGGCGGCCGAAGGCGCAGATCGTCTCGTCGGAGACGAGCAGCACGTCGTACTCGTCGCAGATCTCGCGGACCCGCTGGAAGTACCCGGGCGGCGGCGGGAAGCAGCCGCCGGCGTTCTGCACCGGCTCCAGGAAGACGGCGGCGACGGTGTCGGCGCCCTCGAACAGGATCTCCTGCTCGATCTGGTCGGCGCACCAGCGGCCGAAGGCCTCGGGGTCGTCGCCGTAGATCGGGGCGCGGTAGATGTTGGTGTTCGGCACCTTGTGCGCGCCGGGGACCAGCGGCTCGAAGGGGGCCTTCAGGGCCGGCAGACCGGTGATCGACAGGGCGCCCTGCGGGGTGCCGTGGTAGGCGACCGCGCGCGAGATGACCTTGTACTTGGTGTGCTTGCCCTGGAGCTTGAAGTACTGCTTGGCGAGCTTCCACGCGGTCTCGACGGCCTCGCCGCCACCGGTGGTGAAGAAGACCTTGTTCAGGTCGCCCGGGGCATAGTGGGCGAGGCGCTCGGCGAGCTCCACGGCCTTGGGGTGCGCGTACGACCAGATGGGGAAGAACGCGAGTTCCTGCGCCTGCTTGTAGGCGACCTCGGCCAGTTCCTTGCGGCCGTGACCGGCGTTGACCACGAACAGTCCGGCGAGACCGTCCAGGTAGCGCTTGCCCTTGTCGTCGAAGATGTAGGTGCCTTCACCCCGCACGATGGTGGGGACGGGCGAGTTCTCGTACGACGACATGCGGGTGAAGTGCATCCACAGGTGGTCGTACGCGGTCTTGGAGAGGTCCTGGCTCACGGGCTATCGAGTTCCCCACATGTAGGTCTGCTTCTTCAGCTTCAGGTAAACGAAGCTTTCGGTGGATCGCACGCCGGGGAGCGCGCGGATCTTCTTGTTGATCGTTTCGAGTAGGTGGTCGTCGTCCTCGCAGACGATTTCCACCATCAGGTCGAACGAGCCCGCGGTCATCACCACGTACTCGCACTCGGCCATCGCGGTCAACGCGTCGGCCACGGGGTCGAGGTCTCCCTCGACGTTGATACCGACCATCGCCTGGCGCCGCAGGCCCACGGTGAGCGGGTCGGTGACGGCGACGATCTGCATGACGCCCTGGTCGAGCAGCTTCTGCACGCGCTGGCGCACGGCTGCCTCCGACAGGCCTACGGCCTTGCCGATCGCTGCGTAGGGACGGCGACCGTCCTCCTGCAGTTGCTCGATGATCGCCAGGGACACAGCATCGACCGAAGGGGACGGTTGTCTGTTCCTGGAATCTGCGCTTCGACTGACCACACCCTCACTGTGCACGAGGAGTCGTCTGTTCCGCAAGACGGAATCGATGAAATCCGTTGTTTGAAGACTCTGATCTCACTGATTTCGTAGTTCATGGCGTCTGCCCCTGTCGAAAGCGTCCGCCGAGGGGCTAGGCTTGGGAATCGTCTCAATCATTGGACATGTGATCAGGAGAGTGGCTGTAGTGACCACCGAACTGCGTCGTCTGCGCAACTACATCGGCGGGGAGTTCAAGGCCGCCGCCGACGGGCGGACCACCGAGGTGGTCAACCCGGCCACCGGCGAGGTGTACGCCACCGCTCCGCTGTCGGGCCAGGCCGACGTGGACGCGGCCATGGCCGCGGCCGCCGCCGCCTTCCCGGGCTGGCGCGACACCACGCCCTCGAACCGGCAGAAGGCCCTGCTGAAGATCGCGGACGCCTTCGAGGCGCGCGCGGACGAGCTCGTCGCCGCCGAGTCGGAGAACACCGGCAAGCCGCTGGGCCTCACGGCCAGCGAGGAGCTGCCGCCGATGGTGGACCAGATCCGCTTCTTCGCGGGCGCGGCCCGCCTGCTCGAAGGCCGCTCGGCCGGCGAGTACATGGAGGGGATGACCTCGATCATCCGCCGTGAGCCCGTCGGCGTCTGCGCCCAGGTGGCGCCGTGGAACTACCCGATGATGATGGCCGTGTGGAAGTTCGCCCCGGCGATCGCCGCGGGCAACACCGTGGTGCTCAAGCCCTCGGACACCACCCCGGCCTCCACGGTCCTGATGGCCGAGATCATCGACTCGATCCTGCCCAAGGGCGTCTTCAACGTCGTATGCGGCGACCGCGAGACCGGCAAGGCCATGGTCGAGCACTCCACCCCGGCGATGGCCTCCATCACCGGCTCGGTGCGCGCGGGCATGCAGGTCGCCGAGAGCGCCTCCAAGGACGTCAAGCGCGTCCACCTGGAGCTGGGCGGCAAGGCCCCGGTCGTGGTCTTCCAGGACGCCGACATCGCCAAGGCGGTCGAGGACATCGCCGTCGCCGGCTACTTCAACGCCGGCCAGGACTGCACCGCGGCCACCCGCGTGCTCGTGCACGAGTCGATCCACGACGAGTTCGTGGCCGCGCTCGCCAAGGCCGCCGCCGACACCAAGACCGGCCAGCCGGACGACGAGGACGTGCTGTACGGCCCGCTGAACAACCCGAACCAGCTCAAGCAGGTCGCGGGTTTCATCGAGCGGCTCCCCGCCCATGCCAAGGTCGAGGCGGGCGGCCACCAGGTCGGCGAGAAGGGCTACTTCTACGCCCCGACCGTGGTCTCCGGCCTGAAGCAGGATGACGAGATCATCCAGAACGAGGTCTTCGGCCCCGTCATCACCGTCCAGTCCTTCACGGACGAGTCCCAGGCCCTGGAGTACGCGAACGGCGTCGAGTTCGCCCTCGCCTCCTCGGTGTGGACCAAGGACCACGGCCGCGCGATGCGCATGTCCAAGAACCTCGACTTCGGCTGCGTGTGGATCAACACCCACATCCCGCTCGTCGCCGAGATGCCCCACGGCGGCTTCAAGAAGTCCGGCTACGGCAAGGACCTCTCCGCCTACGGCTTCGAGGACTACACCCGCATCAAGCACGTCATGACGTCGCTCGACGGCTGATCACAACAGAGTTCTGATCACAACAGAGTTCTGATCGCAACAGAGTTCTGACGGGGCGGGCAGTAGACAACATGTCTATTGCCTGCCTCTTCGTCCGCCTGGGCTGGGCCCAGAAGATGGACCGCTCGGCCCAGTCCAACGTGGCCGCCCACCTCGACCCGCAGCTTCGGTCCCCCGCCTTCGACGAGGGGCGCCTGCACACCGTGCCCTGGCAGTCGGGGATCACCGGCATCGCCTACAACCGCAAGGCCCTGGGCCGGGAGATCAAGTCCGTCAAGGACCACAACCCGGATATCGAGTTCGTGGTCCCCGAGGAGGGCGCTGAGCTCTGGGCGGAGAGTCTGCTGGTCCCCAACCTCGCCCGGCACAAGGCCAATGCCGAGGCCCTGATCGACTACTACTACGACCCGGAGGTGGCCGCCGATCTCGCCGCCTCCGTCAACTACGTCTGCCCCGTGCCGGCCGCCCGCGAGGTCCTCGCCGCCTCCGACGACAAGGAGACCGCCGAGCTGGCCGAGAACCCGCTGATCTTCCCCGACGGCGACATGCGCAAGAGGCTCGTCGTGGCCCGGGACTCCTCGGCCGAACGCCAGTCCTTCGCCAAGCGCTGGAACTCCATCGTCGGACTCTGAGAACGCCGCCGGTTGGTGATCACGGTCCGGCCACAAGAACTGAACGGGTTCAGGAAGTGGTCTGAACGTGTTCAGAATTCGGCGTAGGCTTCCTTCCATGAGCGAGAGAAGCGCCCTTCAGCGGCGGATCCGTGCCTGGCTGGCCCTGTTCATCGTCTGTCTGGTGCTCAGTGGGCTCACGGCCTTCCCCCTGGTCAGTGAGCTCCACTGGGCCAACTCCCTGGTGTCCCACACATGGCTGCGGCGGGTGGGGGACGGCCTGAACCAGGCCGACGCGGACTACCCCTTCCTCCTCTACGGCACCGACTGGCTCGCCTTCGCCCACCTGGTGATCGCCGTCTTCTTCTACGGGGTCCACCGCGACCCCGTACGCAACATCTGGATCATCGAGGCGGGCATGATCGCCTGCGCCGGAGTCATTCCGCTGGCCCTGATCTGCGGCCCCATCCGGGGCATCCCCTTCTGGTGGTCGGTCATCGACATGTCATTCGGTGTCTTCGGCGTGATCCCCCTGCTGGTCCTGCGCCGCATGATCAAGCGCCTGGAGACGCTGCAGGGGTCCACCGCCCCCGCTCCGAACCCTGTCTCCACCCCGGCCTAGATGACTGGGGCCATTTGCCTTCCAGTGCCGCTACCAGTTCGGGCAGGCCGCCGCCGGCCATGACGAGGGCCAGGTGGTCGTGGAAGTCCCGACTGCTGACGATCAGGCCGTCGCGGACCCGCAGCACCTGGATGTTGGCGGCCTCGAAAGTCCGATTGGTCACCCGGTGGTGCACGCGGTAGTCGAACTCGGCGACGACCACCTCCGCGTCGTCGGCTTCCCGGACGACTACGTTCGCCGGGTTCAGCTCGCTCTTCCGGCACTTCCCGACCAAGGAGGCGCTGCTGGAGGCCGTGATGGTGCGCAGGCTGGAGACCATGGCAGCCCAGACCGCGCAGGTGGCCGCCGAGGCGGGGCCCACCGAGGCCTTCTTCGCCTGCTTCCGCCTGGTAGTGGAACAGTCCGCGGGCAAGAACGAGTTCACCCAGGCGCTCGGCGCAGCCGGGGTGGACGCACATGCGTCCTTGCAGGAGCCGACCATGGAGATCCAGACCCGGCTGACCGAGCTGCTGGCCGGGGCACAACAGGCCGGTGCGGTCCGCCCGGAGCTGGGCCTGCCAGAGCTCATCGCCCTCCTGGCCGGCACCACCAGGGCACTGGAGCAACTCGGAGCTGATCCGGTACCCCGGGAGCTGATCTTCAAGGTGGTCTTCGACGGGCTGCGGCCACGCTGAATCAATCATCCAGGCCGGTTACTTGGCGAAGGCCGCCATGACGATCCCGAGGGCCACCGGGTTCATGTCCTGCCCCTTGGCGTTCGTGGAGTTGACGGAGTAGACCAAGGTGCGGGAGAGGTCGCGGGTCGCGCCTATCGCGGTGTTGTAGCCGTGCCGGCCACCCGACTTGCCCCAGGCGACCGTGCCGTCCGGCAGGACTATCCTGGACATGCCCGCGGTCAGTGTGGCGTCCTTCCCGGAGGCGAAGTCCTTCACCTCCGGAACCGTGAACATCTCCTCCAGCTGCGCCTTCGGCACGATCCGGCCGCTGAACAGGGCCACGGTGAAGCGCTCCAGATCCGCCGTGGTCGAGATGATGTCACCGGCCGCCCAACGGTCCGAGCTGTTCCACACGGAGACATCGCGCAGTGCCCTCGACCCGTCCGGCCGCGGCACCGCCTGGTAGCCGTGGTTGTACGGGCCCTGGATCCGCGTCTGCGTCCGCCCGGGGAAGGACGTCTGGCGCAGGCCCAGGGGCTGAAGGATCCGCCGGGCGACCGAGGCCTCGTAGCTCGTACCCGTCACCTTCTCTATGAGCACACCGAGCACGGTGTAGTTGATGTTCAGGTAGTGCTGCGCCGTGCCCGGCTCGAACTCCGGCCCCTTTGCCACGGCGTTGGCGATCTGTTCGCGCGGATCGGTCACATCGAAACGGTGCTCCCACTGCGCCTCGAACGCGTCGCCCGGTCCGTCGGCCGCCTGGATGCCGCTCGTGTGGTTCAGCAGCTCGCGCACCGTGACGGGCGCGAACGCATCGGGGAAGGTCCCCGGCAGATACTCCTGCACCGGCCTGTTCAGATCGAGCTTGCCCTCGGCGGCACGCGGTGCACCGTCGCCTCCAGCGCCGCCGGCAGCCCGCGCACCGCGCCCGTCCGCTCGTACGACACCTCCAGCCCGCTGCCCCGCACCCGCTCCAGCAGCCCCGCCAGCTCCTCGATCCCGGGCTGGGGCCGACGCGGCGCGACCTCGTCCGGGCGGTCCGTGCGCAGCACCCCCAGCATCGTCCGCAGCTGCGCCATCGCGTCCCGCCCCGTCTCGGCGATCGCGTCGAAGGCCGCCTCCGCCCGCTCGGGAGCCCGGCGTACGGCCACCGGACCGGCCTCCGCCTGCACGATCATGATGCTGACCGCATGCGACAGGATGTCGTGCATCTCCCGGGCTATCCGGGCCCGTTCGCGCGCCGCCGCCTGCTCCGCCTCGATCCGGTTCGCCCGCTCCAGCTCGGCGGCCCGGGCCTCGATGGCCTCCGTATAGGCCTGCCGCGTGTGCTGGAGCCGCCCCAGGGCGTAGGCCGCCGCGGAGACGAACAGCGTGAACAGCAGCTCCCGCGCCGTCCCCGTCTCCCACCCCACCGACAGCGCGACCGCCGCCACCGAGGCGAGCCCCACACTCACGCGGACCCGAACGGTGCACTGAAGGGCCACCGTGTAGAAGGCGATGAGCCCCGCATACGGCAACGGCTGGCCCGGACCGTCCAGCGCGACCTTGTACACACCGCCCACGATCAGAATGGCGGCCAGTACGGCCACCGGCGCCCGCCGCCGCCACACCAGCGGCAGCACGGCGAGCGTGGTCATCCCGTACGAGGCCCAGGTCACGGGCGGCAGGTCGGCCGCCCGGGGCACCACGAACGGCATGGTCACCGCCAGCTGCACCAGCAGCGTCAGCCCCAGGTCCCGCCACCGCGGATCGGCGCGCCGGATCCGCTCCCGGATCCGCTCCCCCCAGGCGCGTATCACCGCCCGAGCTCGGTCCGTACGGCGGCCAGCGCGTCCACCCGGTTCGTGGTGACGGAGTCCACCCCGGCGGCGATGAGGCCGCGCATCGTCCGCTTGGTGTCCGCCGTCCAGGCCGACACCAGCAGGCCGTCCCGGTGCAGGGCGTCCACCAGCTCCCGGCTGACCAGCCCGAACCGGTAGTTGAGCCAGGCCGGGGCCACCGCGTCGATCAGCACCCGGCGCGGCGGGGACAGGGTGGTCCAGGTCAGCGCGATCTCCGCACCCGGGTCGGCGGCGCGCACGGCCAGCATGGTGGCCGGGCCCGCGCAGTAGTACGTACGCTCGCGCGCCCCGCATTCGCGGACCAGGTCGACGACGGTCCGTACACCCTCGAACGTGGCGCCCGGCAAGTCGATCATCACCCGGCCCGCGCCGGCGGCCGCCAGGGCCTCGCGCAGCGTCGGGATCCCGCCCTCCGCCAGCTCCTTCAGCTGCGGGGCCGTGACGGCGTCGAGCCGTACGTCATGGCCCCACAGCCGCTGGAGCTTCTCGTCGTGGAGCAGGACCGGCACCCCGTCGCGGGTCAGCCGTACGTCGATCTCGACCGCGTCCGCCCCGCGCGTGAAGGCGGAGCGGATCGAAGACAGGGTGTTCTCACGGACACGGTAGGGATCGCCGCGGTGGCCGACGGCAGTCAAGGTGCGCATGGCCCCTATTCTGCGCAGGCGTCAGGAGGCCAGCCACGTGTCGGTGTACGTGTCGATCTCCGCGTTCAGCTTCGTCTTGCCGGCCGCGTCCAGGAAGGAGGCCTCGACGGCGTTCTTCGCCAGTTGTGCCAGCCCGCGCTCGTCGAGGTCGAGGAGCCGGGCGGCGACCGCGTACTCGTTGTTGAGGTCGGAGCCGAACATCGGCGGGTCGTCGCTGTTGATGGTGACGAGCACGCCCGCCGCGACCATCTCCTTGACCGGGTGCCGGTCGAGGTCGGTCACCGCGCGGGTGGCGATGTTGGAGGTCGGGCAGACCTCCAGCGCGATCCGGTGCTCGACGAGGTACGCGAGGAGCTCGGGGTCCTGGGTGGCGCTGGTGCCGTGGCCGATGCGCTCGGCCCCCAGCTCGCGGATCGCGTCCCAGACGGTCTCCGGGCCGGTGGTCTCGCCGGCGTGCGGCACGCTGTGCAGGCCGGCGGCCCGGGCCTGGTCGAAGTAGGGCTTGAACTGCGGGCGCGGGACACCGATCTCGGGGCCGCCGAGGCCGAAGGAGACCAGGCCCTCGGGGCGCAGATCGACGGCGAGGCGCGCGGTCTCGGCGGCGGCCTCCAGGCCGGCCTCGCCGGGGATGTCGAAGCACCAGCGCAGGATGACGCCGAGCTCGGCCTCGGCGGCCTTGCGGGCGTCCTCGATGGCCTCCATGAAGGCCTTCTCCTCGATGCCGCGGCGGGTGGAGGAGAACGGGGTGATGGTCAGCTCGGCGTAGCGGATGTTCTGCCGGGCCATGTCGCGCGCGACCTCGAAGGTGAGGGTGCGTACGTCGTCGGGGGTGCGGATCAGGTCGACGACCGACAGGTAGACCTCGATGAAGTGCGCGAAGTCGGTGAAGGTGAAGTAGTCGGCGAGGGCCTCGGGGTCGGTGGGCACCTTCGAGTCCGGGTGTCGGGAGGCGAGTTCGGCCACGATGCGCGGTGATGCCGAGCCGACGTGGTGGACGTGGAGTTCAGCCTTGGGCAGCCCCGCGATGAAGGGGTGCAGGTCGGGCATGAGAGGGCCTCCGGGGGAACGCTGTGCGGACGGATCGGGCTTCATCGTAGGCAGGCCCCGGGACTGTCGGTGGCAGCGCTTAGCATGGCTGTACGAGAGGGGGGCGCCGCATGACCGACCACAGCCCCGAGCCGCGAGACCCCTGGGCGCCGCCGGAGCGGCCGGCGGTCGATCTGGGGAAGCAGCAGGGCACGCCGGGTATGTCGGGGGCTCCGTCCGGGGCGCCCGCGCCGGCTGGGCCTTCCGATTCCTCCGGGCCTTCCGTGCACGATCAGCAGACGATCGCCGGGATGCCGGGGGCCGAGATACCGCCGCCCGCCGCGCAGCCTCAGACACCGGGACCTTCGCCTGCGAGCTACGGGTACCAGGCCCAGCACGACCAGAGCGGTTACGGCTACCCCGGTGGCGGGCCGCAGGCCGCCGCCGGGTACGGCTATCCGGCCTACCCCGGCTACCAGGGTTACCCGGGCTCCGCCGCGTACCAGCCCTACGGCGCCCAGCCGAGCAACGGCTTCGGTGTCACCGCGCTCGTCCTCGGCATCCTCTCCGTCGTCGGCTGCATCGCCAGCTTCTTCTCGGTCGCGCTGGGCATCGGGGCGGTCGTCTTCGGCGCCCTGGGCCGCGGCAAGGCGAACCGGGGCGAGGCGACCAACGGCGGTATGGCGCTGGCCGGCCTCATCCTCGGCGCGGTGGGCATCGTGCTGGGCGGGCTCGTCGTTCTGGTCATGATGTTCGGCCTGCTGGCCGACCTCGGGGACATAGACTCCGACCCCGACTACGACAGCCCGTACTCGAACACGCAGGTCCACGAAAGAATCTGACGGAAAGTCACTGCCACGGCCAGTCGGCGTTCTGGCCGCTCTCGATCAGGGAGACCATGCGGAACGCCGCATCGGTGAGCCCGCCGAAGGTGTGCCGGTTCGCGGAGCCGGCGGGCGCGTGGCCCACCCGGTATCCGGCCAGGTTCCAGGTGTACACCGGGACCGTGTCCGGGACCAGGGCCGTCGGGTCGCCGCCGTAGTGGTACGTGGCCTGCTCGTCCGTGACGATCAGGACCCGGTCGTGTCCCCGGTAGTGCGCTCGCACGGCCTCGGCGGTGTAGGTGCCGCCGAGGTCCTCGAACTCCTTCAGCACCCTCAGCACGGACTCGCCGCGCTGGTACGCGACGGCCTTGCTGGTGGTGCCGAACTGCACCAGGTCCGCCTGCTCGGCCCGCATCGCCAGCGCGGTACCGAAGATCGCCGCCGCGTCGGCCCGGTTGAGCTCCGAGCGGTCCGACAGCCGGGTCCACATGGACCCGGACCGGTCGACGAGGATCAGCGTCCGGCCGGACAGCGCCGGTACGGATCCCAGCGAGTGGCCGAGCGCCAGCTCCAGCGGGTATGCCCAGCGCAGCGACGGGGCGTGCTGGTAGGCGGCGAGGTAGCGGAAGGGGAACTGCCGGGACCGGGCGACGACCTCCGGGTCGGAGAGCTTCGCCGCGACCCGCGAGGCCACGAGGTCCGAGACTCCGGCCTGGTCGAAGTTGCGCAGGTTCCGCAGCAGCGCCATGGGGCCCATGGACGGGATGACTGCCTCCCAGGCGGCCGCGTCCATCGGGCCCTGGAGCCACCCGGCGAGAGCCTCCCAGGTCATGCCCGCCGCGGCGAGCCGGTCGGCGCCGTCCGGCGCGGTGACCACGGCCCGGCGCTTGTCCACGGGCAGCTCCATGAGCTCCCGGTGGGCCGCCAGGGTGCGGTTCCCGGCCGGCGCCTCGGCCGTCTCCGGGCTGTGCCGGCGGTCGAGGGCGTACCGGAACAGCTCGCCCTGCCAGGCCTTGGCCGGGTCGGGGGAGGCGTGCACGAGGTTGAGCACGTCGCCGAAGCGGAAACCCTTGGACGCGGTGTCGTACTTCAGCAATGAGCTGCCGGAGTAGAGCCGGCGTACGGCGTCTGCGATACCGCGCTTGACGGGCTTGGGCACGTTGCGCCCGTACGTCGCCGTCCAGTAGGCCAGCAGCTCACCGGGCTCGTCCGCGCGGCGCAGTACGGAGTCCACGACCTGGCGGTTCGACGGCCCCTCGGTCACCCCGGCGTCGAGCCGTGCCTTGACGTACTCGGCGGCGCCGACGAGCGAGGCGGTACGCATGTTGCCGTCGCCCCGGAGCCAGCCGAGCAGGCCGGCGGTCCACGCCGGGTCTTCGACGGCGAGCGTGCGCACGAGCGCGGCGAAACGGTCGTCGCGGTCCTGTGCGCCCTCGTAAGCGGTGCGCTGCGTCACGAAGTTGGCGACGGCGAGCAGGAACAGCTCCGAGCGCGGATCGCGGACGTAGCCGGGGCTGCCGTGGTGGTTGGCGGCGCGGCGGCCGGTGGACCGCACGGGCGAGGCCGGTGAAGTGGGCGCGGCTGTCGCGGACTTGGACGACCGCAGGTTGAAACGAGCCATGTGAATCCCCCCGAATTCAACAGAAAAGGGAGGAGGCGTGACGTGCGGAATGCCCGAGATCGGAGTCGGCGACGGACTATGTCGACTGCTCTACCAACTGAGCTACCGGCCGAAGCCGGGCGGGACTCGAACCCGCGACCCGTTGATCCGGAAGTAACCGTTGCCTGCGCACCGGGCATCCCGCACGCGGGCCTCCCGAGATCAAGGTGGCGGCGGCTTGGGTTTCTCTGCAAAAGAAGGAGCCGCAGCCCGCGCACCGGGAGGTGCGTGACGTAGGTGTCCAGAGATCGAGGCGGCGAAACCACGTGGTGCTCTGCCAACTGAGCTACACCGGCCTGAACCGGCGACGGGACTCGAACCCGCGACCTCCCCATTAAGAGTGGAAGTAGGTCTCGCCTTCGCACCTGGACGTTCACGACCTTATGCGGAGCCGGGCGGCCGCCGCGACGGGTTTTCCCGGCTCAGTCCTCCGCTGCCGTGAGCAGCGTCGGCACCATGACGGCGTCCCGGGCAGGACTGCGCGGCAGCGGTACCCAGACGAGCCCGACCATCCGGGGACAGTCGCAGCGCAGGCCCTCGTCCACACCCAGCCGGGGCTCGCCGGGGGCGACATCCACGCGGAAGCAGGAGGTCCAGCCCGAGGGGTACGGCGCGTCGTACGCGTACCGCACGTCCAGGGCGCGCAGGCCCACCTCCTCGGCCACCTCGCGCCGGACGGCGTCCTCAAGCCGCTCCCCGGCCTCGACCCCGCCGCCGGGCAGGGTCCAGTACTCCGGCCCGTCGTGCCGGCCGGCGGGCCCCCTGCCGCGCTCTCGGACCATGAGCACGCAGCCGTCCCGGATGATCACCGCGGCGACCCGGCGCCGGTCCGGCATCCGGCCCTCCGCCGACCGGCCATCCGGCATCCGGCCCGCAGCGACTGGGCTCTCCGCGACTGGGCCCTCCGCGACTGGGCCCTCACTCACGCGGCCCTCCGCTGGGCGGCTCTCAGCGACTGGGCCCTCCGCTGGGCGGCCCTCCGTCACAGGGCCCCCCGCTGAGCGGCCCCCCGCTGAGCGGCCCTCCGTCACGCCGTGCCCGCCTGCGACGCCCGCAGGCGGGCTCGGGCCTCCATCAGCGCGAAGCCCAGCAGGTTCAGCCCGCGCCAGCGGGCCGGGTCCAGCGCGCCCTCGTCATCGGCCGTCAGGCCGATGCCCCAGATGCGGTCCAGCGGGCTCGCCTCCACCAGCACCCGGTCCCCGGTGCCCAGCAGGTACGCGCGGAGCGCCGGATCGGAGCCGAACTTGTGCACGCTGCCCTCCACGACCAGCGCGTAGCGCTCCCGCTCCCAGACCGCGTCGTCGAAACCGCGCACCAGCCGCCCGGCCTTCTTCGCCTCCGCCGGGGTCTTCGCCTCCAGCGCGGCGCGCTCCGCGTCCGAGTCCCCGAACAGCCGGGCCTTGCCGGCCATCATCCAGTGCTCAGCCGTGTCATAACGGACGTCACCCACGGTGAAAGGGGACGGCCACCACTGGCTCATACAGCTCGGTCCGAGGGTCCCGTCGGGCCTCGGCCGGTGCCCCCAGAAGGGCAGGAACTTCACCCGCTCACCACGGCTGACCTGCCCGATCAGTTTGTCGATCATCTCCATGCACGCGAGTCTGACACCCGCCACTGACAGTTCGTACGGGATTTGGGGTGTGCCTCGACACATGGTCGACCGATTCCGTCGCGTAATCAAAAGGCAACAACGGAATCCCTTGGCGGAGGGGAACACCTCTGTCAGGATCGGCACTCAATTCGAGCTGTAGCTACGGAGAGCGTGAGAGCGTGATGGGTAACCGCTTCCAGGTTAAGGACCGCTTCGCAGACGGCGCGCAGTACATCGACGGGCAGTTCAGGTCCGGCACCTCAGGACGGTCGCACACCGTCGTCGACCCCGCCACCGGCGACGAGGTGCTCACGTACGAACTGGCGAGCACGGCGGACGTCGACGCGGCCGTCGCCGCCGCCAAACGGGCCTTCCCGGCCTGGTCGGGCGCCACCCCCGGCGACCGCTCGGACGCGCTGCACCGGCTGGCCGCCGTACTGGCCGAGCAGGCGGAGGACTTCGCGTACGCCGAGTCCCTCCAGTGCGGCAAGCCGATCAAGCTGTCCACGGAGTTCGACGTACCGGGGACCATCGACAACACCGCCTTCTTCGCGGGCGCCGCGCGTCACCTCCAGGGGCAGGCGGCCGCCGAGTACTCCGGCGACCACACCTCTTACGTCCGGCGCGAGGCCATCGGGGTCGTCGGTTCCATCGCGCCCTGGAACTATCCGCTCCAGATGGCCGCCTGGAAGATCCTCCCGGCCATCGCCGCGGGCAACACCATCGTCCTCAAGCCCGCCGAGCTCACCCCGCTGACCTCCCTGATGTTCGCCCAGGCGGCGAAGGACGCGGGCCTGCCCGACGGCGTGATCAACATCGTCACCGGCGCCGGCCGGGACGCGGGCGAGCACCTGGTCGGCCACCCGGACGTAGTCATGACCTCCTTCACCGGCTCCACCGCGGTCGGCAAGCGGGTCGCCGAGATCGCCACCGCCACCGTCAAGCGGCTCCACCTGGAGCTCGGCGGCAAGGCACCGTTCCTCGTCTTCGACGACGCCGACCTGGAGGCCGCCGCGCACGGCGCCGTCGCCGCCTCCCTCATCAACACCGGCCAGGACTGCACGGCCGCGACCCGCGCCTACGTCCAGCGCCCCCTGCACGACGCCTTCGTCGCCCGCGTGGCCGAGCTGATGGAGACCGTCCGGCTCGGCGACCCCTTCGCGTCCTCCACCGACCTCGGCCCGCTGGTCTCGCACGCCCAGCGCGACCGGGTCGCCGGCTTCGTCGAACGGGCCCGCGGCTACGCGACCGTCGTCACCGGCGGCGAGATCCCGGGAGCCGGGGAAGGAGAACGCGATCTCGCCGAAGGCGCGTACTACCGGCCCACCCTCATCACGGACGCGGCCCAGGACAGCGAGGTCGTCCAGTCCGAGATCTTCGGGCCGGTCCTCGTCGTCCTGCCCTTCGACACCGACGACGAAGGCATCGCGCTGGCCAACGACACCCCGTACGGACTCGCCGCCTCCGCCTGGAGCCGCGACGTCTACCGGGCGAACCGCGCCACCCGCGAGATCAAGGCGGGCTGCGTCTGGGTCAACGACCACATTCCGATCATCAGCGAGATGCCGCACGGAGGCTACAAGGCGAGCGGCTTCGGAAAGGACATGAGCGCCTACTCCTTCGAGGAGTACACGCAGGTCAAGCACGTGATGTACGACAACACCGCGGTCGCCGCGAAGGACTGGCACCGCACAATCTTCGGGGACCGATAGTCACCCGGCCGCCCGACCAGCGGCCACTCAACCCGAAAGGGCACAGCGCATGGAGCAGTTCGAGCCCGACCGCCTCTCGGCGGCGCAACTCGCCGCGATGCGGCGCAGCCTCACCAGCGGCCGCGGCGCCCTCACCCGCCGCTCGCTGCTGCGCGCCTCCGGAGTCGGAGCGCTCACCCTCGGCGGCCTGTCCTCCCTCACCGCCTGCGGTATCCCGCCCGCCAAGCGGGAGGGGGCGGCGGTGGCCTCCGACGACCACTCGGCCCAGGAGAAGGAGATCAACTTCTCCAACTGGACCGAGTACATGGACATCAGCGACGACGAGAAGACCCGCCCCACGCTGCTGGAATTCACGAAGCGGACCGGAATCAAGGTCAAGTACATCGAGGACATCAACGACAACGTCGAGTTCTTCGGCAAGATCCGCCCGCAGCTCGCCGCCGGCCAGGACACCGGCCGCGACCTGATCGTCGTCACCGACTGGCTCGCCGCCCGCATCATCCGGCTCGGCTGGGCGCAGAAGCTGGACCCCGCCCACCTCCCGCACGCCTACGCCAACCTGATCCCGCAGTTCCGCACCCCCGACTGGGACCCGGGCCGCTCGTACAGCTACCCCTGGACCGGCATCGACACCGTCATCGCCTACAACTCCAAGGCCACCGACGGAAAGAAGGTCGACTCCGTCACCCAGCTGCTCGACGACCCCTCCCTCAAGGGCCGGGTCGGTTTCCTCACCGAGATGCGCGACAGCGTCGGCATGACCTTGCTCGACCAGGGCAAGGACCCGGCCAACTTCACCACCGCCGACTTCGACGGGGCCATCGGCAGGCTCCAGAAGGGCGTGGACACGAAGCAGATCCGCCGCTTCACCGGCAACGACTACACCTCGGACCTCGACAAGGGCGACCTCGCCGCCTGCCTGGCCTGGGCCGGCGACATCATCCAGCTACAGGCCGGCAACCCGGACATCAAGTACGCCGTCCCGGCCCCCGGCTACATCACCTCCAGCGACAACCTGCTGGTGCCCGCCCACGCCCGGCACAAGGCCAACGCCGAGAAGCTCATCGACTACTACTACGAGCTCCCGGTCGCCGCCCAACTGGCCGCGTACATCAGCTACGTCTGCCCGGTCGAGGGCGTCAAGGACGAGCTGGCCAAGATCGACCCCGCGCTCGCGGACAACCCCCTGATCGTGCCGGACAAGGCGATGGCCGCCAAGGCCCATGCCTTCCGCTCCCTCAGCAGCGAGGAAGAGACCGCGTACGAGGAGAAGTTCGCCAAGCTCATCGGAGCCTGACGGGTCCCGCCGCCCCCACCGGCACCCGCACCCCCCGCGCTACCGCACCCTTCCGCCGACACCACCACCGAAGGCCGCGACCCATGACTGACAAGACCGCGGGCGGCGACGTCCGCCTTTCCGGGATCAGCAAGCACTACGGCTCCTTCACCGCCGTGCACCCGCTGGACCTCACCATCCCCCAGGGCTCCTTCTTCGCCCTGCTCGGCGCCTCCGGCTGTGGCAAGACCACCACCCTGCGCATGATCGCCGGCCTGGAGGAGCCCTCCACCGGAACCGTCAGCCTCGGCGACCGCGAGGTCACCGACCTGCCCCCGTACAAGCGCCCGGTCAACACCGTCTTCCAGAGCTACGCGCTGTTCCCGCACCTCAGCGTCTCCGAGAACATCGCCTTCGGGCTGCGCCGCCGCGGCATCAAGTCCGTCAAGAAGCAGGTCGACGACATGCTGGAGCTGGTCCAGCTCGGCCAGTTCGCCCGGCGCAAGCCTCACCAGCTCTCCGGCGGCCAGCAGCAGCGCGTGGCCGTCGCCCGCGCGCTCATCAACCACCCGCAGGTACTCCTCCTCGACGAGCCGCTCGGCGCCCTCGACCTCAAGCTGCGCCGCCAGATGCAACTGGAGCTCAAGCGGATCCAGACCGAGGTCGGCATCACCTTCGTGCACGTCACGCACGACCAGGAGGAGGCCATGACCATGGCCGACACCGTGGCCGTGATGAACGGCGGCCGTGTCGAGCAGCTGGGCGCCCCCGCCGAGCTGTACGAGAACCCGAGCACCACCTTCGTCGCCAACTTCCTCGGGACCTCGAACCTCATCGAGGCCGAGGTGCTGGAGGCGGGCTCGGCGGACGTCACCGTGTCGAGCACCGGTACGAAGCTCCGGCTGCCCGCCGCGCGATGTTCGACCACACCCCGCGCCGGCGGAAAGCTGCTGGTCGGGGTGCGCCCGGAGAAGATCTCCCTGGTCCACGCCGACGAGGAGCACACCATCGCGGCCGGCCGGAACAAGGTCGCGGGCCGGATCGCCGACTCCTCCTTCATCGGCGTCTCCACCCAGTACGTCATCGACAGCCCGGTCTGCCCCGAGCTGGAGGTGTACGCCCAGAACATCGAGCGGGACGCCCGCCTGACCCCCGGCGCCGAGGTCATCCTGCACTGGAACCCCGAGCACACCTTCGGCCTCGACGCCGCCCAGTCCATGCTTGCAGGGACGATGGGCGACGCGGGCATCGAGACGGTCGAGGAGAGCGCGTGACCACCACCGCCGCGCCGCCCCAGGCGCCCGCCCCCGCCGAACCCCCGGTCCACAAGCCGTCCCTGCGCAAGCGGCTGATCCCGTACTGGCTGCTGCTCCCCGGCATCCTGTGGCTGCTGGTGTTCTTCGTCCTGCCGATGGTCTACCAGGCCTCCACCTCGGTGCAGACCGGTTCCCTCGAAGAGGGCTTCGACGTCACCTGGCACTTCCAGACCTACTGGGACGCCTTCACCGAGTACTACCCGCAGTTCCTGCGCTCCCTGCTGTACGCCGGCACCGCGACCGTGCTGTGCCTGCTGCTCGGGTACCCGCTGGCCTACCTGATCGCCTTCAAGGCGGGCCGTTGGCGCAATCTGCTGCTGGTGCTGGTCATCGCGCCGTTCTTCACCAGCTTCCTGATCCGCACGCTGGCCTGGAAGACGATCCTGGCCGACGGCGGCCCGGTGGTGGAGGTCCTCAACACCCTGCACATCCTGGACGTGACCAGCTGGATCGGGATGACCGAGGGGGAGCGGGTGCTCGCCACGCCGCTCGCGGTGGTCTGCGGTCTGACGTACAACTTCCTCCCCTTCATGATCCTGCCGCTCTACACCTCGCTGGAGCGGATCGACACCCGTCTCCACGAGGCGGCCGGGGACCTCTACGCGAAGCCCTTCACCACCTTCCGGAAGGTGACCTTCCCGCTCTCCATGCCGGGGGTGGTCTCCGGGACCCTCCTCACCTTCATCCCGGCGAGCGGCGACTACGTCAACGCCGAGCTGCTGGGCTCCACGGACACCCGCATGATCGGCAACGTCATCCAGTCGCAGTACCTGCGGATCCTCGACTACCCGACGGCGGCCGCGCTGTCCTTCATCCTCATGGCCATCGTGCTGATCATGGTCACCATCTACATCCGCCGAGCGGGGACGGAGGACCTGGTCTGATGCGTACGCCCCTCACCTGGCTTCGGCGCAATCTCGTCGTGATCGCGGGCCTCGTCACGCTCGCCTACATGATCCTGCCGAACGTCGTCGTCACGGTCTTCTCCTTCAACAACCCCACCGGGCGGTTCAACTACGCCTGGCAGGAGTTCTCGCTCGACGCGTGGAAGGACCCCTGCGGCGTCGCCGACATGTGCGGCTCGCTCTCGCTCTCGCTCCAGATCGCCGCGTGGGCCACCCTCGGCGCGACCGCCCTCGGCACGGCCATCGCCTTCGCGCTCGTCCGCTACCGGTTCCGGGCGCGCGGCGCGGTCAACTCGCTGATCTTCCTGCCGATGGCCATGCCCGAGATCGTCATGGCGGCCTCGCTGCTCGCCCTCTTCCTGAACATGGGCATCCAGCTGGGCTTCTGGACGATCCTGATCGCCCACGTCATGTTCTGCCTCAGCTTCGTCGTCGCCGCCGTCAAGGCGCGCGTCCTGTCGATGGACCCGCGGCTGGAGGAGGCCGCCCGCGACCTCTACGCGGGCCCGGTGCAGACCTTCGTACGGGTCACCCTGCCGATCGCGGCCCCCGGTATCGCGGCGGGTGCGCTGCTCTCCTTCGCACTCTCGTTCGACGACTTCATCATCACCAACTTCAACTCGGGCAACACCGTCACCTTCCCCATGTTCGTGTGGGGATCGGCCCAGCGCGGTACGCCTGTGCAGATCAACGTCATCGGCACGGCGATGTTCGTCATCGCGGTGCTGGTGGTCCTCGCCGGCCAGATGGTCGGCAGCCGACGCAAGAAAGCACAGCCCAAGTAACGCCCCCAGTAACTCTGTAGGGAGTTGGAAGACATGGCCCCAGTCGCCATGCGAAGTGTTGCGAAATCCCTTTCCGAAGCACTGCCGGTCTCGTACTGGCTGGACGACCCCGGCAAGCCCGCCGCGCAGCTGGCGCTGACCTCCGACGAGGCCTGCGACCTGCTGGTCATCGGTGGTGGGTACAGCGGTCTGTGGACCGCGCTGATCGCCAAAGAGCGCGATCCCGCGCGGGACGTCGTCCTGATCGAGAGCAAGGAGGCGGGCTGGGCCGCCTCCGGCCGAAACGGCGGCTTCTGCGCCGCCTCCCTCACCCACGGCCTTGCCAACGGCATGGCCCGCTGGCCCGGCGAGCTGGCCAAGCTGGAGGAGCTGGGCGCCCGCAACCTCGACGAGATCGAGGCTGCGGTCGCCCGCTACGGCATCGACTGCGACTTCGAGCGGACCGGCGAGATCGACGTCGCCACCGAGCCCCACCAGGTCGATGAGCTGCGCGAACTGTACGAGGACGCCGGGAAGCTGGGCCTGGCGGGCGGCTCGCGCTGGCTGGACCGGGAGGAGCTGCGCGCCGAGGTCGACTCGCCGACGTTCCTCGCGGGCCTGTGGGACACCGACGGCGTGGCCATGCTCAACCCCGCCAAACTCGCCTGGGGCTTGAAGCGGGCCTGCCTGGGCCTCGGCGTGCGGATCTACGAGAACACCCGCGGCCTCTCCCTCACCGCCTCCGGGGCCGGGATGGCCGTACGCACCCCGTACGGGCGGATCTTCGCCCGCCGGGTGGCCCTCGGGACCAACATCTTTCCGTCCCTGGTCAAGCGGATCCGGCCGTTCACGGTCCCGGTGTACGACTACGCGCTGATGACCGAGCCGCTGACCGCCGAGCAGCTGAAGGCCATCGGCTGGAGCAACCGCCAGGGCCTGGGCGACAGCGCCAACCAGTTCCACTACTTCCGCATCACCCCGGAGAACCGCATCCTGTGGGGCGGCTACGACGCCATCTACCCCTACCGCGGCAAGCTCGACTCCGAGTACGACCACCGCCCCGAGACGTACCTCAAGCTCGCGCAGCACTTCTTCACCGCGTTCCCGCAGCTGGAGGGCGTGAACTTCAGCCACGCCTGGGGCGGCGCGATCGACACCTGCTCGCGGTTCTCCGCCTTCTTCGGCACGGCGCACTCCGGCAAGGTCGCCTACGCGGCCGGCTACACCGGACTCGGGGTCGGTGCCACCCGCTTCGGTGCCGACGTGATGCTGGACCTCCTGGACGGCGTACGCACCGAGCGGACCGAGCTGGAGATGGTGAAGTCCAAGCCGATGCCGTTCCCGCCGGAGCCGTTCGCCTGGACCGGGATCACGCTGACCAAGTGGTCGCTGGCCCGGGCGGACGCCCGCGGCGGCCGCCGGAACCTGTGGCTGAAGGCCCTGGACCGGGTCGGCCTTGGCTTCGACAGCTAGCACCTGTCGGCCTAGCACCTGTCGGCCGCGCGCCCGGCGCGCGCCGCGTCACCTCCCGCGAGCCGGTTCACCACCACGGAGCCACGAAACCCGCGTCACACCCGTGCCCGGCCCCGCCCTCCCCAGGTGAGAACCCTTCACCTAGGTACAGGGAACGGAGGCCGGGCGATGCGGGGCTCGGAGTTCAAGACGGCGGTGGACTGGCTGGTGTCGGTGGCGCCGGATCCCGACGCCTGCCGGTGGGAGTGGGAGCGCAACCCCCTGGGGGTCTCCCTGCTGTCCGCCGGCCGGCACCTGATCTCCGCCGTGAAAACCCTCAAGGCCAAGTACGGCCCGGACTTCCTCCTGACCATGGCCCCGGAGACCTTCTTCGTCCAACTGGGCTACCAGTACTACGGCTCCGGCCCCTGGGGCGGCCAGGACCCGCGCGCCGGCGCGTACCTCCCGGTCATCCACGCCCTGCGCGACGACCTCACCCTGCTCCACGTCCAGGACTACAACTCGGGCTCGATCATGGGCCTCGACAACCAGTACCACTCCATGGGCGGCGCCGACTTCCACATCGTCATGACCGACATGCTGCTCACCGGATTCCCGGTCGCGGGCAACACCGCACGGGTCTTCCCGCCGCTGCGCCCGGACCAGGTGGCGATCGGCCTCCCGGCCACGGTCAACGCGGGCAACGGCCACACCCCGCCCGCCGAGGTGAACAAGGCCCTGGACTGCCTGACGAAGAACACCGGCTGCGGCCCCTACCAGCCCCACGGCGCCTGGCCCGCCCTGCGCGGCCTGATGACGTGGTCGGTCAACTGGGACCGCTTCGGCGGCTGGGAGTTCTCCAGGAACTTCGACGCCTACTTCTGCTAGGGGGTGTCGTGTCCCGGTTCGAGATCGGCGTCACTCTAGGCGGGGGGTCTGACAACGCGTGGCGAGGCCCGACGTACGGTCAGCAGTAGCGGCACGCACAGGAAGCAGCTGGCCAGCACGTCCAGGGGCCAGTGGAAGCCGCGCAGGATCAGGCCGACCGCTGTCGCCCCGGTGAGAGCGAGGGCGGCGGCCATCGGCCACGGGCGGCGGGTGTACGGGCCGATGAGCAGGGCCGCGCCGATGTACGCGACGGCCGAGGTGGCTGTGTGGCCCGATGGGTAGTACCCGGCGGCCCAGGGCTCCAGCGGGCCCGGGCGGGCGGTCCATTCCTTCAGCGGGACGATCAGCGCGGGAACCAGCGCCATCGCGAGGCCGGCCGTCAGGGCGGGAGCCCAACGCCGGGAGCGCCAGGCGGAGTACGCCATCGCGAGGGCCAGGACCGGGACGGCGACCGGGATGTTGCCGAGGTCGGCGAGGCGTTCGGTGACCGCGTCGGGAACGGTACGGACGACCGCGCGGCTGAGGCGCACGTCCGGGGACAGCAAGGGGCCCGAACTGAGGACCTGCCAGGTGATCAGCGCCAGGCCGACCAGAGCGGCGGCGGAGGAGAGGATGGCCGGCCGTCCCGGAACAGGGGGGATGGTTCCGGGACGGCCGCCCGGATCGGGTTGCCGTGCGCCCCGGGGGGTTTGGGGCGTACGGCCGTCCGATCGGTGAGGAGTGTGCGCGAACGCATGCCCAGTACGACGCTGGGGAAGCCCGGTACTGGTGTCGCCCTCGGTTGCCCGGAGACGGGGTGTCTCACTCATCTGCAGAAACCGTACGCCAGCAAAAGGGGGACCGACAGCAGGAACGCGCTCCCGCCATCGGCCCCCCACACCTTCTTCACAGTGCCCGACCGTTACCGCCGGTAGGGATTGGACACCATGTTCGGATGTTCGCGCATACGCCCGCTCGGGCGCCCGCTGAGACGCCCGCTCCGACGCTGGCTCAGATGCCCGCGAACGCGGCCTCGATGATGTCCAGGCCCTCGTTCAGCAGGTCCTCGCCGATGACGATCGGCGGGAGGAAGCGGAGCACGTTGCCGTACGTACCGCAGGTGAGGACGAGCAGGCCCTCGGCGTGGCAGGCCTTGGCGAGCGCGCCGGCCGCCTCCGGGAACGGGGTCTTGGAGACCGGGTCCTTGACGAGCTCGATCGCGATCATGGCGCCGCGGCCGCGGATGTCGCCGATGATCTCGTACTTCTCCTGCATGGCCGTCAGGCGGGCCTTCATGAGGGACTCGATCTTCTTCGCCGCGGCGTTGAGGTCGAGCTCCTTCATGGTCTCGATGGAGCCGAGCGCACCGGCGCACGCCACCGGGTTGCCGCCGTAGGTGCCGCCCAGGCCACCCGCGTGAGCGGAGTCCATGATCTCGGCGCGGCCGGTCACGGCGGCGAGCGGCAGACCGCCCGCGATGCCCTTGGCGGTGGTGATCAGGTCGGGGACGATGCCCTCGTCCTCGCACGCGAACCACTGGCCGGTGCGGCAGAAGCCGGACTGGATCTCGTCGGCGACGAAGACGATGCCGTTGTCGTTGGCGAACTTCACGATGGCCGGCAGGAAGCCCTTGGCCGGCTCGATGAAGCCGCCCTCGCCGAGGACCGGCTCGATGATGATCGCGGCGACGTTGTCGGCGCCGATCTGCTTGCTGATCTGGTCGATCGCCTGGGCGGCGGCCTCGGGGCCGCAGTTCTCGGCACCGGTGGGCCAGCGGTAGCCGTAGGCGACCGGGACGCGGTAGACCTCGGGGGCGAACGGCCCGAAGCCCTGCTTGTAGGGCATGTTCTTCGAGGTCAGGGCCATCGTGAGGTTCGTACGGCCGTGGTAGCCGTGGTCGAAGACGACGACGGCCTGGCGCTTGGTGTACGAACGGGCGATCTTGACGGCGTTCTCGACGGCCTCGGCGCCGGAGTTGAACAGGGCCGACTTCTTGGCGTGGTCACCCGGGGTCAGCTCGGCGAGGGCCTCGCAGACCTCGACGTAGCCCTCGTACGGCGTGACCATGAAACAGGTGTGGGTGAAGTCGGCGAGCTGCGCGGAGGCGCGGCGCACGACGGCCTCGGCGGAGGCGCCGACGGAGGTCACGGCGATGCCGGAACCGAAGTCGATGAGGCGGTTGCCGTCGACGTCCTCGATGATGCCGCCGCCCGCGCGGGCCGTGAAGACGGGGAGCACGGAGCCCACGCCGCCGGCCACCGTCTCGAGGCGGCGGGCCTGCAGCTCCTGCGACTTGGGGCCGGGGATCGCGGTGACGATGCGGCGCTCCTGCGGGACAGCGGTCATAGGGGGCTCCTGGGGGTGTTTTCGGACGCACTTGTGTCTTTGTCCGCAGGCTAGGCCCGGGGGACGGGGTACTGCATGCTCCGTTCGGGAGTGGTGCCCGCGTGTCCTTGTCCGTGACGGCCATAGGAGGGGGTGGGGGTGTGTCTTGTGGATCATGGCGGGGTACGGGCCCAGAGCCCTGGCCGGGCACTAGATTGAGCGCCGCAGGGGCATGGCACGGGCAGGGGGCAGGGGTTCATGGACACCGAGGGCACGCAGGGTATGCACGGCACGCACGAGAGGCGGTCGCCGCGCACCGGGCACGTCCCCCGGCCGGTCGGGGAACCACACGGACTCCCCCCGAAGCCCGCGCACGCCCCGACCGGTGGGCCGACCCTCGCCGATTGGCTGCGAGTGCCGAGGCCCACTGCGGAACCGGGAGTATGGCGTCCCGGACATCTCCCCCGCGCAGAGGAAGAGCCGGCGGTCACCCCGGAGCGAGCCCTGCTCAGCGGCGCCGTCATCTCGCTGCTCGCCTGCGTACTCGTCTGGTCGCTCCTGCG
Organism: Streptomyces sp. ISL-87; assembly: GCF_018614095.1. Classification (GTDB taxonomy): domain Bacteria; phylum Actinomycetota; class Actinomycetes; order Streptomycetales; family Streptomycetaceae; genus Streptomyces. The sequence continues at coordinate 5,709 of NZ_JAGGOY010000058.1, read as the reverse complement.
AAACAATTACATTCCGTACTGGCGGGTCCCGCCTCGGTTGGTCACCCCGAGCGACTGGTGGCCGCCGCTCGGTCGGGACCCGATGCTGGGGACGGCCGGTGATGTCGCCCGGCAGCTGTATGAATTGCTCGTCGTCGCCGGCCTGCTCTACGGGTTCGGCCGACTCGGCAACTGGAGAGCTGCTTGGCGGCGCCTGGTCGTCGCACGGAGCCGACTGCTCCAAGCGGTTCTGGCAGTGGTCGGGGCCTTGGTCACCCTCGCGCTCGTATCCCGAGACGCGGTGCCGCTGCGAAGCTTCGTCAACTCCCTGCTGCCGCTGGAGGGCGCAGGCAGGGAGCGTGCGATGTCCCTCGTGACCGGCGCGGCCACCGTCGAGTATGCGGCCGTCGTCCTGGTCTTCCTCTGGCTTGGCCTGCACCGACGCGCCACTGTTTCCGACCGCGGGGTACGCAGGGAGCAGGACCACCGGCAGCCCCGCATCGCACCCGGCTCTCCCGACGACCCCGCCGCCTGGCCGCAGGTGAGGGCCGCAGGGATGGGGGAGGTCGCCGACCAGCTCGGGGGCGAGGTGGGGTCTGGGCGGATGAACGACGTGGACTATGCCCGCATCCGGCGGGCGTGGGAGACCGTGCAGGTGGATCCCTCGCGGATGCGGGCCTTCGCCGATGCCGTGCGGGACAAGGGCGCAGGGGCGTGTGTGCACCCGTCCGGGGCGCGGGACCTGCCCGTGCGGGCCGCGCGGCATGACCTGCTGGCCCGGCAGGTGCTGCTCGGGACGGTGGACGACAGCGAGCGCAATCCGTACGCCAGGCGCGGGACCCGCCTCGCGCTCGATCCCGACGTGCTCGGGACATCGCTGCTCGCCGTCGGCCCGTCCGGCGCCGGCAAGTCCGCCCGGCTCGTACGGCCCGTCGTCGAGTCGCTGGCCCTCCAGGCACTGGCCGGGCAGGCCGCCGTCATCGCTGTCGGATCGGCCGGGTCCCAGCTCGGACCCGACGCCGCGTACGACGTCGTGGTGCGCGTTGGTGACCCCGAGTCTGTCTACGACCTCGACCTCTACGGCGGTACCACCGACCCCGACGAGGCGGCCACCCTCCTCGCCGACGCGTTCATCGGGGACATCTCCGGCATTGACGTCCGCCGCTCCGCGACCGCTCTCGCCCAGCTGCTCGGGCCGTTCCGGGCGGCGTACGGGCGTTTCCCGGCCGTGGCCGAGCTGCGAGAGCTGCTCGAGCAGATGCCCGTGGCCCTGGGTGAGCTGCGTACCGCCTTGGAGAACGACGGGCAATCGGCGATGATCCGCGAACTCGACGCCCGCGAGCGGCAGCACGGCGCCCCCGGCGACCCGGGCCCGGCCCTTGCCGACCGGCTGGCGCTGCTCGACCGGCCCGCCTTCGCTGGATTCTTCGACACCACCGGGCAGGGGCGGCCGTTCTCGCTGCGCGCCTTGGAACACCCGCTCCGCGTCCGCATCGACCTCCCCGAGCGCGGGCACGCCGACGCCTCCCGGATGCTGGCCAGGCTGCTGCTCGCCCAGTTCAACGCCTCCGCCGCGGCCCGCACCGACCGTTCGCTCTTCGCCTTCCTCGCCTTCGACGACGCCTCGCACACGCTGACCCCGGAGACCGTGCGCGGCGTACAGCGGCTGCGCTCGGCGAACGCCGGGGTACTGCTGACGCTGCGGACACTGGACGACGCACCGGAGCCGCTGCGCACCCCGCTGCTCGGCGCCGTCGGTTGCCGGATGGCCTTCTCCGGGGTCACCACCTGGGACGGCAAGCGCTTCGCCGAGGCCTGGGGCACTGAATGGGTGGAGGCGCGGGACGTCACCAGCCGTACCGTTTTCGCAGACCAGCCGCTGACCCGGGCCATCCACGCCTTCCGCAAGCTGGTCACCGGCAAGGCCGTGACCACGGACGCGGTGACCGTGCGGCAGGTGGAACGGGAGCGGTGGTCGGCGTCCGAGCTGGCGCACGCCGTGCCGCCCGGGTACGCGGTGCTGTCGCTGACGTCGGTACGAGGGGAACGGGCTGCTCCGCTTCTGGTGCGGTTGGCCGGAACAGGCTGAGCGAACCCGTACGAGGTGGCAGAATCGAGGGGAGTCGTTCGTACGACACGGCGAAATTGCCCTCGCCCTCCCCGCGCGGATCCTCGCGTTCCCCCTCCTGCTAAGGCCTCTGGTATCCGATGCCGCTCACCCTCGCCTCACTCGTCCAGCACTCGGCGCTCAAACTCAGCGTCCGGGCGGGGGAGAGCCGCCTGGACACGCCCGTGCGCTGGGCCCACGTCAGTGAGCTCGCCGACCCCGTCCCCTACATGGAGGGCGGTGAGCTGCTGCTGGTCACCGCGATGAAGCTGGACGCGGAGGACCCCGAGGAGATGCGCCGGTACGTTCGGCGCCTCGCCGCGGCCGGGGTCGTGGGGCTCGGGTTCGCGGTCGGGGTCAACTACGAGGCGATCCCGGAGGCGCTCGTCGAGGCCGCGCGGGCGGAGGACCTGCCGCTGCTGGAGGTGCCGCGGCGGACTCCGTTCCTGGCCATCAGCAAGGCCGTCTCGGCGGCGCTCGCGGCGGACCAGTACCGGGCGGTCACCGCCGGCTTCGAGGCGCAGCGGGAGCTGACCCGCGCCGCGTTGTCCGCCGACGGGCCCGCCGAGCTGCTGGCGAGGCTGGCGGCCCATGTGCACGGCTGGGCGGCCCTCTACGACACCTCGGGCGCCGTGGTCGCGGCCGCCCCGGACTGGGCCGCGCGGCGCGCCGCCCGGCTGACCCCCGACGTGGAGCGGCTGCGGGAGCGGCCCGCGCCGGCGAGCGCGGTGGTGGGTGGTTCCGAGGACCGGGTCGAGTTGCAGTCGCTGGGGACGGGGCGCAGGGCGCGCGGAGCGCTGGCCGTGGGTACGGGCGCCCCGCTGGGCACGGCCGAGCGGTACGCCGTGCACTCCGCCGTCGCACTGCTGACCCTGACCACCGAGCGGTCGCGGTCCCTGCACGACGCGGAGTCCCGGCTCGGTGCGGCGGTGCTCCGGATGCTGCTGGCCGGGGAGGCCGAGCACGCCCGCGCCGTGGCCGGGGACCTGTACGGGGCCCTGCTGGAGGCGCCGTTCCGGATCATCGTGGCCGAGCCGGCGCTGCCGGGGACGGCCCAGCCGGAGGGGCTGGCGCTGCTGGCCGACGCGGTGGAGTCGGCGGCGGCCCGTACCGGGGAGACGTTGCTGGTGGTGCCGGAGGCGGGACGGCTGGTGGTGCTGGCCACCGACGCGGGTTCCGCCGTACAGGCCTGCGCGGAACACGCGGAGGCACTGGAGTCGCGGCGCGGGCGGGAGGCCACCGGGCCGGAGCCGGACGAGCTGGTGATCGGCCTGTCCGCGGCCGCCGGCCCGGCCACAGTGGCGGCCGCCTTCAAGCAGGCCGACCAGGCCCTGGCCGTGGCCCGGCGCCGGGGGCGGCCGCTGGTGGAACACGAGGACCTCGCGGCGGGCTCGGTGCTGCCGCTGCTCGCGGACGACGCGGTCAAGGCCTTCGCGGACGGCACGCTGCGAGCCCTGCGGGAGCACGACGCGACCGGCCGCGGCGACCTGGTGGCCTCGCTCCAGGCCTGGCTCTCCCGCCACGGCCAGTGGGACGCGGCGGCCGCCGATCTCGGCGTACACCGGCACACGCTGCGCTACCGCATGAAGCGGGTCGAGGAGATCCTCGGCCGCTCCCTCGACGACCCGGACGTCCGCATGGAGCTGTGGCTCGCCCTGAAGGCCACGACCGCCCCGGCGTAGCGAGCGCACCCGCAGGCGCACCCGAAGGCGCGTACGGGGACACGTACAGGGATACGTACAGGCACACGCACGGGGACACGTACGGGGACCGGCCAACGCGACAGTGACAAACCGGCGCGGCCCGGATGGCAGGTACTCCACCCCGGACAAACGCCGAATCGCCGACGGAGTCCTACGGTGGAGGGGACAAGGACCCACCGCACAATCCGAAGGGCCGGGATTCGCATGACTTCCACCCACGCCTTCTGGCTCGCCGGCCGCCAGGCCACCGGCGAGGACAGCTTCGACGTCCACTCCCCGTGGGACGGCCGAACGGTCGGCACCGTCAGCGTGCCCACCGACGCGCAGGTCGAAGAGGCCGTGGCCGCGGCGTACGCCGTGACGGCGGAGTTCTCCGCGACCCCCGCCCACGTACGGGCCGCCGCCCTGGACCACGTGTCCAAGCGGCTCGTCGAGCGCACCGAGGAGATCGCCCAGCTGATCTCCGCCGAGAACGGCAAGCCCATCAAGTGGGCCCGCGGTGAGGTCGGCCGTGCGGTGTCCGTGTTCCGCTTCGCCGCCGAAGAGGCCCGCCGCTTCAACGGCGGAGAGGCCCAGCGCCTCGACACCGACGCCGGTGGCGTCGGCCGTCTGGCCCTGGTCCGCCGCTTCGTCAAGGGACCGGTCCTCGGCATCGCGCCGTTCAACTTCCCGCTGAACCTGTGCGCCCACAAGGTGGCCCCCGCCATCGCCGTCGGCGCGCCGATCATCCTGAAGCCGGCCCCGGCCACCCCGCTCTCCGGTCTGATTCTCGGCGAGCTGCTCGCCGAGACCGACCTGCCGGCCGGTTCCTGGTCCGTCCTCCCGGTCGCCAACGACCGGATGCCGGCCCTGGTGAAGGACGAGCGCCTGCCCGTCATCTCCTTCACCGGTTCCGACACCGTCGGCTACGCCATCCAGCAGTCGGTGCCCCACAAGCACTGCACCCTGGAGCTCGGCGGCAACGCCGCGGCCGTCGTCCTGGACGACTGGTCCTCCGAGGCCGACCTCGACTGGGCCGCGACCCGTATCGCGACCTTCTCGAACTACCAGGCCGGCCAGTCCTGCATCTCCGTGCAGCGCGTGATCGCCGACGCCTCCGTCTACGACCGCCTCGTCGAGAAGGTCGTCGCGAAGGTCCAGGGCCAGGTCACCGGTGACCCCTCCGACTCCGCCACCGACGTCGGCCCCCTCGTCTCCGAGGACGCCGCCAAGCGTGTCGAGGCCTGGGTCGACGAGGCCGTGGCCGCTGGCGCCAAGCTGCTCACGGGCGGCAAGCGCGAGGGTGCCTCCTTCGAGCCCACCGTCGTCGCCGAGGTGCCCGAGGGCGTCAAGCTCTCCACCGAGGAGGTCTTCGGGCCGGTCCTGACCCTCCAGCGGGTCGAGAACACCGACGAGGCCTTCGCCGCCGTCAACGACTCGAAGTTCGGCCTGCAGACCGGCGTCTTCACGCGGAACATCCAGACCGCGTTCCGCGCCCACCGCGAGCTCGAGGTCGGCGGTGTGATCGTCGGCGACGCGCCGTCCTACCGCGCCGACCAGATGCCGTACGGCGGCGTCAAGCAGTCCGGTGTGGGCCGCGAGGGCGTCCGCTACGCGATGGACGACTACACGTACGAGCGAGTGCTGGTCCTGACCGGCCTCGACATCTGAATCTGAATCTGATCAGTTTCAGCTGATCTCGTACGGCCCAAAGACCGACGGCCGGAGCCTACTGTGCGGGGGCTCCGGCCGTCTTCCTTATCCCTGCGTTGACCTGCTGGAATGGCCAGATCTTGGCAGTCTCTGAAGAGTTGTGGGAACACGTGGGGCTAAGCGCCACGCGTGGAATGCGCCGGTCCTGGCGTGGCTGGACAGGCGGGCGGGCCGGCCGGAGTCGTACTGCCACCGGCAGATGATCGACCAATGCCACGAAGTTAAGAG
>NZ_JAGGOY010000057.1 GCF_018614095.1 Streptomyces sp. ISL-87 | reverse complement strand
ACACCGGCCTGCCCAAGACCCATCTCGGCCACATCTTCGCCGCCACCGCTATCAACATCATCAGACTCGACGCCTGGCTGACCGGAACACCACTCGGCGAGACCAGGACCTCACACCTTGCCCGACTCGAACTGACCGCCTAACGACAAGGCGGCCAGGCCCGGATTACGGATTTCCCAACGGAGTCCTTCAGGCCCGGGGTTCCTCACAAGAGTCCGCTGAATCGGGACAGCCATGACATGGTGGGGAGTCTCTCTGCAGTGACGTGGGCGAGGGCCCTTCAGCCTTTCGCACGCCGGGGCGGCCCTGCGTCGCTCCCAGGTCCCGTCCTTATCCGGCGCATACCGCGCCCGCAGTACGCGGCCGTACTCCGCGGCCGTACTCCGCGGCCCCACTCCGCGGCTGCTCCGCCCCGCTCCGCCCTACTCCGCCCGCGGCCGGACCAGTCCCGATTCGTACGCGATGACCACCAATTGGGCGCGGTCGCGGGCGCCGAGCTTGGCCATGGCGCGGTTGACGTGGGTCTTCACGGTGAGCGGGCTGACCTCCAGCCGGCCGGCGATCCCGTCGTTGGAGAGCCCGGCGGCGACGTGGACGAGCACCTCGCGCTCGCGGCCGGTCAGCGCGGCAAGCCGCTGCGCGTGCGCGGTGCCGGCGGCGGGGGTGTCGTCGGCTCCGCCGCCCTGGGCGAGGAAGGTGGCGATGAGCCCTTTGGTGGCGGCCGGGGAGAGCAGGGCCTCGCCGGCCGCGGCGACGCGGATGGCGTTGAGCAGTTCGTCGGGCTCGGCGCCCTTGCCGAGGAAGCCGGAGGCGCCGGCCCGCAGGGCCTGGACCACGTACTCGTCGACCTCGAAGGTCGTCAGCATCACCACGCGGACGGTGCCGAGTTCGGGGTCGGCGCTGATCATCCGGGTGGCGGCGAGTCCGTCGGTGCCGGGCATGCGGATGTCCATGAGCACGACGTCGGCCCGCCGTTCGCGGGCGAGCGCGTAGGCCTGCGCCCCGTCGGAGGCCTCACCGACGACCTCCATGTCGGGCTCGGAGTCGACGAGCACCTTGAAGGCGCTGCGCAGCAGGGCCTGGTCGTCGGCGAGCAGCACCCTGATGGGCGTCGGCGTCTCTTCCACGCCCTGACACTACCGGTCCCCCTCGGGCGCTCCCGCGGCCGCCGGGGCCGCCCGGTCCGGGAGACGGGCCTCACTGACCCAGGGCGAGGGCGATCAGGGCCATGGTCGACGAGACCTCGGCCAGGGCGCCGAAGACGTCGCCGGTGACTCCGTCGAAGCGGCGGACGCAGCGGCGGAGGAGGAGTTCCGCGGCCAGCAGGCCGGTGAGGACGGCGGCCGCGTGCTGGGCGGCCGACGGGAGGCCCAGCGGGAGGGCCGACGCCGCGGCGGTCAGCACCGTGAGCGCGGCGACGGCGGCGGCGGACCGGCGCGGGACCACGCCCGCGACCGCCGCGCCCAGTCCCTCGGGGCGGGCCGGCGGGACGCCGTCGCGGGAGGCCAGGGTCATGGCGAGCCGCGCGGTGACCGCCGCGAGGACGGTGGCCAGGGCCCCGCGGACCCAGCCGCCGGCGTACGCCTGGGACAGGGCCGCGACCTGGATCAGCATCACCACCAGCAGGGCCACCACCCCGAAGGGACCGATGTCGGACTGCTTCATGATCCGCAGCGCGGCTTCGGCCGGCTTCGCACTGCCCAGCCCGTCGGCCGTGTCGGCCAGGCCGTCCAGGTGCAGCCCCCGGGTCAGCGCGGCCGGTACGGCCACGGTGACCGACGCCGCGAGCAGCGGGCCGCCGCCGAGCACCAGCAGGAGCGCCCCCGCCGCGGCCGCGAGCACGCCCACCACGAGTCCGGCCAGGGGCGCGCAGGCCATGCCGGTGCGGGCTGCCGGGCGGTCCCAGCGGGTGATTCGGGCCGGCAGCACGGTGAGCGTGCCGAACGCGAAGCGGACCCCGTCCAGGAACGAGGCGCGTTCCGGAGGCGGCGTCAGCTGCGGATCATCGAGCGAATCTGTCATCGGCGCGAACGCTACCGGCTCCCCGCGACCGGTAAATTGCCCATTACGGGCAAAATGGGAGCTGGTGTCATGGGTCACTGGTGGTATCGGAACATCGTCGAACCGGGGAAGCTGCCCCTGCTCCTCGCCCTGCTCTCCTTCGTCCTGTCCTTCCTGGTCACCCGCGTGATCACCCGGCTCATCAGAGCCGGCCGAGGCCCCTTCAAGAACGTCACCCCCGGCGGGATGCACATCCACCACGTCGTGCCCGGCGTGATCCTCGTGATCATCGGCGGATTCGGCGCGGTCGGCAGCGGTCACCACAGCTTCGGCGCGATCCTCTCCGCCGTGCTCTTCGGGCTGGGGGCGGGCCTGGTACTGGACGAGTTCGCGCTGATCCTGCACCTCGACGACGTCTACTGGAGCGAGCAGGGCCGCAAGAGCGTCGAGATCGTGGTCCTGACGGCCGCGCTGGTGGCGCTGGTCCTGGGCGGCTTCCTGCCGTTCGGGGTCAACGACCTCACCACCGAGGAGCGGCAGAGCCGCGGCCTGGTCATCATGAACACCGCCACCAACTTCTTCCTGGCCCTGATCGCCCTGTGGAAGGGCAAGGCGCGCACCGCGTTCTTCGGCACGGTGGTCCCCTTCGTCGCACTGATCGGCGCGATCCGGCTGGCCCGGCCCGGTTCCCCGTACGCGAAGCGCTTCTACGCGAAACGCCCGCGGGCGCGCGCCAAGGCCGGACTGCGCGCCTTCCGCCACGACCGCCGCTGGGCGGCACCGCGCCGCAAGTTCGAGAACTTCATCGGCGGAACCCCCGACGCCGACCGGGTCCCGATCGCCGACAAACCCACCGGGGACCGGACCGGGGACTGAACCGGGGACTGAAAACGCGGTGGGCCCGCCCCCCTCGGAAGGGGGCGGGCCCACCGCGTGTCGAGACTCAGCCCGGGATCAGGCCGTCGTCGCTGAGCATCTCCTTGACCTGGTCCAGAGTCGCGTCCGGCGCGGGCAGGATCAGCTCGGACGGCTCCAGCGCGTCGTCGGGCAGCGGCTCACCGATCCGTCGTACGGCGTCGAGCAGCGCGCCCAGCGTCCGCCGGAAGCCCTCCTCGTCGCCGGACTCCATCTCCGCGAGGAGCTCGTCGTCCAGCTTGTTGAGCTCGGTGAAATGACTGTCGGCCAGCTTCCACTGGCCTTCCCCCATGATGCGGACAATCATGACGGGCCCCGTCCTACTGCTTGTCGAACCGGTGCTGGGAGTTCGGCTGCTGCGCGGTGCCCGGGGCGCCGCCTTCGATGGCCTGCTGCTGCGCGGAGGGGCCGCCCGCCAGCTCGGCCTTCATCCGCTGGAGCTCCAGCTCCACGTCCGTACCGCCGGAGAGGCGGTCCAGTTCGGCCTGGATGTCGTCCTTGGAGCCGAGGCCGCTCCGGTCGTCGAGGGCGCCGGAGGCCAGCAGCTCGTCGATCGCGCCGGCGCGGGCCTGCAGCTGAGCGGTCTTGTCCTCGGCCCGCTGGATGGCGAGGCCGACATCGCTCATCTCCTCCGAGATGCCGGAGAAGGACTCCGCGATCCGGGTCTGCGCCTGGGCCGCGGTGTAGGTGGCCTTGATGGTCTCCTTCTTCGTGCGGAAGGCGTCCACCTTGGCCTGGAGCCGCTGGGCGGCGAGGGTCAGCTTCTCCTCCTCGCCCTGAAGCGTCTGGTGCTGCACCTCCAGGTCGCTGACCTGCTGCTGAAGCGAGGCACGGCGGGACAGGGCCTCGCGGGCCAGGTCCTCGCGGCCGAGGGCGAGCGCCTTGCGGCCCTGGTCCTCCAGCTTGGACGACTGGCCCTGGAGCTGGTTCAGCTGCAGTTCCAGACGCTTGCGGGAGGTCGCCACGTCGGCGACTCCGCGGCGCACCTTCTGAAGCAGCTCCAGCTGCTTCTGGTACGAGTAGTCGAGGGTCTCGCGCGGGTCCTCGGCCCGGTCAAGGGCCTTGTTCGCCTTCGCGCGGAAGATCATCCCCATACGCTTCATGACACCGCTCATGGGCTTCGCGCGCCCCCTTCTAGACGGACTTCGCTCCAGGTCACCAGCAATTGCGATCCTCGGTCTCCCGAGACGACCGCCATCAGAACCCACAGTACGGGCCCTGTCTCCATTACCGCACTGTTCGAGTGCGGATGCGCTCCTCCTCCAGGACGACCGCGTCCGCGCCCTCTCAGGCGTGAGGAGTAGGTGATCCCCTTGCAAGGGAAGACGCCCGTCGTTGCCGGATCGTTCCCAGCCGGGGTGGGGCCCATGCCCGTGACCACGTAGGCTTGGGTTTTGTGTTTGGTAGCCGTTCCTCCAAGGAAGAGAAGGCCGCCGCCACCGACAAGGTGAGCGCCGACCTCTCGCAGCCCCGTGACCCGCAGGCCCCGAAGGGCCGCCCTACGCCGAAGCGTGCTGTGGCCCAGTCGCAGCGCAAGGCCGTGGTGGCCTCGACCGGCAACCGCAAGGAGGATGCCAAGCGATCCCGTGAGCGCCGTCGCGTGGAGATGGCCAAGCAGCGTGAGGCGCTGGCCAGTGGCGACGAGCGCTACCTGCCCGCCCGCGACAAGGGCCCCGTCCGCAAGTTCGTCCGCGACTTCGTGGACTCCCGCTTCTCGGTCGCCGAGATGTTCCTGCCGCTGGCAGTGATCATCCTGGTGCTGAGCATGGTGCGGGTGCCGTCGATCCAGAACATCGCGCTGCTGCTGTGGCTCGGCGTGATCGCGCTGATCATCCTCGACTCCATCGGCCTGGTGTTCCGCCTCCGCAAGGCCCTCAATGAGCGCTTCCCGGACGAGCCGCGCCGCGGCGCGGTCGCGTACGGCCTGATGCGCACCCTCCAGATGCGCCGGCTGCGCCTGCCGAAGCCGCAGGTCAAGCGCGGGGAACGGCCCTGAGCGGAGGGAAGCCCGGGGTTCCACGGGCGGGGGACGGCTTTTCCGGGGGGGCCCGGCTGTGGCTCGAGGGACTGGGTGGACTGCGCAACGCCGTCCGCCAGGAACTCGTGGGCCGCCAGGTCGACGAGCAGATCGCGCACCGCTTCCCGGTGGGGCAGCGGCTGCGCGTCCTCGACGTCGGCATGGGCCAGGGCACCCAGGCACTCCGCCTCGCCCGCGCCGGGCACAAGGTCACCGGCCTGGAACAGGACCCGGCCATGCTGGAGGTCGCCCGCGAGGCGCTGGCCGCCGAACCGGCCGGGATCCAGGACCGGGTCCGGCTGCTGGAGGGCGACGGCCGCGAGACGGGCGCGCACTTCCTGCCGGGCAGCTTCGACGTCGTGCTGTGCCACGGCGTTCTGATGTACGTGCCCGAGCCGGACGCGATGCTCGCCGGGCTGGCCCGGATGCTGGCGCCCGGCGGTCTGCTGTCCCTGCTGGTGCGCAACGGCGACGCGCTCGCCATGCGGCCCGGGCTGGGCGGCGACTGGACGGCCGCGCTGGCCGCCTTCGACACCGTCGACTACACGAACCGGCTGGGCCTGGAGGTACGGGCCGACCGGCTCGCCGGTCTGACGGCCACGCTGTCCGGGATCGGGGCCCCGCTTCAGGCCTGGTACGGCGTACGGGTCTTCACCGACGGCACCGAAGCCGGGGAGAAGCTCCCGCCGGACGAGGAACTGGAGCGGCTGCTGGCCGCCGAGGACCGCGCCGGGCGGACCGATCCGTACCGCGGGGTCGCCGCGCTGCTGCACCTGTGCGGCGTGCGGGGCTGACCCTCGCCCTTTCCCGTGAAGAACCGCGAAGAACCGCGAGAGCCCGGGCCCCGGAAACGGAACCCGGGCTCCGCGCCCGCTCAGGCGTCCAGCGCCTCGCGCAGGCTCATCGTGTAGAGCTCGGTGCCGTTGTCGTCGGACAGCTTCACCTTCTCGGTGCCGCCCTCCAGCAGGTCCTTCCAGTACTCACCGATCCAGGACTCCGCGTCCCCCTGCGTGGTGAACTCCTCGGGAACCACCGACGGGCTCGTCTCGCTGCCGTCGGCCGTCTCGAACCGCCACGTCCACGCCATGTCCGCCTCCGTTGCTCGTCCGCTTCTCGCCTTGAGTCTGCCCGCAGACTAACCGGGCGCGCACCAGTCGCGGCGACGCGGGAGGATCATCCCGTGGAACTCACTCTGCTCGGTACCGGAACACCCGAAGGACTGCCCCGCCCCGGCTGTCCCTGCGCCGCCTGCGCGGTCTCCGTTGGGACCAGGTCCCGGGCGGCGACCGCCGTCCTGGTGGACGGGGCGCTGCTGCTCGACCTGACGCCCGGGGCGGTGCTTGCCGGCGCGCGGGCCGGGCATTCGCTGGCCGGCGTACGGCAGGTGCTGCTGACCCACCCGCACGACGGGCCGGCCGTCGAGCTGCCGCCCGGGCTGCCGGCCGCCGGGCGGGTGCCGGACGGGCGGGAACTCTCCGTGATCAGCGGGCACCGGGTGCGGGCCGTCCCGATGGACTCCCCCGGCACGGGGTACGAGGTGACCGGACCGGACGGCAGCCGGCTGCTGTACCTGCCGCCGGGCGGGGCGCCGGCGGGAACCAACGGGATGTTCGGGCAGCGGCCGTACGACACGGTGCTCGCGGATGTGCTGGGCCGGCCGGAGGCGCTGGCGCGGCTGCGGGCGAGCGGGGCGGTGGGCCCGACCACCGATGTGATCGCCGTGCACTTGGACCACGACACCCCGCCGGGGCGGGAGCTGGAACGGCGGTGCGCGGCCGCGGGGGCGCGGGCGGTGCCGGACGGGACGACGGTGACGGCCGGCGAGTACCACGCGTTGCCGGATCTGCCGCGGCGGACGCTGGTGCTGGGCGGGGCGCGGTCCGGGAAGTCGTACGAGGCGGAGCTGCGGCTGGGGGGCTTCCCCGAGGTGGTCTACGTGGCGACCGGCGGCACCCGCGAGGGGGACTCGGAGTGGGCGGCCCGGGTCGGCCTGCACCGGGAGCGGCGGCCGGCGACCTGGCGGACGGTGGAAACGTGCGACCTGGTACCGCTGCTGGTGGAGGGCGGGCCGCCGCTGCTGATCGACTGCCTGGCGCTGTGGCTGACCGATGCGATGGACCGGGCCGGGGCGTGGGACGACGCCGTCTGGGCGGGCGACGGCCAGAAGCGACTGCGCGAGCGGATGGCGGAACTGGTGGCGGCGGTGCGGTCCACCCGGCGGACGGTGGTGCTGGTCAGCAATGAGGTGGGGTCGGGTGTCGTACCTGCGACCGCGTCGGGCCGGCGCTTCCGCGACGAGCTGGGGCGGCTGAACGCGAACGTCGCCGGTGAGTGCGAGCACGTGCTGCTGGTGGTGGCCGGCCAGGCGGTGGTCCTGAAGGACTGACCGCCTCCCGGCGTCCCAGGCCGGCTGGGGGCCGGGGCCGGCCGGCCCCCAGCGCCCCAGACGCCGGCGAGGCGGGATGGCCCCGGGCGAGGCTGAAACCGCCCGGCGGGCGGCTCGAATGCGGGGCCGGGGGCGGGCTTGGGGAGGGCCTCACCGGCTGTACGCTCTGGCAGATGACCACGCTGAATCTCGACGACTTCTCCGATCTGATCGAGCGCCCCGACGGGGGCGTTCGGCGTGACGCCGAGGACCGGCGTGAGCGGCTGGCCGTGCCCCCGGGGGCGTTGGGGCGGCTGGACGATCTCGCGGAGTGGCTCGCTGCCGCGCAGGGGCAGGTCCCGGTCAAGCCGATCGAGCGCCCGCGCGTCGTGCTGTTCGCCGCCGACCACGGGATCGCCTCCGAGGGGGTTTCCGCCCGGGCCGCAGGCAGTACCCACACCCTGGTGCGCGCGGTGCTCGACGGGGCTAGCCCCGTCTCGATCCTGGCCGGGCGGCTCGGTGCCACCGTACGGATCGTGGACGCCGGCCTGGACTGCGAGCCCGGGCTGCTCCCCGAGGACATCGTCCGCCACCGCGTACGACGCGGCAGCGGGCGGATCGACGTGGAGAACGCGCTGACGGCCGAAGAGGCCGAGGCGGCGCTGCGGCTCGGGATGGCGATCGCCGACGAGGAGGCGGATTCGGGGACGGACCTCGTCGTCCTCGGCGACCTCAGCGTGGGCGGGACGACGGTGGCGGCCACCCTGGTCGCCGCCCTGTGCGGGACCGACGCCTCGGTCGTCACCGGCCGCGGCGGGGCGCCCATCGACGACCTGGCCTGGATGCGCAAGTGCGCGGCGATCCGCGACGCGCTGCGCCGGGCCCGCCCCGTCCTCGGCGACCAGGTCGCGCTGCTGGCGGCCGTCGGTGGCGCGGACGTCGCCGCGATCACCGGCTTCCTGCTCCAGTGCGCGGTGCGCCGTACTCCCGTGATCCTCGACGGCGTCGTCTCCGCGGCCTGCGGACTGGTGGCCCAGCGGGCCGCGTTCCGGGCCCCGGACTGGTGGCTGGCAGGTCAGGCGAGCGGCGAGCCGGGCCAGGCGAAGGCGCTGGACCGGATGGCGCTCAACCCTGTGCTCGACCACGGCGTCACTGTGGGCGAAGGAACCGGGGCCTTGCTGGCACTCCCCCTGGTCCAGGCGGCCGCCGCACTCGCGGCGGAACTCCCGGAGCGGGCGGCGGAGCAGCCGACGGAATGAGGCGACCAGTACCGCGAGCCTGACCAGCCCGCGGCGCTCGGACCGACCGCCTGCGGACGGCGACGCCCCATAAGATCGCTTTTTATGGGAGAGGTCCGTTTGACCAGCGCAGCGACCGACCGGGGAGCCGAACAGGCGCCCGGAAGGAACAAGAACGACAGCGGCCAGGAGGCCGGCAGGGGGCGCAGCGGCAGGGGGAGTCGACGATCGCGGCGCGGTGCCGCCTTCGCGGTCTGGTACCTGCGCGCCGTCACCTTCGTCAACTTCCTCAGCGCGGTGTGGGTTTCGCTCGGGCAGGACCTGCGCGAGCACAACACCGCCGATTTCTACACCCCGTACCTGCTCACGGCGGGATTCGCCTCCGGCCTCTTCTCGCTGCTGCTCGCGGTCACGATGGGCCGCCGCAAGCGGGCCGCCTGGATCCTGAACCTGGTGCTGGGCGGGGTGCTGCTGCTCGCCTTCGCCGTCTCGGCGTTCACCGGGTACTACCCGCCGTTCCGTGAGCACGCCCAGAACTGGGTCTCGCTCGTCTTGACCGCGGCCTTCGTCGGCGCCCTGCTGCTGGGCCGCCACGAGTTCTACGCCAAGGGCGACCGTTCCAACCCGAAGCTGGCCGTGGCCGTCGCCGCCGTCGGTCTGCTGCTCACCTCGCTGGTCGCCGCCCTGCTGGTCGGCGCGACCAACACCGATCCGGACGCCGCCGACGCCCCGTTCCTGGCGCGCTGGCGGTACGGCGTGATGCGGCTGATCACCCTGGCCCCGGACGACCGGGCGTACAACGCGATCACCACACCCGGCTGGGTGGACGTCTTCATCAACGTCATGTCGATGATGCTGCTGCTCGCCGTGCTGTTCGCGGCGTTCCGCTCGCGCCGGGCCGTCGACCCGATCACCGAGGAGGACGAGGAGCGGCTGCGCGCCCTGCTCGCCAAGCAGGGCGACCGCGACTCGCTCGGCTACTTCGCACTGCGCCGCGAGAAGTCCGTCATCTGGTCCCCCTCCGGCAAGGCCGCAGTCACCTACCGCGTCGTCGGCGGGGTGTCGCTGGCCTCCGGCGACCCGATCGGCGACCCCGAGGCCTGGCCCGGCGCCATCGAGCCGTGGCTGGCCGAGGCCCGCGAACACGGCTGGGTCCCGGCCGTGAACGGCGCGAGCGAGGAGGCCGGGCAGATCTACGCCCGGCACGGCCTGGACGCGCTGGAACTGGGTGACGAGGCGATCGTCGAGACCGCCGAGTTCACCCTGGAGGGCCGCGCCATGCGGACGGTCCGGCAGGCGTTCAACCGCGTCAAGCGGGCCGGGTACACGGTCCGGATCCGCCGCCACGCCGACATCCCCGCCGAGGAGATGGACGAGCTGGTGCGCCGCGCCGACGACTGGCGCGACGGGGCGACCGAGCGCGGCTTCTCGATGGCGCTGGGCCGACTGGGTGATCCCGCCGACGGCCAGTGCGTGATGCTGGAGTGCACCGACGGCAATGGCGATCTGCGGGCGCTGCTGTCCTTCGTGCCGTGGGGATCCAAGGGTCTGTCGCTGGACCTGATGCGCCGTGACCGCGATTCCGAGAACGGTCTGATGGAGTTCATGGTCATCGAACTCCTGGAACGCTCCAAAGAGATCGGCGTCACACAGGTCTCACTGAACTTCGCGATGTTCCGTTCCGTCTTCGAGCGCGGGTCGAAGCTCGGTGCCGGTCCGGTGCTGCGGATGTGGCGCTCGCTGCTGAGCTTCTTCTCGCGCTGGTGGCAGATCGAGTCCCTCTACCGGGCCAACGCCAAATACCGGCCGATCTGGGAACCGCGGTTCATGCTCTTCGAGAAGAGTTCGGACCTGCTGCGGATCGGTATCGCGGCGGGCCGGGCCGAGGGGTTCCTGGAGGCCCCCGGCCTGCCGAAGTGGCTGCACCGCAGACATCTGGAGACCCATCGTTGACAGCGTGGACCACGGCCTCACTGTGGCGGTTCGCCCGCCGCGAGTGGGGGCCCCTGTTCTGGACGATCCGGGACACGCTCGTCCACGAGAAGTGGCGGGCGGTCCCGATGACCATCGGCGCGGTCTGCCTCACCTCGGTCTTCCAGATCGTCCAGAACACGTCCTGGGGTTTCCAGCCGGTCCAGAACCTCGGATCGGTGAAGGCCGTCGACCCGCTCTGGCTGGCCCTGCTGCGGACCCCGCTGTCACTGTTCGTGCCCGCCCTTGACCTGCCGGTGTGGGGGGCGCTGGCGCAGATCCTGCTGGTCTTCGGGATCTCCGAGATCTGTATCGGCTGGTGGCGCACCCTGCTGATCGGCTACGTGGCCACCCTCGCCGGGACGACGTACGCGCGGATCGGGCTCTCGCTGGGCCCGGAGCACCCCTTCGGCCTGCCGGTGTCCGACCGGATCGTCAACGACACCGGGCCGTCGGCGGCGGTGGTGGGCCTCGCGATCTACGTCTGCTGGCGGTACCGGGCGTACCTCACCGGGGCGCTGGTGATCGCGGCGATGATCGGCGAGGTGCTGGTCAAGGACAACCTGGCGGGCAAGGAGCACCTGGCGGCCATCGCCGCCGTCATGGCGGTGTGCGTGGTGCGTGCCAGATGGGCCCCGGCCCGCTCCCGGCCTCAAGCGCCGCTGCGCGGAACAGGCCGTACCGTATCGGGGTGACGACTCACCTCGGGCAGCCGTTCGCCCCCACGCGGCAGTGGATGCGGGCCCATCCGCTCGCCACCGATGCCGTACTCGCGCTGGGGGCGCTCATCTGCATGGTCGTCGGATCCTTCGCCGATCCGCACGGGCCGCACGGGCCCGAATTCGGTACGCGGACCCCCGAGCCGTCCTCGCTGGTGCTGATGGTGCTCGGCGCGGCCACCCTGGTGTTCCGGCGCGTGCAGCCGCGCGCCGTGCTCGCCGTGACCGGCGGGCTCTCGCTGCTGGAGCTGACCACCGGGGAGCCCCGGGCGCCCGTCGCCATGTCCACGGTGATCGCCCTGTACACGGTGGCCGCCCGCACCGACCGGCCCACCACCTGGCGGGTCGGGCTGCTCACCATGACCGGCCTGACCGGCGTGGCCATGCTGGTCGGCCCGCTGCCCTGGTACGCGCAGGAGAACCTCGGGATCTTCGCCTGGACCGGGATGGCCGCGGCGGCCGGCGACGCGGTGCGCAGCCGCCGGGCGTTCGTCGACGCCATACGGGAGCGGGCCGAGCGGGCCGAGCGGACCCGTGAGGAGGAGGCCCGCAGGCGGGTCGCCGAAGAACGGCTGCGGATCGCCCGGGACCTCCACGACGTGGTGGCCCACCACATCGCGCTGGTCAACGTGCAGGCCGGGGTCGCCGCGCACGTCATGGACAAGCGGCCGGACCAGGCCAAGGAGGCCCTCGCCCATGTACGGGACGCCAGCCGCTCGGCGCTGAACGAACTGCGCGCCACGGTCGGGCTGCTGCGGCAGACCGGTGACCCGGAGGCCCCGACCGAGCCCGCGCCGGGGCTGGCCGTACTCGACGACCTGGCCGCCTCCTTCCGGCATGCCGGGCTGCCGGTGGAGGTGATCGTCCAGCTGGAGCGGGCGGCGCAGCCGCTGCCGTCCGCCGTGGACCTGGCGGCGTACCGGGTGATCCAGGAGGCGCTGACCAACGTACGCAAGCACGCGGGCCCGGGAGCCCGGGCCGAGGTCAGCGTAGTCCGGGTCGGCGCCTCGGTGGAGGTGACCGTGCTGGACGACGGGGGCTCCGGCCCGGACCCCTCCCCGGACGGCGACGAGGGCGGCGACGAGGGCGGCGGGCACGGGCTGCTCGGCATGCGCGAGCGGGCCACCGCCCTGGGCGGCTCCTGCTTCGCCGGGCCCCGCTACGGCGGCGGCTACCGGGTGCACGCCATCCTGCCGGTGGCCTAGCCGCGGCCTAGCCGGCCGTCGAACGCGACCCTGGCCGGCCATGGTCCGCCGGGCAGGTCCTGCGCCAGGTGTCCAGGTCGGGCTTCTTCTGTAGCGAGCTGAGCCTCAGCTCGGCGGAGAGGCCGCAGAACCGGCTCGTCGCAAGCTCGTACTCCACATGGAACACGGCCTTGCCCGCCTCGATGAACGGGGTCAGCCGCTCGCACTCCTCGTACTCGGCGCACTGCTCGTTGACCGCGAAGTCGAACGCGCCGACGAGCTGCGGGATCTGGTCCAGGTCGTTCTTCAGCCCGACCGACAGGCCCCGGTCGTGCGCCAGCTTCGCGATCAGCCGGTTGTACGCCAGCTGGTCCCCGGCGGTGAGCGGGAAGCCGGACGTGTTGTCGTAACCGTCCATGTTGTCCGGCTCGACCGCGTCGAAGCCCTTGTCACGGCACATGTCGATGCGCTTGGCCATCAGCGGCTCCAGCTCGGCGGTCCGCCGGATGTCCAGCCAGCGCTCTCCTTCCCAGCCGTTGCCCTCGCCGAGCAGCGCCTCGGGGAAGTCCTTGGCATCCGGGCGGAACTCCTCCCAGGCTCCGGTGGAGAGGTAGCAGATGGTCTTGCGGCCGGCCGCCTTCAGCGTGGCGATCTGGTCCTTGGTGGTGTTGAACCCGTCGATGTCGTACACCGGCGCGTCCACCGAGGTGTCGAGCTCTCCGCTGAGCTGCCACTGCCAGTCGATGCCCGGCTCGGGCTGCCAGCGCTCCTCCGGCGACGGCGCGGGCCCGGAATCCGGGGCGTCCTCGTCGGGCTCGGCCGTGCAGGCGGCGAGCAGCAGGAGCAGCGATGCGGCGAGCAGGGCCGATCCGCGTCCGTACGGGCGCCTCATCCGGCGGCCTCCAGGGCGTACGGGAGGGTTCCCCACGGGTGCGCGCCGGCCCCGGGGACCGCGCAGTG
The DNA here is from genome assembly GCF_018614095.1 of Streptomyces sp. ISL-87. Classification (GTDB taxonomy): domain Bacteria; phylum Actinomycetota; class Actinomycetes; order Streptomycetales; family Streptomycetaceae; genus Streptomyces. The sequence goes on along the minus strand of NZ_JAGGOY010000057.1, from coordinate 26,662 downwards.
CACCCCGGCCCGCCGCTGCTCCGCCAGCTCGGCGGCCGGCGCGCCCGGCGGGACGGCGTACACGAGGTGGCAGAAGCGCTGGGCGGGGTGGTCGGCGGTCCAGGGCGGCCCGGCGGGCGCGTCCCGGTAGGCGTCCCAGGGGCCCTCGAAGGTGACCAGCAGGTCGGCGAGTTCGAGGTAGCCGGGGTGCGGGTGGACCCCGTGGTTGAGGACGAGGGTACGGGCGCCCGCGGCCCGTGCGGCGACGGCGAGCCGCCCGTAGTGGGGCAGCAGGTCCGGGTCGGAGGCGGCCTGGTCGAGGAACGCCCCGTCGGCGCCGTACCAGTCGCGGTGGCGCAGCAGGTCCTGGACGACGGCGGCGTGCGGGCGGCGCCCGTAGTCGGTGTCGGCGTACCCCAGGACGGGCACCCCGGCCTCGCGCAGCCGCGCGGCGACGGCGGCGAACCGCTCGTCGGGCGCGCGGCCCGGCCCGCTGTCGGGGTTGAGCACGACCGAGTGCAGCCGGCCGGCGGAGCGGATCAGCAGCTCCCAGGCCTCGGGCCGGTCGGCGGGGTGCTCGTAGAGGGGCACCAGCAGCATGACGTCCTTCCTCTTGTACGGGGTCGCGTTGTATGGGGTCGCGTTGTACGGGGGGCGTTGTACGGGGTCGCGGTCAGCGGTGTGCCGTCGCGCGGCCGAGCAGCAGGCAGACCAGCGTGGCCAGCGCCGCGGCGGCCGTGCCGGCGACCACCAGCTGGACCAGCCGCGGCTGCCCCAGCCCGGTCAGCAGCGCCAGGCTCTGGGCGACGGCCGCCGAGGCGCAGACTGCGGCGGCGGGGCGGACCGCCCCGAAGGACTGGAGCAGCAGCCCGGTCCACATCACCGCGCCGAGCAGCAGCAGGGTGGCGGCCCGGATCCCGGTCAGGCCGGGGGCGCCGGGCCAGAGCAGGGTTCCGGCCAGGCCCAGGGCCAGCAGCACCGCCAGGTACACGGCGAGGCACCGGACCAGGGTGGCGAGCATCCGGCGCCGGAACGCCCTGGGCGAGCGGGCCGACCGGAGCCCGGCGAGGCTGCCGCTGCGGAACCGGTGGAGCAGCCATTCGGCGGGGCCCATGCTGAGGGTGAGGGCCACCGCCGAGGGGGCGGCGACCGCCTCGGCGGGGCCGCCGGCGAGCACCTCCCCGAGGGCGGCGTACAGCACGAGCAGGCCGGTGCCGAGCCCGAAGACCCCGTACGGCACGGAGTCCGCGAGCCGGGGCCCGCGCGGCGCGTACTCCTCCTCGGCGCCGCGCAGCATCCGCCAGCGCACCGGGCCCTCCCCCGGCCGGCGTCCGGCCCAGCCGCGGATCCGGCGCACGGCCGCCCGTACGCCCTCGGCCAGCGGCAGTTCCCGTACCGCCAGGGTGCAGGCGGCCAGCAGGGACACCACCAGCAGGGTCACCCGTACCGGCACGGGCAGGTCGGTGAACAGCACGAGCACCGCCCCCGCGGCCATCGGGGCGAGCGCCGCGAGCAGCACCCGCTCCCGGCCGAGCACCAGCAGCACGGTGGCGGCCCCGACGTAGGAGGCCTGGCCGGCCGCGAAGGCGTACGAGAACGGCGGCCCGCCGGGGACGGAGAGGGCGGCGGCGGTGCCCAGCAGTGCCCCTGCGGGGGCGCCGACGAGCAGGATCCGCCCGGCGGCGGCCCGGTCGCCGAGCCCGAGCCAGGAGTAGGCCCGGTGGGACAGGGTCTGGTCCCAGACCCAGCCGATGAGCGCCCCGGCGAGCAGGGTCAGGGTCCCGGCGGGCAGCCCGAGGCGGTCCTGCGGGCCTTCCAGCAGGGGCGCGCCCAGCAGGTACGCGAGGCCGGGCAGCGCGAAGATGACCCCGCGCAGCAGGCAGGCGGTGAGGGAGACCTTCCAGGGGTCGGGGGCTCCTTCGGGCTCCGGGAAGGAGCGGGGCACCCGGTCGTAGAGCTCCTCGGCGAGTCCGAAGGAGTCGGGGCGGCCGTAGGTGAGCCGGATGTGCTCGTCGGTCATCCCGTCGGATTCGAGGATGGCGGCGATCTCGTCGGGGTGTACGGCGGCGGCGATGAACCCGCCGAGCCGGTCGGCGAGTTCGTCCATCGGGTCGGCGGCCGGGGGCGCCGTCCGCCGGGGCCTCGGGACGGCGGGCAGCGTGTTGCCGCCCGGGACTTTCAGCCAGAGGGATCCGCTCACCACAGGCTCCCGTCGGCGGCGAGTTCCTTGTACCAGGGGTCGGCGAGCCGCTGGGTCCAGTCGTCGCCCGCGTGGACGGGGAGGACGGGCTGGCCGGCATGCTTCTGATGGGCGAGGCCGCGGTAGATGTGTCGGAAGCCGTCCACGGACTGGTGGAGGGTGAACTTCTCCACCACCCGCTTGCGGGACAGCCTGCCCAGCTCGGCGCGGCGTTCGTGGTCGCGGAGGAGGGCGAGGGTGGCGCGGGCCATGGTCTCGGGCTCGCGCGGCGGGACGACGAGGCCGGTGTCGCCGACGGCCTCGCGTACTCCCCCGACGTCGGTGGAGACGGTGGTCCGGCCGCAGGACATGGCCTCGATGATGCTGAAGGGGAAGCCCTCGCTGATGGAGGAGAGCATCACGACGCTGCCGGCCGCGTAGGCCTTGGCGACCTGGTCGATGCGCCCCTCGTACGCGATTCCGTCGGTCACCCCGAGTTCGGCGGCGAGTTTCTCCAGGCTGAGCTTGTAGTCCTCGCAGCCGGCCGGGACCGGGCCGAAGAGGCGCAGGCGCAGGGCGGGCAGCTCCTCGCGCATGAACGCGTAGGCCCGGATGAGGGTTTCGAGGTCCTTGATCGGGTCGATGCGGCCGCACCAGCTGAGGGTGGGGACCTCGGGTTCGGGTCCGGCCTCGGGGAAGACGTGCGGGTCGACACCGTTGTAGACGGTGCGGATCCGGCCGGAGTCGGCGCCGCCGCGCTCCTCCCAGCGGCGGTTGTACTGGTTGCACGGGGTGATCAGGTCGGCCTGCCGGTAGCCCTCGGTGTTCAGCTCCCGGTAGAAGCCGAGCATGAGTGCCTTGACGGGCCAGCGCTGTTCGGCGGTGCGGTAGCCGAGGTAGCGCTCGCGCAGGTAGATGCCGTGCTCGGTGAGCAGGAAGGGCACCCCGTCGAGGTGTTTGGCGGCGAGGGCCGGCAGGGTGGCGAGGCCGCTGCTGACGGCGTGCGCGACGCTGTCGGGCGGGATCCGCACGGAGAGCGGGCGCAGCGCGTGTTCCAGCAGGTCGGTGGCGGTGAGCGCGTCGTGGATGGTCGGCTCGGCAGCGGCGGTGGCCAGGCCCGGGCGGGTCCATACGGCCATCAGCAGGCGCAGGATCGATTCTGAGCGCAGTGCCGGGGCGAGCTTGCCCTCCCGGGCCAGCACGGCCAGTTCGCGCAGGGCCCCGGAGAATCCCCTGGCTCGGGCCGGAAGGCCTGGCCCAGCCGAAGGGTTTGGCCTGTGGTGCGCGGAGTCCAGCAGTGACAGCAGGAACGTCTCGTAGGTCTCGGTGAAGCGGCGCTGGGCCTTGCCGCGTAGCGCCTGGCGGCGGCTGCGGGCGGGCGGCGGGCCCCAGAGCGGGACGGCGGTGTGGCGGTAGACGTTGCGCGGCAGCTCCCAGGCGACCGGCTCGCGTCCGGAGCCCGTCAGGGCTATGACGTTGAAGTCGACCTCCGGCATACCGCGTACCAGTTGGTCGCACCAGGTGCTGACGCCCCCGTGTACGTGTGGATAGGTGCCTTCGGTGAGCATGGTGACATGGCGCCCATGGCTCATGTGGTGAGTCCCCCCAGGACGGAAAAGGGGCCGGCGCCCGTAGGTCTCGCGGAGCGCCGGCTCTGGGTGTTACCGGTGCCGGCCGTGCCGACCGGGGTCGGCACGGCCGGGTGGGGCGAGGGTCAGCTGGGCAGCCTCAGCGTGACCGCCGACTGGAACAGCTCGGGAGCCGTCCAGGCGGAGCGGGAGCCGGCGTACGCGGTGCCGAAGTCCGCGGTGCCGAGCAGGAGCTGCTTCTTGGTGCCGGTGGGCGCGGTGACCGGGGCCACGACTCCGGACGGCGTCTTGACGGTGACGGTCGTCCCGATGCGGTAGGCGACGACCTGGTTGGCGGCGACGGCCTTGTCCCAGGCGGCGCGGCGGCTGAGCTCGACGCCGGTCGCCTTCATGCTCTGGTTCACGATCGGGGCACTGGGCGCGTAGAGCGTGCGGTAGGTGTCGAGGACCTCGTTGAGCACGGGGTAGAGGGTGCGGTCCTCGGCGAGGTTGGTCTGGTGGACGTAGTGCGGCCGCGGGTCGTTGGTCAGCACGTGGCGCAGGGCCGTCCGGGCCTCCTGCGGAACGACGTAGTCCAGGTAGCCGGTGTTGACGTCGAGGGGGGCCGGCAGGCAGGTTGAGGTCGCCGGGTTGTCCTCGCAGGCGCCGCTGCCGCCGTCGGCGCGGCTGGTGTAGATCCAGTTGTACTCGTCGGCCATCTCCGCGTTGGTGCCCGTGTTGTAGTACACGTTCATCGGGTGGCGCGGGACGGTCAGGGCGGCGCCGACCGCCCGCTGCGCGGGTTCGCGGGAGTTGTCGCTGCCCGCCCACTTCACGCCGTTGTCGGCGAGCGCGCCGGCCAGGTTGGGGTTGTCCTGGGGCTGCTGCGGGGCCGTCTTGAGGCCCGAGTGCTCGCCGGTGACCAGTTCGGTGCGGTCGGTGGTGATGCCCTTGGCGGCGGCCCAGTTGTTGTTGTCGCGGATCTGCGCGGAGATCTCGGCCCGGCTCATCCACTGGACGGCGCCGGTGGAGTTCTTCGTGCAGCTCCACGGGACGGTGGTGACGTCCTGGACGCAGCCGAGGAAGGGGTGCGTGTACGTGTGGTTCATCCAGCGGTACTTGGCCCGGTCGGCGACCAGTTGCGCGGTCAGCGCGTCGGTGCCGCCGTTCTCCGCCTTCCACTCCTCGCCGGCGCCGGCGTTGAAGAGCATGTCGAGCTTGAAGTTCTTGGAGGTCTGCCACTGCGCCGCGTACTGGGCGTCGGCGGCGGTCATCCGGATGGTGCTCTCCTTGCCCTCGCCGCCCTCACAGGCGTAGTCGCCCGGGGTGCAGTTGAGGTCCTTGCTCCAGCGGGCGTCGGGGGCGAAGACGTCGTCGACGTGGACCGCGAAGTAGGCGCGCTCCTGGCCGAGGTGGACGCCCTGGGTGAGCCAGTCGACGATGCCGCGGGCGACCAGCCGGAACTGCTGCTGGTACTGGTTGTAGCCGAAGGTGACGACCAGCTCGCTGCGCCCGTCGTGGGTGTACTCGCCGACGAGCGAGGCCCGTCCGTCGCCGACGGGGGCGTCCAGGTAGCTGGTGTAGCCGGTGCGCGGCTTGCCCATGAACCCGTAGCTCTCGGGTACCAGGGTGGAGTTGTCCTCGAAGGTGACCTGGCCTCCGAGGTAGCCGAACGCGCCTGCCTTGCCGGCCGTGGTGACCGCGGCCCGGGTGCCGTCGAGCTGGCCGCCGTAGCCGCCGTTGTCGGTGTACTCCAGGCCCACCCCCGGGTGGGCCCAGGTGTAGGCGTCCACCTGACGGATGTTGTACGTCGTCTCGTACGCCGTGAGCGCGGCCATCTCGGCCGAGCCCTCTCCGAACGGGTTCTCGTTCGGCAGGACCACCCCCTGGAACTTGGCGCGCGGACGGCCGTCGACCGTGTCGCTGAGATACGCCGCGTTGATGACCGGGCGGCTGCTGCTGCCCAGCTCGACGCGGGTGAACGGGACTCCGGTGTCGCGGAGTTCCGCGGTGATCGCCTCGACCGAGCTGCCGCCGTCGTCGACGACGAGCACCTTCAGGTCGATACGCGGTGTCACGACCGCCTCGGCGGCCGCGGCGGGTACTGCCACGGACATCAGAGCTGCCGCGGCCATGGCGGCGGCGACCCTGTTCATCCGGTTCTTGTTGACCATTTCGGCCTTTCCCCCCGCAGGCATCCCTCGGCTCCGGCCCTTGGCGGACGGCCGGGCCGGGGAGGCTCTGTGGAAATCATGCAAAGGAACCCCGCGTCCCCTTGCGAGAGTGCCTGGAGTCTCTCGGACCTCGTCAGGTCTAAGGGGCAAACCTGGAACAGAGGCCACAGATGGGTGAACCTGATAGCCCTCCGGTCGAACAACTTGCCAAACCTTCGGGTGACGTACGGTCGAGTACCTACGCGTAGGCTCATTTCCGGCGGACGTCGGGCCGGAATACGATCGCTGCGGAGCGGCCGGCGACCCCGACGCGACCGAAGCGCCCATCAACACAAACGGAAGCGAGACTTCACCACCGTGACTGCTCTGACTCTCAGCACTGCCGGCGCGGCGACGCTGCGCGCCGACGCCCTCGTGGTCGGCGTGGCGAAGGGCCCCAAGGGCCTGATCGTCGCCGCCGGGGCCGAAGCCGTGGACAAGGCGTACGACGGAAAGCTCGCCGCCGTGCTCGACGCGCTCGGTGCCTCGGGCGCCGAAGGCGAGATCACCAAGCTGCCGGCCCCGGCCGGCCTCAAGGTCCCGGTCGTGCTGGCGGTCGGGCTGGGCTCCGTCCCGGAGCAGGACGAGTCCTACGACGAGGAGGCCCTGCGCCGCGCCGCCGGCGCCGCCGCCCGCGCGCTGGCCGGCTCCAAGAAGGCCGCCTTCGCCCTCCCCCTGGACGACGCCTCCGCGGTCACCGCCGTCGCCGAGGGCGCACTGCTCGGCGCCTACGCCTTCACCGCCTACCAGGGCGGCGAGAAGAAGGCCGCCAAGAACGGCGGCCCGAAGCAGCCGCTCGCCGAGGTGACCCTGCTCGGCGCCAAGCCGCGCGACAAGGAGCACAAGGCCGCCGTCGAGCGCGCCTCGGTCGTCGCGACCGAGGTCAACATCGCCCGCGACCTGGTCAACACCCCGCCGAACGACCTCCACCCCGAGTCCTTCGCCGCCGTCGCCTCCGCGACCGCGAAGGAGCACGGCATCAAGGTCCAGGTCCTGGACGAGAAGGCCCTGGTCAAGGGCGGCTTCGGCGGCATCATGGGCGTCGGCAAGGGCTCCGAGAACCTGCCGCGCCTGGTGAAGCTCTCGTACACGCACCCCAAGGCGGAGAAGACCCTGGCCTTCGTCGGCAAGGGCATCACCTACGACTCGGGCGGCATCTCGCTGAAGCCGGCCGGCCACAACGAGACGATGAAGTGCGACATGGCCGGCGCCGCCGCCGTCTTCGCCGCCGTCGTCGCCGTGGCCAAGCTGGGCCTCCAGGTCAACGTCACCAGCTGGCTCGCGCTCGCCGAGAACATGCCGTCCGGCTCCGCCACCCGCCCCGGTGACGTGCTGCGCATGTACAGCGGCAAGACCGTCGAGGTCCTCAACACGGACGCCGAGGGCCGTCTGGTCCTGGGCGACGCGCTGACCAAGGCCTCCGAGGACAACCCGGACGCGATCGTCGACGTCGCCACCCTGACCGGCGCCATGGTCATGGCCCTGGGCAACCGCACCTTCGGTGTCATGTCCAACGACGACGCGTTCCGCACCTCGGTCCACGAGATCGCCGAGGAGGTCGGCGAGGCCTCCTGGCCGATGCCGCTCCCCGCCGACCTGCGCAAGGGCATGGACTCCCCCACCGCCGACATCGCCAACATGGGCGAGCGCATGGGCGGCGGCCTGGTGGCCGGCCTCTTCCTCCAGGAGTTCGTGGGCGAGGGCATCACCTGGGCCCACCTGGACATCGCGGGCCCGGCCTTCCACGAGGGTGCCCCGTACGGCTACACCCCCAAGGGCGGCACCGGATCGGCCGTGCGCACCCTGGTGCGGCTGGCCGAGCGTACGGCCACGGGCGACCTGGGCTGACGTACGCCCAGCGGCTCAAGACATGTGAGACGTGAGACACCCCAGCCCCTTGAGAGAGACGCGTGACGGACGCGAGAGCGACTCGATCAAGGGGCTTCGGTGTTCACCCACAACGAAATCCGTAGGTTTCTACGCTTCGGTAACCCTCAGTTCGGGCAGAACCACCTGCCACAGTCCGGGCCCGGCGTCCCGCGCTCCCCCGACAAATGCGAAGATGGGTTCTCGGCAGGACAGGGCCCCCACCACAGGGCCGAAGAAACAAGCGGCCGATTACCAGCCGCCGCCCGGTCACAGAGGACCGGTGCCCGGCGCACATGCATGGAGGACGTGACGTGGCGAACGACGCCAGCACCGTTTTCGACCTAGTGATCCTCGGCGGTGGCAGTGGCGGTTACGCCGCGGCTCTGCGCGCATCCCAGCTGGGTCTGGACGTTGCCCTGATCGAGAAGAACAAGCTCGGCGGCACCTGCCTGCACAACGGCTGCATCCCCACGAAGGCTCTGCTGCACGCGGGTGAGATCGCGGACCAGGCTCGTGAAGCCGCCCAGTTCGGTGTCAAGACCTCCTTCGAGGGCATCGACATCGCGGGTGTCCACAAGTACAAGGACGAGGTCATCTCGGGCCTGTACAAGGGTCTGCAGGGCCTGGTCGCCTCCCGCAAGGTGACCTACATCGAGGGTGAGGGCCGCCTTTCCTCGCCGACGTCCGTCGACGTGAACGGCCAGCGCATCCAGGGCCGCCACGTCCTGCTGGCGACCGGCTCCGTGCCGAAGTCGCTGCCGGGCCTGAACATCGACGGCGACCGCATCATCTCCTCGGACCACGCGCTGGTCCTGGACCGCGTCCCCGAGTCGGCGATCGTCCTGGGCGGCGGCGTCATCGGCGTCGAGTTCGCCTCGGCGTGGAAGTCCTTCGGCTCCGACATCACCGTGATCGAGGGCATGAAGCACCTCGTCCCGGTCGAGGACGAGAACAGCTCGAAGCTTCTTGAGCGCGCGTTCCGCAAGCGCGGCATCAAGTTCAACCTCGGCACCTTCTTCGACAAGGCCGAGTACACCGAGACCGGCGTGCGCGTCACGCTGGCCGACGGCAAGACCTTCGAGGCCGAGGTGCTGCTGGTCGCCGTCGGCCGCGGCCCGGTCTCGCAGGGCCTGGGCTACGAGGAGCAGGGCGTCGCGATGGACCGCGGCTACGTCCTGGTCGACGAGTACATGCAGACCAACGTGCCGACCATCTCGGCCGTCGGTGACCTCGTCCCGACCCTCCAGCTCGCGCACGTCGGCTTCGCCGAGGGCATCCTGGTGGCGGAGCGTCTGGCCGGTCTCAAGACCGTCCCGATCGACTACGACGGTGTTCCGCGCGTCACGTACTGCCACCCCGAGGTCGCCTCCGTCGGCATCACCGAGGCCAAGGCCAAGGAGATCTACGGCGCGGACAAGGTCGTGGCCCTGAAGTACAACCTGGCGGGCAACGGCAAGAGCAAGATCCTGAAGACCGCGGGCGAGATCAAGCTCGTCCAGGTCAAGGACGGTGCCGTGGTCGGCGTCCACATGGTCGGTGACCGGATGGGCGAACAGGTCGGCGAGGCCCAGCTGATTTACAACTGGGAGGCTCTGCCGGCCGAGGTCGCGCAGCTCATCCACGCGCACCCGACCCAGAACGAAGCGATGGGCGAGGCCCACCTGGCCCTGGCCGGCAAGCCGCTTCACTCCCACGACTAATTCGTCACGGGCGCGACGACCACTTCCGCACATTCGTTAGGAGCAACTGAAACCATGTCGGTTTCCGTAACCCTTCCGGCGCTCGGAGAGAGCGTTACCGAGGGCACTGTCACCCGCTGGCTGAAGGCCGAGGGCGAGCGCGTCGAGGCCGACGAGCCGCTGCTCGAGGTCTCGACCGACAAGGTCGACACCGAGATCCCGTCTCCCGTCTCCGGCGTCCTTGCCTCCATCAAGGTCGCCGAGGACGAGACCGTCGAGGTCGGCGCCGAGCTGGCCGTCATCGACGACGGCTCCGGCGCGCCGGCCACGGCCGAGGCCGAGACGGTCGTCGCCGCGGCTCCGGCTGCTCCGGCTCCCGTCGCCGAGGCCCCCGCGGCTCCGGCTCCGGCTGCCGAGGCCCCCGCGGCCCCGGCCGCCGCTGAGACTGCCGGGGGCCATGCCGCCTCCGGCACCGATGTCGTGCTCCCCGCCCTGGGCGAGTCCGTCACCGAGGGCACCGTCACCCGCTGGCTGAAGCAGGTCGGCGAGTCCGTCGAGGCCGACGAGCCGCTGCTCGAGGTCTCCACGGACAAGGTCGACACCGAGATCCCCGCGCCGGTCTCCGGCACGCTGCTGGAGATCCTGGTCGGCGAGGACGAGACCACCGAGGTCGGCGCCCGTCTGGCCGTCATCGGCGTCGCCGGTGCCGCCCCGGCCGCCGCTCCGGCCCCGGCCGCCGCCGCCCCGGCCGCCGCTCCGGCCCCGGCCGCCGCTGCTCCGGCCGCCGCTCCGGCTCCGGTTGCCGCGCCGGCTCCGGCCGCCCCGGTTGCCGCTCCGGCTCCCGTGGCGGCGCCCGCCGCCGCCGCTCCGGCGCCGGTCCAGGCTGCCGCCCCGGTGGCCGCGCCGGCTCCGGCCGCGCCGGCTCCGGTTGCCGCCCCCGCCCCCGCCGCCCCGGTCTCGGCCGGTGACGAGGGCGCGTACGTGACCCCGCTGGTGCGCAAGCTCGCCTCGGAGTCCGGCGTCAACCTCGCCTCGGTCTCGGGCACCGGCGTCGGTGGCCGTATCCGTAAGCAGGACGTCCTGGCCGCCGCCGAGGCCGCCAAGGCCGCCGCCGCTCCGGCTCCGGCCGCCGCCGCCCCGGCCGCCGCGAAGGCTCCGGCCGCGGTGTCCGAGCTGCGTGGCCAGACCGTCAAGATGACCCGCATGCGCAAGGTCATCGGCGACAACATGATGAAGGCCCTGCACTCGCAGGCTCAGCTCAGCTCCGTGGTCGAGGTGGACATCACCAAGATCATGAAGCTGCGCGAGAAGGCCAAGGGCGCGTTCCTGGCCCGTGAGGGCGTCAAGCTCTCGCCGATGCCGTTCTTCGTCAAGGCCGCTGCCCAGGCGCTGAAGGCCCACGCGGTCGTCAACGCCCGGATCAACGAGGACGAGGGCACCATCACCTACTTCGACTCGGAGAACATCGGCATCGCCGTCGACTCCGAGAAGGGCCTGATGACCCCGGTCATCAAGGGTGCCGGTGACCTCAACCTGGCGGGCATCTCCAAGGCGACCGCCGACCTGGCCTCCAAGGTCCGCGGCAACAAGATCACGCCGGACGAGCTGTCGGGCGCGACCTTCACCATCAGCAACACCGGCTCGCGCGGTGCGCTGTTCGACACGGTGATCGTGCCCCCGAACCAGGTCGCCATCCTGGGCATCGGTGCCACGGTCAAGCGCCCGGTGGTCATCGAGACCCCCGAGGGCACCGTCATCGGCGTCCGCGACATGACGTACCTGACCCTGTCCTACGACCACCGCCTGGTGGACGGCGCGGACGCGGCCCGGTACCTCTCCGCCGTGAAGGCGATCCTGGAGGCCGGCGAGTTCGAGGTCGAGCTCGGCCTGTAAGGCTCACCCCTCGGCATTCGCTGACACGTACGGCGCCCCCGTCCGGAACCACTCCGGGCGGGGGCGCCGTCGTCATACCCTGGGCGGTCCGGGAATCGCAGCGGGGGGTCGTCGGATGGCACGTGCACGGGTGACCGATCTTGTCGTGGTGCTGCCGGGCATCATGGGCAGCCGGCTGGCGGACGCCGACGGCGCGCCGCTCTGGGACCTCTCGGGCCGCGCCCTGTGGCGTGGCATACGCACCTTCGGCGCCTCGGTGACCCGCTTGCGCCTCCCGAAGGACATCGGCGACGGCCATCCCGACGACGGGGTCGTGCCCGTGGGCCTGATGCCCGACCTGCACGTCGTCCCCGGCCTCTGGCACCCGGTGGACGGCTACACGGACCTGCTGCGCTGGCTGGAGCGGCACTTCACGCTGTCCGTGGCGGACAACCTCCTCACGTTCCCGTACGACTGGCGCCTGTCCTGCCGCTACAACGCGGAGCGCCTGAAGGAACGGATCGACCTGGAACTGGGCCGCTGGCGGGCCTCGGCCCCCGAGCGACGTGAGGCCCGGGTGGTCTTCCTCTGCCACTCCATGGGCGGGCTGGTGGCCCGCCACTACGCGGAGCGCCTCGGCGGCCACGAGATCACCCGCCGCCTGATCACCCTGGGCACCCCGCACCGGGGCTCCGCGGAGGCCCTCGCGAACCTGGTCAACGGCAAGCGCGTCCTCGGCCTCGACCTCGGCGCCTTCGCCCGCAGCCTGCCCTCCTTGCACCAGCTGGCCCCCGACTACGCGTGCGTGACGGCCCCGGGCGGCCTCGCGTACGCCCGTGACCTGCCGGGCCTGCCCGGCGTCGATCCCGCGCTGCTCGCGGACGCGGCCCGCTTCCACGCCGACCTGCGGCGGACCGGCCCGCGGGCCGAGCTGCACGCCATCGTCGGCGTCGGCCAGCCGACGCCGACCACGGCCTCGTACGCCGACGACCGGCTGACCCCGCTGTGGGACATCGACGGCGAGGACGAGGGCGGCGACGGCACGGTCCCGCGCCTGGCGGCCGTCCCGGCGAACGCGGCGGGCGACGGCCACGCCGTATCCGAGTCCTTCACCCCGTACGAGCAGCACGGCTCGCTGCAGAACAACCGCGGCGTGCGGGACGCCCTGTACGGACTGCTGGGCCACGAGGCCCCCTTCCACCGGGGCGAGCGGGACTCCGGTCCCCGGCTGGGGGTGCGGGCCCCCACCCTGCTGCCCGCCGGGGCCCCGTACGAGGTCACGGTCACCGCCGCCCACGACGAACTCCTCCTCACGGCGGAACTCCACCCGGCGGACGGCACCCGCCCGTTCACCCGCACCCTGCGCAACCTGGGCGAGGGCCGGTACGCCACCACGTTCCCGGCCCCGGAGCCCGGTGCGTACCGCCTGTCGGTGGGCACGGTGACGGCTCTCACCCTGGTCGGTGAGCTGTGATCCGGGGAACGGTGCTCGGGGTCGTGGTCGAGGAGTACGAGAGCGGGCGGTTCCCGGCCCTGACGGTGCGGGGCGATCGAGCTGCCCACCTGGGAGGAATCGGAGGGCTACCTCGTCGAGCACGCGGCGGCGCTCCTTCACGAGCAGACGCTCGACACCCTCGGATCCGATCCCCAAACCCCGGCGGGCGCCGCGCATTTCACCCTGGTCGCCCTGGCCCGCGTCGAAGGCATCCCGGCCGCCTACCGCTGCGCCACGAACCGCTCCGCCCTGCGGGACCGGACCCGGCAGCTGCTCACCGCGCCCGAGCCGGATCCCGGAGTCCTCCAACTGCTCGCCTTCATGGAGCTCTTCGTGCACCAGGACCATTTCGGGCCGCCGTTCACCTGGCTCTCTCCGACGCCCTGCTCGGCGCCCCACTACGACGCTCCCCCGAACGTTGCCCGAGGCCGAGCCCGCCGAACGCGACCTGGTGATCGCCGACATCGCGGCCCTGATCGGGCGGCACCCGCGGCACGCCACAGCCCTGGGTGGCCTGATCCGGAGCATCCTGGCCCCGGCCGCCCCGCCCTTGTAACCAGCCTCACCCCGGGGCCCCGACCAGGAACGCATCGCGTCGGCCCACTCCGCCGTATTGTCTACGCATCAGAGCTCTGCGTGCCCCCACAGGAGATGAAGCGCCGATGATCACCCCACCCGTCGTGCACTCGCTGCGCGAGCAGATCCGCGAGCACATCGTGGAGGGGATCGTCAGCGGGCGCTGGAAGCCCGGCGAGCGGATCGTCGAGCGCCGGATCGCCGTGGAGCTGGAGGTCAGCCAGACGCCCGTACGCGAGGCCCTGCGGGAGCTGGAGACGCTGCGGCTGATCGAGTCGGCGCCGAACAAGGGCGTGCGCGTACGGAACCTGTCGGCGGCGGACCTGGAGGAGATCTACCCGGTCCGGGCCGGTCTGGAGCAGATCGCGGCCGAGCTGGCGGCGCCGAAGCTGGCGGCCGACTGCAGCGCGCTGGAGCCGCACGTGGCGGCCCTGTGGGACGCCGACCGGATCGAGGACGGGACCGCGCAGGTGCGGCACACCGTCGGGTTCCACCGGGAGCTGGTGCGGGCGGCCGGGAACAGCGTGCTGCTGCACACCTGGGAGAGCCTGGGCATCGAGGTCTTCACGGCCCTCTCCATCCGCTGGCTGGGGACGGTGCAGAAGTCGTACGCGGAGGAGCACGCGGCCCTCGTGGAGGCGTTCCGGAACCAGGATCCGGACATCGGGCTGCTGGTGAAGCGGCACGTCCTGGGGTGCGCGCCGAGGGCCTGACGGGGCAGCTTGCCCTGTTTTGCCCGGCACCGGGTGCCTATTTTCATGGCACGCGGTGCCGACTTTCGTCACATAGACATTTCTTCGCCACTTTCGTTTGATCGATCATCGATCAGCGATTTACAGTCATCGGCGGGCCCCACCCGGGTCCGACAACCCTGTCCTGCCCGTCAGGGATCTTTTCACCACCTCTCCTTTGTCCGGAAGGCGGCGCACACCGATGTCCGACCCCGTAGGAAAGCTTCCGAGCGAGCTCGACCAGCTCCCGGACCGCGACACGGAGGAGACCGCCGAATGGGCGGCCTCCCTCGACGCCGTCGCCAAGGCCGCCGGTACGCGCCGCGCCGAATACCTGCTCCGCCGCACGCTCCAGCACGCCGAGGCCGCCGGTCTCGCCCTGCCGAAGCTGCTGGAGACGGACTACGTCAACACCATCCCCACCGCCGCGGAGCCCGAGTTCCCCGGTGACGAGGAGATGGAAGCCAAGATCACTGCGTGGAACCGCTGGAACGCGGCCGCCATGGTGACCCGCGGCTCCAAGTACGGCGTCGGCGGCCACATCGCCACCTTCGCCTCGGCGGCCTGGCTCTACGAGACCGGCTTCCAGCACTTCTTCCGCGGGAAGGAGGCCGACGGATCGGGCGACCAGCTCTACATCCAGGGCCACGCCTCCCCCGGCATCTACGCCCGCGCCTTCCTCGACGGCCGGGTCTCCGAGCAGCAGCTCGACAACTTCCGCCAGGAGTCCGGCGGCAACGGCCTGCCGTCCTACCCGCACCCGCGGCGCCTGCCGTGGCTGTGGGAGTTCCCGACGGTGTCCATGGGCCTCGGCCCGCTCTCCGCGATCTACCAGGCGCGCTTCAACCGCTACCTGCAGAACCGGAGCATCAAGGACACCGCCAACTCGCACGTCTGGGCCTTCCTGGGCGACGGCGAGATGGACGAACCCGAGTCGACCGCCGCCCTGGCCCTCGCCTCCCGCGAGCAGCTCGACAACCTGACCTTCGTCATCAACTGCAACCTGCAGCGTCTCGACGGTCCGGTCCGCGCCAACTTCCGCGTGGTCCAGGAGCTGGAGGCCCAGTTCCGCGGCGCCGGCTGGAACGTCATCAAGTCGCTGTGGGGCTCCGCCTGGGACGAGCTGTTCCAGCTCGACACCACGGGCGCCCTGGTCCGCCGCCTCCGCGAGGTCCCGGACGCGCAGTTCCAGACGTACGCGACCCGCGACGTGGCGTACATCCGCCAGCACTTCTTCGGCGCCAACGCCGAGCTCGTGCAGCTGGCCGGTGTGCTGTCCGACGCGAAGATCGCCGAGTGCTTCCACAGCTCCCGCGGCGGCCACGAGCCCCGCAAGGTCTACGCCGCGTACAAGGCCGCCCTGGAGCACAAGGGCGCGCCGACGGTCATCCTCGCGCAGACCGTCAAGGGCTACACGCTGGGTGCCGGGTTCGAGTCGAAGAACGCGAACCACCAGATGAAGAAGCTGACGATCGACGAGTTCAAGGACATGCGCGACCTCCTTGGCCTCCCGATCCCGGACAGCGCCTTCGCCGACGGCGTCGTCCCCTACGGCCACCCGGGCGCCGACAGCCCGGAGGTCCAGTACCTCAACGAGCGCCGCGCGGCCCTCGGCGGCCCGGCCCCCGCCCGCAAGGTCAAGCACGTGGCGCTGCCCGCCCCGGCGGACCGTTCCTTCGCCCCGCTGCTCAAGGGCTCCGGCAAGCAGGAGATGGCCACCACCATGGCCTTCGTCCGGCTCGTCAAGGACCTGATGCGGGACAAGGAGACCGGCAAGCGCTGGGTGCCGATCGTCCCCGACGAGGCCCGTACCTTCGGTATGGAGTCCCTGTTCCCGTCGGCCGGCATCTACTCGCCGCTGGGCCAGACGTACGAGCCGGTCGACCGCGACCAGCTGATGTACTACAAGGAAGCCAAGGACGGCCAGATCCTCAACGAGGGGATCACCGAGGCCGGCGCCATGGCCGACTTCATCGCCGCCTGCACGTCGTACGCGACGCACGGCGAGCCGATGATCCCCTTCTACATCTTCTATTCGATGTTCGGCTGGCAGCGCACCGCCGACCAGATGTGGCAGCTCGCCGACCAGCTCGGCAAGGGCTTCATCGTCGGCGCCACCGCCGGCCGGACGACCCTCACCGGTGAGGGCCTCCAGCACGCGGACGGCCACTCGCACCTGATCGCCTCCACGAACCCGGCGTCGCTCAACTACGACCCGGCGTTCGCGTACGAGATCGCGGTGATCGTCAAGGACGGCCTGCGCCGGATGTACGGCGAGAAGCCGGAAGACGTCTTCTACTACCTGACGGTCTACAACGAGCCGAAGGTGCAGCCGGCCATGCCGGAGGGCGTGGAAGAGGGCATCCTCAAGGGCCTCTACCGCTTCAACACCGCGGCCGACCTGGCCGAGGCGGCCCCGGCCGCCGACGCCCCGAAGGTCCAGCTCATGGCCTCGGGTACGGCGATCCACTGGGTGCTGGAGGCGCAGCGGCTGCTCGCCGCCGACTGGAACGTGGCCGCCGACGTCTGGTCCGCCACCTCCTGGGGCGAGCTGCGTCGCGACGCGCTGGAGTGCGACGAGGCGCTGCTGCGCGGCGAGCTGCGCACCCCGTACGTCACCCGCGCGCTGGAGGGTGCCGCCGGCCCGGTGCTCGCCGTCTCCGACTGGATGCGTCAGGTCCCGGACCAGATCAGCCAGTGGGTCGAGCAGGACTACACCTCGCTGGGCACGGACGGCTTCGGCCTGTCCGACACCCGCGAGGGCGCCCGCCGCCACTTCGGGGTCGACGCCCAGTCGATCGTGGTGGCCGCGCTGGCCCAGCTCGCCCGCCGCGGCGAGGTACCGGCGTCCTCCGTCAAGGAGGCCCGGGAGCGCTACGGCCTGTAGGGCCCCGCACCGCGCATACGGCTGAAGGCCGGTGTCCGCCCCCCGCCAAAGGGGGCGGACACCGGCCTTTCGCGGTATGCGCGGTGGCGGCAGGGGGGTTGACCCGTGATGCTTGACCCGTGATGGACGAGACGGAGTTCTGGGAGATCGTCGACCGTACCCGCGAGGCCGCCGATGGCGACCCCGAGGACCATGCCGAGCTGCTCGTGGAACGGCTGGCGCAGCTCGATCCGGACTCCGTCCTCGACTTCGCCCGGCATTTCGAGTCGCGGTACAACCGGGCGTACACCTGGGAGCTGTGGGGCGCCGCGTGGGTGCTGCTCGACGGGGCGAGCGACGACGCGTTCGACTACTTCCGCTGCTGGCTGATCGGCCAGGGGCGGGAGGTCTTCGAGGGCGCGGTGCACGACCCGGACCAGCTGGCGGAGCTGCTGGGCGAGTTCGACGAGGAGATCGACGGGGACGGCGAGGAGCTTGGGTACGCGGCCGACGAGGCGTACGAGCAGCTGACCGGGGCGGTGGCGCCGGACCTGGGCATCCCCCTCCAGCCGGAGGAACCGGAGGGCACTCCGCTGGACTTCGAGAACGAAGCCGTGCTCGCGGAGCGCTTCCCCCGGCTCTGGGACCGTTTCAGGACGTGACGGCCGTGACGGTCGTAGCGGCCGCCAGTCGTGCGTGCCGCCGCCAGTCGTGCGTGCCGCCGCCAGTCGTGCGTGCCGCTGCTAGTCGTGCGTGCCGCCGTTAGTAGTGCGTGCCGCCGTCGATACGGATCTCCGTACCGGTAATGAACGCGCCGTCCTCGGAGCCCAGCATGGCGACGACGCCCGCGACGGTCTGCGGGCCGGCGAAGCCCTGGCCGATGGCCGGGGCGAGCTTCGCGAACAGGCTCCAGTCGGTGTCCTCGGGCAGGCCGGGGCCGTTGCCGGTGGTCATGCCGCTCTCGATGGAGCCGGGCGCGACGGCGACGAAGCGCAGGCCCTGCTTGCTGTACTCGGCGGCCAGCGCGTGGGTCATGGACTGGATGCCGCCCTTGCTGGCCGCGTAGGCGGACATGTAGGGGTGGGCGAACGACGCCGAGGTGGAGCTGAAGTTCACGACGACCGGCTGGTCGCCCTCCAGCAGCGCCGGGAGCGACTCGCGGATGACGAGGAAGGTGCCGGTCAGGTTGACCGCGATGACCTTGTTCCAGAATTCGAGCGTGGTCTGGTGGGTGTGCGCGGAGCGCAGGATGCCCGCGGCGTTGACCAGGACGTCCAGCCCGCCGAGGCTCGCGACGGCGGCGGCGACGCCGGCCTGTACGGCGGCCTCGTCGGATATGTCGAGGACGGCGGTGGTGAGCCGTGCCCCGTGCCCGTCGGTCTCGGCCTGCCCGGCGGTGGCCTTCAGCCCCGACTCGTTGACGTCCACGGTGTGGACGCGGCCGCCCTCGGCGAGGATGCGGTGGACGGTGGCCCGGCCGATGCCGGAGCCGCCGCCGGTGATGAGGACGCGACGTCCTTCGTAACGGTTCATGGAACGAGCGTACCGAGTGCGTGACACGCTTTGCCACCCTGACAAAGGATGTCGTCCTTGAATCTCCCGGAAGGTACTCTTCACCCGTGAGATCCCCTCGTCCGTACTCTCCCCAGGCCGGCCCCGGAGCCCAGTCGCTGACCGAGCGCCGCAAGGCCGCCACCCAGCTCGACATCGCCCGCGCGGCCTGCGAGCTCTTCGCCGAACACGGCCCCGACGGCACCACCGCGGAGGACATCGCCCACCGCGCGGGCGTGGCGCTGCGCACGTTCTACCGCTACTTCCGAAACAAGCAGGAGGCGGTGGCCCCGCTGCTCGCGGGCGGCGGCGACGCCTGGCGCGCACTGCTCGCCGAGGAGGACCCGGGCACCCCGCTCGCGGAGGCCCTGGAACGCGCCGTCACCCGCTCGCTCAGCGACTCGCAGGCCGTCGAGGAAGGCCTGGAGGTGACCCGCGGACTGCTCCGCGCGGCCGCGACCGACGAGGCCCTGCGCGCGGTCTGGTACCGGGTGAACCAGGACTCCGAGGAGCGCCTGGTCCCGGTGATCGCCCGGCTGGCCGGCGAGGACGCCGACCCGCTGGGCATCCGCCTCCTCGCCGCGGCCGCCACGGACGCGATCCGCGTCGCCCTGGAGCTCTGGTCGACCACGGACGCGCCGGTCTCGGGCTCCGGCTCCCCTCCCGAACTCGCGGTCCGCTGCCTGCACGACCTGACGGGCGCCATGCCCCTGCTGGGCGGAGTCAGAGGAAACGGTCCGACTTCAGCCTGAGCTGCTCGGCGAAGAACGCGGCGGCGTCGGGCCGCATCCGGGCGAGGGCCACCATGGCCGTCACGATGACGTCGGCGACCTCCGCCTCGACGTCGCCCCACGTATGCGAGTTCCCCTTGCGCGGATTGGTGCCCTTGGCCCCGATGACAGCCTGCGCGGCCTCCCCGAACTCCTCCCCGATCTTGAGGATCTGCAGGGTCACACTCTCCTCGTGCGCCATCCCGCGCTCACGGTCGTGCTCGTCGAACCGCGCCGCTAGCGCACCGATCGTCTTCCACTGATCATCCATCCCCCGAAGCTATCCCCCGCCCCACCCCGGCGCCGCAGGTACCCCGAAATACGACGGACGCAGACGAAAGGGCCGCCACCCCGGAATCCGGGGTGGCGGCCCTCAGTCGTGCTACCGCTCTACGGCTTAGATGTCGAAGTAGAGCTCGAACTCGTGCGGGTGCGGGCGCAGCGCGATCGGGGCGATCTCGTGGGTGCGCTTGTAGTCGATCCAGGTCTCGATCAGGTCGGGGGTGAAGACACCGCCGGCCAGGAGGTACTCGTGGTCCGCCTCCAGGGCCTTGAGGACGTCCTCGAGGCTGGTCGGGACCTGCGGGACGCTCGCGTGCTCATCGGGCGAGAGCTCGTAGAGGTCCTTGTCGATCGGCTCCATCGGCTCGATCTTGTTCTTGACACCGTCGAGGCCGGCCAGGAGGAGAGCCGCGAACGCCAGGTACGGGTTCGAGGACGGGTCCGGGGCGCGGAACTCGACGCGCTTGGCCTTCGGGTTCGAGCCCGTGATCGGGATGCGCATGGCGGCGGAGCGGTTGCGCTGCGAGTACACCATGTTGACCGGCGCCTCGAAGCCCGGCACCAGGCGGTGGTAGGAGTTCACCGTCGGGTTGGTGAACGCCAGCAGCGACGGGGCGTGCTTGAGGATGCCGCCGATGTAGTAGCGGGCGGTGTCCGACAGGCCCGCGTAGCCGGCCTCGTCGTAGAACAGCGGGTCGCCGTTCGCCCACAGCGACTGGTGGACGTGCATGCCCGAGCCGTTGTCACCGAAGATCGGCTTCGGCATGAAGGTCGCGGTCTTGCCGTTGCGCCAGGCGACGTTCTTCACGATGTACTTGAAGAGCATCAGGTCGTCGGCTGCGGCGAGCAGCGTGTTGAACTTGTAGTTGATCTCCGCCTGGCCGCCGGTGCCGACCTCGTGGTGCTGGCGCTCGACCTGGAGGCCCTGGGCGTCCAGCTCGAGGGAGATCTCGGCGCGCAGGTCGGCGAAGTGGTCGACCGGGGCGACCGGGAAGTAGCCGCCCTTGTAGCGCACCTTGTAGCCGCGGTTGTTCTCCTCGGAGCCGGTGTTCCAGGCGCCGGCCTCGGAGTCGATGTGGTAGAAGCCCTCGTTCGCGGTGGTCGCGAAGCGCACGCTGTCGAACACGTAGAACTCGGCCTCGGGGCCGAAGTACGCGGTGTCGGCGATGCCGGTGGAGGCGAGGTAGGCCTCCGCCTTCTTCGCGATGTTGCGCGGGTCACGGCTGTAGGCCTCGCCCGTGATCGGGTCGTGGATGAAGAAGTTGATGTTCAGCGTCTTGTCGCGGCGGAACGGGTCCAGGCGGGCGGTCGTGATGTCCGCGCGCAGCGCCATGTCGGACTCGTGGATGGCCTGGAAGCCGCGGATCGAGGAGCCGTCGAAGGCGAGCTCCTCCGCCGGGTCGAACGCCCGCGCCGGGATGGTGAAGTGCTGCATCACACCAGGCAGGTCGCAGAAGCGGACGTCAACGAACTTGACGTCGTTCTCCTCGATGTACTGCTTCACTTCGTCGGCGTTCTGGAACATCCAACTCCTCCTACTCCCGGCCCCGGGGGAGGGACGGGCTTTATAGCTCGTGGTGCGTCAGTGCGGTGCCGCACGCTGACCCGACCATAAGCAGACGGGATTTCTCAAGCATGACCCATTTGTTTCGCACAAGTTAACCAGGGTCCCGCCGGAGCGTCCCGCGACGCCACCGGTACCGTGGTCGGGTGGACAACAGGCAAGCAATCGGATCCTGGCTCTCCGGCCCTCGCGCGGCCGCCGAGGAGATGGGCATCGACTTCGGCTACCGGGGCCAGCGGCTCGGGCTGCCGGAGCAGGGGCCCGGCTCCGTGGCGCGCTTCGGGCGCCGGCTCGCGGCCGTGGCCATCGACTGGATCGGCTGCCAGGTCATCGCATACGGGCTGATCACAGGCGGCAACACGACGGCCACGGGCAACTGGACGCTGGCCCTCTTCGTGGCCCTGAGCATCCTGACGGTCGGCACGGTGGGCTTTACGCCAGGCAAGCGAATCGTGGGCCTGCGGGTGGTCTCGCTGGACGGCGGCCGCCTCGGCATCGTCCGGGTGGTCGTGCGCACGCTACTGCTGGCCCTGGTCATCCCGGCGATGGTCTGGGACCGGGACGGCCGCGGCCTGCACGACCGCCTGACGCGCGCCGTCGAAGTCCGTATCTGAGATCCATGTCTGAGATCTGAGAACCGAACCGAGAGGGCCGCCCCGGAACCACCATCTCCGGAGCGGCCCTTTTGTATGTCTTGTATGCAATGCAAGGTCGACGCGACCTCCGAGGCAGACCCGGCGAACAAATATGAAGATTCAGGTTCGGGAACGGATCGGAGGCCCGACCCTTAGCCTGGGCCCACATGGGTGACCCCGGGCGTGCGCTAACACCCCGGGGTCTGGCCAGTCTCGGAGGACTGACATGGGCAAGGCTCTCACGCCTGCCGTCGACATCACTTCCCAAGCCTCAGGCAGTCTGCGGGCTGTGGACTACCTTCGGGTCTCGACAGCGGCACAGGCCAAGGGTTACGGCGTCGCCTACACCGGCCGGAAGACCGCCCGGTACATCCAAAGCAAGGGCTGGGACCACGCCGGCACATACATCGACGAGGGCGTAAGCGGCAGCCTCGAAGCTCACGAGCGCAGCGCTCTCAATCAACTCATGGACCATGCTCGGCGCGCTCCTCGCCCCTTCGACATGGTTGTCGTCAACGAGGGACGAGCCATCGGACGGACCGGCCGCGCCTGGCGCTGGGTCTTGGAACTCGAAGATCTCGGAGTATCCGTCGCTGTGGTCAAGGGCGACTACGACAGCTCGACGGCTGCAGGTCGTACCAAGCTACTCAAGGATGCGGACTACGCGGAGGCGGAGTGGGAGCACATCCGCAGTCGCACGCAGGGGGGCATCCAAGAGAAGGCCGAAGGCGGCGGCTTCCCCGGAGGGCAGGCCCGCTTCGGCTACCGAATCGAGAATCAGGGCAAGAAGGGTGCACAGCGACTGGTCAGGGATGAGTGCGACGGTGGCGAAAAGTGCTCCCGCATGTCGCTATGTACCGTCCTTCACGAAGCGCCGGTGCTTCGTCGGGGCAGGGATGCGGCGGTCAAGGAAAGGGGCAACTGGGCCAAGGTGGCCCTGACCCTCAACGCTGAAGGTTTGTTCTCACGTTCAGGGAAGCCGTGGACTGCCCCCAACATTCGGCGCAGGCTGATGGATGAGGACCTGCTGAACGCCCGGTTTGTGTTCCGAGCGCCACAGCGCAGCCACACCGGTGACCTCGCCTCCGCCACCCATGCACAGGGGTTTGGCCTGCCCTGTGGGGGCTTGGTTCCGCGACCGTGAGCGACTCGTCCCGAACCTCTGCGACTCCGCCTGGGATCGGGTGGCAAGATCCGTGCGCCTCCCTGGTGGTGGGCTGATGCCCCGCCAGAAGGGAGGGCTCGCTCCCCGCGTCATTCTGGATGTGTTTCTGGAGAAGGCCCGGACGGGTGCGACATGGACGGAGCTCGACGCGAGTCATGGATCCACAGGACTTCGCGGATATTGGAAGCGGTGGTCGTCGTCTGGGCTTTGGGAGGACCTGATGAAGGTCTTGGAGGGCTGCGAGGGCACCCCGCCGGCGGAGCTTCACCCCCTCCCGTCGATGCGCATGACGGCAGGGGGTGAAACAGTGGTTCAGCCTCGCGGCCTCTGACTGCGCGCACCACGTCCGGGAAGAGGGCCCTTCGGCAGCGGCATGTTGCTCATGAGGTCGCCCATGGCACGCAGCTTGTCGTTGACCTGAGTGATCTGCGGGCCGGCCAGCACGCGCGGCAGCTTCAGGAGGGTCGTGCGGACCTTCTTGAGCGGGACCTCGCCCTCGCCCGTGCCCACGATGAAGTCGTGCACGGGGATGTCGGGCATGATCCGGGCCAGCTTCTTCTTCTCGGCCGCGAGGAGGACCTTGACCCGGTTCGGGTTGCCCTCGGCGATCAGCACCACGCCCGCCTTGCCGACGGCCCGGTGGACGATGTCCTGGCTCCGGTTCATCGCAACGGCCGGGGTGGTCGTCCAGCCCCGTCCCACGTTGTCCAGTACGGCCGCGGCCGCGCCCGGCTGTCCCTCCATCTGCCCGAAGGCAGCCCGCTCGGCCCGTCGCCCGAAGACGACCGCCATTGCGAGGAACGCCACCAGGAAGCCCAGGATGCCCAGGTAGACCGGGTGGCCGATCAGGAAGCCGATCGCAAGAAAGACACCGAAGGTGACGATTCCCACGCCCGCGACGATCAAAGCGACCTTCGGGTCGGCCTTGCGCGTCATCTTGTACGTAAGGGCGATCTGCTTCAGTCGCCCGGGGTTCGCAGCAGTCTCTGCGTTTGACTTCCTCGCCATAAGGCGAAGTTTACGTGGCCTGCGGGGTACGGGTCGCCGCGGCCTCGAGTACGTGCTCGGTTTCGACCCGATCCTTGGCTCTGCGGCGGTCTTCGAGTACCGCCGTCCAGGCGTTGCGGCGGGCACCGCTCATGAGCAGGGATTCGATGCCACGGAAGGCGTCGGTGAAGGACGGAATGGCGATGGCGCGGACGGGCGCGGCCTGCATGATGTCGATCCCTCTCTCGGAACTCACATCGATGGTGTGTGCGGTGCGTGGACACAGCGTCACTGATTGGTGTTACCAGGGCATGACCGGCCGGTCAAACGTGATGAAATATTGACGCGGCCCCTCGGCTCTTCCTGTGAAAGAGCCTAGGGGCCGCGTCGTGCGGTGTTACCCGCTAGTAAGACTTTGTGCGTGACTTCACAGAGTCCACCGCGTAGCGCGCGTCACACCGTCGCGCGCTTCTCCATCGCCTGCTGGTAGAGGCGTCCCGCCCGGTACGAGGACCGGACCAGCGGGCCCGACATCACACCGGAGAAGCCGATCTCCTCGGCCTCCTTCGCCAGCTCCACGAACTCGGCCGGCTTCACCCAGCGCTCGACGGGGTGGTGCCGCGGCGAGGGGCGCAGGTACTGGGTGATGGTGATGAGCTCGCAGCCCGCCTCGTGGAGGTCGCGCAGGGCCTCGCTGACCTCCTCGCGCTCCTCGCCCATGCCGAGGATCAGGTTCGACTTGGTGACCAGGCCGTACTCGCGCGCCTTGGTGATCACGTCGAGCGAGCGCTCGTAGCGGAAGCCCGGACGGATCCGCTTGAAGATCCGCGGGACCGTCTCGACGTTGTGCGCGAAGACCTCGGGGCGGGAGGCGAAGACCTCCTCCAGCAGCTCCGGGACCGCGTTGAAGTCGGGGGCCAGCAGTTCGACCTTGGTGTGGCCGCTCTCGCGGCCCGCCGTCTGCTGGTGGATCTGGCGCACGGTCTCCGCGTACAGCCAGGCGCCGCCGTCGGCCAGGTCGTCGCGGGCGACGCCGGTGATGGTGGCGTAGTTCAGGTCCATCGTGACGACGGACTCGCCCACGCGGCGCGGCTCGTCCCGGTCCAGGGCTTCGGGCTTGCCCGTGTCGATCTGGCAGAAGTCACAGCGCCGGGTGCACTGGTCGCCACCGATGAGGAAGGTGGCCTCGCGGTCCTCCCAGCATTCGTAGATGTTCGGACAACCGGCTTCCTGGCACACCGTGTGCAGTCCTTCGCCCTTCACCAGGGCCTGCATCTTGGTGTACTCGGGACCCATCTTCGCCCGGGTCTTGATCCACTCGGGCTTGCGCTCAATGGGGGTCTGGCTGTTACGGACCTCCAGGCGCAGCATCTTGCGTCCGTCGGGTGCGACTGCGGACACGACCGGCTCCCTGTGACTTCGATTCTTCGGCGCCCACCAGGGTACGCCCGTAAATTCGTACGCTCTTACGTCGGCCAACCTGGGGGCGGCCGGACGCATTCCCCCGGTTGCTAGCCGGCGGCCGGCTCGATCTCGCGGGGCCTGAGCTCCGCGTGCTCCAATACATCCTTCAGGTGACGCTCGATGACCGGCAGCACCTCGGCGATGGTGATCTCGCGGCCCAGTTCGTACGAGAGCGAGGTCACACCGGCGTCCCGGATCCCGCAGGGGATGATCCGGTCGAACCAGGTGGCGTCCGGGTTCACGTTGATCGCGAAGCCGTGCATGGTGACGCCCTTGGCGACGCGGATGCCGATCGCGGCGAGCTTGCGGTCCTCGCGGCGCTGGCCGGCGTTGGACGGGGCGTACTCGGGACCGTTCAGCCGGGCGTCGAACTCGTCGTCGTGCAGCCGGGGGTCGAAGTCGAGGGACAGGCCGCCGATCTTCGGGCGCTCCTCTGCGCCTTCGGTCGCGCTCCGCCTCGACTCCGCTTCGGCCGAGTGCCCCTCCCTCGTCCCTCGGTCGAGAGCTGCATCTCGGCTGCGCCGCTCTGCGCCTTCGGTCGCGCTCCGCCTCGACTCCGCTTCGGCCGAGTGCCCCTCCCTCGTCCCTCGGTCGAGACCCTCAACCTGCGCTGCATCTCGGCTGCGCCGCTCTGCGGGGTCGCCGAGGACCCAGACACCGGAGCGTCCCTCCACACGGGTGGTCTCCAGGCCGAACTCGGCGGCGGTGCGGATCAGCGCCTCCTCCAGGCGGCGGACGTGTGCGACCACGTCCACGGGCCGGGGCAGCTTCATGATCGGGTAGCCCACCAGCTGGCCGGGGCCGTGCCAGGTGATCTTGCCGCCGCGGTCCACGTCGACGACGGGCGTGCCGTCCAGCGGCCGCTCGCTGTCGTCGGTGCGCCGCCCGGCGGTGTACACGGGCGGGTGCTCCAGCAGGAGGCAGGTGTCGCCTATCTCGTCCGCGAAGCGCGCGGCGTGGACGCGCCGCTGCTCCTCCCAGGCCCGGGTGTACTCGACGGATTCCGGCCCGAAGCCCAGATGGACAAACCCAAGCTCAGCCACCGCAGCGCCTCCTCGTTGAACCTGCTGTGTGCACGTATCGCACTCAGCAAGGGTACGGCGGCCGGCGCGGGCGCCCTCAGGCCCCCGGCGCAGGCCGGGCCGGCGGCTCCTGCGGCGGCCCGGCGAGCGGCCCGGGCACCGGCCCGGCGGGCAGCTCGGGCCCGGCGAGCGGCC
>NZ_JAGGOY010000056.1 GCF_018614095.1 Streptomyces sp. ISL-87 | reverse complement strand
GGGCGCGAACACCGCATCGGTGTTGCCCGCGACAGGCTGGGCCACTGGGCCTCTGCTTTCTCAGGAAGATCTTGGCCGATCCCCTGGATAGCAGAGGCCCCTCCCGTATCTCGCCCACCCTTGACACCGCCGCCGAGCTCTTAACTTCGTGGCATTGAATACTGGACGCGATCCGCTACCTCGTGGACAACGGCATCAAGTGGCGGGCGATGCCGGCGGACTTCCCGCGGTGGGACCGCGTATACGCCTTCTTTCGCCGGTGGCGCGACCACGGCCTGGTCAGGGAGTTCCACGACCGGCTGCGCGGACAGGTCCGCCAGACACTGGGCAAGGATGCGGAGCCGAGCGCAGGTGTGATCGACTCGCAGTCCGTCAAAGCGGACGCCGTCGTCGGCGCCGACAGCCGCGGTTTCGACGGCGGCAAGCAGATCAACGGGCGCAAGCGCCACGTCGTGGTCGACACGCTCGGCCTGCTGCTCGCGGTGACGGTCACCGCAGCGGACACCGGCGACCGCACCGCCGCCCAGGTCCTGCTGGCGCAGGTCGCCGGCACACACCACCGGCTGAACCTCGTCTGGGCCGATGGCGGATACACCGGAAGCCTCGTCGAGCACTGCCTGGCCGCGCTCGCTGTGGTCCTCTCGATCGTCAAGCGCAGCGACGACATGCGCGGCTTCGTGGTGCTGCCCAAGCGGTGGATCGTCGAGCGGTTCTTCGCCCACCTGATGCGAAGCCGCCGCCTGGTCCGCGACTTCGAGCGCCGCACCACCAGCGCCGAAGCGATGATCTACTGGTCGATGGTCCCGCTCATGACCCGCCGCCTGGCCCGGCCGCACTCGCGGCGAGCGTGAACCGGCCCGGCTGCCGCTCGGCCAGCCAGCCGCGCGCCACCAGCCGCTTCGCCTTCGACCGCAGCGCCTCCACCTTCGCCGGCACCGCATCCAGGCCGAACAAAACGGCCATCTCCTGGCACGTCAACGGCCCTTGATGGAGCCGACGCCGGTCCTCGAGTACCCGCAGGATGCGCTGGTAGTCCACCGACAGCACCGACGAGTCCAGCCCCTCGCGCCACACCGGCACCTGCGACTTCGGCTTCGCGGCCCCCGGCACCGACGATGCCTCCTCCCTCTGTCCCCCTGCCGGTGCCGTCCGCACGGCCTGATCGTGCTCTTCGGCCTCGCCCCCGGGGGCCAGCACCTCACCGACCCGCGAGCGGGCGATCACCCACTCCTTCCAGTCCCGCTCGGCCACGGCCAGCTGGGCCTGGACGCGGTCGGCTTCCTCCCGCAGTTCATCCACACGACGACGAGCAACGAGCTCGCGCTGCTCCAGCAACCCCACGACCGACGGCATCCACGACCTCCCCAAGAGTGATCAGCACGACAGGCCACCACTCCCACAGGATCACGCGCCCTATGCCTGACCAGCGAAAACGCCGTCCTCAGGTTCGGTACGACAACAGCCACTTACTGGGATGGAGAGGGAGGGAGGGGGTGAGGGTGTTGGCGGGTGAAATGAATGTGGCCGGCGCCCACTTCCGCTGAGAGCGGGTGGCAAGGGCGCCGGCCGACCGAAGAACACCCCGCGAGAGAACCCGCGTGCGTCATCACGGCGAGCATAGCGTCCGGGCCGGGCGCGGGCACGCACCATGCTTCTTGAGTGCGGTAGCATTTTTCTGCTTGTGTGGGCCGCCTCGGTTGGACCCTCATGCCTTGGCGTGCGCCGGCGCGCCTCACCTATCGGGAGGTCGGGACCGTGATCCGCGTTGGACGAACCGCCGTGGGCCGCCAGGAGCTTGCCGACGCCCTGGGGATGACGTGGCACACCTTCTGCCGCGTCAAGCCGTACAACGCCGCTGGCTTCCCTGCGCCGGTCAGCTCTGAGGGCGCGCTGGTGCTGTTGTGGGACCTGGAACAGGTTGTCGCCTACCGCGAGGGCAGGCGGCCGACCCTCCCGACGGGGGAGGACGACGCGGACCTGCTCGACCGCCGCGAGGCGGCCGCCGTGTTGGGCGTGAAGCCGCGCAGCGTCGACAGCTACAAGACGGATCCCCGCCTCGCCCGCCACGTCGTGGTGGTGGGCGGAGTGGAGCACTGGCCCCGCGCCGCAGTGCGTGCCTACGACGCCGCCCGCGGCGCCATGAGCGCGCCCAGCGGCCGGCCGAAGGGATCCGGGGACATGGTCCCGCGGGACCTGCTCCCCGGCTGCATCGCCGAACTCCTCGACGCCAACCCTGCCGTGACCGCCGCCCATGCCGTCGACGTTCTCGGCGTCTCCACCTCCACCGCTCAGAAGCACCTCCAGCAGGAGCGGGCGGCGCGCATCGCCGCGCAGATGCACGCCGAACCAGGCCTCGGCGCCGCCGAGGCAGCAGACCGCCTCGGCTACCCCCCAGCGGTCCGCCGCACCGCCCTGAAAGCCGCGCAGCAGCTCTACGACAACCACTGACACCCATTCCCCCCGAGGGGGCCCGGCCGCCCGGCTGTGGCCCCCTCAAAGCATTTCAGCCCGGCGGGGGGCGGGCGTTGCGGGTCCGGTGCCGGCGGGGTGGACGGCTCCGCTGCGCTGCGCCGTCCACCCCGCCCCGTGGGCCTGGCGGGGACGGTCACGCGGAAGGCGTGCCGGACTCCGCTTCGCTGCGTCCGAAACGAGCGCTGCGCGCTCTCACGCCTCCCACGTGCCCGTCCCCGCCAGGCCCACGGGGGCCGCGTGCCGCACTCCGCTTCGCTCCGTCACTCCGCTGCGCTGCGTGGAGCGCCCGCCCGGCTCGCTTCGCTCCGCCGGACAGGCACTCCGCGGCACGCGCTGCGGGGTGGGGTGGCGTGCCCGCCACCCCACCCCTTGCCCTCCGCGCTTCGCGCTCCGGGGCTAGCCGGCACCAGACCCGCAATGCCCGCCCCCCGCCGGGCTGGAAACCCCCTGTGACCTGCGAATACATCACTCTTTTGGGTCCGCCGGACAGGCCGTTTCCACCCCTCGATGCCTTCAGATTGCGATAGAGTTCTCTTGTCGGTGGGGGATGTGGCAAGACCCCTCCGGCCGAAGAACCCCAGCGAAAGGGCATCCATGAGCTACTTCCCTACCTCCGCCAACCGCAGTGCCGACCCGCTCAGCCTTGCGCTGCGCTCGGCCGCCCTCATGAGGTCCATTGCCAGGGCCGCCGGTGAAGGCGCCCACCGACTCCTTGTCGTCCTGGTGACCCTCGATGGCGTCGACGAGGTCGAGTGCACCATCACGGGCCCCGTGCTGGATGAGGAAACCCCGGGCGAAGCCGTCGTGAAGACCGCTGCCCTGTTGGCCCGGACCGCTACCGGCGGCATGGCGATGGTGGTCCTGCGCACGACAGGCCGGGATGACACGGTGGCTGTCATGTCCTGGGCGGTCAGCGACCTGACCGCGCGCCCCGCCACGGCCGAGCAGAGCCACATCGCGCACTGCATCAGCGAAAACAGCGATTACACGGATCCCGCCACCGGGATCACGTTCGTGGACGCGCCCGCACTCATCTGACCCGGGCGTCCCCCCCCGCAAGGCTGACCACCAGCCCACCAGCGGCCGGGGGAGTGGCACCCCCGGCCGCAACCGGAGAACCCCACGAAAGGGAGCACCCATGGAAGCGCAGATCTTTCCCACGCAGCGCGCTGAGAACCTCCTCTATGCCCTGTTCGACGCGGCCGGAGACGGCTGCCACGTCATGACCGCAGGCGCGGGCCCCTTCACGGCCGTAGTGCCGTTCCACAACACCGGGAGCCGGACCTATCTCGGCCAGGGAATCGAAATGGTCGACGTCGTCGCAACCACGTCGCTCGCCCTGGCGGGCGAGGTCTGCGGTGTCGTGTTGCGGACCAACGCGGCGGAGGGCCTCAGCCGCGCATGGGGCTGGCGTCTCGGAGGCGCCATCGCTACCCCCCTCACGGCCGGTGAGCTCCGCCGCGCCTACTCCACCGACTGCCTGACCGGCGAGGCCCTCCCGCTGGAACCGGGCCTGTACTGCGACGACGCCCCCCACATCCACCTGATCTAGCGATCTGCCCAAGTCGGGCACGCAGGGATGCCAGCAGCCGCACCCCTGCGTGCCCGCCCCACCTCACGAAGGAGCAGCAATGCGGCAGATCGAAGTTCGGGACCTCTACGAAGGCGCCGTCATCCTTGATGGCTTCCGTCCCGCAACCGTGACGGCCCTGGAGACCCGCAGCGCGTACACGATGGCCGTACGCCTGCACAGCACCGGGCAGGACGCACGGACCGCCCTCTACAGCCCTGCGGACACGGTGCTTCTGTGCGTCGTCCCGGTCGTCGCATGGCGGGTCCACCACAAATATCGCGACCGCAGTACCGGCGAAGCCAAGGGAGGGACGCACAGCAGTTCTCGTCTCTCGCCCGTCGACGCAGTCCGGCGGTACTGGGCGTACGGGGTCGATCACCAAACCGTGGTCAGGCTGGAAGAGGAACACACCGTGGTCACCTCCACTCCCGTCACCCTCGACCAGCTGCCCGGGGAGGGCCAGCCCACCCCCCAGGCGGCAGAAATGGGCGACCGCCGGTTTTACCGCCTTCACGGCCGTGGCCCCGTTGTGCTGCGCACTGGCGACGACGTCCGCCAGCGTCTCGCGACGATCGCCGAAATCCACGACCGGGAGCACGGCAAGCGCGATGAACGGGGCAACCGGCTTGCGCCGACACACCCCGCCCGACGCTGCTCGCGCTGTGTGTTCGGACCCAATGACCTGGAACCCGTCGAGGTGGTCATCACCCGCCGGTACCGCGACATCGACCTGTCCGACCTCCCCCAGGAATGGGACTACGAACTCAGTCCCGCGATGGCACACGCCCGCATTACGGCAGCTTCGCAGTAACGCCTGAAACCGCAACGGGGCGCAGCACCTTTGCTGCGCACCCACCGGCTGGGGGAGTGGCACCCCCAGCCCACCGAACAGAAAACCTCACATTGGGAGAAGATCCATGGCACACGAAATTGAGCAGTTCAGCGATGGCACCGCCGCGTTCGTCAGTGCGCGTGAGAGCGCGTGGCACAAGCTGGGGACCGTTACGGCCGATGCGCTGACGGCTGAAGACGCGATGCGTCTGGCCGCCCTGGACGGCTGGAGCGTGCGACTGGTGGGGCTGCATGCCACCGAGCTGACGGCCGAGGGCACGACTCTACTGGACGTGCCGAACCACCGGGCGAGCGTCCGCACGCACCCCAAGACCGGGCTGCCGGAGACCCTCGGCGTGGTGGGCCCCGACTACACGCCGGTGCAGAACGAGGAGCACGCCGAGTTCCTCAACCACCTGGTGGACGAGTCTGGCGCGCACTTTGAGACGGCCGGGTCGCTCAAGGGCGGTCGACAGGTGTTCCTGACCATGAAACTCCCCCAGACCCTGACCATCGGCAGGGATGACGCGGTAGACCTCTACATTGCCGCGTTCAACTCGCACGACGGCAGCACCGCGTTTCGGATCGTCGTCACCCCCGTCCGCGTGGTCTGCGCGAACACCCTGCGCGCCGCCCTGCGGAACGCGAAGAGCAGCTACACCGTCCGCCACACGTCCGGCGCCCGCGGGCGCATCGCACAAGCCCGTCAGGCACTGGGCCTGACGTTCAAGTACGCCGAGGAGTTCGAGAAGGCGGCCCAGCGCATGCTGGACGCGGAGATGTCGACGCCCGTACTACGCACGGTCGTTGACGAGCTTTGGCCGCTTGACGGCAGCGACAGCCCCCGGAAGAAGACAAACCGGGATGTCCGGTGGGCCAGCATCCGGAACCTGTTTGAGCGAGCGGACACACAGGCCGGTATCCGGGGTACGGCCTGGGCGGGTTACAACGCAATCACCGAGTACGCCAACCACGCGGCCCCCGCACGCGGGGCAGATGACCTCGCCAAGGCCGCAGCCCGCGCCGAGCGGGTGATTACGGGGTCGGCTGACGACGTGATGGAACGCGCTTTCCGCCTCATGGCCGTGTGACGGCTCAGCAAATGACCGCCCCGCCCCCAGACCCCGTGTCCGGGGGCGGGGCACCCTCTCCCCATCCACTGGGGGACGTGATCGTTTTCCATTTTTAATCCGCCTACCAGAATGAAGCAGAGGCATGGGATCCTTCACCGTTGACTACCACGGAAGCCAGACGAAGGCGCACGGTCGCTACCGGGCGCGGCCGGAGACGGAGTGCCCCCACGGGCGGGACCATGACGGCGACTATTGGTTCCCGGACGAGCGGCTCATCCTCAGCGACCCCGAAACTGGCGCCGATGTCCTGTTCTGCGTCCGCCGAACCTCGGTCACCGAGATTGCCCCTGACGGCCAGCCGCTGAGCATTCCGGCCGTTGACGGCGACTTGGTGGAGCTGAGTGGCGGGCGATTGGTCATCTTCGCTGGCCAGGAGCCCGCCTACCGCTACGGATCCGACCCGTACGACGAGATCCACTACTACGCCCGTTCGGCCGGACGTTGGTACATCCACACCGCGCTCCTCCTGCTGCGCGGCGCGCCCATCAGCCGCGCGCGCTACACCTCCGCCCACGACCGGAAGCACCGCCTGCTCACCATGGACCAGGAGGACCACATCACCTACCTTCGAGAGCTTCGGAATTACCCGGACGGCCCCGCGTACGAGGGAGAGGCCGACGACCTGGAGCGCGTCACCCAGCAGCTTGAAGCCCTGGCCCCATGACACGGAGTCACCTCACCACCATGCCAGCCCCCTTCTACTGCCAGCCAGCCCGCGCAGCGGGCTCCCTGGCCGGGGAGCGAAGCGATACGGCCAAGGCCCCGCGCAGCGAGGCCACCCCAACGGGTGAAGCGAAGCGAAACCCGCCATGGTCCCGCGCGCAGCGCGGCACCATGAAGTCCCGAAGCGCAGCGAAGGGGCGAGCCGCGAAGCGGCTCACGGCGAGCGCAGCGAGCCGCTTCGCTCCTCAGCGCGCAGCGCTGAGGTACCCGCTC
>NZ_JAGGOY010000055.1 GCF_018614095.1 Streptomyces sp. ISL-87 | reverse complement strand
GATCTTCATCAGACTCCTAGGGCCAACGCCGTTCAGTTAACTGAACGGCGTTGGTGCTAGGGCTCTGTCGGCGCTGGGCCGGGTGGGTGGGGCGCGGGGCTCCCACACCTAGTCGCTGACGTACGCCCAGGCTGCGTCGGCGAGCTAGCCCAGATCCAGGCGGAAGTCGCGGGCCAGGGCGAGACCCTGGCGCAGACAGCCGACCAACAGCATCCGGCCCGGCCCGGTGTGCGCCGTCCACTGCGCGCCGAGTGCGGCCAGCGCGGCGGCGGCGTGGTAATTGCCGGGCGCCTCGCAGACGCCGGCCGTGGGGGCTTCGGTCATCGAGCTTCTCTCGTCCTCACGGACGGGTCATCAACTGGTTCATCAGCCACAGCGGGTGTGACGATTCGTCATGGACTGACACAAACTGAGCGAGCGAACTGCCCCACAACGGGTGTTTTGGGCCTCGCTGTGCTGACTGCGGCACGGTCCGCGCCGCCGCCCGGGATATAGGCCCGGACCCGTCCGCCATTACGACGTCATGCTCCTGACCTACCTGATCGGACTGGAGACCGCCCAGGTGGCGCAGCACTGGTGCCGCCTCGGCTCTGCCTCATCTGCCCGGCGCGGCTCTTGCGCCTTGTAGGCCTGCGACTTCGCTCCCCCATCCGCCAGTGCGTGGACGTCGTCGATCTCCCGGACTCGCCCCTGCGACAACCCTGGAATCAGCGTGATGTGCCACGACGGCGCCGGACCAGGACGTAGGTTCCCACGCCTGCGGCGGCCAGAGCAGCGGCGCCGCCGACCAGCCACGGGGTCAGTTGCCCAGTGGCCGGTTCCGTCGCATGGTCCTGGCATGCGCGGCGGGTCGCGTCGTCGGTCTGGGCCACCCGGTAGCGGGCCCAGACCTCGTTCCTGCCCACCCAACGGACCTCGTACAGACCGGGCTGGGCGTCGCAGCGGATCGTCGCCGTCGCCGTAAGGACCGCCTTGGCCCCGCTCATGACGGGCTGGTCGGTGAAGCCCGGCGAGGCGAGAGTCTTGCCGAACCCCAGCTCCGCGTCCGAGGCCGTGGGCGTCACCTTGTCGCCGGGCTTGAACGTCCGTACGTCCCAGGGCGACTGCGGCCAGGAGTCACCCGCGGGCCAGCGCTCGTCCGGCTGTTCCGGAGGAAGGGCCGCTACCATCCCGGGACAGGCCTTGCGTTCGGCCTCGCCGATGTCCGCGACCTTGACGGTCACCCAAACGTCGCCCTTGGCGCCCTTGGGAGGCCCGCCGGGCCCGGTCTGCTCGACCAGGTAGACGCCCGGCGGGGTGTCACACGCCACGGTGGCCACGGCGGTGATGACCGGATCGTTCATCCTCAGCGTCCCGTGCTCAATGAAGATCTCGGAGCTCACCCAGTTTCCGTTCTTCCCCGGCAGGGACGAAGCCACCGCGAACGTGAGCCGCTCACCAGGGCGCGCAGACAACTGCGCCCCCGTGGGTGTCGGGGTGGGCGGATCCACGGCCTGCGCCGCAAAGACATCTCCCGCGGGCGGCATCAGCAGCAACGCCAGCGCGGTGGCCCCGCCGATCCTCATCCCTATTGCACCCATTCGCTCTCTTTTCATATCCGTTGACGATCTTCCAAGCCTCTGCATAGCCTGCCCCCTCATCGAACTGGCGTGCCATTACCGCTCTTTGCTCCGTATTCTCACCTCACCCAGGAAGTAAGTTCCTTGAGATCCAGATGGTTCACCGCGTTCACTCTCAGCGTGATCGCGACCGTATTAGGCACAGGTCCGGCTCTCGCCGCGACCGTCACCCCACCACCTCGCCCCACCACTCCCACGGCCAGCGCCGAGCCGAGACCCAGCGCCACCGCGAAGCCGAGCGCCACCGCGACTCCGAAGGCAACCGCCGCCCCGAGCCCGCGAGCCAGCACCCCGGCCACGACGACCGCTGCGACTCCGCCGGTGTCCTCTGACAAGCTGCGCGCCGAGGAGGAGTACTGGTCGGCCGAACGTATGGCCGCCGCTGTGCCCGTCGACGCCGCACGAGGTCAGGCTCCTGCCGACGGGGCTGCAGGCAAACAGCCCCGTGTGCTATCCGCCGCGCCGTCCGGCATCCCGACCGGCACCTACTTCGACGGCATGCCGATGGTGGGGACCTTCTTCTACCAGGAGGGCGAGATCGGCAAGGCGGACACCTCCTGCACCGGCAGCGTGGTCCGAAGCGCGGGCAAGAACATGGTGCTCACGGCGGGGCACTGCGCGGACAGCATGAAGAAGCCGACGAGCCACGCAATCTTCGTGCCGCAGTACCGCAACGGCAAAGCCGCCGCCGCCCAGCCATTCGGCATCTTCCCGCTCAAGGCCAAGGGCGTCTACCAGGACCCCCGTTACCGGCACAACAGCAAAGGAGCGGTGTCCGACCTGGACCTCGCCTTCGCCCTGGTCGAGCCGAACACCAAGGGCAGCATCGAGAACGTCACCGGGGCGCTCACCTTCACACCGGTGAGCACGTACGAGCACAACGTTACCGTCGTCGGCTACCCGTCCAGCTCAAGCGTCAACAAGAACCACAAGGCCCTGCGCTGCGATGTGCCCACCACCCGGCTGGGCGGCTTCCGCCAGATGCAGATGCTGTGCAACGGCTTCTACGGCGGCGTGTCCGGCGGCCCCTGGATCAAGGACTACGACGCCGCCAGCCGCACCGGCAAGGTCATCGGCAACACCGGCGGCTACTTCGGCGGCGGCAACGACGCCAACGACCCCTGGGTAACGTACTCACCGATCTACGGCAAGGACGCCCAGGACCTCTACAACGACGCCAACAGAGGCCTCGATCCCGACCTCATCTCCCGGCCCCCGACGTATCAGGGATCCGCGGACAGCCCACTGCTGCCCGGGCTCGGGGACCTGTGGACCCATGCCAAGGCCATGGCCTCCGGTGACTTCACCGGCAGCGGCCGCAGCAGCCTGCTCGTGGTGTGGACGGACGGCGAGGTGACCCTCTTCCCCGGCGACGGACAGGGCGCCTTCCTGCCAGAGCGGCAGCTCCTCCCCCCGAACGGCACCTGGAAGGACGTCGCGAACATCACGGCAGGCGACTTCACCGGCTCCAACCAGTTCGACCTCATGGTCCGCTGGGCGAGCGGCGAGATGACGCTCTATGGCGACGTGGGCACCAACGACCTGTCCGTCGCCAGCGCAACCCAGATGGCCCCGGCGGGCTCGATCTGGAGCCACGCCACGCAGATAGCCGCCGGCCGCTTCAACGCCAGCACCTACGTCACCGACCTGATGGTGCGCTGGTCGGATGGTGAACTGAGCCTCTTCACCAACGTGGGCGCCGGCACCCTGGGCCAGGAGTACAAGCTCAAGGACCCCAACAGCACCTGGAAGGACGCCACGCTGCTGACCTCCGGGCAGTTCTCCGGCAACCAGAAGTGGGACCTCATGGTCCGGTGGTCCACCGGCGAGCTCGACAACTACGTCGGCACCACCACCAGCGGCCTCGGTGGTGAGCAGCGCATCCACGGCCCCAACAAGACCTGGACCCACAGCGTGATCATGACCACCGGCCAGTACACGGGCGACGGCCTCACCAACGACCTCATCATCCGCTGGACCGACGGCGAGACCACCATGTACAGGAACACCACGGTGAACGCTCTGGGCTCCGAGCGCATGCTCGTCCCCCCGAAGGGCTGACGACCCGCCCCTGGCCACCGGCTGACGTCGTACGCAGACCGCCCCCAGGCGGTCTGCGTACGTTCAGTTACGCATCTTGGTCCGCAGTGCGACCCATGGTGCGTCCGCTCAGCACCGGCGTCTACGAACACACCTGGGCAGGAGACGGCACGCTGTTGTACTGAATGCATCGCCGCTGCTGCAGCGAACGTGGGAAAAGAGATGGCGGGCTTCGGACTGCCCAGGAACCGCCCAGATCTGCGTGACATGGCGCCATAAACGAATTTCATACGTGGCCTGAACCGCCCCCGGTCTCCCTTCCGGTCGACCTCTGCCACTACTGATGGTCGGGTCGCCCGGGGGGATCTCACCCCCGGGCTCCCACAGAACCGTGCGTAACAGTCGCCCGTTACACGGCTCTTGTCATCCTGATCACGTGAACCCCGGTGTCCATGCCCACTGGGCGAAGAGCCTCGGGTACTGGCGCGTGACGCGCTTCCAGCACGCGTGAGCCCTTTTGAACGCCTTCAGCCGTCGGTACTTCTTGCGGATCCAGCGCATCAGGTAGGCGTTGATGCGCTGGAGGAGGGGATGCAGCGCCGACCGGTAGAACGCTCCGTAGTACTGCATCCAGCCCCGCACCATCGGGTTGATCCGCCGTGCGAGGTCGAAGAAGGTGAGGTGGATCTGCCGGTGGAGCCGCCACGAGCGGACCTCCGCGCTGATCTTCTTCTGGGCGTCCTTGCTGATCGCGGGCAGGAATCCGGTGAAGTTCACACCGTTCCTATTCCGCGCCCCGCGGGCTCGGAACGTGAACCCCAGGAAGGTGAACGACGTGTGCTCGTAGGAGCCGCGCCGTTTGCCGTCCTTGCAGTACACGATCCGGGTCTTGTCGGGGTGCAGCCGCAGCCCGACCTCGTCCATCCTGTTCGCGAGTGCGGCCAGGACCTCGTGGGCCTGGCGCTCGCTGGCGCAGTGCACGACCGCGTCGTCCGCATACCGTTCGAACTGAATGCCCGGATAGTTCCGGCCGAGCCAGGTATCGAACGCGTAGTGCATGAACAGGTTTGCCAGCACGGGCGAGACCGCCGACCCCTGCGGGGTCCCCCGGTCCCGCCTCTGCAAGGTGCCGTCGGGCAGTTGAAGCGGCGCGCGAAGCCACCGATCAACATACAACTTCACCCAGACGGCGTCGGTGTGCGCCTCCACAGCCTTGACGATGAGGTCCCACCGGACGCTGTCGAAGAATTTCTGGATGTCAAGGTCGATCACCCAGCCCTTTCCCCAACACCGCTGCCGGCATCGCTCCACCGCATCGAGCGCGGACCGCTTGGGCCGGTATCCGTAGGAATCCTCGTGGAACACAGGGTCCACACGAATTCCGAGATGCCTGGCCACGATGGTCTGCGCAACCCGATCGGCGACAGTGGGAATACCTAGCATTCTCGTGCCGCCACCATGCTGCTTTGGAATCTCCACCGCACGCACCGGAGGAGGAAAGTACGTCCCCGAGGACATCCTGTTCCAGACCTTGTAGAGGTTGCCTCTCAGGTCGGCTTCGAACTCCTCGATGGACTGCCCGTCCACTCCAGGCGCGCCCCGATTTCTCTTCACTTCACGATACGCCTCCAGCACTTCCCACTTGGAGATGTCGAACGGCTTGTTCGGTGACTTCAGCTTGTCCATCGGCTCCTCCCGGAGAACGTCCGGTTGACCAGACACACACAGCCACGGATGACCCGGCCCCTTCGCTCCACCCCCATTACAGGGGCTTCAGCACTACTACGAGCCGGTCCGCCAACACGCTTCGCGCCGGTACTCAACCCCTCACGGTTCAGCCGCTCGGAGCGCTCCCTCTCGCCGCCCTGCATCGGGCGGCAGTATCAACGCGTGCCTTCCCACGTTCCGTGCAAAACCAGCAGACCAGGCTCACGCCACCTCCGTGCCGGACACCGCCTGGCCAATAAGCGGACTCCCGCCAGGCTTATCCCGGGCGCAATCCTGTACTCCCGGTTTCGATGCCACTTAGATTTCAGTAACGACACTTCAGCAATGGTTCACTTGCGTTCGTCTTCCTGATCCCCACCTGACGCCTCACGGGCGCCTTCTCCACATCGCTCACCACGATCGCGTCACCGCTTTCGCAGCATGTGGTGGTTTGAAGCCTCCCTCCGCAGGACGGCTCCGAAGGGCCATACCTTCATGTTTCGCACAGCATTGCTTCCAGAACTGTTCCTACATACGGTTCCTTTCGCATTCGTGGCACACAGGATCTCGGAAAACGGCCAAGGCTACTCGTCGCCCCACTTGGTCCGGAGTTCAACGGAGTGGGGTAGCTTCAGCCAGCGTCGCGCGTGTTGTCGGCTGGGGGTCGCCCGCTCGTGGAGCGTGCGGGCCGAGTCGGCCGGCACAGGCTTGAGCAGCATTCGATCGGTCAGTGGCGTCGGCGTCGGGGCTTGCCTTCGTTCACAAGGACTCGCCTCGGTCGGAAGTCTCGGCAAGCGCGACCACAGTCAGTACCTGGTCGAGCACATGTCTGATCGCGGCGGCCTGGGCTGGCGGAGCTTCTAGGATCTGCGGCATGGCAACACGACTCGTGCAGATCAACATGAAGGCCCATGACGACCCCGCGCTCGGCCGGTTCTGGGCGGAGGCACTCGGTTGGGGTGTCGACAGCGAGGGACCCGGCGTGACCAACCTCGAACCCGTGGGCTTCGCCTACCCCGACCCCGTGGCCGTTTGCATCGACATCGTCGCCCGCCCGGAACCCAAAACGGTCAAGAACCGCGTGCACCTTGATCTGGCCACCACCTCGACTGCCCATCAAGCGGAGTTGGTCGCGCGCTTGAAGGATCTCGGCGCGACGCTCGCCGACGTGGGGCAGGGCGACGTCCCCTGGACGGTCATGGCCGACCCGGAAGGCAACGAGTTCTGCGTCCTGGAGCCCCGTCCGATCTACCAGGACACCGGGCCGATCGCCGCGGTGGTGGTCGACTGCACCGACCCACGAGGGATGGCCCGGTTCTGGGGCGAGGCGATGGACTGGACGCTGCACGAGGTCACCGACGATCATGCGACCATGCGCTCCGCCAAAGGCGTCGGGCCCTACCTGGAGTTCCTCCGCACTCCCGACACCAAGAGCGTGTGGAACCGCGTCCACCTCGACGTCTGCCCCTACCCCGGTGACGACCTGGCCGCAGAGGCAGCCCGACTGCGCGCCCTGGGCGCCACCGACCCTGATATTGATCAGTCCGCAATCTCCTGGACGGTTCTGGCCGACCCGGAAGGCAACGAGTTCTGCCTCCTCACGCCTCGCTGACCTTGAGCAACGACTCCGGCTGGTTCCGGGGCAGCGGCGAAGACCGCGTGGCGTCAGCCCATGCCGCCGGAGACGGGGATGGCGTCCCTGGGGAGCCAGCGCGCGTCCTTGGGGGCAAGAAGGCCACAAGCGGGCCGTAGCCGTCGGCGGTGCCCGCACGGCTTCGGCGCCTACGGCGGCGCTACGCGCTGGCCTCTCCCTTGTGGCGCCCGGCGGCAGGTCAGGTGTCCCATGACCGGGGAGATCCATCGAGCAGGCATGGAGTGACTCCCGATCGGCGGTGGCCGTTTTCAAAGAGCGCCATCACTACTCCCACCTTCGACGGCCAGCCGCCCTGACGGGCGGCTGGCCGTTCCGCATCCCCAGACACGACAGTGCCGTCGTTTGTCATCGACATCCGCGAGCTGGGTGATCACCAACCGCCTCCAGAACCGGTCGACAAACGCTGTTCCTAGAGGGCTCTGGCACACATTTCGTGAGGGCGAACGGCGTCCTGCCGCCGGATGTTCGGTCGCGCCAGACTTCCGCCCCTCCGCAAAAGGGGTCCCGAGGAGGCGCAGGATTATGTAGTCGCCCGGCCCTCTTGGCCAGCTTCTGTTTGCAGCTTGCGAGCTCGCTCGGCCGGGTTGTAGTTCGGCCTGACGCCCTCGATCAGCAGCAAATCGCCCTCGATGTGGTCGGTACGCAAACGCAGGATGGCCCGGTAGGCCGGAGAGTCGTACCAGGCACGGGCTTCGGTCAGGCTAGGGAACTCAATCAGCACCATGCTGCCAGGCCATGTACCCTCCACGACTTCGGCCGGCGGACCGTGGATGACGAAGCGGCCTGCGAAGGGGTCGAGGGTTGCCTGGATGCACTCCAGGTACTTGATGACGTCGGAGTGATTCCGGCGGCTGCGGAGATGAGCGAAACCGTAAGCAGGCACCACGGGGCTCCTTCGTTCGGGGGGAGTGAGCGATGACCACGAACGTAGCTGCGGGAGGTTGGGCGGTGCGATTACCCCGGAGGTAATGGCCGCCACGTCAGGACACCCCCAAGGCCGCTGCCCGTCCCACCGTTCCGCCCCTCACGGAATGGGTGCCAGAACCCAGATGTGACGTCACCTTTTGTCGACTTCG
Organism: Streptomyces sp. ISL-87; assembly: GCF_018614095.1. Lineage (GTDB taxonomy): Bacteria > Actinomycetota > Actinomycetes > Streptomycetales > Streptomycetaceae > Streptomyces. The sequence goes on along the minus strand of NZ_JAGGOY010000055.1, from coordinate 278 downwards.
AGAGCTGACAGTGAACACAGTCCGACAGACTCATCAGCCTCACGCTTGCGTGTGGGTTATGCCGCTGACCTGGGGCGATGCGATCTGAGCAGGGGCATCCGTGCAGGCAGGAAGGCTGCACTCCTCGGGTGAGAAGCGCAGCCGGTCGTACCTGCGCCGAGACGGACTACCGGAAGGGCCGGCGAACCGCCGCGAGCGATGGGAGCTCTCTTGAAAATGACCTGAGCGTGTGTGCGTCGGTGCAGGTCAGACCACTTCCTCACGGGAGGCGACGGTGA
>NZ_JAGGOY010000054.1 GCF_018614095.1 Streptomyces sp. ISL-87 | reverse complement strand
TAACGCGGAGCAGCACTAGGGAGGGGATCGTATGAACACGATGCGCAAGGTTGCCGCTGTTGCGTTGGGCGGCGCGACGCTGCTCGCACTGGGAGTCTCGCCTGCTCAGGCCGAAGGCTCGCGGACCACCTACATGGCCGGCTGGGAGCGGGGGCACGAGTCGAGCCGCTGGTACGACAGCACCAATGGCACGGTTGAAACCACCGTGAGCCTGTCCAACTGCTACACCGACAGCTCCTTCAACTCGGCGACGCTGAGCCTCTACCAGGACATCAGCTGGAACCCGGACAAGAACATGGGCAACAGGACCAACTACTGCGGTACGTCGTACTGGGGCCGTCCCCCTGCGGGCTCGTACTACTTCAAGCTGGCCGACTTCAGCGGCGGGTCACGCTTCACCTCGGACCCGGTCTACATCACCTGGTAGTCGATTCCGTCCGGGCCCCGGTGGAACGGTCGCCGGGTCCCGGGCGTCCCAGAGCCAGACCACACCAGCGCTGCGCACAGCCCTTGCGGCAGATTGAGCACAAGCACATGACACTGCGTTTGACCGGGATCGGTTTCCGCTACACGCGGAGCACCGCCGTCTTCGACGGGTTTGACCTGTCGCTCTCCAGTCCTGCCACCGTCCTCCTTGGGCCCAACGGGGCTGGCAAATCAACCTTGATGGGTCTCGCGGCCACGCACCTTCAGGCCGAGACTGGGACCGTCTCCTGGAGAGACAGGGTCCCGGGCAGCCGCCGCGACAGAGTCGCCTACGTAGGCGCGGTGGCCTGGCTGCCTCAGGAGATCGTGGCCATTCCCGGGCTGAGGGTCCGCGAGCAGGTCGCTTACATGGGCTGGCTCAAAGGGATGTCGAGGACAGCTGCCTGGGAGGCCTCTCGGGATGCGCTCGAGCGTGTGAAGCTGACCGATCTCGCGGGCCGACGCAGTCACCAGCTCTCCGGGGGCCAGAAGCGGCGCATGGGACTGGCCGGAGCACTCACGCACAAGAGCGAGCTCATCCTCATGGACGAACCCACCGCTGGCCTCGATCCGACACAACGCAAGATCTTCCGGAACCTGCTGGACACGCTTCGAGACGACGTGCACATCGTCGTCTCCACCCATCAGACCGAAGACCTTGCCGACTCCTACTCCGAGGTAGTCGTGCTCGATCAGGGCGCAGTGCGGTTCCAGGGGAGCACCCAGGAGTTCCACTCCCTCGCCGGCACGGACACGGACGGCCCGCGTGAGCGCGCCGAGGCCGCGTACGCCAAACTCGTCCGGGGAGAGGTGTAAGGGATGCTGCTGCGAACCCTGCTGCGCTCTTCAGCAGCCGTCTATGTGATCCCCCTCCTCATCCTGTTCATCATGACCGCCATCGGCCGGGATCTGACCGCCTGGACCACGGCCGGCTACTGGCCCTCCGCCACGGGAAGTTCTCTCCACTCCCTCCCCTTCATCAGCACCATCTCCGCGGGACTGGCTGCCTGGGAAGGCGCGCGACTGACCCAGGGCAAGGTCTTCGGGCAGACAGCTGCCCGCAGCCCTCTTGCGATCACGACGCCAGTCCTGGCACCCGTGGTCCTCGGTGGTCTCCTCACCTCTCTGATCGCCCTGCTTCTCTCGGCCAACGCCGCCGGGGTCGGGGCGGGCCTGCCGGACCTTGCGATGCTGCTCACCGTTGCCCTCATGATCACGATGAACACCCTGCTCGGATTCTGCGCAGGTATGCGGTGGCGCGCGGTCATCTCCGTTCCCGTCGCCCTTGTCGGAGCCTTCTTCCTGAACGCGTACCCGGTGTCCTGGAGCATCGTCTGGCTCCGGCACCTGATCGGCGGAGGCATGGCGGACTGCTGCGCAGTGGACCAGGTACTGGACACACGAGCCCTGTGGCCGGTCGCACTCTTCGCCGGAGGCCTCATCCTCGCCTGCCTCATCGGCATCACCTACCGCACGTCATCTCGCACCATCGCTGCGATGACAGGCTCCGTGATCATTGGCGTCGGCCTGGCCGTAGCCACAGCCATCCCAATTCCGGTGACTCCCGTAGCCGACAGGCCCACCGGGGAGCTGGTCTGTGAAAAGGCGTCCGACACCACGGTGTGCCTGTGGCCCGAAGTGAGCAGCACGGACAAGATCCGACCCTCGGTGGCTGCAGTCCGGCAGAAGCTCGCCGACGCCGGGATCGAGACCTCCGACCGATTCACCATGGCGGCAACTCCAAAGCAGGGCGAAGCGAAACTGGGGATCGGTACCAAGCCCCGAGGCGCGGACGTGGTCGCCGGTGTTGCCCTCAGTCTGATGCCTGCCCTGCCGGCCTGCGCACAGAACGGGCCCTACCCGGCTGCACCGGCCCAACCGCCGACCGCTGCCTGGCTCCTCCTTACCGCGGGGATGCCCGCGGAAGCCCTGTCGGGCCGCTTCGATCCCGCTACCGTCGAACTCGCCAACCGCATCCGGACCCTGCCCCGCGAGGAGCAGAACGCCTGGTACCAGTTCAACAACCAGGCCATGCAAGGGTGCTCCACCACACCCCAGATCGTTCCCGCAGGGCTCTCCCGATGAACTGGTGGTTGAAAGTCCGTGCCGCTCAGAGCCTCGCCGGAGCCACCGCCCTCACCGTCGTCCTGGGCATCTTGCTGGGCGATACCGAGCTGCCCATTCCGATCCTGACAGGGCAGGCCGGGGTATTCCTCGCAGGCCACCTCCTTACCGTCCTGCCAGCCGTCGTCCTCATGTACGGCCAGGAACGCACAGACCACCGCATCGAGGTCACAGCAGCCCGGCCGATCAACCAGTGGAACGCCTGCCTCGGCGTTGCTACCGCCCTCGCGGTAACCACAGCAACCGGCCTTGTCCATCTGACACTCGGATCAGACATGGCAGTTGTCTGCGGCCGAAACATCGGCGGCTACATCGGCATAGCCATGATTCTCTCCTCAGTCACCGGCCCCCGCATTTCAGCCTTTCTCACGACTGCGCTGCCACTCGTCCTGGCGCACACGGGATGGAAACCCTCCGGGGAGCCAGAAATCTGGGCGTGGCTGCTTCATGAGGAAGATTCCGTAATTGCGATGGTCGCCACAATGTTCGTCCTGGTGGCGGGATGCGCCAGTCTCGCCTTGCGCAGAACCCCGATGCGGCTGAAGGCTTTCCGGTAGGGGCGCACGTGTGGGCCTGTGTATTTCCACAGGCCCACACGTGTCTGCTCTCACCAGTAGATAGTCACCGTTTTGACCTTCAATGCCTCGCCGTCAGCGAGGCTGTCCAGCTTGAAGTAGTACGACCCTGCCGCCACGTCGCCCCACGCCGAACTGCCACAGTAATTCGTCCTGCCGCCGTAGTTGCGATCCGGAGCGCTACTGATGTCGCGCCACAGCGACAACGAAGCCCAGCGGAACTGGGCATCGGTCTCACAGGTGTTGAAGCTGACCGTGGTGCTCGCGTAGTCGCTGCTGTTGTCCCACCAGCGGCTCGACTCCTTTCCCGGCCGCCACCACTCGATGTAGCTGGTGCGAGAGTTCTCGGCCTGAGCCGGTAACGCTCCCACCCCCACCAAAAGTGCACCTCCGGCGATGGAGGCTGCTATCTTCCTTTTCATGGAACTTCCCCTTCCGGCGATATCGACGCACACCCCATGAAGGCGCACGCAAAGAGCCTGGGGCAATAAACAGCCCTAGCTGTTCGAATACTAGTTGGATAATTAAGGTAATCAAAGGGGATTCGATTGACTCGTACGTGATCTGATGGGGCCGGCGATTAAACGCATCAGAATTGGCCAGCTCGGCTAAGGATTAGGGCAATCGACGCGGGGTGCACCGGCGGCGATCTCTCGACTTGATGTCAGAGGTCTCCCAGCGAGCCGAGGGGCAGGCGTGGAGGGGTAAAGCTACTTCACGTCTACGGCCCGTCTCGCCCGGCGCGAAAGACGTCGGCATGGACGTGGGCCCACACCGGGCTACCGGCGCACCGGGACGACGGCCGAGGTCGCCCGCTGCCCTCCCGCACGGCCATGACCGCCCAGACGGCGCCCTCGGCACCGCCAGTGGTGTCCAGCATGACCAGGCCGCTCCATGATGTGCCGCGCGTCGGGTCCCCTCCATCTCCCTCCCAGCGATCTGTTTCGGGCCATCCTCAACTTTCTGCGACACGTTGACCGTCTGGATACTCGGCCGCGAGAAGCCTGGTTCCCGCTGTTCCGCTCCCAGGTCGTAGGCGTTCACATCGATGAAAAGCGGGCCCACTCCCTGCCCTCCACTTACGTGCCTGTCGCGGGGAGGAGCGGTGGATTCTTCCGTTTTGCTCTCGGTGGCTGGCATTGGATATATGCACGCGCATCGCGTCCGGACGTACGTACGATCACGGCGTTTTGCATCTACGGGACTGTACTGACGGGCTCCCGGCATGCCTGGGGGCCGTCGCTAGGGAGGGGATCGTATGAACACGATGCGCAAGGTTGCCGCTGGTTGCGTTGGGCGGTGCGACGCTGCTCGCACTGGGCGTGGCGCCTGCTCAGGCGGAGGGCTCGAGGACCAGCTACATCGGGGGGTGGGAGCGGGGGCACGAGTCGAATCGCTGGTATGACGGCAACGCTGACAGCACCTCCAGCATCGTGAGCCTGTCCACCTGCTATACCGACAGCTCCTTCAACTCGGCAACGCTGAACCTCTACCAGGACATCAGCTGGAACCCGGACCGGAATGTCGGCAGCAGGGTGAACTACTGCGGCCTTTCCTCCTGGGGCCGGGTGAGCGCGGGCTCGTACTACTTCAAGCTGTCCGACTTCAGCGGCGGGTCACGCTTCACCGCGGAAAACGTCTACATCGCCTGGTAGTCGACTCCGCCCGGGGCCCGGCGGAACGCTCGCCGGGCCCCGGGCGTCCCAGAGCCGTCGGCGACGCACGTCCGTGGCGGGTTGGCACGAGATCATCCGCAGAGTCGGAAGTCTGCCCCCACCCTTCCATGCAGCCAAGCCCTTCCAACAAACTCATTCTGAAATGATCAGTAAGCGCGCGCTGCTCGGCAGACCAAGATTCCGCCAAGGCAGGTGACGCGGAACGCGCCTTCCGACCGAATGGTTTCGTCCACCCGTTCTCGGGCGCGCTCGATCGTCTCCTTGAACGGGACGCCCATTTGGTCGGCCCACGCCTCGTACGAGGCCAGGTGGGCAACCACGGGCGCGGCGTCAGTCACTTCGATCACTCCCGGGAGGGGGATCGTCCGGACATCGTCGAAGACAGTGCCCAGGATGGCGTGGGCGTCTTCCAGGGTGAAGCGGGCGGAAAGCTGTACCCGCGCCGGGCCCTCCGGGATGCCGAGGACGTCGCCGGCGGCTCGTCGCCAGAGGTCCTCCATTTCCCGCTTGTCGGTCCTGCTGTTGGTGGACGCGATAGCGATGCCATCGCTGGCCAGGATGCGGCCGAGCTCTTGGGCTGCTCGGGCCTGGTCTTCGACGTGGTAGAGCATGTGCATGGCGAGGACCGCTTCCAAAGCCCCGTCCGCGATCGGGAGCTGCTGGACGTCCGCGGCCACGGCTCCCTCGATGCCTGCCAGGATGCCGGGGGAGACGTCCATGGGGAGCACGGTCAGGTCCGGCCGGTCGGCGCGGACCCGCTGCACGAACTTCCCGTTGCCACAGCCCACGTCCGCTACTGCCCCGCGTATGCCGGCGAGCTCGCCCACGACGATGCCGGGGAGGTCGTGTCGCGGGGTCTGCCATTGGTAGAGGGACTGGCGGGCTGCGAGGTGCTGGCCGGTGCCGTACGCCTGGGTGGAGAGCAGGCGTCGGTCGGTCACGGAAGGGTCGTTCGTGGGCTGGGTGGTCATCGCGGCTCCGTGGGTGTGCTGACGAGAGCGGGCCGGGCGGTTACCTCGTGGATGTGCTCCCGAAGATCGACCACCGGCCGTGAGTCACGGTACGGCCCGCTGCCGATGAGCGTGTCCAGATTGCGAAGCCTGATGGTGATGCTCGCGGTGTACTGATCCGCGCCGAGATCCGCGGCGAGTTCCGTACCAGCTCCTTCCAGCTCGCCGCTTGCCAGGTACGCGGTGGCCAGGTCCAGATGCGCGGCGTGCAGGTCTCCGGAGGACCGGTCGCCTTCCGGCCCGGCCTGATACAGCTCCACCGCGCGGTTGGACGCGGCTATCGCCCGCTGGACTTGGTCGCCGCCGACGGCCAGCAGCGTGGTGCCCGTGTAGGCCCATTGTTTCGCCTCTGGGAAGGCGAAGACGCCAGGAAGTTCGTCTCGTTCCGCGCTGTTGCGGGCCTCGTGGGCCAGTGCGAGGGAGCGCAACGCGCTGCGGCCGTCTCCGCCGGCTGCGAGGGCGCGGGCCTCCAGACTCAGCAGTCGTGCCGTGATCGTTCCGGAGCCCGGCCCCCGGCCGTCCTCGCATCCGGCCCGTGCGAGATCCGCGGCCCGCCGGTACTCGCCCGTCCAGTACGCGGCCAGCGACTGGAACGAGCGGGCCCAGGCTCGCAGCCTCGGATGCTCCGCGATCTCCGCACACTGCACCACGGTCCGCGCATGCGTGGCGGCGGCGGGCTGGTGACCGAGGTCGACCCCCTGGCACCCGCACCGCGGCTTCGAGACCGTCACGTACATCATCGATGGCACTTTCATCCACCGGGATTCGCACGGCGGTGGCGGGGTCATCACCAACGGCGACACTCAGTGGATGACGGCGGGCTCGGGCCTCCTGCACATCGAGACCCCGCCGGAGGACCTGGTCATCTCCGGCGGCCTCTTCCACGGGCTCCAGCTGTGGGTGAACCTGCCCGCCAAGGACAAGATGATCGCGCCGAAGTACCAGGACATCCGCGGCGGCACCGTGAAGCTGCTTGCTTCCGAGGACGGCGGCGCCCTGCTCCGTCTGATCGCGGGTGACATCGCGGGCCACGCCGGTCCTGGCGCCACGCACACGCCGATCACGATGATCCACGCGACGGTGAACCCGGGCGCCGAGATCACGCTGCCCTGGCGGCCCGACTTCAACGCCCTCGCCTACGGCCTCGCGGGCAGTGGCGCGGCCGGTGCCGAACGCCGCCCGTTCAAGATGGGCCAGTCGGTCGTCTTCGGCGACGGAGACTCGCTGACGATCCGCGCGGACGCGTCGCAGGACTCGCGCAGCGAGAACTTCGAGGTGGTCCTGCTCGGCGGCCTGCCGATCCGCGAGCCGATGGCGCACTACGGCCCGTTCGTCATGAACAGCAAGCACGAACTCCAGCAGGCCTTCGACGACTTCCAGGCGGGACGGCTGGGCGTCATCCCGACCGAGCGGACGGGCCTGGGCCACCGCGGTGCCGGCCCGGCGGATGACTGACCGGAGGGGTTGGGGCGCAGGCACCCCGGCCGGGGCATAGGACGGCGGCGCAGAGCTGCGCAGTGAGTCAACGCGCGCAACGGTGCCCTGTCAGCCCCTATGCGCAGCCCGGCTTCACAGGTCAGCGCAGGGGCAAGGCCGGCGCCGGTTTCCCCCACGCGATGGCTGTGGGAAGGAGGCCCGCCTTCCGGCTTGTCGCGACTGCTGCGGCTCCCCAGAACGCTGGGGGCTTCCTTGTACGTTCCGCGTGTCCGAGTGCACGGTAGCGTCCCCAGTGAGACCCATCACGGAAGGGACGGTCACCGGATGCCGTACAGCACTGCCGCCGCCGACGAGCGTGAACAGCGCGGGCTGATCCTCGACTTCGCCGGAGTGCTCACTGCCAACCCCCTCGCGGTTCACCGTGCCTGGTGCGTATCCGAAGGGCTGGCCCCGGAGGCGTGGCGCAACACCCTCAACGATCACCCGGAAGGGCGGCGTCTGTATGCCGCCCTAGAGGTCGGGGAGATAGGGCAGGCGGAGTGGAACGAGGGCACTGCCTCCCTCCTGGGGGCGCATGTGGACCCGGTGAACCTGATGGGCAGGGCCTGGGCAGGGGTGCCTGCGGCTCGTCGGATGGCTGCCCTTGCCCGTGCGGCACGGGAGGCTGGTCATCGGGTCGCCCTGCTGTCTAACAGCTTCGGCCTGGACCCGTTCAACCCGTACGAGCACGTCGGAATCTGGGACCTGTTCGATGTGCACGTCGTCTCCGAGCTGGTCGGCATGGCCAAGCCTGATCCGGCGATCTACCGGCTGACCGTGGACCGCATCGGCCTGCCCGCCGAGCGGTGCGTGTTCGTGGACGATCACGCGGTGAACCTTCCGCCGGCCTCCGAGCTGGGAATCACCACCGTCCACGCTATGGATGAGGACCAGGCTGTGGCGGAGCTTGAGGCCCTCCTGGGAGTCAGTGCGGTCCTCGCCGCGTGACCGCAACTTCCGGCTGATCAAGGGCTGTCGGCCCCACCGCTCTTGCCAGTACCGTCCGTGTGAGGCCAATCACACGGAGGTGCTGGGGCATGCAGTGGTCGGAGTACACCACCTTTGAGCGGTTGAAGTCGCTGCGCGGCGGGATGACGCAGGAGCAGTTAGCGGAAGCCGCTGCCGTGTCCGTAGGCGTGGTCCGCAAGCTGGAACGCGGCGGTACGGCGTCGCTGCCGTCGCTGCTCTCCATCGCCGATGCCCTCGGTACGGACATCGCCGTACTCCTCGGCCAGCAGGCGCCCCGCAGGTCCATGGACCGCGACGAGCGGGCGGCACTGCGGATGGTGTCCGCGGCCACGCATGATGCCGCCATCGGCATCCCCGCCGACGTCGAGCCGGGCTCCGTCGAGGAGCTGCGCTCAGTCGTCCGCCGCGCGGATGCCGCCTACTGGGCGGGCCGGTACACAGAACTCGGCACGCTCCTGGGCCAGTTGCTCCCTGAGGCGCGGGCTCGGTTCGACGCCGCCGACCCGGCCGAGCGAGAGGCAGCCGGCGGCGTCCTGATCGACACCTTCCAGACGGCGGGCATGGCCGCCAACGTGCTGGGCTCCCGCGATCTGGCGTACGCGGCGCTGACGTACGGCCGCCAGATCGCCGTGCAGGCCGGGGACGATCTCCGTGACGCCCACCTGGCCGCCACCACGGCATGGGTCAACCTGCGCGACGGCCGCACCACTCAAGGGTTCGCCCTTGCCGCGGCGCAGGCCGACCGGATTGAGCCCAAGATGAGCGAGCACGACCCCGACCGGCTGAGCGTCTACGGGCAGCTCGTCACGAATGCCGCCGTGGCCGCGTCCCGGGGCGGTGCGGGCGCGGACAGCGCCCGCGAGTACCTCTCCCAGGCGCACGCCGTGGCTGCCCGTATCGGGGAGGAGCACGCCCGCGGTGCCCACGCCCAGCCGTACGGGCCGATGTACGCCGCCACCCAGGCCATGAGTATCGCCGTGGCCCTCGGTGACACCTCCGGAGCCCTGCGCCTCATGGACACCGTCCGCCTGGACGACTCCGTGCCGCTGGCCACCCGTGCCCGGTACGGCCTGGACGTCGCCCTCACCCACGTGGAATGCCGGCGCTGGGAGGCTGCAGCCGACACCCTCGAAGCCGTCTGCACGATGGCTCCCGGGTGGGTGCGCCACCAGATGCTCCCCGGCGTCATCATCGGCCGGCTCGCCGGAGTTTCCGTCGGCCGCCTGCGCGGACTCGCCAACGCTGCCGGGGTTCCTCTCGGGGTGCGCTGACCCCAGGCCGCGCTACCACGCCCCGTAGCAGTCGACCGGCCGCCACCTGCTCGACTGCTACGGGGCGTTGCACAAGCCCGGCCGCCTGGCCCTGCGCTGCCACGCCCCGTGGCACCGAATCCCGGCACGGACTGTCGCCGCTGCCACGGGCCGTGTCTGGGCCCGCGTGCCGGTGCGCAGCAGCCTTGGGGGCATGCCGACCAACCCGCCCAGCGGCCTCGGGCACGTACCCGTCGCCGTCTACGCCTGCGCCTCCACCGCCGCCGCCGTCCGAGACGGCGAGAAACGCGGCCGCCACTACGCCGACGCCCGGCACTGGCACGTTGCTGGGGCGTGGTCCGATCCCGACCCGGCGGTGCCACTCGCAGAGCGCTCCGGCTGGCAGGCCATAACGTCCGCCCTGTCCACCGGAATGATCCGGGGCATCATCGTCGGCTCCCTCTCCCACGTCGCTGCCGATGCCGCCCAGTTCGCCGGCCTTGGCGTCCTGATCCGAGACCGGGGCGGGTTCCTCGTGCACGCCGCAGGCGGCCTGCCCCGCCGCACCCCCGGCCAGCAACAGCGGCGCCGTGACATCGCCGACGCGTCCTCGGGGTGGTCCCCATGGGGCGACACGCCACAGGCAGACAGTCCGTGAACGCCGGGCACCCCTGGGTCGGGGACCTGGTGGAAGACGACCAAGGGCGGCGGGCGATCGTCACCGACGTCAAAGAAGCCGGAACTGTGTGGGTGCTGCGGCCCATGGCGGGAGGTTTCACCGCCCAGTGGCAGACGACTCACCCCGACCGCCTCGAAGTGATCCGCCGCCGCGGCGAGCACGACGCCCCCTGAACGCCCCGTCATGCCCACGCACCACGACCGGAAGGCGAAGCCCCCGTGTACGCGTTCGGCCTGTGCATCGACCAGAAGTACCTCACCCCCGGCCTGGCCACCATCACCGGCCTGGCCGACAGCCTCACCCCGGCTGCCCGCCGCAACGCAGCGGTACGGGTACTCACCCTCGACCTTCACCCCGCGCAGGCGCTCCTCCTGGCCGACCTTGCCAAGCGCGTCGGCTTCGGCTCCTTCGACCTGCGCCACCGCCCCCCGCTGCGTGCCTCCCGCATGGCCGATGCCTCCTACATCACCATCACCACCTACCTGCGTTTCGAGTTCACGCCCGGCTTCGTCCGCCGGCCCTACCTGATCTATGTGGACGCCGACGTACTCGTACGCGGAGACCTCACCGAACCGCTCGGCCTCCTTCAGCCGGGCGAGACGGGCGCCGTGCGCGACGAGTTCAATCCCGCAGTGGGGCAGTGCCCAGCACTGCCCGGCGCCGCCGACCGTTGGCCCCACCTCCACGGCCGCCCCTACTTCAACGCGGGCATGCTCTGGACCCACACCAGCCACATGCCCCACATCCGGCGGGGTGTCGAGAGAGCTCTGATCCGCGGTCGGCGCCACATCCTCCACAACGACCAGGACGCCCTGAACCTGTGGCTCCTGCACTCCGGCCGGGTACGGCCGGTGGCGGGCGGCTACAACCGGTTCGAGGTCGGCCGGTTCCTCGAACGCGGGAACTGGGTGCGCCGCGTCGTAGCCCGGCCGCTGCGACCCGACCCGGCCGCCGCCGTCGTGCACTTCGTCGGCCCCGAGAAGCCGTGGCAGACCACCTGCCCTGTCACGGACGACGTTGCCGAGTACCGGGTGCACCTGGCCCGCACCATGCGGCACGTTCGCCGCCTGGGCGCCGTCGGCACGGAACCGGCGGGTGTGCGGTGACCGGGCAGGTTCCGGCGGCGGTCTCGCGGGCGTGCGCCATCCTGCTCGGGGTCCCGGCCCGCACCGCGCAACGCCTGGCCGCCGGCACGCGGACTGCCGTGTACCGGACCGGTCTGGCCGATGGGCGGAGCGTCGTGGTCAAGCTGTACGCCGCCACGGCACACCGCAACGCGATCACGGAAGGTTCGGCGTTCCGCGCCGTGGCCAACCGGGTCCCGGTGCCTGCCGTCCTCGGGTGCGGCACGCTGCCCGGGCACGGATCGACGGCCCTGATCACTGCCGATCTGGGCCCGATCACCCTCGGTAGTGCCGTCCGCTCCGGTCAGGTCCGCGACGACAGAGCCCTTCGAGACCTGGGCGGCCTGCTGGGCTCCCTGCACCGGACACCGGTCCACGTGTCGACGCCGCGCCGCCCGTTCTACGAGCAGGTCTCCTCCCTCGGCCGGCGGTGCCCGCCCGGCACCCTGGACCGGATCGCCCCCACCCTGGCAGCCATCGCCGACGCCTCCCGCACGGCACCCGTGTGGTGCCACGGCGACGTGCACCTCGACAACGTCGTGATCTCCGGACCCCGCGCCGTCCGCCACCTGGTCGACTTCACCGACGCCGCCGTCGGACCCCGTGAGTCCGACGTCGCCCAGACCCTCGTCATGACCGATGCCATCGCCTCCGTCCGAGCCAGCACGGTCACCGATGCCTACCCCCTGGCGCTCGACCCCCGTCTGCTGTCCACGTGGGCCGTCTTCCATACCGTGCGCTGCTGGGCGCACTCCTCCCCTGGCGACGACCGCGCTCTGTGGACCGGCCGCTTGAACGAACTCGCCCGCCGCACCCCCCACCTCTTCCACACACCCCGACCGCAAAGGACCCGCTGATGGCCACCCCGGCCCTGTCGGTAGTGATCCCGGCCTACAACGAGGCCCTCTACCTGCCCCGGTACCTGCCGTCCGTCCTCGCCTCCCTCAACCGGTGGGAGGAGGCCACGGGCCAAACGGGGGAGGTGATCGTGGTGGACAACGCCAGCACCGACGCCACCGCTGACATGGCCGCCTCCTACGGCGTCCGCGTCGTCACCGAGGAGGTCCGCAACATCGGCCGCGTCCGGAACACCGGAGCGGCTGCCGCCCGCAGCGGCCGGCTGTTCTTCATCGACGCCGACGTGGCGCTGCCCCTGGAGGCGGTCACCGCGGCTGCGGCCACCATGGACGCGGGGGCCGTCGGCGGAGCCATCCCCCCGCTCTACACCCCCGAACGGCTCGGCGCCCGACTGCTGTGCGCCTACTGGGACCACTACCGCGCCCGACGTGGCGGCGCGCAAGGCGTCAACCAGTTCTGCACCGCCGACGCCTTCCACCACATCTGCGGATACCGCGAAGACCTGTTCATGAGCGAGGACGTGGAGTTCTTCGCCCGTCTGTCCGCCCACGGGCAGGCCACCGACCGCCCCGTGACGATCCTGGACGAGCTGCGCGTACGGCCCTCCACCCGCCGCTACGACCAGTGGTCGAGCCTGCGGATGCTGTGGTGGCAGAACCCGTCACCGCTCGCCTGCGACTCGGCTCTCCCCGCATGTGGCGCCACTGGTACGAGAGCACCGTGCGATGACGAAGGAGACCACCGTGAGAACGCTCCTGCCCCTGCCGGACGCGACCGGCATCTACACGTTCCCCGACGACCTCGACCGAGCCCACCAGGCGTGGACCGATGGGCTCGCCCGCCGGCACCGTGCTCACGACCACCGCGTGCTGGAGGTGACTGCCCCGCACAGCGGCCAGGCGTACTACATCGAGACCCGCACCCCCGCCGGCCGCCCGGTCCTGGTCATCGAACCGCATCACGACGACTTCGCTCTGTCCGCCTCCGGCACGTTCCTCGCCCGGCCCCGCCCGCTCACCGTCGTGACCGTCTTCACCCGGTCCGGGAGCGTCCACCCCGCCCTGGAGGCCACGTACACCAGCGTGGACGCGGTGTCGGACCTACGGGGCCGCGAAGGCGCCGCCGCACTTGCCTCTTTCGCTGCCCGCCGCCGGCTCCTCGTCCACAAGGATGCCGAGCCGCCATACGGGCCCTACAGCTCTGAGATGCTCGACCAGGTCACCGAGGAGCTGCGCGAGATCGCCGCCGCCCACCCCGACGCCGAACTCCTCGCCCCGGCCGCCGTCACCCGCCACCCCGACCACCTCCTCATCCACGCCGCCGCCGTCCGGCTCGGGTGCCGCTGGTTCTGGGAAGACCTCGCGTTCTGGTCCACGTACGCGCTCGCCGGATGCGACCGCCACCTCTTCCGTGCCCGCACCGGGCCAACGATGAAGCCCGAGCTGGTCGACGTCACCAGCACCGTCCTGGACAAGGTCACCGTCCTGCGGATGCACGGCTCACAGATGCACCCCGCCCGGAAGATGTACCGGCCGATCCGGCACGCCTTCACCACCGCTGCCGACCTCCTCGACGGGAACGGAACCTACGCCGAGCGCTTCTACCGGACGGAGCCGAAGTGCTGATCATCGCCCTGGAAGGGCCCTCCTACGCCGGCAAGTCCACCGCCATACGCCACCTGCGCCGTACCGCCCTCGGCGCCCACGCGTTCGTCTCCGACTGCTACGTCAAGCACATCGCCCACCGCGACGACATCCCGCCGGCCCGCACCGGCTCCGCCCCTGCCCAACTGGCCGCCTTCGAGAGCTTCATGGAGATCGAGGCCGCCAGGGTCACGGCGGCTGCCGACAGCGGCCGGCCGCTCGTCATCCTGGACCGGTCCGTCGACACCCTCCTCGCCCATGCCCACGCCCTGGACGCTCTGTTCGGGTACGGAGTCCACCACCAGCTCCGCGACCGGCTGCACACTCTTCCGTTCATGCGGCCCGACCACACCCTCTACCTCGACGTTCCCGCTGAAGTCCTCCACCTGCGCCGCAAGACCGCCGGCCACACCGCTGCCGAGTCCGACTACTTCCTCCACGAACCCGGCTTCCTGGACCACGCCCGCGACTACTTCGTAGGCACGGCCCGCCCGCCCGTGTCGCGCGAGGTCACCGTCATGGCGGCCGACACCAGCCCGGACGACGTCGCGCAGGCAGCGGAAGCCCTCGTCACCTTCTGGGCGAGGTGACCGCGATGCCCACCGCCCTGTTCGCCTGGCGCCGCACCCCGCCCCCGTTCCTCATCGGCGGCGCGGAAGTCACCCAGCAACTCCTCGCCGAAGAACTCGCCGCCGCCGGATGGCACGTCACCTACCTCGGCTCCCACGAAGCCCCCTGGGACGGCACCATGCAGCGCGCTGACATGCGCGCCTACCTGGACGCCCACCGCGCCCCGTGCGAGGACGCACGCGGGGCCTTGCGATACCAGTGGAACGGAGTGGACTGCATCGCCGTCCCCCAGGATCGCGTGGAGCCCGTCCTGGGGAGCATGCTCGGCGGCCTCCGGCCCGACATCGTGTTCACCTCACAGGAAGGCTCGGCGCGGCTTGCCGCACAGACCCGGCCTTCGGCCCTGGTGGCGGGCCTGCTGCACTCTGTGTCCGCCACCGGGCTCGGAGTTCTCGCCGGCCGCCCCCACTACGGTCTCGCCGTGTCGGAGTTCGTCCGGCAGCGTGCGCCCCGCACGGACGGAACCCGCCTCGCCGTGCTCTACCCGCCGTTCGCGCCGCCCGTGCCGGGACCGGACTCGGACCGCGCAGCTTCGGTACTCATGGTCAACCCGATCCCCGCCAAGGGATCCGCCCTGCTGCACCAGCTCATCCAACTCATGCCCGAACAGCACTTCACCCTGGTCGAAGGCTGGTGGAACACCGCCGCAGACTTCGCCGCCTACCCGAACGTGACCTTCGTGCCCCGCGTCTACGACAATGGGTCCGCTCTACCGCAGCCACCGCCTCCTGCTGGTGCCTTCCACGGTGGACGACGCCTTCCCCCGAGTGATCATCGAAGCGGCCTTGCACGGCGTGGCGACCATTGGCACCGACCGGGGCGGCATCCCCGAGGCCATTGGCGGCGCCGGGATCGTCCTGCCCCACACTGTCGGGCCCGAGACGTGGGCGCGGGCGATCCGCGAGGCCGACCACCAAGCCCTCGGCGCGCAGGCCCGGCAGCGGGCGGCACAGCTCACTCGGCTGTGCCTACCCGAACTGCAGGCCTTCGGGATCTACGCGGCCTCGGCGAACGCTTCCTCCACAAGGCCGAGCCGGTCCGTCCACCAGTGAAGAAGGGCCTCATCGGCGGTGAACAGGTCATCGCAGGAGTGGTCATGCCGGTCGTAGTGGAACTCAAGCTGCCAGAAATCCGTCATCCGCTTCCACCACAGCCGGCGGACACCATCGGTCAGCGCGGCCGACTCCAGCGGGATCACCGACCGGTAGCCGCCTACGAAAGCCGACACCCGGCCAAGATCGAACACGCCGTCCACGCCGAACTGCACCTGCGCCGTGCGCACGACTTCCTCGGCGTAAGGGCGGACACCGAGCCGGTCCCAGTCCAGGACGGCGGCAAGCTCGCCGCCCTCCCACAGCAGATTCCGGAACTGGAAGTCACCGTGCGTCCAGCCGTGCGGCCCCGCCGGGGTGTCGCCTTCGGGGCGCAGGTGAGCGTGCTTGTCGAGCAGGACCCGGCGCTGTTCCAGGGCATCTCCCGCGACGGCGTCGAAGCCGTCGCTGGCACCCTTAGCGCGCACGGCCGCCACGAGCCGGTCAGCCTTCTGCAGGGCCCGCTCCGGGGCGGTCACGTCGGCGGTGACCGCCTCGGGCACGGCGGGCAGCACGGTGCCGTCGGCGGCGCGCCCGAGCGTCACATGGAGGCGGGCAAGGTGCTCGCCGAGCGCGGCCACCTGCGACAGCGGGAGGTCGATTCCGCGGACGTGCGCCCCGGCCGACCACGGGAACAGGCAGTACCCGTCGCCGCCGATCTCGGCGACGGTGTCACCCGAAGCGGTGGTGACCGGGGCACACACGGGAATGCCGTCGGCGGAGAGGGAGGAGAGGACGGCGAGGTTGCGACGCAGCCGGTCAAGCGGCACGTCCGTGACCCGCTTCAGCGCGAACGGCCCGGCAGGAGTGTCCACCCGCCAGTTCACATTCATCAGGCCATCGGCCAGGTGGCGCCGGTCCAGCACGTCGCCGAGATCGAAGGCGCTGATCAGCTCGGCAAGATCATCGGTGGGGATGTGCGTCCTGTCCGTCACAGTCGCGTCAGTCACTCCGGCGACGATACGCGAGCCAGGTACCCGAATGCACAAGGATCACCACAGTCGTCGCAAGCACTCCCACGGCCGTCCTCCTGACCGGCTGCCCGCATCCGGAAACGACCGCGGCCCCTGTCCCGGCATCTGGGTCAGGGGCCGCAGTCGCGGCATGGTTACTGCCCGTCGGGCCGCGCGCCGGCGAGACAGTCCGCCAGAGCAGGCGCGAGCCACACGACGAAGGGCCGGTTGCACGGGGTGATCGCGACTTCAACGCCCTCGCCTACGTCATGGCCGGGCGCGGCAGCGTCGGCAGCGACCGGCGGCCGGTCCACACCGGGCAGACGGCGGTCTTCGGCGAAGGCGGCTCGCTGACGGTCC
Source organism: Streptomyces sp. ISL-87 (assembly GCF_018614095.1). Taxonomy (GTDB): domain Bacteria; phylum Actinomycetota; class Actinomycetes; order Streptomycetales; family Streptomycetaceae; genus Streptomyces. The sequence continues at coordinate 19,513 of NZ_JAGGOY010000054.1, read as the reverse complement.
GGGCGGACGAGTCCCAGGACTCCAACGCCCCGGACCTGGAGATCATCCTCCTCGGCGGCCGTCCGATCCGGGAGCCGATGGCGCACTACGGCCCGTTCGTCATGAACAGCAAGCACGAACTCCAGCAGGCCTTCGACGACTTCCAGGCGGGTCGGCTGGGCACCATCCCGACCACCGCCCGGACCGGCCTGGGCCACCGGGGCACGGGCGAGGCGGACGACTGACCGGGCCGGACGACTGACCGCGGGGAACGGCCCGGACGGCTGACCCGCCCGGAACCGGCCGGCCGGACCGCCGGGAGCGGTCCCGCTATGCGGGGCCCACGGGCCCGGGTGCCGTGCCGGCGGCGTACCGGGTCCGGAGCTCCGAGACCACGCCGAAGGCGGCCGCGGTCAGCGGGACCGCGAGGAGCATCCCGAGGATCCCGGCGACGCTCGCCCCGGCCGTGATGGCCAGCATGACCACGGCCGGGTGCATCTGCACCGTGCGGCTCTGCACCACGGGCTGGAGCACGTACCCCTCGATCATCTGGACCAGCAGCACCAGGCCGAGCGCCCACAGGCCGATCGCCCAGCCCCGGTCGGCGAGGGCGACGAGGACCGCCACGGCGCCCGAGAGGATGGCGCCGAGGTAGGGGATGTAGGCCGTCACGAACACCAGGGCGGCCAGGCCCAGCGCGCCCGGCACCCGGAGCACGAGCAGGCCCGCCCCGATCAGTACGCCGTCGACGAGCGCGACGAAGCTGGTCCCGCGCATGAAGCCCTCGACGGCCTCGAAGGCGCGCCGCCCCATTGCCTCCATGAGGTCGCCCGAGCGGCTGGGCACCAGCGCGCGCAGCGTTCCGACCGCCCGGTCGGAGTCGCGGAGGAAGAAGAAGATCAGCACCAGTGCCAGCAGGGCCGTCGCGATCACCGTCCCCACCACGCTGAGTCCGGCGACCACGCCCGACGCGGCCGTACCGCCGAACTTGGCGAGCAGGTCCTTGGAGTTCTTCGCGACGTCCTCCAGCGAAGTGCCGAGCGCCCCGAAGTGCTCCGCGAGGGATTCGCCGGCCCGGCGGAGCGAGTCGACGATCTGGTCGCCGGTCTCGATGAGCGCGAGGACGACGATGTACGAGGCCCCGCCGACGACGGCGACGACGGCGAGGCAGGTGAGGGCCGCGGCGAGCGAGCGGTTGACCCTGAGGCGGACCAGCCGCCGGTGCATCGGCCCGAGCAGGGCCGTGCCGAGCACGGCGAGCAGCACGGGCGTGACGACCGTCCGGAAGACGGTGCACAGCCAGACCACGACGGCCAGCACCGCGGTGACGAGGAGGACGACGGCGCACCAGGCGGCGAGTCGCCGCACGGTCTCGGGCAGCAGGGGAGTGGGCGCAGGGGGCACGCCACTCATCCAACCACTCCCGGCCTCCGGCGGGCCGGCAGTCGCTCCTCGGGTCCCCCGGTGCGACGGCCGGTATACGGGCCGACGGCCGGTGCTACGGCCCGTACATGACGCCAGGTCAGTCCGAGTCCGGGGTCAGTCAGTCCGAGTCCGGCTTGGACTGCTCGTGGAGCTCGAACCAGATCGACTTGCCCTCGCCGCGCGGGTCCACGCCCCAGCTGTCCGCCAGCATCTCCATCAGGAGGACACCGCGGCCGCTGGAGGCCATCTCGCCCGGGTGCCGCTTGTGCGGAAGCTCGTCGCTGGAGTCCGCGACCTCGACGCGCAGCCGCCGGCCGCCCAGCTCGCCCACCGCCTCGGCCACGAGCAGCGCGTCCCCGTCGGTGTGCATGAGTACGTTCGTCACCATCTCGGAGACCATCAGCTCGGCCGAGTCCACCTGCTCCTCGTCGGCCCAGTCGTGCAGCAGCTCCCGGATCTGCCTCCGGGCGCCCGCGATGCGTTCCGGCTCGGCCTGGGCCACGGTCAGCATCGTGCGCCGGGCGGGCCGGGCCGGGTGCGGCAGCCGGGTTCCGCACCCGCAGCCCTCGCCCTCGCGGCAGAGCAGGACCACCGCTATGTCGTCCTCGCGGCGGTCGGCCAGCGGCCCGGTGGTGTGGTGCGAGGAGGGCCCGTGCACGGCCTGGACCAGCAGATCGGCCAGTTTCTCCAGGCTCTCGGTGTCGTGCGTCTCGGACTCCAGGATCGCGCGCAGCCGCGCCCAGCCGGTGTCGAGGTCGTGGCCGCCGGTCTCGATGAGGCCGTCGGTGCACAGCATCATCGTTTCGCCGGGTTCGAGAGTGAAGCGGGTGGTGGGGTAGTCAGGGTCCGGGATGATGCCGAGCGGGAGGCCGCCCGCTGTGGGGCGCATCAGTACCGTGCCGTCGGTCATGCGGATCGCGGGGTCGGGATGGCCCGCGCGGGCCACCTCCAGCATTCCGGTTTCCGGGTCGCATTCCACGTAGAGGCAGGTGGCGAAGCGGGGGCTCTGGAAGTCCGACGCGGGATCCTCGTCCGGGTCCCCGTACGCGTCCGGCCCGTCCAGCGGGGAGCAGAGCCCGGCGAGGAAGCGGGAGGCCCGGGAGAGCACGGCGTCCGGCCGGTGGCCCTCGGAGGCGTAGGCCCGCACGGCGATCCGGAGCTGGCCCATCAGGCCCGCCGCCCGTACGTCGTGGCCCTGGACGTCCCCGATGACCAGCGCGAACCGGCCGGACGGCAGCGGGATCATGTCGTACCAGTCGCCGCCGACCTGGAGCCCGCCGCCGGTGGGGACGTACCGCGCGGCGATGGTCATGCCCGGGATCCGGGGGCCGAGCTGGGGCATCATCGACCGTTGCAGGCCGGTGGTGAGTTCCCGCTCGGATTCGGCCACGCCGGCGCGCTGGAGCGCCTGGGCGAGCATCCGGGCCACCGTGGTCAGCACGGACCGCTCATCGGGGGAGAAGGACACCGGGTGCTTGAAAGCGGCCATCCAGGCGCCCATGGTCCGCCCGGCCACGATCAGGGGCAGGAAGGCCCAGGAGACCCGGCCGAAGCGCTGGGCGAGAGGCCAGGTGGCGGGGAACCGCCGCTTGTACTCCTCCGGGGTGGGGAGGTAGATCGCCCGGCCGGTACGGACGACCTCCGCGGCCGGGTAGTCGGTGTCGAGCCGCATGTCCGCGAAGGGTCCCTCGTCCCCGGGGTCGTGCCCGTGGTGCCCGGTGATCGACAGCCGGTCCCCGGCCACCCCGAAGACGGCCAGCCCGTCGGGGCTGAAGCCGGGCATGGACAGCGAGGCCGCCACCCGCAGCACCTCGGCGGTGGACCGGGCCTCCGCGAGCGCCCGCCCCGCGTCCAGCAGGAAGGCCTCGCGGGAGCGCCGCCAGTCGCCGGTGATCGGGGTGTGCAGGGCGGTGGTGCCCGGCTGGGGCTCGGCGATCTCCTGGATGGTGCCGATCAGCTCGTAGTCGAGGCGGCCGTCGGTGCCGCGGTTCTCCAGGGGTTTGGAGCGGCTGCGTACGATCCGCAGCACCCGGCCGTTGTCGTCCATGATCCGCAGGCGGGCCTCGGCGAGGGTGCCCTCGGCGACGGCGAGGGCGACGATGCCGTTGATCTCGTTCCAGTCCACCGGGTGGAACCGGGACCGTACCGCGACCTCGGGCAGGATCACGGGCTCGGCGGGCAGCCCGAGCAGCCGGGCGGCCTCGCTGTCGAGGGTGACCGTCCCGGAGGCGTTGTCCCATCGCCACAGGCCTGTCGCGATGGCGGCCAGGACGTCCTCGGTGCGCACCCGGTCATCTTTACAGGTCATACCCGAATCCGGCCTGTTCGCGGGGTGCCCGGGGCACGCCCGCGCGGTCCCCGTCCCGGACGGTAACCTTGGGAGGGTTGAATCCACCCCTGGTATCGCGAAGAACTGGATGACTGATGCATCGGTACAGGTCCCACACGTGCGGCGAGCTCCGAGCCTCTGACGTCAACGCCGACGTCCGGCTGAGCGGCTGGCTGCACAACCGTCGAGACCTGGGCGGCATCCTCTTCATCGATCTGCGTGACCACTACGGCATCACGCAGCTCGTCGCCCGTCCCGGCACCGCCGCGAACGAGGCCCTGAGCAGCGTCACCAAGGAGACCGTCGTCCGGATCGACGGCAAGGTCGTCTCCCGTGGCGCCGACAACGTCAACCCGGAGCTGCCCACCGGCGAGATCGAGATCGAGGTCTCCGAGGTCGAGGTGCTCGGCGCGGCCGCCCCGCTGCCCTTCACGATCAACACCGAGGACGGTGTGAACGAGGAGCGCCGCCTGGAGTACCGCTTCCTCGACCTGCGCCGCGAGCGCATGCACCGCAACATCATGCTGCGCTCGGCCGTCATCGCGGCCATCCGGCACAAGATGGTGGCCCTCGGCTTCAACGAGATGGCGACCCCGATCCTCACCGCGACCTCCCCCGAGGGCGCGCGTGACTTCGTCGTCCCGTCCCGTCTGAACCCGGGCAGGTTCTACGCCCTGCCGCAGGCGCCGCAGCAGTTCAAGCAGCTGCTGATGATCTCCGGCTTCGACCGGTACTTCCAGATCGCGCCCTGCTTCCGCGACGAGGACGCCCGCGCCGACCGTTCGCCGGGCGAGTTCTACCAGCTCGACGTCGAGATGTCCTTCGTCGAGCAGGAGGACGTCTTCCAGCCGATCGAGCGCCTGATGACCGAGCTCTTCACCGAGTTCGGCGGCGGCCGCGCGGTCACCTCCCCGTTCCCGCGGATCCCGTTCCGCGAGTCGATGATGAAGTACGGCAACGACAAGCCCGACCTGCGGGCGAAGCTGGAGCTCGTCGACATCACGGATGTCTTCGAGGGCTCCGAGTTCAAGGCGTTCGCCGGCAAGCACGTGCGCGCCCTGGCAGTCCCGGACACCGCCGCACAGCCGCGCAAGTTCTTCGACGGGCTGGGCGAGTACGCGATCTCGCTGGGCGCGAAGGGCCTGGCCTGGGTCCGCGTCGGCGAGGACGGTTCGCTGACCGGCCCGATCGCCAAGTTCCTCACCGAGGAGAACGTCAAGGTCCTCACCGAGCGTCTGGGCCTGACGGCCGGGCACGCGGTGTTCTTCGGCGCCGGTGAGTTCGACGAGGTCTCCAAGATCATGTCGGGCGTGCGCGTCGAGGCTGCCAAGCGGGCCGGGCAGTTCGAGGAGAACGTGTTCCGCTTCTGCTGGATCGTCGACTTCCCGATGTACGAGAAGGACGAGGAGACCGGCAAGATCGACTTCTCGCACAACCCCTTCTCCATGCCGCAGGGCGGGATGAGGGACCTGGAGGAGAAGGACCCGCTGGACATCCTGGCGTGGCAGTACGACATCGTCTGCAACGGCATCGAGCTGTCCTCCGGCGCCATCCGCAACCACGAGCCCGAGGTCATGCTGAAGGCCTTCGAGATCGCCGGTTACGAGGCCGAGACGGTCGAGCGCGAGTTCGCCGGCATGCTGCGCGCGTTCCGCCTCGGCGCCCCGCCGCACGGCGGCATCGCCCCGGGCGTGGACCGCATCGTGATGCTGCTGGCGGACGAGCCGAACATCCGCGAGACCATCGCCTTCCCGCTGAACGGCAACGCCCAGGACCTGATGATGGGCGCGCCGACGGTGCTGGAGGAGTCCCGCCTGCGCGAGCTGAACATCGCGCTGCGCAAGCCGGTGGAGACGAAGCCGGCGGAGGCCAAGCCGGTCGCCGAGGCCGTCCACCCGGACGCTGCGCGGTAACTCGTACGAGGTGTGACGAAGGGCCCGGGATCTGCGTTCTGCGATCCCGGGCCCTTCGTGTGTCCGGAGCCGGAGTCCGGCTACGGCTCCGGCTCCGGACTAGAACCGTTCCAGGATGCCCTTGAGGAGGGCGGCGGAGGTCAGTTCGCGGGGGGCCGGGCCGGCGTGGAAGAACCCGGCGTTCTCGGCGTCCAGCTTGCGCAGGAAGTCGAAGGCCTTGGCGTCGTGGTCACCGAAGGCGACGAACTGCCAGTGGATGTCGTGGGCGGCGGCATCGGCCAGTGCCTGCTTGGCGGGCTGGCGGTTGTCGGGGGCGCCGTCGGTCTGGAACACGACCAGGGCGGGGCCCTCGCCACCGTCCTTCTGGTACCGGGCCACGACCTCTTCGATCGCCCGGTGGTAGCTGGTCCGGCCCATGTGGCCGAGCTCGGCGTGGCGGGTCTCGACCCAGGCGTCGTCGTGACTGTCGAGGCTCAGGTCGGCGGTGCCGTCCACGTCCGTGGAGAAGAACACGGTGTGCACGGTCGCGTCGCCGTCGAGGTGCGCGGCGAGGGCGAGGGCGTGGTCGGCGAGGTACTGGGCACTGCCGTCCTTGTAGAACCCGCGCATGGAGCCGGACCGGTCCAGCACGAGGTACACCTTGGCGCGCGCTCCGGCCCTCTTCTGCCCCCGCAGCACCTGCCCGGCGGCCTTGTACGCCACGGCGACCCCAGGCGCCTGCCGCTTCACTGCCGCGAGTCCAACCGCGGCCCCTTCCGCCTCCGGCGCCGCTACGTCGGCCGGCTCGGCGTCCGCCTCCGGCGTGGCTGCGGCGGCCACGAGCTCCGGCTCGGCGTCCGCCTCCGGCGTGGCTGCGGCGGCCGGCTCGGCCTCCGCCTCGTCGGCGGCGTCCGCCTGCGGCGTGGCTACGTCGGCGGCCGGTTCGGCCTGAGCCTCCGGCTCGGTGGCGGCGTCGGGCTGCGTCTCGGTCGCGGTGGCGACGGGCTCGGCCGCTGCCGGCTCCGCCTCGGGCTCAGCCTGTGCGGTGTCGTCCGCCTCGGGCGCGGCCGCGTCGTCCTGCGCCTGCGGCGCGGTGTCGTCCCGGCCTTCGGCCGGCGCCGGTTCGGCCGCCGCCTGCGGCGTGGCTACGTCGGCCTCGGCGGCCGAGAGCTCGGCCTCCGTGGTGGTGTCCGGCTGCGTCTCGGTCGCGGTGGCGACGGGCTCGGCCGCTGCCGCCTCCGCCTCGGGCTCAGCCTGCGCGGTGTCGTTCGCCTCGGGCGTGACCGCCTGGGCCTGCGCCTGCGGTGCGGTGTCGTCCTGGGCTTCGGCCGGCGCCGGTTCGGCCGCGGCTTCCGCCTCGGCGGTGGTGTCCGCCTGCGGCGTGGCTACGTCGGCCTCGGCGGCCGGGAGCTCGGCCTCCGTGGTGGTGTCCGCCTGCGGCGCGGGCGCGGTGGCGAGGGGCTCCGCCCCTGCCTCCTCCTGCGCCTCCGGCGTGGCTGCATCGGCCTCGGCCTCGGCCTCAGCGGCCACGACCTCGACCTCGGCGGCCACGGGCTCCGTCTCGGTGGCGGGGGCCGCCTCCGGCTCGGGGGCCGGCTGCGGGGTGGCGGCGTTGGCCGGGGGTTCCGGGGTGCCGGTAGGGGGGGCCTCCAGGGTCTGGGTTGGCGCCGGAGGCGAGGGGCGGCGGGCTTCCGGGACTGTGGGGTCCGGGGCCGTTGCCGTGAGGAGGGTGCCGGGGTCGCGGTCGCGCGGGGCGGACTGCGAGGGCACCGTGGGGTTGTCGAAAGACGCCGCCACGAGTTCGTGGGCCGCCTCCAGTGGGGACGGGGTGCGTTCCGCCTGACTGGGAAGGGCCGCCGAAGAGGCGTCCGTAGTCTCCGGGAGCGGTTCCCCAGACCGTCCGAACACCTTGCGCAACAAGCTCCGAATACCCATGGGCCAGGCCTTTCGCATGAGTGCGTGCGTCATTTGTCCGTGCTGCGCGGTTGATCCCTGCCCAGAGTGGACACGTAAGGTTATCGGCCTCTCGGCTGGATCTTCGGCAGGGGCGCCTTTCGTGGCGTCCGCCGTCCGAACGGCCACAGGCGGCTTCTGAACTGCCGCTCCGACGTGCCGGGTTCATCCGGCGTTCATCCCGCCGCCGCCGCATCGGCGCAACCCGCGCCTAGCGTCACGGCTGGATTCGTTCCGACATGTTGTCGGCGCCCACGCAGCTACTCGGAGGACACTCGTGCGCAAGCTCCTGCCGCTCATCGGCAACCCGCATGGGGGCGGCCGTTCCGCCCTCACCTGCCGCTACCGCTGCGGTGACGCCTGCTTCCACGAAGTGCCCAACACCAGCGACAACGAGTACGTCGGCGACGTCATAGCCCGCGCCTACTCCCGCCGCTCCATGCTGCGCTCGGCTGCCGTCGTCACGGTTGCCTCCGCCGCCGGTACCGCCCTCACCCTCAGCGGCAACGGCTCCTCCGCCAACGCCACCCCCACCGCCGACACCCAGGGCAGCGGCGCCGGCGCCACCGCCAACGCCAACGCCGAGGGTGCCCGCGGCCTGCGCTTCAAGGCCGTCGCGCCGAACACCAACGACCAGGTCACCATCCCCGAGGGCCACGAGCAGAACGTGGTCATCCGCTGGGGCGACCCGATCGTCAAGGGCGCGCCCGCCTTCAACTCCGACAAGCAGACCGCCGCCGCCCAGGCCGGTCAGTTCGGCTACAACAACGACTTCCTGAGCCTTCTCCCGCTCGGCGGCGACTACGAGCGCCAGCAGCTGCTCGTGGCCAACCACGAGTACACGGACGAGAACCTCATGTTCAAGGCCTACGACCCGGCGAACCCGACCCGCGAGCAGGTCGAGATCGCCTGGGCCGCGCACGGTCTCGGCGTCGTCGTGGTCCAGGAGGACCACCGCAGCGGCAAGCTGACTGCCGTCAACCGTCACCAGCTCAACCGCCGCCTGACCGCCACCAGTGAGTTCAAGCTGACCGGCCCGGCCGCCGGCTCCGACCTGGTGAAGACCTCCGTCGACCGCACCGGCACCAAGGTGCTCGGTACCCTCAACAACTGCTCGGGCGGCACCACCCCGTGGGGCACCACCCTCCACGGCGAGGAGAACTTCAACCAGTACTTCGCCAACGCCGGCCAGGTCACCGACCCCGCCGAGGCCGCGCGCCTGAAGCGCTACGGCGTGACCGCCGGTGCCACCGAGCGCAAGTGGGAGCGGTTCGACAAGCGCTTCGACGTCGTGCAGGAGCCCAACGAGTCGCACCGCTTCGGCTGGGTCGTCGAGCTGGACCCGTACGACCCGAACTCCACCCCCCGCAAGCGCACCGCGCTCGGCCGCTTCAAGCACGAGGGCGCCCAGCCCCGCCTGACCGAGGACGGCCGCCCCGTCGTCTACATGGGCGACGACGAGCGTTTCGACTACTTCTACAAGTTCGTGTCGTCGAAGCAGATGAAGAAGGGCAAGTCGCGCGCGGCCAAGGAGCACAACCTCACGCTGCTCGACGAGGGCACGCTCTACGTCGCCAAGCTCACCGGTGACTCCCCGGCCGCCGAGATCGACGGCACCGGCAAGCTCCCCTCCGACGGCCAGTTCGACGGCTCCGGCGTCTGGATCAAGCTCGCCACCGCCTCGCCGGCCGGCAACGTCTCGCACGTCGAGGGCATGACCGCCGAGGAGGTGTTCGTCTTCACCCGCCAGGCCGGCGACAAGGTGGGCGCCACGAAGATGGACCGCCCCGAGGACATCGAGCCCTCGCCGCGCACCGGTCGTGTCTACGTCGCGCTGACGAACAACACCGACCGCGGCAAGCCCGGCAAGGCGGGCGCGGACGAGGCCAACCCGCGCAACCTGAACAAGCACGGCCAGATCCTGGAGCTCGCCGAGAACTTCGACGACCCGGCGGGCGACGGTTTCGCCTGGCGCCTCTTCCTGGTCGCCGGTGACCCCAACGACCAGTCCACCTACTTCGCGGGCTTCCCGAAGGACAAGGTCAGCCCGATCTCCTGCCCGGACAACGTGACCTTCGACCCGCACGGCAACCTGTGGATCTCCACGGACGGCAACCAGCTCGGCTCCCACGACGGCCTGTTCGGCGTCGCGACCGCGGGTGAGCGCCGCGGTGAGCTGAAGCAGTTCCTGACCGTCCCGCGCGGCGCCGAGACCTGTGGCCCGCTGGTCCAGGACAAGCGCGTCCTGGTCTCCGTCCAGCACCCGGGTGAGATCGACGGCGCATCGGTCGAGAAGCCGCAGTCGGTGTGGCCCGACGGACCCGGCAAGATCGTCCGCCCGGCGGTCGTGTCCGTCTGGCGCAAGGACGGCCGCAACATCGGTGTCTGAGCAGTCGCGTTGACCGCTTGAACCATCACGGCGGGGGGTGTTTCACTGGGGGCACCTCCCAGCGGTAGCTGGGGGAGAAACACTGCCCGCCGCTTGGTGTTTATCGGTCAAATGTCGTCCGGCAGCCGCCCGACCGGAAGTCGGAGCGTGGTCACCGCGCCCCCGTCCGGCGCGTTGGAGAAGCTCAGCGCGATCTCCAGGACCGCCGCCTGGCCCGCCACGATCGTCAGGCCCAGCCCGTGGCCGCGCCCGCGCCCAGGGTCTCCGGTGCGGAAGCGCTGCGGGCCCTGCTCGATCAGCTCGGGCGGGTAGCCGGGGCCGTGGTCGCGGACCATCACCACCGGGCCCTCCACGGTCACCTCGATCGGCGGCCCGCCGTGCTTGTCGGCGTTGACCAGCAGGTTGGTCAGGATCCGGTCCAGGCGCCGCCGGTCGGTGAGCACCAGGGCGTCGCGCACCACCCGGACCGTGGCGGCCACCCGGGTGCCCGCCACGGCCCGTTCCACCGCCCGCCCGAGCTCCACCCGGGCCAGGTCGGCCTGTTCGACGCCCGAGTCCAGCCGGGAGATCTCCAGCAGATCCTCGGTCAGCCGGTGCAGGGCCTTGAGCCGGTCGTTGATCATCTCTTTGGGCCGGCCCTCCGGCAGCAGCGCGGCAGCCGCCAGGGAACCGGTGAGCGGGGTGCGCAGCTCGTGCGCGACATCTGCCGTGAAGCGCTTCTCCGCCTCCAGCCGGTCCTGGAGCGACCCGGCCATCGAATCGAGGGCCTGCGCCACGTCCCGTACCTCGTCCCGGTAGCGGGGCCGCCGTGGGCCGTCGCCGTCCTCCGGGAAGCCCACCCGCGCGTCGAGGTCCCCGGCGCTGATCCGGCGGGCGACGGCGGCGGTGGTCGCGAGCCGCTTGCTGATCTGATTGGCCAGGAACAGGCCGGCCAACGCCACCACTCCGGCCGCCAGCGCCGCGGACGCCAGGATCGCGGTGTCGATGTCGCGCAGCCGGGCGCGCGTGTTCGCGTACGGGACCCAGACGGCGAGGGCGTGCTGATCGGCGGGTCCGGCGGCCCACATGACGGGCTTGCCGTCGTGCTCGCCGACCATGCTGCCGGTCAGTCCGCGCCCGACCAGCTTGCGCAGGGGGCCCGGGAGGTCGGGCGGGTCCAGCGCGAGGTTCACATCGCCGTGCGAGGTGCCGTACTGGTAGTGGCCGAGAGCGTGGTCCAGTTCCCCGTCGACGTCCTTGCGTACCGTGCTGACGATCTGCCCGGCTACGACGTTGTGGACGAGGATCCCGAGCGCCGCCGCGACCGCGCAGCACACCGCCGTGGTGGTCAGGGCGATCTTCCAGCGCAGACTGCTCATCACCCGCATGTCGTCACTCGTCGAGGGTGAGCTGGGAGAGGTTCATGATCCCGGCCTCCGGGTCCCACACGTAATCCGAGATGGAGAACATCGCGGGGTTCGAGGTGGGCTCGCGCACGGCCAGGTGCTCGGCCGCCACCTCCACGCCCTCCAGCACCCCGCGCCGGGCCAGTATCCGGACGATCCTGCCGTCGTCCCGGACGGTGTAGACGCGCAGCTCGCTGAGCCGCCCGTCGATGTCCACGGCGGTGATCAGCTCCTCCCTGCCGTTGCCGGTCACATCGCGCAGCACGGGGGGCCGCACCGGGCAGTCCGGACCGCCGTCCACAGTCTGTGTACAAAGTGCGAGCCGCTGGACGGCCCGGGGGTCCACCAGGCGGCCGGTCCCACCGTCCTGCGCGGTGGCGGACTTGATGTCGGCCCGTACGACGGCCAGCGCGTCCACGCCCCGCATGGACAGCCCCGGCACCTTGGGCAGCCCCGGGACCACGGCGGCCGTCCCCGGTTCCTGGCCCGGCGCGGCCGGATCGGGGTGGATGTCCTTCCACAGGGTCTGCGGTGCGTGCACCGTGCCCAGGTCCCCGTCGTCGCGCAGCCCCTCCACGTCGGCGCACCCGGCCGCGGCCGCCAGGACGGCGGCGAGCACCGGTACGGCCATGGTGCGCGGGCCGCACCGGAACAGGGGCCTCATGCACCCAGGCTCTCCCGCGCCGGGCCCGGGGGCCCGGGCACAGCGCCATTCGGGGGACGCGGACCTTCCCGGGCTCCGGGCTCGCGGCCCGAGTTCGGGGGCCCCGCAGCCCGGGGCCGGGTACCTCGGTCACGGGTCCGTGCCCGGGGTCTGTGCCCGGGCCCCCGGGCAGGGCACAGGCCGGCCCCGTGTCAGCCGGCCGGAGAGGCGATCGCGCGGGCCGCGGCGATCTCCTGCCGGACCGGGGCCAGGACGGAGCTCCCGTCCCCGTCCTCCGCGAGCGGGGTGCGGACCTCCACCGGGGTCCGGGTGCTGCGCACGCCCTCGGCCAGGCCGCGCAGCTCGGCGGTGATGGCCGCGACCTCCCCGGGCCCGGGTTCGTCTGCCCCGTGGTTGACTCTGACCCGCGCCGCGGTCGTCGCGTCCACGATCCGCTCGACGGCCACCACCAGCGGAAACCACGCCGCGGCCCGCTCACCCGTCGGCGGCGGCTCGGTCAGCGCCCGCTGGAACTCGCTGCGTACGCCCGACAGGTCGCGGTAGATCCGCCGGCGGGCCTGGAGCCGGGCGGTCCGCGCCGCCCGCAGCCCGGCCTCGGTGGCCGTGCCGGCGCCGTGCGGAGCACCGAAGGCCCGCTCCACGTAGCGGGCCGCGTCGTCGACGGCGTCGGCGAGCCGGTCCCCGATCCGGGTGTGCCAGCTCTCGGGCCACAGCAGATAGCCCGCGACCAGTGTGATCCCGCAGCCGATCAGGCTGTCCAGCAGCCGCGGCCGGATCAGGTCGAAGCCCTGGTGGTTGAGCAGGTCCGACAGCAGCAGGATCACCGGGGTGATCGCCGCGGTCTGGAAGGCGTACCCCTTGGCGGAGAACGCGGGGATCAGCGCGCCGAGGCACGCGATCACCGGCACGTCCCACCAGCCGCGCGGCACCTCGGAGAGCACCGCGGCCGCGATGACCAGCCCGCCCGCGGTGCCCAGCGCGCGCAGCACGGCCCGGGAGAACACCGAGCCGAAGTCGGGCTTGAGGACGAAGGTGACCGTCAGCGCGACCCAGTAGGACCGCTCGATCTCCACCACCGAGACCAGTGACTGTGCCAGCCCGATGCACAGGGCGAGCCGCAGCCCGTACCGCCAGGAGGCCCCGGACAGCATCATGTCGCGCACCGCACGCCCGGCCCGCACCCTTAGCGCCGCGGGACGGCCCAGCCGGTCGTCGACGTTGTAGGGGTCCGGCTCGGCCAGGTGCACGATGGTCGCCGCGTGCCGCAGGGCCGCGTCGATGGCCCGCTCGGACTGGCCGTGCGGCGCGGGCAGCGCGAGTACGGGCGTCCCGGTGCGGCCCTCCTCGATGGCCGCCGCCAGCTCGCGTACGGCCGCCGGAATCCCGGGCGGCAGCGGACGGCCCCGCAGGTGCGCGGCGGGAGCGGCCTCCACCAGCGGGATCACCACATTGAGCTGGGCCAGCATCCGCACCAGCGAGGGGTTGCGGCCGTGCACGCGGGCCCGGCGGCCCAGCAAGAGGTCGTAGGCGTGGTTCAGTGCCTGGGTGACCTGCCGGCGGCATTCCTCGTACGCCGGCCCCGGCCCGCCCGCGGCCTCCAGGGTGTCGGCGAGGGCCCGGTAGGTGGCCGCCACGGCGGCCCGCTCCGGCTGCCGCCCGCGAAACGGCCAGCCCAGCAGGGTCAGCAGGAGCACGAACAGCCCGCCCGCGCTGAGCAGCAGCGGAGCCGTCCACCAGGGCTGGGGCATTGGCAGCCCGGCGCCGACCACGGCGTTGAGCAGGAGCAGCAGTCCGGACACGGAGGCGACCGTGCCGATCGAGGAGATCATCCCGGAGACGAGGGCGATCAGGGTGAGGACGCCGACGGCGAGCCAGCCGTGCCCGAACACGAGGGTGCCCAGGGCGACCCCGACCGCTCCGAAGAGCTGGGGGACGGCGATGTTCAGGATCCGCATCCGGTAGGCGTCGGCGGTGTCGCCGATGACTCCGGACAGAGCGCCCATGGAGGCGAGCGCGCCGTACTCGGGCTCGTCGAGGGCGAAGCCGACGGCGAGCGGGACGGCCAGCGCGATGCCCGCCCGCGCCACGGCGGCCCAGGGGATGGGAGCGCTGCTCGGCCGCAGCCCCTTGAGCAGCCAGTCGGGCGGGGCCAGCGGATGGTGCCGGGGTCGCCCGGACGGTATGTGTTCGGTGCGTCGTTCGGTGGTCATTCCCGCTTCCGTGCCGCCGCTCGCGAATCGGTTCTTCTGGGGAGGTGTGCGCAGTTCCGGGGGAGTTCTGTGTTGTTGGGGGTATCGGGGGTGTTGGGGGTGTTGGGTACATTCCGAGCTTATGGGGTGCGGCGCAGCCGGCCCATCAGCCAGGCGGCCAGCGCGGCGGCGAGACCGATGGCGAGGACCACCCAGGCGGTGGTCCGCAGGAACGAGGTGAGGGCGTCGTACACCGCCTCGGCGGCGCGCCGGTCGATGTCGGCCGGCAGATCGTCCAGGGTCAGGCTGCGGCCGAAGGCCACCGCGCCCCACAGCAACAGGGCCCCGACGGCGAGCCCGAGACCGGTCGCCACCACGGCCCGGCGCCGCCGGACGGCGACGGCGATCGCCGCCGCGGCCAGCAACACGGTGAGGACGGGAAGCCAGACACCGGCGATCTGGAACATGCGGAAGACCTTCCGGAGGGCGCCCAGATTGTCGTACTCCATGACCTTCACCGAGAGGTGGGTCACCGGGATGCGGTCGGCGAAGGGGACCTCGTCGGCGACGAGGTCCGCCCTGACCTGTGCGATGACGGGCGCGAGATCGATGGTGACGGCGTCCCCGTCGCCGGTGGTGAGGGCTTCGAGGAAGGCGGCGTGGGTGGCGCGGTTGGCCGCGTCCCAGGCGGTGCGGTAGGCGGGGGTCCCGGCGAAGGAGTGCAGGGCCTCCCCGAGCAGGGAGTCCACCCCGCCCTGGAAGGGGCCCGCGTCGATCTGCCCGGAGAGCGCACGGGTGACCTGGCTTACGACGACGCCCTGCACGGCCGGGTTCCCGGCGAGCGGCGACATCGCGGCGGTGTAGCGGTCGGCGTTGCCCAGCTCGCGGTCGGCCCAGAACCCGATCGCGCTCGTGGGCACCAGCAGGGCCACGAGCGCGATGAGTACCGCCGACAGGAAGATGCGCACGTCACCAGGGAAAGCCGTGACGGTGCGGGGCGCGAGCGGTGTTGGTGCGGGCGGGTGGCACTGCCCTCCGGGTGGGCGGGTGGCACTGCCTCCGGCGTGTGACCTGTCCGGAAGGTTGATCCAGTTGCCGGTCGGGGACGGCGGGTGTGCCCTGGAGGATGGGAGAGAGGAGCCCGTCATGGCACATGCGGCACCCACCGCCCCCCGGCGGCACCGGCAGATGGCGGCGCCTGACATGAAGCACCTGAGCAGGAGCGCCTTCACGGGCCCCCTGCTCCTCGGACTCGTCTACGGAGTCTGGGCCGCCTTCATCAAGCGCCAGACGGGCCCGGTCGACGCGGGCAACGTCTTCTACGGAATCCTGTGCGGCTTCCTCTTCGCGGCCTGCCTGTTCGCCCTCGCCCGGGTCGGCCCCATGCTGGCGCGCGAGGCGCACGCCACCGCGTACGGGGTCTTCGCGGGCATCGCCGCCGGATACCTGCACAGCCTCACCAATCAATCCGTGCTCCGCGCCACCACCGTGGGCCTGGCGGTCGGCGTGGGCGTCGGGCTGCTCGCCTTCTACCGCTATTACACGCACGAGGACTGAGGTACTTCCCGCGCGAGGGCTGAGGTACCTCACGCACGGGGACTGAAGTCCCGCGCGGGACCCGCCCCCGCTCGGCCGGAGACTGTACGTCCGGCCGAGCGGGGGCGCCCTCTGCTCGCCTACTCGCCGCTCGTGCAGCCCTCGGCCGGATGTGGGGCGGGGTCTTCCGTCCGGGCGGCCTCGTCGGGCTCCACCTGGCGGGCCGGCGGGGTGAAGCGGGCGGCCTCGGCGCGGAGCATGGCGTTCAGGGCGGCGTACGGGTCGATGGGCATGGCGGAACCTCACGTGTTCGAGGGGGGTGTGGGAGGTACGCGCTGCAGCTCGGCCCGCTCAGCAGCGCAGGACCACACTCATCACCGTCCGCCCGGACGGCACCGGCCCGGCCGTCCCGTATGACACGGCACGCTCCGGCCCACCGGCATGTTTCACGTGAAACACCGCCCGCGGCAGCCGCCTTGGGCCCGGCACCCCGCGCACGGGCATCCGTACGGCGGCCCGTGCCTCAAGGTCCGCGGCCGGGTCGGACGGGCTCTCGCCGGGCTCGACCGGGGCCGTGGGGGCCGTGGCCGTGCGGGAGTCGGCGGCCGTCGCCGCGGCCGGGCCGGCGCCGAAGACGCAGAGCAGCACGACGCAGGCCACCGTCAGGGCCCTCGCCATCACCGCCCGTGCGTACCGCGCGCCGCTCATGCCCGCTCTGTGCCCCGCAGCACCGGGCGGCTCCCCGGCCAGGCCGCAGAAGCCCCCGACCGGGGGACGAAGACACCCCCCTCGGCTGACAGGGCGGGGCGGGCCGAGGGGGGTGCCGGGTGGGCGGGCCCGTCAGCCGGTGCGGTGGCGGCCGGTCAGCCGGGCCAGGACGACGGTCTCGCCGCTGATCAGCCGCAGCCGGGCCCGGCGTTGCCCCGGTCCGGCCCGGTCCGGCTCGTTGATGACCCCGGCGGGGGAGATCCGGTCCACGGTGAACACCGCCGTACGGTGATCCGCGCGCGCGATCTCGACGACGGCCCCCCGCCGCACCCCGGCGAGCCGCAGCCCGTTCCCGGCGACGACGGCGGTACCGGCCGCCCCCGGGGTCGGGGCGTCCGTGTCCCAGGAGACCCCGCCCCCGTCCGGCCGGTCTGCGGCCAGCGGTACGTCCACCCCCAGGCCCGGGATCCGCAACCGCAGCGGCCTCGCGGGCCGGAGGGGTGCGATACCGGCCCGCGCGGGCCGGGCCCCCTTGCCGGAGGCGTGCGAGCCGGCGTGTTCCAGCTGCCGGACCAGCCGCCGGTGGCCGGACAGGCCGAGGACCTGGGAGGGCAGTGCGTCGGCGGTGCTCGCCGCCACGGGCTCGGCGCCCTCGGAGCTCCGCAATATCCCTACGCCGGTGCAGAGCACAGTGACCGTCAGCACGCCTGCGACCCACTTGGCGCGGGGCATTGGTTTCCCTCCTGTCCGGCGCGGTCGGCCGGGTCCTGTGAGAGCAGTGGACAGGTCCTCTGCCCTTCCGCACATAGGGAAACACTGAAGACTGACGGCGCGTCACGGGTGTGTCGTGTCAGCGCGGGAGTGTCTTCGCAGATGGCGGCGGGTGCGGTGCCCCCGGCCGGGGGGATGGCGGGCGTACCGCCGAACGGGTGGTCCGCCCGCTGAGAGACCGCTGCGGGGCCCCGATGACCCCGGTGGCCCCGGTGGCGGCGGTGTCACACCACCACGACGGTGTCACACCACCACGACCGCCGCGCCCATCAGCACGGCGGCGAGGTGGATCGCCGGGTGTCCGTGGTCGCCGAACCAGAGGTGGCGGGCAAGGCCGCCGAGGGCGGCCAAGGCGGTGATGACGCCGATCTGGGCGACCAGGGTGACGGCGGTGAAAGGGGCCAGGAGCAGCAGCACGGAGTTCAGCCAGAACGGGGCAGCGCCCGTCCAGCCCCGCCACTCACAGATCGCGGTCTGCATGTACTCCCGGCCCTCTGTCGTCAACCCGTCGGCTGCACAGCCTCCTTGGTGGCGACACCCGGCACAAGGGCACGTTCGGCTAGATAACCGAAGGCCAGGCCGAAAGTCGTCCACAGCGCGGCCTGGATGGCCAGGGACGCGAGCCGGAACTGCCAGATCAGCGCGGCCGGGAAGTCCGCGGGGACCTCGTTGATGCCGGGCAGGAACGCGTACGAGACGCCGATCACCGCGATGAACGCGAGCGAGGCGACGACCGAGGCGTTCCAGTTGCCGAGCTTCGGCGCCAGGCGCCGGCCCAGGATCAGCGCGCCCGCGGCCAGCAGCGCGCTCAGGGCGATCATCAGCAGGTAGAGGATGGTCCGCCGGGTGGCCGTGTCGGGGTCGCCCACGGCCGGCGGGTTGGCGGGGTACTTGAAGAACGGCACCAGGGTCATGGTGACGAACAGACCCCCGGTGACCAGCGCGGCCGTGGCCCGGGGACCGAAGCGGCCGATCCGGCCCAGGGCGTAGCAGAAGACGAGCGCGGCGATGCCGCCGAGCGCGACGCCGTACAGCAGGACGCCGGTACCGAGGCCGGCCGTGGCCTGGAGGGCCCGGCTGACCGGGGCCTCCTCGCCGTGGTCGTGTCCTGCGGCGGCCGCCGCCTCCTCGATGGCGATCGCCGCGTCCACCTTGGCCTCACCCAGGAGGTACGCGACGAGGAACGCGGCCACGCCGGCCAGCAGACCGGCCAGCATGCCGCGCACCAACAGCACACGGGGGGAAATGGAGTTCACTTTTCAGGGTCCCTTGCGTGGATCGAAACCGAGATCAGTGGCAAGGGAAACCGAGCAGGTGACGGCCGTCGTGCAGCCACTCGTGGACGGTCTCGCCCTCGAAGACGGCGGTGGCGCCCTGCTCGATGCCGACGAAGTACAGCAGGACCAGCGTCACGACGGCGGCGAACACGGCCCAAGGGGCCAGTGCGGAAAGGGAAATCGGGGCAACGGCGGCGGGAGCCGTCGCGGTCACGGCGGACTGAGCCATGGCAGAACCTCCAGAGGGAACACGCGTCCCGGTCAGTGGTGCTCTTGACGAAGGTGGCGGGTCTGACTTACCTCCCCATGGTGGAGCGGGAGGATTCACAGTGGCGCGACCGTGCCGGATTCTCACCGGTACTTCCGTCATACCTTCGTCATTGTCGTCCGAGACCGTACCGCGCGCGTGGCCGGAACACCACGGCGTGTGGCCGCTGTCTCACGCGCTGGGCGTGCGCCCTACCCTCCTCTCATGCCTGTCGTACGCGTCCAACTGGTCACACCGGCCCTCGATCTAGCCGCCCGTCAGGGCCGTTTCGGCTCCGGGCAACCGTGCCCCGGACATGACGGACTGCGCGGTGCGGACACCGGCGCGTGGGCCGGCCGCACCCTGGACGAGGTGGCCGCCGAGGACCCGGCGGCGGTGGGGCGATGGCTCACGGATCCCTCGTACGCGCCCCCGGGCGGGGAGTCCCTGGACGCGTTGACCGCCCGCGTCGGCGCGCACCTGGCCGTCCTGGCCCCGGGTACGCACCGCGCGGTGGTCGAACAGGCCGTCGTCCGGGCGGCCGTGGTGCACGCCCTGGAGCTGCCCGCGGCGGCCTTCTGGCGGCTCGACGTACGCCCTGACACGGTGACGACCCTCACCGGGCGGTCCGGGCGGTGGAACCTCCTCGTGGGCCGGCCGCTGGAGCAGCAGAACGGCCCGGCCCCCGCGACGCGGTCCGGGCCGAGCTGATGTGACAGAAGTGGCGGCTAGGGGCTAGGGGCTAGGGGCTAGGAGCGTGGGTCGGTAT
>NZ_JAGGOY010000053.1 GCF_018614095.1 Streptomyces sp. ISL-87 | reverse complement strand
CTTTCATGTTCAGGACACAAGACCAGCGACAACGTGACCGAGGTTGAGACCGTCGAGCCGTCTGAGGCGGTGCGTTCGAAGTCTGTGGACGATCGGCTGATTGATGAGCTGGTGGGTCGGGCTCAGGCCGAGGGCCTTCAGCTGACCGGCGAGGGCGGGCTGCTGCAGCAGCTGACCAAGCGGCTCCTGGAGTCCGCCCTCGAGGGCGAGATCACCGACCACCTCGGCTATGACAAGCACGACCCCGCCGGAAAGAACGGCGGGAACAGCCGCAACGGAACCCGCGCCAAGACCGTGCTGACCGATGTCGGCCCGGTCGAGATAGCCGTGCCCCGCGACCGCGAGGGTTCCTTCGAGCCGAAGATCGTCAAGAAGCGGCAGAAGCGTCTGTCCGGCGTGGACGAGATGGTCATCTCGCTCTCCGCGAAGGGCCTGACCACCGGTGAGGTCCAGGCCCACCTGGCCGAGGTCTATGGCGCCGAAGTCTCCCGCCAGACGATCTCCACTATCACCGACAAGGTCCTCGAGGGCATGGCCGAATGGCAGAACCGGCCCCTCGACGCCGTCTACCCGGTGGTCTTCATCGACGCGATCCACGTGAAGATCCGCGACGGCGCGGTGGCGAACCGGCCCGTCTACGTGGCCCTGGCCGTCACGGCCGAGGGCCGGCGGGACATCCTCGGGCTGTGGGCCGGCGACGGCGGCGAGGCGCCAAGCACTGGATGCACATCCTCACCGAGATCAAGAACCGCGGCGTGAACGACGTCCTGATGCTGGTCTGCGACGGGCTCAAGGGGCTGCCCGACGCGGTCGAGACGGTCTGGCCGAGGACGGTCGTGCAGACTTGCGTGGTCCACCTGCTGCGGAACTCCTTCCGCTATGCGGCCCGCCAGGACTGGGACAAGATCGCGAAGGTCCTCAAGCCCGTCTACACCGCGGCGACAGAAGAGGCCGCACTCGAGAGGTTCGCCGAGTTCGCCGACGCGTGGGGCAAGAAGTATCCGGCGATCGTGCGGCTCTGGGAGAACGCGTGGGAGGAGTTCACTCCCTTCCTCCGCTTCGACACCGAGATCCGCCGCATCGTCTGCACCACCAACGCGATCGAGTCCGTCAACGCCAGGATCCGGCGGGCGGTCAAGGCCCGCGGCCACTTCCCGAACGAGCAGGCCGCCCTGAAGTGCGTCTACATGGCGATCATGTCGCTCGACCCCACCGGCAAGGGCCAGGCCCGCTGGACCATGCGCTGGAAGACAGCCTTGAACGCCTTCGACATCACCTTCGACGGCCGACTCTCCGCAGCCCGTCAGTAACCCTCAACAACCCGAGATACACCGTTCGTTTGACAGACCCACCGTAGACTGCGCCCGGCATCGTCACACTCGGGGGAAGCGATGGAGTTCCGACTGCTCGGACCGGTCGAAGTGGTCCGTGAGGGAAAGTCCTTGGCGTTGGGCGGGCCGAAGCCGCGGACCCTGCTCGCCGCCCTGATGCTGGCACGAGGGCGTGTCGTGTCCGTGGACCGCCTCGTCGACCAGGTGTGGAGCGAGGAGCCGCCGTCCACCGCGCGGGCGCTCGTCCAGACGTACGTCTCCTCGCTGCGCCGCGCGCTGAGAGTGAACGGGCTCCTGGAGACCCGCCCTCCGGGCTACGCCCTCCACGTACCCGCCGATCGTCTGGACATCGCGCTGTTCGAGGAACGCGCCGGGCAGGGCCGGGGCGCGCTCGCGTCCGGAGACCCGGTACGCGCCGCCGGTCTGCTCCGCGAGGCGCTGAGCCTGTGGCGCGGCACCGCGCTGGACGGGACGGGCGGGGCGCTGCGGGGCGAGGCGCAGCACCTGGCCGAGTTGCGGCTGACCGCCCTGGAAGCACGGACCGCCGCCGACCTGGCCCTCGGACGGGCAGGCGACCTCGTCGGCGAACTCTCTTCGCTGGTTGCCGAGGCGCCCCTGCGGGAGCGGTTCCGGGCTCAGCTCATCAGTGCCCTCTACCGGACCGGCCGGCAGTCTGAGGCCCTCGAGGTCTATCACGAGGGGCGTCGGCTACTCGCCGACGAGCTGGGGGTCGACCCCGGCCCGGAACTACGGCGCCTGTACGAGCTGATCGTGCGCGGCGAGCCCGATACCGCGGACCCCCGCACCGTGTCGCCACCACCGGAGTCCGCACCGGCAGGGGTTCCCCAACCGGCTCCGGCCCTACCGGCTCCAGCCCAACTGCCCCCGGCCGTTCGTGGTTTCGTGGGCCGGGATCGGGAGCTTGCCGCACTTGTCGGAGGGCTGAGCGCCGCCGAACCCGTGTGGCTGGTGTCCGGCAGCGGCGGAGTGGGGAAGTCCGCACTCGCGGTCCACGCCGCACACCGGCTGGCCCGCGCCTACCCGGACGGCCAGATGTACGTGGACCTGCGCGGGACCCTGGGGCCGTCCGTCCCGCCCGGTGAGGCCATCGGCGGTTTCCTGCGCGCCCTCGGCACGCCGGATGCCGCGATACCCGAGGGGCTCGAGGCCCGGACCGCCCGACTGCGCAGCGAGCTGGGCGGCCGGCAAATGCTGCTCGTGCTGGACGACGCGGTGGACGAGGCCCAGATCAGACCGCTGCTGCCCGGAAACCCCGACTGCGGAGTGGTGATCACCAGCAGGAACCGGCTGGCGGGACTCGTCGGACCGAACCGGATCGAGCTCGGTGTGCTCTCCGATTCCGCCGCCGTGGAACTACTGGCGCGCACCGCCGGTACGGACCGGGTCGCCGAGGAGCCGGGCGCCGCTGCCGAGGTGGTCCGGCTGTGCGGGAACCTGCCGCTGGCCGTCCGCATCGCCGGGGCCCGGCTCGCCACCCGCAGCCACTGGGGGCTCGCGGCCCTGGTGGACCGGCTGGCCGACGAACGACGACGCCTGGACGAACTGCGGGCCGGTGACCTTGAGGTCCGCTCCTGCTTCCACCTCAGCTTTCGCGCCCTCGACCCCGAAGCCCGTACGGCCTTCGCCCGCCTGGGCCTCCTCGGCGTGCCGGACTTCGCCGGATGGGTGCTCGCCCTCCTGCTGGACGTACCGGAACGGGTCGCCGAGGAGGTCTGCGAACGCCTCGTGGACTCCCAACTCCTGGAACCTTTCGGACATTACGCCGACGCAACCGCTCACAGCGCCCTCCAGCACACGGGCACCGGCTACGGCACCCCGGTGCAGCCACCCCGCTACCGGCTCCACGACCTCCTGCGCCTCTACGCCTCTGAACAGGCCGAGGGGACCCAGACGATGCCAGAACGATCCGCCGCCATGAGCCGTGTACTCGACGGGTGGCTGGCGCTCGTCGGGCGTGCCGCGGCCGCCCAGCCCTCGGGAGCCGTACCTCCCCCGACCACCCGTACGGTGTTCCCGATCGCGTTCCAGCAGGCGGCCGCCGCGGCGACCGCCAACCCGCTGGCCTGGTTCGCGGTGGAGGAACGGGCGCTGGTGGCCGCAGTGGAACAGGCCGCGGCACTCGGACTGGACACGGCCGCCTGCCAACTGGCCACCGCGCTCGCCGCCTCCGCGTACGCCGTCGGCAACCGCTTCGAGCAGTGGGACCGTGTGCACGCCACGGCCCTTGCCGCTGCCCGCCAGGCGGGAAACCACGCGGCGGAAGCCGGCGTCCTGACGGGCCTTGGGCAACTCCGTTACGAGGAGGACCGGTACACCGACGCCGAGCGGCATTTCCGCCACGCCCTGCCTCTCCTCGAATCCGCCGGCGACACCCGCGGCGTGGCCGCGGTGCTGTCCGGTCTCGGTTCCGTGAACAGGGAACGCGCACGGTTCGCCGTCGCACGCGATCAACTGACCCGGGCCCTGCACACGTTCAAGGATCTCGGTGACCACGCGGGAATCGGGCACACGGCCCGCCTGGCGGCTTCCGTCTACCTGGAGGAGGGGGCTTACCCCGCGGCCCACGGACTGCTCGCCGAGTCCCTCGCGGCCTACCGGCGGATCGGCAGCGTACGAGGGGAGGCGCTTGCCCTGCGCACGCGCGG
This sequence comes from Streptomyces sp. ISL-87, assembly GCF_018614095.1. Lineage (GTDB taxonomy): Bacteria > Actinomycetota > Actinomycetes > Streptomycetales > Streptomycetaceae > Streptomyces. The sequence continues at coordinate 5,928 of NZ_JAGGOY010000053.1, read as the reverse complement.
CCTGGTGTACCGGGCCGCCGGGGACTACCGCACGGCCTCCGACCTCTGCGCCGAGGCCGGCATCATGTTCCGCCGGCTCGACGACCGGCTCATGGCCGCATATGCCGACCAGGCGCTGGTCAAGGCGCGCATTCGGCTCGGCGAGACCCGGAGCGCCGGGGGCATCCTGGCAGCGGCCCTGCGGGAATGCGTCGACCACCGCGACCCGCTCGGCGAGGGGCTGGTGCTGCGCACGCTCGGCGAACTGGCTCTGGCCGAAGGCGACTTCATTGCGGCCGAACGGCACCTCATGGCGGCCTTCCGGATCTGGGAGGGTCTGGACCTGCCGCTCTTCTGCGCCCGCGCCCGGCGAGACCTGGCCGACGTACACGAGGCCACCGGCGACCACGCTGCGGCGGCTCGGTGCCGCGAACAAGCTCTGCTGGTATTCGCCGAGTTCGGCGCGCGTGAGTACGCAGAGCTGTCCGCACGAACCGCTGCCCGCGCCCCCCGCTCTTCCTGAGTTCTTGCAGTGGTTTTACAGCGCCCCACGAGAGTCTCTCCACCAGCGCCCGAAGCGCCCTGCCCGATGGAGGAGTAGCTCGTGAAACCACCCCTGCTGAACCGCCTGTTCACCATAGTCCTCGGCATGCTGGCCTTGCTCGCCACGGCACTGACGGCGGCCCCGGCCGCCCAAGCGGCCACCACCGGGGACATCGCCCGCGTCGCCAACCAGGAGGCGAATCAGCCGCACAGCTGCTCGTACTACGGAGACTGCCCCGGCGGAGGCTGGTGCGCGGTGTTCGCCACCTGGGTCTGGCGGCAGGCCGGCGTGACCGATCTGGGCGGCCTCGGCATCAGCGCGAAGGACTTCTACCAGTACGGCGTGCGGCACAACACCGTCGACCAGACACCGAACGTCGGTGACGCGGTCGTCTACAACCTCAACAGCGACGGCACCTACGCGGACCACGTCAACGTCGTCGTCGCCGTCTCGGGCGACACGGTCACCACGGTTGGCGGCAACGAGAGCAACACCGTTCAGCGGACCAGCTGGAACTGGCGCCAAGGGACCAACGCGGGAGGACAGCACGCGAGCGCGTACATCGCCCCCGTGGGTCTGGGCGCCGGTCTGCACGAGGTGAGCGGCCTGTCCTCGGGCTGGCAGGACGGGACCGTGACCGGGGCTTCGATGTCTGCGGTCAGCGCGATGATGTCCAACGGATACCGCATCGTGTACTCGATCCAGAACGGCCAGCTCCATGAGCGCAGCGCCGCCACCGGCTGGGGTGACGGGTACATTCCCACCGGCGGGGACATCAGCGCGGTCAGCGCGATGGAACACAACGGCGTCCGGCTGGTGTACGTCATCCGCGACGGCCGTCTGTACGAACTGGACGGCGGCAACGGCTGGGCCATGGGCCTCATACCCACTACCGCGCCCGTCACGGCGGTCTCGGCGATCAGCCTCAACGGCGTCCGGCTCGTGTACGTCGTCGAGAACGGAGTCGTCCACGAGGTGAACGGCGGCGCGGGCTGGTCGGACTCCCCGCTGCCCTCGACCAGCCAGGTGACCGCGGTGTCGGCGGTGAACCGCAGCGGCACCCGGATGCTCTACACCGTCCAGAACGGGAGAGTGTACGAGGTCAACGGGGGAGCGGGCTGGTCCAACTCCCAGGTGTCGGCCACGACGGTCAGCACCGTCTCGGCGGTGATCCACAACGGCGTCCGGCTGATCTACGCCGTCGACTCCCAGGGCCGCCTCCGCGAGTTCGACGGCGGCAACGGCTGGGCCGAAGGCACGGTCATGTCCCAGACCGTCGACCCGGGTTCCATCTCCGCAATCAGCGACAACGGCCTCCGCCGGGTCTACACCCTCCAGTAGCCGGGCTCGCGCCCCACCGCCGAGCGGCACCCACTCCGGGGGTGCCGCTCCCCGCGCGATGGTCCCGCCGCAGTGCGGGCCACTCCGCGACGTGGGCACTGACCAGCGTGCCCAGGAGCAGGTGGCTGGCCGGGTAGACACGGTCGGCGCACTCCACGGCCAGGTTGACGTTGAGGAAGTCGAAGGACCCGAGGGAGGGCGGTGACAGCAGGAACGAACCCTGGTGTGCCTGGGCCGCCCGCAGGGCCTGTCCCAGGTAGGGCCAGATCTCCTTGCCCGCGTTGATGTTGAACATCAGCCGGTAGGCGAGCGTGTAGCCGGTGGCCGGGCGTCCGCTGGCGGTGATCACGGGGTCGGCGTCCAGCGACCGCTTGAGCTGCTCGAAGGCCTGCCGCGGCCAGCCTTCGCCGAATCCGCAAGCGGTGGCATTCTGCGCGCACCAGTCCAGGAACCGCCCGACCGCCGTGTCCAGAGCGACGAACTGCCCCGCGTCGTAGGCGTACGGCACGTCGGCGTAGCGACGCGGATCGTAGGCCCCGTCCAGGACCATGGCGCGGACCCGCCGGGGGAACTGCGTGGCATAGACGGTGCCGATGTAACTGCCGAAAGAACGGCCGTAGAAGGAGAGCGTCTCCTCGTCGAGGGCCTGGCGGAGCAGGTCGATGTTCTTGGTGTTCGACGCGGTGCCGATGAACGGCACCAGGTCTCCGGCGCGTTCCTAACAGGCGGTGGCGAAGTCGAGACCCTGCCGGACGGCGTCTTGCAGAGCTCCAGGCCCGGGCACGCCCCGCGCGGCATCGACGGCGGCGGAGTACTCCTTGTCGTTCCAGCACTCCACCTGTCCGCTGCGCGCCACACCGCGCATGTCGTACCCCACGACGTCGAAGGCGTCGCGGAGGGAGGCGGGGAGCGCGTCGTGGCTGTTACGGGCGAAGTCCACGCCGGAGTTGCCCGGTCCGCCGGGGTGCAGCACCAGGACACCGGTGCGGTGGGCCTGGTCGGCCGCGAGCCGCCGGGTGACCGCGAGCGGGATCGTACGCTCGGTGGGCTGACGGTAATCCAGAGGTACTCGGGCGGTCGCGCACTCGAACCCGTCCCCCGGGCCGACGGCGTCCGCTCGCTCGCAGGGCCCCCAGGACAGGACGGGAACCGGTGGCGCGGCGAGGGTCGTCGCCGTGGCGGCCCCGGGCGCTCCCCCGAGGAGCGCGGTGACCGCGATCAGGACGAGGGATACCCCCCACACCACTCGCTTGCCGGCGTCCTCAGCTAAACGGGTCTGCACGCGGCGATCCTCCGTCATCGGTGTCGCGGAACGGGCGACAACGTAGCCGCCGGTCGCCGCCCGTGTCGGGCGACGCATCTCCTCGGCCTCGCCGGGCCGGTGTTGGTGACAGTCGACGGCGTTTTCGAGGTCGATGAGTTGCCCTGGTCTCGAAGACGACAGGGCTCGGCCGGGGAGCTGCCGCAAAGTCCAGCCGTTGCCGTCCGGGTCACTGAACGCCGTGTAGGAGACGATCGGCCCTTCGGTCCGGTTCAGGGACCGGGGCCGGGCCGCAGCGCTGCCGCATCTGCGCAGGAGTGGGTACAGGGGTTCAGCATGCGGTCCTCGCCGGCCCCGCGATTGCCGTCAAGGACGGCTCAGCCTTCACCGCGTACCGGGAGACCCTCCACGCCTACCTGAGGGGCGCGGATCCCGAGTCGGCGATGGAGCGGGCGCTGCGGGAGGCCGAGAAGGCCAAGGGCTGGGGCTTCTTCCCCCCCGCCCGCGGTCCTCTTGTCGCAGCTCGTGGAAGGCGACGAGGAGAGCTTCAACTTGGCCCTGGCCGACGCCCTTGAAGCCCACCGCGACTACTACGGTGCGGCGGGCGAGTCTGCGGAGGGCCAGGTTGCGTTACCTCCAGAGAGCGAAAAATGCCCACCGAAGCGGCGTCGGGCTGGGATCGTGGTGTGCGCCATCAGGTGTCGACGAACTGGGACACGTCTTGATCATTTTGGACACGTGCATCCTCGGCAGCTGCGGGCTGGGCAGCAGCACCGCCGATCTTCTTCGGATGATGCGCGAGTTGGAGGTTGAGAGGATCGCGGTTCCTTGGGCCGTGATGGAAGAAGTGACGGCTCAACAGGTGGTGAAGTACCGGCAGCAGCGGGGGGCGGCCGAGAAGGCCCACAAGGCGCTCGCAGAGGTTGCCGGCTGGGAGGTTCCCCCACAGCTTGAGGCGTTCGATCCCGAAGCTGTCAGAAAGCACTGGCGCGAGGAATACGGTTCGATCGTCGAGGTCATCGCCACGAGTCAGAGCACTCTGCGCGAAGCCTTGAGGAGGGAGGCCAACATCCTCCCGCCCTGCAAGAGCGTCACGGCAGGGAAAGAAACGGTGAAGATCGGCGGACGGGACGCCGCTATCTGGTTGTCGGCGGTCGAATACGCGCGAGAACACCCCGATGAGACCGTCTACTTCGTCAGCTCCAACACGAAGGACTTCGGTCACGGCAACGCATATGAATACCCCATGGACGAGGATCTCGCGGGCCTAGAAGCAATACCAGTGACTTAAGGATCTTGACTGGTAGGCTGCCTGTTCAGGAGGTGCCTGGATGCCACGCCCTGGACAGGTCAAGCCGGAAACGGACGAGCGGTTGTCTGATCGGATCGCGATTGGACTGCTGACGCGTACGTTCCCGCCGGATCTCGTGGACCAGATCGTGGAAGAATCCGGGAAATCCGGGCAGCGCAGCCGGTTGCTGCCTCCGCGAGTGGTCGTCTACTTCGTGCTGGCGATGTGCCTGTTCTCCGGTCAGGGTTATGAGGAGGTCGCGCGGCTGCTGACCGAGGGCCTCGCGTGGGCGCGGCGCTGGTCGGGGTCGTGGCAGGTGCCGACGCCTGGTGCGATCTCCCGGGCCCGGGTCAGGCTCGGACCGGAGCCGCTCAAGGCGCTGTTCGAGCAGACCGCTGGGCCTGTGGCGACCGAGTCAACTGCCGGTGCCTGGTACGGGCGTTGGCGTCTGGTCGCGGTCGATGGGACCACGTTCGATGTGCCGGACAGCGAGGAGAACGACGCGCGGTTCGGCCGTCCCAAGACCCATCGGGGCGAGCGGTCCGCGTTCCCGCAGGTACGGGTGGTGGCGCTGGCCGAGTGCGGCACGCACGCGATCACCCACGCCGCTCTGGGGCCGTTCACCACCGCCGAGTCCGTGATCGCGCGGGAGCTGTTCGATGCCCTTGGGCCCCGTGACCTGCTGATGGCCGACCGGGGCTTCGCCGGCCTGGAACAGTGGCGGGCGGCATCGGCCGGCGGTGCCGACCTGCTGTGGCGCATCAAGTCCAACGCCGTCCTGCCCGTGCGGCGCGAGCTTCCCGACGGCTCCTACCTGTCCGACATCGCCGCCGCGGGCGACCGCAAGCGCGCCGACGCGACCGCCGTGCGCGTCATCGAGTACACCCTGGACGACCCCGGCCGCCCGCAGCACACCGTCCCGTACCGGCTGATCACCACCATCCTCGACCACGAGGCAGCACCCGCAACAGAGTTGGCGGCCCTCTACAACGAGCGATGGGAGATCGAGACCACGCTGGACGAGCTGAAGACCCACCAGCGCGGCCCCGCCCAGGTCCTGCGCTCCCGTTCGCCCGACGGCGTCGAGCAGGAGGTCTGGGGCCACCTGCTCGTCCACCATGCGATCCGCCAGCTCATGCACACCGCCGCCGAAGGCGCCGGCACCGATACCGACCGGCTCTCCTTCACCCGCACCCTCCGCCTCGCCCGACGTCAAGTCACCGCGCAGGCGGCCTTTTCCCCCTGACCGCCTGGTGGCAGCCCTCACAGACGGGTTGCGCGAGATAGCCCGCCACCTGCTGCCCCTACGCCGCCGGCGCTCAAACGCCCGCGTCGTCAAACGCAAGATGTCCAACTTCGGCGTCAGACGAGCCGAGCACCGGCTCTGGCCGCAGCCCACACTCGATCCAGCCGATGCCGTAGCCATCGCCCCGCACCACAAAACGGCCCCGATCAACCCACCAGCGAAGGTCCCACGCGTCTGGGATCCTTAAGTGCGTTGTGGCAAACCGG
>NZ_JAGGOY010000052.1 GCF_018614095.1 Streptomyces sp. ISL-87 | reverse complement strand
GAAACGAATAGGAAGCCACTCTGAAAAAGAGAAAGAGGTCCTTCCGGGCCTCCCCCACACAACCAACACACCGTCAAAACACCCCACCACCCGACCACTTCCGGCACCGTTGCCCAACCGCCCCCGATAGCCGGACGGGCCTCAGGGGCGAGCGGAACACCCGTAGTCAGGCCTCGGCGCAAGTCCGGCGAACACACGAGGGGGTGAGCCACAGGCCGGTGCGGCGGAGGTGCTCCCGGCCCTCGGCGCTGCGGGCCCGTGCGGCGTCCTCGCGGTTGGCGGCAGCGTTCTCACGCAGTTCCTTCGCCTCCTGCGAATCCCCAATCGCATCGCGGGCTTCGAGCCGGTCGGCGATCCTGTCGAGGCCTGCCGCATTGGCCTCCTGGTAGGCGGCGTAGTGCTCAGTGGCCTTGTCCACATCGCCAGCCCACACGTGGGTGGCGCAGCAAAGAACGGGCTTCTTCACGGGGTGTCTCCTTGGAGCGAGATACGGATTCGGGAGAAGGCCGACTGCCACCATCGACCAACGAGACAACCATAACACGTATCTGTCACTTGGGGTGGGAACCTCGCCCACGGGAAGGCCTCAGGTCAGGAACCGGACGCGACATCGCCGCCCCCGGGGCCGAGGCCGAGGCGGGAAGCGCTGGCGGGCGAACCCGGCGCCGAGGCTCAAGTGGCTGGCGCGGCGCTACCCAGCCGGAGTCCGGCCGGTACGGGGAGCGCGTGAAGGCGGGGCCTGCGCCGCACGCCTTCACCGCGTCCGGTCAGCCGACGACCGCGACTTCCTCGCCGGCCGCGTACTCGACGATGTCGCCGCTGGAGTAGGTAACCCGGACCCCACCGGCAGGGGTATCGGCGACCGCGTCCACGAGGTAGGGCATCTCGTCGCTGCTGATGATCACGCGGTCGTTGCGTGCCAGGCAGTTCGCGGGAATGGTGCTCATGGAAGGCTCCTTCGTAGGCCTACCCCCGGGCGTTTCTGACGCCCGGGGCGGGGTGAGGGGCGTAGGTCAGGCGATGTCGAGGATGACCGCGACGACGCGGTTAGTGACCTCTTCCAGGCCGTCCGAGGCGCTGGTGCAGTCGAAGTACTCCAGGAGGAAGGTCGGTTCGGCGTTCTTGTCCGCGTGGACGTAGAGGTCTCCCTCGTGGTCCACGCCCACGATGAAACGGGCGCCGTCCCGGGTGGTGATCTCGCCGGTCACTCCCCAGTAGCCAGACTCGGCGTGCCAGTCGTCACCGAGGAGCTTCACCGCTCGGCGCGCGATGTCCGAGATGGAGAACGGGTATTCGCTGCCGGGCGAGTAGTAGAACTGATCCATCGGCGCCATGGTCATCTGCGGTCCTCTCGGTCGTGTCTTCGGTTTGGTCGGCTGCCACCACCAACCATTGCGATAACTATACCATGCATGCATCACTTTCGGGGTGTGGTGTGCACCTACTGGGTGGCTGAAGTTGCTGGCGTCCGCTCCGTCGGGGCCCCGCTGCCCCGGCCCACCGCCTGATCAGACCCCGGACGGGGCGCTTGCGGCGGCAGCGCTCCGGCTGCGGGCCAGGTGAGCGCACCGGATTCCACCGCCCGGGTGCCATTCCAGGACCGGCTCGGCCGACGCGCCGTGCTCTGCACACCAGGAGACGGGAACAACGCCGCCGCAGGCGTGCCGCTTGCACGGGCAGGCCTCTCCCGATCCCGCGTACGCGAGGCCGTGGCGCACCACTCCGCCCGCCTGCCTGTCCGAGGCGGCGCCCCGGAGGGCAGCCGGCCACGCCAGGGTCACCTTCAGTCCGCCCGATCCGGTCCTGAACCGGTCGATCACCCGCACCTCGCCGGGCACCGCCAGCGGGGCCGCTCCGGGCACGGTCAGCCTGCGCAGCGACGCTCCGAACTCCCCGGCCGTGAGCTTGGCCAGCGTGTCGGCGTCGTCGTCGGTGGTCCAGCCCGAGAGCTGATCCTCGTCCTCGGCGTCGTCCGCCAGGAGCAGCAGCGGGCCGTCGAGGCGGAGCCTGGTCGGGCCTTCGGTGCCGTCGAGGAGCAGCATGGCCGGCGGGATCTGTGAAGGGATCTCGATCTTGTCGTGGTCGAGGAGCCAGGTGGCCACCGCGCGGCGGTCGAACTCCGGGTGGATGTCCGTCCCGCCGACCGGGGCCGGGAAGTCGGCGTGCCGCCGGCGCCAGTTCACCACTGCGGCGCGGCCGACTCGGGCGATCCTCGCCACCTCTGCCAGCAGCACCACGTCTCGCCCGGGTGCGACCGGCGCGAGGCCCGCGAGCGGCGAGCGGCGGCCGGGGGGCACCGTGCGCAGCGCTTCCCAGTCCACTCCGGGCCGCAGGACCGGGAGCAGGGCGAGATCGACTCCCGAGTAGAGGGGGATCTTGGTCCAGCCGCCGTGGGACTTGTAGTCGATCACCACGGAGCCCGCCGGGGCGATCCATCCGAGCCTGACGATCTGGTCGTAGTCGACCCTGCGCACGCCCAGGCGGACCGCGGCCTGGTCCGGGCCGAGGGGGACGTGGCGGTCGAGCAGCGCGGGCAGGTCTCGGCGGCGGGCGAGGGCGGCCAGCTGGTCCGGGTGGACGTCGGGGCACGCCGCTTCCCCGCCGAGCCAGACCAGCAGGCCGGCCTTCACCAGGTGTCCGACCGCTGCAGCCGTTACCCGCGGGCGGCACCTCGGCAGCGGCTGGCCCAGGGCCTCGGTCAGCCGATCCGCCGCCTGCCCCGCGGCCATCGGCCCGCGCAGGGCGGCGCGGACGCCTTCCGCGTCCGTCGCGTCGACCGCGGACCGCGACCACTGGCCCGGCCCCGCGTCCGCCGGCGGGACCAGTCCGGACCCTGCCGCCCACCGCCAGGCGGCCACCGGGACTCCGAGCCTGCCGGCCGCCGCCTGCTCGTCGTAGAACTCCCGCTGCTTGCCCATCACGAACTCCTCTCCGGGCCCCCGTCTGGAGCCACGCCCGAAAGATTGCGAAAGATCCCATTTTCTGTCAATGGCTATGTTTTGAGCGGCAGTTGGGGGCGCACCGCCAGGTCCCCGCCCGCGTACGCGAGGGGTGAATTCACTCCTGTGGGTGAAGCCGGAGCCGGTCGGGCAGGCCGGTGGACGGCGCGCCGGCCGTCGCGGACTGGGGCGCCGTCCCGGCCGCCCGCGGGCTGCCGGCGCGTGCTGGACGCGCCCCGCTCCGGGCCCTGCCCGTGGCGGACCGAGACGAGTCCTTCCACGGGCAGGGGCCTGAGCCGCGTCGGGTGGAGCGTCAGGGCTGGGGCGTCGCCCCGCCGGTCTCCGGCCAGTTGTCCCAGGGCCAGAATCCGCCGATCGCGTAGCGGCCCTGGGCGTCCGGGGTGACGCTCTCGGCGCCGGGCTCGTCCCGGTAGGTCGCGTCCCAGGTGAACGTGAGCGTGCCGTCGTACTCGAACGCTGCCGTGAGGCCGCAGTTGTCCCGGTGCAGGTCTTCGACGATGCGCTGCGCGGTCTCGCCGGTGAACAGGTAGGTGCCGTAAGAGGATCGCGGCGCTGTAGTGGGCTGTCCGGGGTAGGGCCCGTACTGCGTCCCGTCGACCGTCAAGAGCTCAAGGGGCGCGGCTGGGGCGGGCGCCTGGGTGTTGGGCTCGGTGCGGCGTCACCCGGGTTTCCGGTGCGCAGGCCGGCCGGATCGGGCACGACCGTCACGCTGTGGGCTGGCACCGCGTAGCGGGTGCGGCCGGTTCCTCCGGTCTCGCGCGGACGGGAGGTTCGAAGGACGTCGACGGTGATCCGTCCGGTGGGGCTGAAGCTCTGGACTACGCCTTCCACCATCTCGGTCGAGTGGGCGCTGCGGCCCCACTTCCGGGGGAAGAGGACGTGGGCGCGGTGCGTGATCGGGGTTCCTCGCCAGTCGAGCATCAAGGCCATGGGGGTACCTCCTCTGTGGGTGTGTTCGGGCCGGCGGGGTGCCACTCCCCGCCGGGGTCGGGGGTGGGGCGGCGCGCCCCACCCCCGCGGGTGGTTGTTCGCTCAGGAGAGGCGGACGTGCATCAACAGGTGCTTGTAGCCCTGGCCAGCCATCTCGGGGCCGTCGGTGAAGAGTCCGGGCTTGCTGATCTGCCCGCTCTTCATCTCGCCCAAGTGCAGGGTGATGGTGTCGCCGGTGAACGTGCCGAGCGCGTCCAGCAGGAAGCTCGGGTTGAAGGCGGCGACGCCGCCGCGCAGGCCTTCGCCGGTGCCGTGGGTGATGGTCGTCGGGAGGGACATGCCCTTGGTGCGGGCCTCGCCTTCGGCCGTGTCCAGCCGGGGGGTGAGCGTGAGGTTGCCGTCGGTGTCCCAGGCGAACATGACGGGGACGTTCTTGAGTCCCTTGGCGTTCAGGACGGCCTGGCACTTCTTGACGGCCCGGACGGTCGTGGCGCGGTCGAGCCGGACCGACGTCTCGCACGTCTTGGGGAACAGCGACTTGTACTTGGGAAGGCCGCCGTCCAGCGAGCGCATCGTGACGGTGATGGCGCCCAGCGACAGCGTGGCGCGGGGGGTAGGCCAGGTGGCCACGGGATCCCCTTCGGCGTGGTCGTCTTCGAGGATGCCGATGCCCACGGGACCGTCGTGGTTCTTCAGTCGCTTGGCCAGGGCGGAGAGGGTGGCGGCCGGGATGAGCGCTGCCAGCGGCTTCTCCGGCGGCTGCACGGTGGCGGTGACGGGGACCTCCGCGACGGCGAAGCGGTAGCGGTCCGTGGCCGCCATGGTGAGCGTCTCGCCGTCCAGCGTGACCTGGATGCCGGTGAGTACGGGCAGCGTGTCGTCGCTGCCCGCCGCGGGCAGTACGCGGTTGAGCTGGCCGAGGAAGGCCTGCGCGTCCATGGTGGCCATGGCGGGCACGGCCTCCAGCGGCTGGGTGTACTCGTTGATGTCGTACGTGGTGATGGGCACCGTGAGGTGTTCGGTGGCCAGCAGGTCTCCGGCGAGCGAGACGCGGGTCTGGGCCGCAACGGCCTTGGTCTCCCCGGCGACCATGGCCGCGAGCGTCTTCTTCAGCTCCGGGAAGTCGAGGAGCGAGGAGCCCTTCCCGGCGGGCGTATCGGCCGGAACCATGACCGACACCGCGGTGTCGAAGTCGTAGGCGCTGAAGACGATGCGGTTGCTGCCGGTCTCGATCAGCACACCGCGCTGAGCGGGCGGCTGCGCCTTCGGGGCAATTCCGAATTCAGCGAAATTCAGAGCGTCGATGATCTCCGCGTGGATTCCCGCGAAGTTAGCGGTCGGCTTTACGGGCTCCTTTTCCTCCTTCTTTGCTGCGATGGAGGTAGCGACCTGCGTTTCGGACGTGGTCATGGCTCTCCCTGGAGAGTGAGATGTGGATTCGGCTTGTTGGCCGACTGCCACCGCCGACCAACGAGATAACTATACCATGCATTACTCACAATCAGGGCTGGTCAGACGCTCCAATCGGCCCAATCTGCAGCGGAATCGGGGAGTTGGGCGGCCGCGGTCCGTCCCGGGCGCTCCAGGAGCACATGGGGGCCGGCGCCCTTGTGGCCGCGCCCACGGCGCCGTTGCGTCGTTGGACGGGTATGACCACCAGCACGGAGCAGATCACCGGCGAAACGGCCGCCCTGGACCTGATGCGCGGGTACCTCGCCGCGGACCCGAACGCCATCGCGGCCGCTGCGGCGGCTGGCGCCGGGTGCCCGACCACGGCCGCCTACATGCGCCAGCAGACCTCGGGGCTGCTGACCGAAGCCGTCCTCGCCGACCCCGACTTCTCCCCGTACCGCCGCGCGGTGATGGGGCCCGCGGGCATCGAATGGCTGGAGAGCGTGCCCATGGAGACGGCCGTCGCCGAGGCGGTCCTGGCCCTCGCAGGCGACGGTGCAGCACCGCGCCTCGCTCTGGACGACGCGCAGCTGGCCACCGTCTTCGCTCTGTCTGCCGTCGCCCGCTGCGTGGCCGTGTACGGCCGGGAGGAAACCATGCAGCACCTGGACCGGATCCGTTCCGTGGTCGCCGGCCCCTGAGTCGGCCCTGCCGACGGGCCGGTGCTGCGCGGCCAGCCGCCATCGGAGAGAGCCGACCGGTTCGGGCGGGCCGGAGTCGCTAGACGCGCTTGTCCGGGTCTTCTGCGGTGAGCACGCCAGCCACGGTGAGGTGGAAGTGCGCATCGCCCTTGTCGGTGTCCACATAGAGCTCGAAGTCGTCCAGCTCGTCCTGGAGCGCGTGCAGCAGTTCGGCAACCGGGACCGGGGCACCCTCCTGCCGTTCGAGTTCCACAACGAGCGTGTACGCGGTCTTCCTGGCCATAGGAAGGTCTCCTCACAGGGTGGGGCGGAGGGGGATTCCCATGAGCCTGCCGGGCAGTAATGCGCTGGTCAAACGCCTGCGTACAACGTTGAGAAGCTGACTCCGCGCTTTCTGTCGGGCTTTCCCTCACGATCGTCTCCGCTTGGCAGCCGTGCAGCGCGGAAGTCGCCCTCCGGAGCACCGTTCTCCCGCCGGCGGCCCGCATCTCGCTCCGGATCACGGTTGTGCAAAAGGTCGCCGGGTCGGGCCGGGGGCGCCCGATCCGACCGTGCCGGTCGGGTCAGCACGCCGTCGACCGGTCGAAGGGGTACATGTACCGGTGTGATTCGACTCCAGTGGCCGCGGATCGTGGCCCGTGCTGCCGACATCGTCACCGGCTACGACGAGGTCGGCGGTTGCACCCTCCGACAGGCGTACTACCGGCTTGTGGTCGAGGGGTTGATCCCGCACACCGCGCCGACGTACCGGCGCCTGTCCGCCCGCCTCGCCCAGGCCCGCCGCGAGGAGAGGTTCCCCGACCTCATCGACCCGCTCCGCGAGGTCCACGTCCCACCGGCCTGGCCGGACGCTGGCACCTTCCTGCGGGAGGCCCCCGACTGGTTCGCCCTGGACCGGACCGCCGGCCAGGCGACCGCCGTATACGTGGCCTGCGAGAAGGACACCTTGCGGGCGCAGCTCACGGGCTGGCTCGCGCGCCCGGGCATCCCCGTGCTCGTCGTCCGCGGATTCGGCAGCCAGAGCTACGCCCACGTGGTGCGCGAGCGTACGGCCCGCGACGAAAGGCCGGCCGTGCTGCTCTACGTTGGTGACTTCGACGCGTCGGGCGCCGACATCGAACGGGACTGGGTGGCCCGCACAGCCTGCTGGAGTCACACGGAGCGCGTCCTGCTCACCCACGACCAGGTCCGCGAGTACGACCTGCCGGCGGCTGCGGGGAAGGCCGGAGACCCGCGCTGGGCCGGATTCGCCGACCGCTATGGGCTCGATGTCGGCCGCCCGGTGCAGTGGGAGGTCGAGGCGCTCGACCCCGCCGAGCTCCAGCGCCTGGTCCTTGCTGCCGTCGCCCCTCACGTCGATCAGGCCGTGCTCGACGCCTGCATCGCGGAAGAGGAGCGGCAGCGTGACCGGCTCAGGGCGTTCACCGCGGGCTGGACCCGCCGACCCGGTGGCTGACGGCTGAACCGGCGAGACGGTCACAGCGGCCTCAACTCGGCCTCCGCGGCTCCGATACGGGAACTGACCGGACGCAGTGGATCTTGCCCGCTTGCTGAAGGATGGCGTTCATGAGGAACACCAAAGCCTTCAAGGAAGCGGTCGCGGAGACGCTGGCCCAGCTGGCCCACCGCGGGGTGACGGTCCGCCCGGGTACGGTCGCCGACACCATCGAGCAGAACATCCGCACCGTCGCCGAGCGGCTCGGGATCCAGGAGCGCTCCGCCTGGCGGTACTTCGACCCGGCCGGCCTCGCGGCCAGCATCGCCCAGCAACGGCAGGCGGCCGAGACCAGCAGCACGCCAGGCCAGGTGGGGCGCGCGCCGATGCCGCCAGTCGACAACCCGGAGCTGGCGCTCATCCTCGGGGGTGTCCCCGACGCCCTGGAGGAGAGCGGCGGCGACCTCTACAGCGTCATCGTCAACGTCGCCGTCAACGCCTGGATGGCCGGCCACATCCACGGCGAGGACGGCTGCACCGGCTGCCAGGACAAGCGGCCCACTGGCACCGACTGGCAGGCACGGATGGACACCATCAGCGCCATGCAGCCCGACATCACGAAGTGGTTCAGCCGGGAGGTCTGGACGGCCGCCCTCAACGACACCGGCTACGGCGTCACCCGCCGCTGACCCAGGCCGTGCTCATCCAGCGGCCACTGAGCAGGCGCCGCTTGGAGGGCCCGGCGGTCGCGCCGCTCCGGTCTCAGCCGCGCGACCGGTTCGGACGGTGCGGACGATGGGGCCGGCGCCGGCCCGGTGAGGGGTCGGGGGCGGCCTCCGGTGAGGAGAACCCGCCCGGTACTGCGGTGCGCTGCGCCGGCTGCTCCGCGGAAGGGGCCGCGGGGGTGGGGACGGACGGCTTGGCCGTGGCCAGGATGGTGATGTGCGGGATGTTCCGGGCGCAGGTCTGGCAGACCTCGGCCAGTGTCCAGACCTGGCCGACGGCCAGGTTGTGGACGAGGACCAGCAGGCTGCTTCCGGAGCAGTGGACGCGGGATTCGTGGAGGGCGCAGTCGGCGCTGCCGCAGCTGCAGGCGGCGTTGGGGCGGGCGCCGGCGAGGCGTCCGTGAGCCTTGATGTGCTCGGCGGCGAAGCGGCGCATGCTCGCGGCGTCCTTCGAGCGGGGTGGCACCCGGCACGCGGCGGTGCTGCAGGTGACGGACACGGTGTGATCGAGGTGGCCGGTGAGGCGGACCGTCCAGGTCCGTCCCGGCACGCGTGCTCCGGGCATCAGGGTCAAGTCGGGGTCCCGTCGTTGGGCTGGTCCGTGCCGGCGTTGTGCCGGGCTCGTGCAGAGGGACGCCGTGCCGAGGGGGACGTCCTATGGGCGGCGGGGCGTTCTGGTTCAGAGCGCGCGGAGGACGGCGACTACCTTGCCGAGGATAACGGCGTCGTCGCCGGGGATCGGCTGATGGGCCGCGTTGTGCGGCATGAGCCAGACCCGGCCGTTCTCGCGGCGCAGGCGCTTGATGGTGGCTTCGCCGTCGAGCATGGCGGCGACGATGTCGCCGTGGTCCGCGCTGTCGGCCTTCCTCACGGTGACGATGTCGCCGTCGCAGATGGCGGCTTCGATCATGCTGTCGCCGACCACCGTCAGCGCGAACAGCTGGCCTTCGCCGACCAGGTGCCGCGGCATTGGCAGGACGTCTTCGACGAGCTCCTCGGCGAGAATCGGCGCGCCGGCGGCGATGCGGCCGACGAGCGGGACCTGGACGGCCTCCGCCGCCGTGCCCGCGGAGGTGTCGGGGATGTCGGCGTGCTGGTCGCTGCGGACGCGGTAGGCGCGGGGACGGTGCGGGTCCCGGTAGAGGAAGCCTTTGCGCTCCAGGGCCATCAGCTGGTGTGCGACGGAGGAGGTACTGCGCAGGTGGACGCCTTCGCCGATCTCCCGCATCGAGGGCGGGTAGCCCTTGCGGGCGACGGTCTGCTCGATGAAGGCGACGATGGCGGCCTGGCGGGTGGTGAGTCCGTCCGGGCCCGGGCGGGTGACGCCGGGCGGACGCCCGGGGCGGGCTTCGGATTCGATGACGTGCATGTGGTGCTCCCCCCTGAAGGGATCTTGCGTGCAGGGACAGTAACCCGCATACCACCCGGGACGGAACATCTTTTCGATAACAGGGCGTGCCGGTGTCGCAGCGGGTGGTGAGGGAGCCGGGCGGCGGCGGCCGTCCTCGGTCTCGCGCGGCTTGCAGCGGGGAGGTGAACCGCTCATGATCCGCATGTGCCGTTCCATGTCAGGCTGCGCTTCGGGCCGCCGTCCTCCCCCGCCGTCACCGGCACCTGGGACAGCGAGGCGACCGCCGAGAGGAAGTTCCGGGGGTTCATCGGCCGCTACGGCAGCCGAGCCGACGTGCGCATCGAGCTGGTCGAGGACGGGCCCCAGGGCGAGCACACCGTGCGCTCCTGGACACGGGAGCGCGGCGAGGTGGAAGGGGCCTGACGGCCCCGGTGAGGGCTTCCCTGTCCCGCCGGAAGGGGGTCGGCGTCTCGGGGCCGGGCCAGCGTTGCCGGTGGGGGTGATGGGGCGCAGGGTGGATAGACGCCCTGGTGTACCTCGTGAAGGGTGGTGCGGGCGATGGCCAGACCGGTGTGGACGGGGGTCTTGGGGTTCGGGCTCGTCAGCCTGCCGGTGGGTCTCTACACGGCCACCGACAGCCACACGATCCGCTTCCACCAGCTCCAGCGCGGGACCGCGGACCGGATCCGCAATCGGCGCGTGAACGAGCGCACCGGCGACGAGGTGGACCTCGCGGACATCGTGAAGGGCTACGACACCGGAGCCGAGTATGTGATCGTCGAGCCGCAGGAGCTCGACGAAATCGCCCCCGGCCGGTCCCGGTCGATCGACGTCGCGGGCTTCGTCGACCTGGACACCGTCGACCCGGTCTTCTTCGACAAGACGTACTTCCTCGGGCCCCGGGGAGCCCAGTACGGGAAGGTCTACGCCCTCCTGGAGCGCGCCCTGGCCGAGTCGAACAAGGCCGGCATCGCCACCTTCGTGATGCGCGGGCGTGAGTACCTGGTCGCTCTGAAGGCGGAGGAGGCGGAGGGCCTGTTGACCCTCCACACGCTGCACTGGGCCGACGAGCTGCGCGATCCGCACGCCGAGGTGCCCGACCTGCCGGGGAAGGTCCAGGCGACGGCGGCGGAGGTGAAGATGGCCATGCAGCTGATCGACGCCCTGGCCATGGAGTGGGAGCCGGAGGCCTTCCACGACTCCTTCCGCGAGAAGGTCGAGGCCCTGGTGAAGGCGAAGGCCTCCGGCGAGACGGTGGAGAAGGCCGAACCGGCGGCGGAGCCGACCGGTGCCGTCGACCTCATGGAGGCCCTGCGCGCCAGCGTCGAGCGGGCCAGAAGCCCCAAGGACACCGGCGACAAGGCCACCTCGCCCGGCTCCCGGGCGGCGGGCGGGAAGAAGGGGCCGGCCGCGAAGAAGCGGGCGCGCTCCGGACCGGCGGCCAAGGGCCGGGAGCTAATGGCGCTGACGAAGGCGGAGCTGTATGAGAAGGCGGCCGCGGCCGGCATCCCGGGCCGCTCGTCCATGAACCACGACCAGCTCGCGCAGGCGCTCTCCCACCCAGGCCGCAGGAAATGACCGACGGGATTCGATTCGAGGCTCCTGCCTGAGGTAGCCGGTGACGGCGATCGGCGCCGTCACCGGCTCTACACGCGCGTCACCCGCGTCAGCACGCTTCTTTCCCGGCATCGCCTCGTTGTCCTGGGCATTCGACCCTCGGAGGCGCACCCATGCTCAGGACACTCCCCGCCGTGCGGCTCTCGGCGGTACTGGTGGCGGCCACCATCACGGCGGCCACTGCCGGGGGCAGCCCCGCATACGCAGTGGAGCGCTGCAAGGTGTCGTCCAAGACCATCGACAACCCCGCCTACAGCGGCCCCTTGCCCGACAACTGGGACTTCACCGTGAAGGCGTGCTTGACCGAGTCCGGGGCGAACATCAGGCACTGGGCGACGCTCTCCTGGGACCTGCCCGAATCCTCCAGCCACGCGGGTTCCATCTTCAACGCCACCGGTACGAACGCCGAGGTGACCGCGATGATCGAGGGGGGCGGCGTGGCCGTGACGAGGCGCACCGATCTGGCCCAGCGCCTGAACAAGGCGAAGGACGGGTCCATCACTCCCGCGTCCTACTCCTCACACTGGCCAAGCCGCGAGCGCCTCTTCACCGACGTGATCGTGTTCCTTGACTGGAAGGGCGACGGGAAGGGACCCCAGAAGCTGCACTTCGCGCCCTCCCCCTCCCTCCCCGGCTCGGCCCGTTGAGGCCTGCCGGCCGGGCGGTCCATGCCCCACGCCCGGCAGACGGCCGCCCCGGCTGACCTCATGATCCCAGCGGGCCGGCCGAGTGGGGTCAGGCCACCTTCACGCGCAGGACGTACGGCTCCCCCGTGCTGATGGCCTGGGCCTGCTCGCGCAGATCGGGGTCCGTGAAGCCGAGCAGCGCGTTGTCGGCGGCGCGGCGCAGCAGCGGAAGGATTTCGGCGACGGGCCGGCCGCGGCGCGTTTCGGCGAGTTCGGCGAAGGCCCGCTGGTAGGGCGCTCCGTACGTGCTCGTGCTGTCGGCCAGCAGCCGGTCAAGGTGCTGCCGCTCGATGCTGATCTCGCCCATGGCCCGCTCCTTCGGTCCTCCGGGGCCCGGTCCGGTCCGGGCCCTCGGCATCGACGCTACGAGGCTGGTCTGACATCGACCCCCGCCCCGGCACCGGGCGCGTTCCGGCTGATGAGGTCCTGGAGAAGCTCGCGGGTGGGCGGCGGCATCAGCCCCTCAGTGGCGAGAAGGTGCCACTGGCAGCCGGGCACGAGGCGGTCGAGCCGCCGGTACTCCCCGAGCTGGTAGACCAGCACCAAGGTGTCGAGGGCGTGCTGGGTGGGTGGCCAGTCGCGCTCCTTCAGCGTGCTGAGCACGGCCAGTCCGGCCATCGCGTAGCGGCCGTTCATCCACTCCACGGCCGCCTCGCCCAGCTGCCCGGCGGCGAGTTCCTCCTCGACCCGGCCGCAGAGGTCCAGGGCCCACTGCCGTACCCCCTCGGCGGTCTTCCAGGCCCGCGCGAGGTCCTGAAGGGGAGCTGTGGCGGCCAGGTCGCGCAGATGATCGCGGGCATCCCGCACGGGGCCGAGGGCCAGCTGGTTGTCGTCGGTGAGGACCGCGTCGGCGAACTCGGGAACGTCCTTGCGGGTGGTCTCGACGAGGGACGCGATCGGGTTGGCCACCGCGGTGGGGTTCATCGCCCGGAGCAGGTCACCGATGTCCTCCAGGGACATCGTCCCGTTGATGGCGGCGGCGGCCGCGGCCAGCGCGGCGTCCTTGGGTGTGGCGGTGGGCGTGCCGGGGTTCGCGTCGAGGGCAGCGAGCTCGGCCGGGGGCCAGGTGTGTCCGGCGGCGCGAACGAGGCGGGCGATGCCTTCGTCGATCCGCCGGGCCCGGGCGGGGACCAGCGTGACGGTCGGGCCGGCGTCCGCGATGTGGTCCGCGAGGGCGTCGAGCCGCTGCTCCGGGTCGGTGTCCGGTTCGTCGTCGCCGGGGACGGTGAGGGTGTCCACGGCCGCGGTGAAGGCGGCCCGTACCGTCTGCTCCGGTACCGGGAGCCCCTCGCCGAACAGGAGCAGTGCCACGTCGTGGGGACGCTTGCCCCGGCCGCCGTGACGGGCGAGGCCGAGGACGAGGTCGAAGCTCTCCGGCGCCGGCCTGGAGGTGCTGCCCTTGCCCCGGCCCAGGCCTCCGCCGGAGATGTTGCCCGGCAGCAGCCGACGGCTCCTCCAGACCTCCAACATTTTCGCGGTCACGGTGAACCCGTGCCTCAACGCGTGGTCGATCAGCAGCTGATCCGCCGCGCTCGGGGTGTCAGTGAACATGCCAGGGAAGGTACCGGCGCCGCTCGCGGCCACGACCGGCCTGTCACCTCATCCGGTGACTGCCCGTGGAACGGCAGCCGGATGCCAACGCCATGACGTAGCGGTGGCACCTCTCATTTAGAGCCCCCCTACCTCCGCCGGGTCACCGCGCGGCCCTCCCGCTCAAATGGCGTCAAGGGGGCCGTACGGCACCCCGCAATTGATCTTTAGCAGCTTTAGCAGGGTTCGCGTGCCTCAGGGGGTACCGGCCTCGCGCCTGCCGGCGGGAGGCTCAACAGGCCTCGACCGGCAGGGGTTGCGGGGCTAACACCCCGCTCCCGCACTGTGCCGCCCAGGACGCGACGTCAGCGGCGCGGCCCCTTCACGCTCCGCCCGTCATCACACAGAGAAGGACACCGACATGCTCACCGACGTGCTCACCGGCTGGACCGCGGAGACCCTGGGCGGCCTCACGCTGCTGGCGGCGGCCGCAGCAGGGGGCTGGCTCCGCCGGCGCCAGGCTGTGGCCGCTCCCGGAGCGACTCCGGCCACCGGGACCGTGCGGCAGGTCCGCACCTACACGCTGCTCGGGGCCCGGGCCGCCGACGGCCAGCCGGTCCACTGGCCCAGCAGCCGCCCCGCCGGCGTCCGGATCACCTGGACCGGCCCGGCGGAGAAGCGGGAGCAGTTCGAACTGACCGACGCGGTGCTGCCGGACGGCACCTACGCGGCAGAGCGCGTATCGGTGTACCCGGACCGCAGCGCCTTATGACGAGTCGGCCCCCAGCCGAGTGCCTGAACAGCAGGCTTTGGCCCGATTCCCCGAAGTCCTCACAACCCGGAAGGAAGTCCCCATGGAGCTCCACGCGATCGAGCGGCCCGCCAAGGCCTTTCAGCAGGCCCTGACCGAGCGGCAAATCGATGCCGTCGCACGGCGCGCCTTCGGGAGCAACACCATGGTCCGCTCCGCGACCGAGCTGGGCGGCGGCATGTACAACACCACCTACCGCCTCGGCTTGGCCGACCGCGCGGAGCCGGTGATCCTGCGGGTGGCGCCCGAACCGGCCCGGCAGTTCCGCTCCGAGCGGGAGCTGATGCGGGCGGAGTACGCGTCGGTGCCGTGGCTCGCGCCGATCGCCGACCTGATGCCGCGGGTCCTGGCGTCCGACTTCACCCAGTCCGTCATCGGCCGGGACTGGATGATCCAGTCCCTCCTGCCCGGGGTCCCGGCGCCGCAGCTCCTCGGCTCGTACCCGAAGGGCACGCACTCGGCGTTCTTCCGTCGGATCGGGAAGATCGCGGCGGCCGTGCACGCGGTCGCGGGTCCCTGGTTCGGCCCGGTCACCGGCCCCGGACAGACGCGATGGAGCGAGGCCGTCGTCGCGTCGCTGCACCTGATCGCCGAGGACGTCGAAAGCTGCGGCCTGGACGCGGCCGACCTACGCAAGGCCGCCGACGCCGCCCAGGCCGGTGCGCAGGTCCTGGACGAGGTGGCGGTGCCGCGGTTGCTGACCGGGGACCTGTGGACGGTGAACACGATGCTCGCGGGCGGCGCCCCGGTGCCGACGATCTGCGGTGTCCTGGACATGGACCGCACCTGGTGGGGTGACCCGGAGGCGGACTGGCCGACGCGAATGGCCCGGGCCAAGCAGGACGAGCGGCTGTCCTTCTTCGAGGCCTGCCCGGCGCCCGCGGACACTGCGCCGGTCCGGTGGCGGCGGCACGTGTACGAGGTGCGCCACCTCGGCGCGCTGCGCCTGGAGCGGCACCGGCTCGGCAACCAGGCCGGTGTACGGGATTCCTATCTGGCGGTGGCAACGGAGTTGTCCGCGCTCGCCTGCTGAAGGTGAAGGGCGCCTCCCCGGGCCGGGGAGGCGCCCTTCGGGCCGATCGGGTCAGGGAGTCGGCAGAGTCCGGCCGATGACGGAGGCGACGGCCCGGGGGTGGACGAGTCCGGCGCGGACGAGGTGGGTCTGGTCGCTGGCGCAGTCGACGATGGTGAGGTGGTTGGCCGCCGGGCAGACGCCCCCGTCCATGACGACCGCGTCGAGTCCGGCTTCGGTGAGGAACTCTTCGACCTCGGCGAGAGTGATGGCCGGGCCGCGGTCGTCGGGGCCAGCGTCGCCGGAGACGTTGACGGTGGTGGCCGCGAGGAGTCCGGGTACCGCTCGGGCGAGGGCGCCCAGGGGGCCGGGGGCGTGGGTGGTCAGGGCGGGTGAGCCGACGACGGTGTATCGGGCGGCGTCGGCCGGTTCGCGCCAGGACAGGAAGAGGGCGAGGTCGCCGGGCCAGAACGCGGTGGCCAGGCGCTCGGCGTCGGGGGTGAAGTGCAGCAGGTCGCGGGCCCGTTCTTGGTCGGGGACGACGAGGGCGAGGGGCTTGTTCTTGGGGCGCTGCTTGCCTTCGAGTATGGCTTTGTAGGCGTCGGGGTTGGCGGCGTCGGCGCAGATCATGTACCAGCGGGCGGTGGGGACGATAACGAGGCGTCCGGCTTCGATGGCGGCTGCGGCGGTGTCGATGTCGGTGGTGGGGATGATCTGCACGGTGGTGTCCTTCCCGGTCAGGGGTTCAGGGTGGGGTAGTCGAGCCAGGGGTCGCGCAGCGCGTCGAGGCGCCGGGTGGCGTGCCGGGTGTGGGAGACGCGGAAGTACGCCATGAGCCGGGGCGTGGTGGTGTGGTTGGTGCCGACGGCGTGCGGGACCAGGTGGTGCATGAAGAGGACGTCGCCGACGTCGGCGAGGAGCGGGACGCCGTCGGTGGTGCCGATGTCCGGGGGGACTTGGTCGGTGATGCCGCGGGCCCATTCGGTGGCGAACCAGCTGGACATCGTCAGGTGGCCGCCGGGGACGTAGTGGAGGGCGCCGGCGTCGGGGCGGGTGATCGGGGAGAGGACGACGCCGACCAGGAGGGAGAAGGTGCGCAGTTCGGCGGGGTCGAGGTGGGGGCAGCCGACGCCGTCCACGTGCATCGTCTTCTCCGGCTGGGCGGCGGCCGGCTGGTCGGAGGGGATGCGGATCTGTACCTGGGTGGTGGTGACCGGGGCCGGGTCGGTCAGGAGGGCGGTGGCGATGTCGGCGGCGCCGGTGGCGGTGTAGAGGTCGAGGAGGGCCGGGTGCTGGCCGTGTTCGGGGGCGAAGGTGCGCTGGGTGTACTCGGTCAGGCGGTCTGGGTCGTAGTCCTTGGCGTACCAGGTGGTGATGAGGTCGCGGGCGGGCCCGGTGTGGGCGTCGGCGGCGAGGCCGCGGCGGACGAACATGCCGTCGCGGCGGAATCGGGCGCGCTCGTCGTCGGTCACGAGCATGGGCTCTTCCTTCCGGTGAGGGCTTCCAGAGCGGGCACGGCGGAGGCGACTGCCTCGTCCAGGAGGCGGGCGCCGAGGGCGGGGGTTGCGGTGCGCGGGTCGTTGCCGATGACCCCGGCGGCGGCGATGCGCGGGTCGCCTGAGGACCAGGGCCAGCTCACGCCCCGGTCGGTGACCTGTCGGGGTATCTCGTCGGCGTCCTGCGGCAGGTGGTCGGTGAGCTGGTCGAGGCGGACCGTGTCGGGCGCGAGGTGGAGCATGAGCGCGGTCTCGTGGAGGCCGGCGTGGATCTCGGGCCGGTCGCCGGCGGATAGGTGGGCCAGGGCCAGGGGGTGCAGGACGCACACGCTGATGTCGTGGGCGTGGCCCAGTTCGTAGACGAGAGCGGCCAGGACGCCGCGGTTGCCACCGTGCCCGTTGACCAGGACCAGATTCCGGGCCTTCGTGGCGCGCACGTATTGGGCGGTGAGGGTGTGCAGGAGGGTGGTGAACTCGGTGATGGTCAGCGACAGGGTGCCAGGGGCCCAGGCGTGCTCCGGGGCGATGCCGTACGGGATGGCCGGCAGGCGCCACAGGTCGTAGGCCTCGCCGTGCCCGGCGACCAGGTGCCGGGTGAACTCCTCGGCGATGACGGTGTCGGTGGCCAGGGGTAAGTGGGGGCCGTGCTGTTCGGTGGAGCCCACGGGCAGGCACAGCACGGAGGCGTCCTGCACGCGGGCGGGGAGGTCGGCGGCGGTCAGCCGGTCGAGCTGGCGGTGACCGCCGCCGGGGCCGGTCATGCGGCGCGCCGTCCGACGCGTACGAGGAACTCGTTGCTCTCGTGGAAGGTGTCGTCCTCGGAGAAGCCGCGCAGCGTCTTCTGCACGGCGGTCTCGAACTCCTCCAGTCGGGCGCCGAAGAGGGCGGGTGCGGCAAAGCTGGTGGAGTAGAGGTAGCCGAGGATGCCCGCGGTGTTCCAGGTCCGGGTGACCGGGACGGTGAACTCCTCGACCTGGTTGAACGGGGACTCCTCCATGATCTCGCTGTAGGGGCGGTTGTGGTGCTGGAAGGTACCGCCGCCCGCGCGTCGTTCCTCGCCGAGGAAGTCCTTGATGACCTGCTTGACCGCGGCCTTCCAGTCGCTCTCGGCGGCCCAGAAGCTGCGGTCGGCGAACACGGCCACCGCCCCGCCGTCTGCGACCTGGGAGTCCAGCAGGGCGAGGACGCCGGCCTGGTCGAGCCAGTGGAAGGCGCGGCAGATGGTGACCAGGTCGGCCTTCCATCCGGCGGGCGGGCGGAAGTCCTCGGCGGTGGAGGTGACCAGGGACAGGGTGGTGCCCTGCGGGACCTTGGGGCGCAGCGCTTCCTCGGCGGTGGCGATCATGTCGGGGTCGTTGTCGCAGGCGATGATCTCGCTGAAGTAGGGCATGAGGGCTTCGGCGACCAGGCCGGTGCCGGTGCCGACGTCCAGCAGGCGGCGCGGCCGGCGGTCGGGCGCGTAGGCGGCGAGGCGGTTGGCGAGGTCGTCGGGGATGCCGGGGCGGTACTGGCGGTAGTAGCTGGAGGTGCCGGTGAACAGGCTCATGACGTGGTCCCTTCGGGGGTGTTGAGGGTGCGGATGAGGGTGGCCGCGTCGGCGAGGGTGGCGGCCACGTGGACATGCTGCCGCCCGAAGGTGGGCGGTGTGTCGGGAATGGGCCGGTCTTTGGAGATCCATACCGGGACGGCGCCGGCGTCGAGGGCGCCCAGGACGTCACAGGTCCAGTCGTCGCCGATGTGAATCATGCTGGCCGGTGCCACGCCGTGGTGTTCGGCAACGGTGAGGAACGCGCGGGGGTCGGGCTTGGCGTAGCCGAGGGTGCATGACGGGAACAGGTCGGTGACCCAGGGCGCGAGGCGTTGACGCAGGCCTTCGGTGTCGGCGTCCACGCAGGTGACGTTGGACAGCGTGACGACAGGCGCGATGCCCGCCAGCTGCTGGAGCGCGTCGAGGGCGTACGGGTACAGGGTGAGCGGGGCGGCCGGCAGGTTGCGGGGGAAGTCGGCCGGCTCGATGCCGAGGGCGTCGGCAAGTTCGGCGGCGAGGGCGTCGCTGATGGCGGGCTGGGTGTGCAGGCGGCCGCGCATGACGGCGCGGGCCTGGTCGGCGGGCAGGGGGGAGGCGGCGGTGAGCTGCATGGTGAGGCCGGGGCCGTCGGCTTCGCCGATGGTGCCGCCGACGTCCACGCTGATGAGCTTCACGGGGTGGGTCACTTGGGTTCTCCTTCGAGGGTGGGCAGGCCGGTGACGATCGCAACCAGGCGGTCGGTGCGGATGGCTTCGGTGGTGGCCTCGCCTAGGAAGGTCAGGGCGTAGCGCAGTTCGGCGTCGTCCAGGGCGTCGAGGTCGCGGCCGGACGTGCTGGCTGCGGCGCGCAGGTCGTCGGGGATGTCGCGCGGGCGCTGGCCGTGGCGCAGGTGGAGCGTGGCCGACCACTGCTCGGGGAGGCGGTCAGGGAGCGGCTGGGTGGGCTGGAGGGTGGTGCTGTCGTCCAGGGTGGTGATCCGCACCGGGATGTCGTGGCCGTCCAGGGTGAGAGTGCCGGTCAGGAAGGTGTCGTGCCCTTCGAGGCGTGCGTCCAGGACGAGCAGCGGGCCGGTGTCGGCGGGGACGGTGCGGCCGCGTACGGGCAGGGAGCGGGGCGGGTTCAGCATGATGCGCTCCTCGGGGCGGCGCCCAGGCCGGGCACGGTGGACAGGGTGAGGTGTCCGCGGTCGGGGTCGACGCGGTGGGCGTAGAGGGTCTGGCGGCCGGGTTCCCACTGCTGCCGGTATTCGACGGCCAGGACCCGGTCGGGGCGGGCGGCTGCCAGGTGGAGGGCAGGCTGGAGGGAGCGGCCGTGCGGGAAGACGGGGGTGGTCGTGCGGGCCAGGATCCGCCGGGCTGCGGTGAGCCCGCCGCAGCCGACGACGTCGAGGGTGAGCGCGGCCGGCCGGATCCCGGCAAGGACGGTGGGCGCGTCGTCGGTCAGGGTGAGGCGCTCCCCCACTGCGAGCGGCAGGGTGCGCAGCTTCTGGTAGGCGCGGGGGTCGTGGGTGGGGGCCGGGTCCTCCAGCCAGACCAGCGCCGTGGGATCGGCGGCCGCGGCGAATTCGGCCGCGAGGGCCAGCGGCCAGGTGCCGACGGCGTCAACCGCGACCGGCTCGGCTGTCGCGCCGGCATGCAGGGTCTCGGCGAGCGCTCCCCCGCTGGCGGCCGGGTGGTTGCGCAGCCCCCACTTCGTGAAGGCCCAGCCCTGCGCGCTGATTTCGGGAACCAGGTCCGCGGTGGCGGGGTGGGCGAGGTCGCGGGTCAGCCAGGACGAGTACGCGGTGATCCGGTGCTGTAGCGGCTCGTCGGTCAGCAGGCCGGCGGCCGGGCGGCCTTCGGCCCGGGCGTGCAGGTCCCAGATCGCGCAGTCCAGCGCGCCCACCGCCCATGAACCGGCCCGGGAATGCGGCGCCGACCGGGCCAGGCGGTCCTGGAGGCCTTCGTGGTCTGTCGCGTCGGCGCCGACGAGGACAGGAGCCAGATCACGGACGGCGCGGGCGACGGGTTCGGCGAGGGGCCCGTACCATCCGACCGCTCGGCTGGAGCGGACCGCGACGAAGACGGTGTCGTCGCCCGGCCCGGCGAGGTCGGCGAGGTCGGTGAAGCCGAAGGAGTCGATCACCAGATGTCGCATCGGGGCCTCGCCTTCAGCAGGCGCGCGGCGGCAGCAAGCAGGCCTTCAGCGGTCATGCCGGCCGCGGCCGCGGTGTCCGGCTGGGAGCGGGGCCCCTCGGTCTCCCGCCACCCGATCACCTCAACCGGCCGGGCGTGCCGCGCCTTCAGGAGAGACCAGATCGCGGCCGGGTGCCCGAGGGTGACGACCAGCAGCGCCGCGTCCTCGCCGAGCAGGACGTCCACTTCACCGGCGCGCAGCCCGGCGGGCCACACAGCGGGGTCGCCGAGCACGGTCAGGTCGAGGACGGACACCACGCGCACCGCCACGCCCAGCTCCGCCCGGATCCGGGGCAGCGCCTCGGCTGTGACCGCGGCGGGTAGGTCTCCGCACACCACCACGGTCAAGGCCGGCGGCTGGACATCGGACAGGTGCGGCCAGACGGCAGCCCCCCGGTCCAGCTCCTCGCGGAGCGTGTCGGCAGGGATGGGCGGCTGGGGGTGCTTGCCCGCGACGATCACGTTGAGCTGGCCCGTGCTGGTGAAGGCGTCGTCCAGTACGGCCGCCAGCCGGGCAGGGTCGGCGGGCGTCAACACCCTTATGGCCGGGTCTTCCAGCGCAAGGAGTGTGGTGGTCAGCGAGGGGTCGCCGTGGGTGTAGGTGTTGTGCCAGCCGTAGGAGGTCAGAAGCAGGTTGAAGCTCGGCCGCGGGGCGGCGCCGGGCATCCGCTGTTGCTTGAGCAGGGAGACGAGCCCGGTCGCCAGGAGCGGAGCGAAGGCCTCGTAGGAGATGAGGACCCCGCGGCCGCCAGCCGCGTTGAAGCCGGCGAGCTGCTCGCCCAGGAGCTCCTCGGCGAGGACCTCGGTGGTCCATGCCTGTCCGACGAGTTCGGAGAGCCGGTTGGAGGCGAGCTCGTCCGGGCTGAACACCCGGAAGTCCCCGGCGCGGGCGTGGGAGCGGATCACGGTGGCAACGGCATCAGCGAACGAGACGGGCTGCTGCCGAACGACGGCACGCGGCGTCGGCGCGGGGCGGCGCGCCTTCAGGCGGGGCCATGCGGTGCCGGCGAGGGCAGCGGCAAGGCCAGGGCCCGGGTGGCCGCCGTCGGTGAACAGTTCCTCGGGCCGGTACGAGGACAGCCATGCTTCGAGCGCGTGCGTCTGTGCGGAGTCGGTGGAGGCCCGGGTGAGCGGGGTCTTGTGGGCGCGGGTGGTACCGAGGACCTGCTGTCCGTTCACGGTGGCGGGGCCGCTCCAGCCCTTGACGCACCGCATGAACAGCACCGTGCGGCGCCCGGCCAGGGTGTCGGCAACAGCCTGGGCGAGCTCGGCGTGGAAGACCTCGTGGCCGTCGTCCGGGACGGTGACGGCGCGGGCGTGCCAGCCGAGCCCGGCCGCGTACGCGGTCAGGGCCCTGGCGTCGAGGCCCGCGAGGAGGCTGGGTGCGCCCATGCGGAAGCCGTTGAGGTGGACGATCGGCAGCCCCGGGGTGCCGGGCAGGGCCTGGGCGGCGAGCCAGGCCGCGGCGGTGGTCGGGGTCTCGCACTCGCCGTCTCCCAGGACCGGCACGATCACCCGACCGGAGCCGGATGCGAGCGCGGCGCCCTGGGCGAAGGGGAGGCAGCCGCCGAGCCGGCCGCCGAGGAAGTCCCCGCCGGGCAGGGCCGGGGTGACCTCGGATCCGAGGCCGGCCACCTCCGGGAAGGACCGGCACAGGTTCACCAGTCCCTGCTCGTCGGGGGTGAACTGCGGGCGAGCGGCGGCCAGGTGGCTGGTGAGCCAGCCCGCGGCGATCTGCGCCACCCCGGCGTGGCCGGCTCCCAGCAGCGGGACCAGCTCGGTGCCGTCAATGTCGCTGGTGCCGGACAGCAGGGCGATGTGAGCCAGGGCCCATGTCGTCCCCGGCACGGTGCCCCAGTGGCCAGCCGGGCGCGCCTTCACGTCCCCCGGGCCGAGCGGGCGGCGCAGCAGCACGTTGTCCTGGAGGTGGATCTGCGCGACGGCTACGTAGGTCTGGGCCCGCCACAGCAGGTCCGCGTTCTGGGAGTGGCTGGTCATGCTGCGACCAGGCGCTCGGGGCCGAAGGTGAAGTGCCACAGGGGCCGGTAGCACTCCCAGGCCTTGGGGCGCAGCCCGGTCGGGCCGAGGATGTCCTCCAGGACGGTGCGGGCCTTCAGGTAGAAGGCGAGGTCGGTGGCGCCGGGGGCGCGGAGCCCGGCCATGATGCGGTTGTGGGCCTGGTAGACCTGAAGGTTCGGGAACTCGGTGACGTGCGGGGCGAGGTCGCGGACCCCGTCCTCCATGGCGGCCAGGTCGTCGAGCCCGACGATGTACGTGAACGACGTGTCGTGTCCGGCGCGCACCGCCCGGCGCAGGACGCGCGGCATCTGCTTCCGGGTGAGCTCCGCTTTGGATGCCTTCAGCAGCAGGTCGCGGCGGGTGAAACACTCGGCCGTCATCCGCAGGACGAACGGGCTGACCGTGCGGGCCAGGGTGTCGAAGGCGGACTGGGTGCGCAGCACCGAGGTGAGGAACCCGATCCGCGCGTTGATGCCGGCCTCGGTCAGCACCGCGCGGAGGTCGCCGAGGTGGTCGACAGCGGCCTGTTCGCGTTCGAAGCAGCCGGTGGAGACCGTGACCTCCTCCAGGCGGCTCAGGGTTCCGGCCGGGTGCTGGTGGGCCATGGCGTCGAGGAGCTCGCGCACCGCACGCTGCTCGGACAGGCGTGGGTCGGCGGCAGCTTCCAGGGTGTTGGGGCAGAACGCACAGCCGACGCAGCGGCTGCGCGCGTTGGGGTTGAGGGTGACGGCCCGGCCCTCGTTGCGGAAGTAGCCGCCCACGGCCTCATCCGCATCCACCCGCGTCACGGTCGCGACGGGGGTCCCGGCGAGGAGGAGAGTGTCCTCGTCGAGGAGGAACGGGGAGGCGGAGGCGTTGAGCGGCACGATCACCTGCCACGGCACTGCGGGCGCCGAGACGAGGCGGATCAGGACCCGGGCGCGGTGCCGGTTCAGGGGCGAGCTGATGCCGTGCAGGTTGACCGCCATGAGGAGCGCGTCCTCGATGGGCACTCCGTAGCGAGCGGCGAGCGCTGCCAAGGTGTCTAAGTCGGTGGTGGTGAGGGATTCACGCGGTGTGGTGGCAGGCACGGGGCCCTCCATCCGGTCAGGGGACGGACGCGGTGAACTTCCGTACGGTGCAGGCTGCTTTGCCTGTGGGCAAGGGGCCGTGTCGAGGATGGCCGACCAGTGCCTGGTGGTGCCCGTCCCCGGCTACTCGACCTGTCCAGGGTTGTTCGGCCGGGGACAGTGCCCGGTCCGGCTGGTGCTGTCCTTCGGGGTGCCGGGCCCGGGATTCTGGCCGGTGACAACGCGGGCCCGGAGGCGCCGCGCTGCCACCGGAGTTCAAACGGTGGGGCGGGTGTGGGGTCCGCAGCGGCAGGCCCGCGATGGGGTGGTGCGGGCTGCCGGTGAGGAGCTGATGGTGTGCGCCGTGTCGTTGGCCGGCCTGCGGGACGGCTGTACTTCGGCGGGTGCCTGGTCCGCGACGGTGATCGAGGGCACGGCGGTGGCGCCGTCGGCCTGGTCGGCGCAGGAGAGCGCGAGGACGGCCAGACCGAGCACGTTGCCTGTCGTCATCAGCAGTCCGGCGATCACGTTCCCGTCCGGCCGGGCGTGCCGGCGCTTCCGGGGCGGGTTGAGGCGGGTGGGGCCGTGTAACTCACCCCAGCCACCGGCGCTCACGACGTCGCCTTGAGGGTGGTGAGTTCGGCCCAGACCTGCTTGCCGGTCCGAAGCCGCCTGCTGCCCCATCGGGTGGTGAGCTGGTCAACGAGGTGGAGCCCGCGGCCGGCCTCAGCGTCGGGGGTGGCGGCCGCAGGGGCGGGGAGGGTGCGGCTGGTGTCGGTGACCACGATCCGTACGTGGTCGGGGTGGCGGGTGACGGAGACGCCAATGCGGCGGGTGTGGGTGTGCTTGACGGCGTTCGCGACGAGTTCAGAGACGATCAGCTGCGCGTCGTCGACCAGGGCATCGAGGCCCCAGGTACGGAGGCAGAGGGTGACGTCGCGTCGGGCGCGGGAGGGGGCTGTGTCGCGGGGCGTGTAGCCGTCGCTGTACCGCTGGGGTCCGGTGGGGGCTGCTTTCACGCCTTCCGCCAGGGCGCCGGTCACCGGGCGGTCCTGCCGGCGTCGGGGCCCTGTATGGCACGGCCGGTGAGGGCCGGGCGGTGGGCGCGGGAGGTGGTGCTCTGGCTCATGGGTGGCCTCGGCGAGTTGGGAGCGGATGTCGGGTGCGTGGCCTCGTGTCCCCGACGGGGGGCGGGGACACGAGGCCGGCGGGCCGGGTCATGCTCGAACCCGGCCGTTCTGGGGCCGCGACCTACCACCTCAGCGTGATCATCTGCTGACACTTGGTCACGGCGTCACGTTGGAAGAATGCACCCAATGACGCGATGCCTGCAACCATTGCAACCAAACTCCCAACGATTGGAGGGATGTTCGATCGACTTCCGATCCCCGGGACGGGCAGACTGACCCGTCAAGAGGAAGCCGCACCCCGGAAGAGGAAGATCCGCCCCCTGCATCGACCGGACAGCCCGCAGAGAGGTCCAACTTCCCGTGCCCACACCGCCGCTCGTGCAGACCGTGCGCAGACGCCGCCTCGGCAGCGCGCTGCGAACCTTCAGGAAGAACGCCGGCTTCAACACCTCCGACAGCGCCGCTCAGGCCGTCGGCTGGGACGCCAGCAAGATCAACCGGATCGAGAACGCCAAAGCACACCTGCCGATCAAGGACGTCAAGCCGCTCCTGAAGGCCTACGGGGTTACCGACGAGACGGTGATCACCGCCATGGAGGAGCTGGCCCGGGACGCCAACAAAGTCGGCTGGTGGAGCAACTACGGCGACCTGCCCGAGACCAACTACAAGGACTACATCGGCCTGGAGGAGGACGCGGAGGACACCCGGATCTACCTTCCTGGGGTGCTCCCGGGCCTGCTTCAGATCCCGCCGTACGCCCGCGAGATCATCACTGCCACCGCCATCACCCGGACCGCCGACGAGGTGTCCGCGCTCGTGGAGATGCGCAAGAAGCGCCAGGCCCTCCTCACCGACACCAGCCGGCCGGGCGGGCCTCTCAAGCTGTGGGCCGTCATCCACGAATCGACCCTGCACTACCGGTCGGCGACCCATCCCTCCCTGATGCGCGAGCAGCTACGGCACCTGCTCGACATGGCCGACCAGCCGAACATCACAATCCAGGTGATGCCGATACTCGCTACCCCTCACCCCGGGATGGCGGGCCCGTTCCACATCGTCAGGTTCCCCCACCCCTGGCCCACCGTGATCAGCGTGGAGACCATCCGCGGCGGGACCTTCGCCGAAGGCACTGACGACGTGAAGGTCTACGAAGCCGCCTTCGAGCGGATCGTGGCCGCAGCACTCTCCGTCGACGACTCACGGGAGAAGATCAAATCCACCATGGAGAAGTCATGACCGACACAACCAGGCTGTACGCCACCGACCTTCCCGAAGCCGAATGGCACAAGTCGACCTTCAGCGACGCAGGCGAGCAGTGCGTCGAGATCGCCGACGTCAGGCCCACCCGCAGCTTCATCGCCATCCGAGACTCAAAGAGGCCGACGGGACCGGCCATCGCCTTCACCCAGGCCGCCTTCACCGCCTTCCTGCCGCACGCGGTACACAGCCATACCCCAACGGCCTGACCA
Source organism: Streptomyces sp. ISL-87 (assembly GCF_018614095.1). GTDB lineage: Bacteria > Actinomycetota > Actinomycetes > Streptomycetales > Streptomycetaceae > Streptomyces. The sequence goes on along the minus strand of NZ_JAGGOY010000052.1, from coordinate 41,377 downwards.
ACCCACAGAACGACCAAGGCCCGGATTCCCCCAGCCCGCAGCAGGGGGAATCCGGGCCTTAGCTGTATGCAGATACCCCGTCAGTCGGCACCCCTACATGGCCCGGGTCCCGGTGTACGGTGCCGACACCCAGCACCGGCGTTGGTGCTGCGGGGCGAAACCGCAGGAACGGTCAGGACACCGGGATCGCGGCGTCGCCGTTCCTGCGGCCGCAGCGGTGCTGGGGGTGTACCCGCAGGGGCTTGTTGTGCTCTAGGTCGGTTTCGAGCACTGATGCCGTAGTGGTGCTGCGGAGCGAACTCACAGGGACAGACGTTGCCAGGCAGGGCAGCGAGGTTCACCTGCTGGTAGCCGCAGTGGTGCTGCGGGCGAAATCGCAGAGACAAGCCTTCCCAGCCCGAGGGGGCGATCAGGTCCCAGGTCCCCTAGTGGTGCTGCGGAAGAAGCCCGCAGAGACAGGTCCCGGCCGGCGGCGGTCTTGAGGTCGCTCGTGCAGCCGCAGTGGTGCCGCGGGCGAACCCGCAGGGACAAGGCGTCGATCTGGTTGGCCACAGCCTCGGCGACGCTGCCGTAGTGGGGCTGCGGAAGGAACCCGCAGGGTCAGCTTCCACTTCATCCGCTCGGCCCCGTTGCCGTTGGCGCCGTAGTGATGCTGCGGGGTGAATCGCAGAGACAGTCCGCCGGCCAGAAATTCGCGGGCGCCGAGCCGGGTGCCGCGGTGGTGCTGCGGGCGAACCCGCAGAGAATGCGGCGCCCCGGCCGGTTGCCGGCCGATTGCGGGTATGCCGTAGTGGTGCTGCGGAAGCAACCCGCAGGTACAGTCGCCGAGGCCCTGACCGAACGTCAGTGCGTTGCCTAGCCATAGTGGTGCTGCGGGATCAACCGCAGGGCCGCCCTGAACCCTGTCAACGATGGACGCGTGGGGTTGAGCGTGTCGGCGATCGACTCGTCGCCGCGGTGGTGCTGCGGGACGAACCCGCAGAGACGGGAAGGACGCGTCGCGGGGATAGAGGACGCGCAGCCTGCCGTAGTGGTGCTGCGGGCTGTGCCCGCAGAGACGGAGGAGCGGCGCGCGGTGCCGGGGGGTGACGCAGTAGCCGTAGTGGTGCTGCAGGATGTACCTGCAGGGGCGGTCCCCTTCGCGCTCTTCGGGCTCGCCGCAGCCATCATGCCGCAATGGTGCTGCGGGACGAACCCGCAGTGACGGACGGAGCACGTCATGACCGTGACCGCGCTCTTCTCCGCGCCACAGCGGTGCTGCGGGGCGAACCCGCAGAGGCTCACCCCAGTCATGGCCAGTCGCCTCGTTCGGCAATGCCCTAGTGGTGCCGCAGGGGGTTACTGCGGAGCCGGGCCGTGCGGCGGGCATCGTGACCTTCTGCGCCACCCAGCCGTAGTGGTGCCGCGGGGCATGCCCGCGGAGACGGCTGAACGGTCCGGCTCTTGCCGCCGCCGGTCGTGCCGCCGCAGTGGTGCTGCGGGTCGCGCCCGCAGAGACGGAAGCGGATCGCCTGCCCCGCCGGGTTCGGCGTAGGGCCGCAGTGGTGCCGCAGGTCGTACCCGAGGAGACGGCTCTCGCTGGTAGATGGGCGCGTCGTCGAGGTAGCGGTGCCGTAGTGGTGCCGCAGGCCGTGCCAGCGGAGACGGGGCACGCAAGCCACGCAGGCTGGACCGGAGCAGGACCCGCAGTGATGCCGCAGGTCGTACCTGCGGAGACGGAATCCGGTGTTCAGGGATACCGAGGTGCAGACAACGCCGCAGTGGTGCCGCAGGTCGTACCCGCGGTGACAGGCACTTCGTCCACGCTCAGGCCGAACGGTGCCAACGTGCCGCAGGTCGTGCCTGCGGAGACGGCCGGCTTGAGCATCTCCTCGGCGGCGGCCCGGAAATCGCCGTAGTGGTGCTGCGGAGAAACCCGCAGGGACAGGCCGCGCGCCACCCAGGACATGATCACCGCCATAAACCCGTAGCGGTGCTGCGGAGCAAGCAGCAGGAACAGCGCCAAGCCCAACATGAGGCCGATCTCGGCACCGTCGCCGTAGTGGTGCTGCGGGGCGAAGCCCGCAGGGACAGCAGTTCTTCTCGGACGCCCCGCCGATGTTCCATGAGCTGCCGTAGTGGTGCTGCGGGGCGGACCCGCAGAGGTTGATTCGTCAACTCTATCGCCGAGGCAGAGGTATGGATTCCCAAGTGGTGCTGCGAACCGAGTCCGCAGAGATGGTCGTTCTGTCCATCCGTGGCTTCGGCCACTGAATCCCGTGGTGGCGCTGCGGGCGGCCCCGCAGAAACAGACCCTGACCCGCCGCTCTCCGTACGGATCGACGAGGCTCCGCAGTGGTGCCGCGAGTCGTACCCGCGGAGACAGGCGGATCAATGCCGGCCAACAGGCGCAGGACGAGACGCCGTAGTAGTGCCGCAGGACGTGCCCGCGGAGACGAGTCTGGACACCGGCGCGGCTTATGACTCCGAGCTGATGCCGCAGTGGTGCCGCAGGGCATACCCGTGGAGACGGACGGTCCTGCAGATGATCGTTCAAATCTGGGTGGAGCCGTGGTGGTGGCGCGGGACGAGCCCGCAGGGGGACAAGAGGAACTAGCGCCGCTTCTCGGAATGCTCTTCAAGCCGCAGTGGTGCCGCAGGCCGTACCTGCGGAGACGGGAAGACCCACAGCTCCAAATCCACGCCGCCGTACTGCCACAGTGGTGCTGCGGGGCATGCCCGCAGAGTCGGTGGAAGGGGATGGCACCCTGGCCAGCACCAACACTCGCCATGGTGGTGCTGCGGGATGAACCCGCAGGGACAGGCACTCTCCCGAGCCTGGGCTCTGCATGGCCTCGAAGCCGCGGTGGTGCTGCAGACAAACCTGCACCGTGTGCCGCAGTGGTGCTGCGGGACGAAGCCCGCAGGGACAGCGTGGGTCGCGGGACCAATCCCGGCCTCGTCGACATGCCGCAGTGGTGCTGCGGGCGATACCCACAGGTGTGGCTTGGACCGTCCGCCAGGACCTTCGGAGTGACAGGGCCGGAGTGGTGCTGCGGGACGAACCCACAGGGACAGAGCCATTCTCCACCGGTTGTGCGGGTCGAGCTTCCAGTCGCCGCGTGGCGCCGGGGGCGTGCCTGCGGAGAGGGTGCCGTGGCGGCCCCACCCGCGGACCTCCCAGAAGCCGCAGTGGTGCCGCAGACGTGCTCATGGAGACGGGCCTGGACACTGGCGCGGCCTGCGACGCCGAGCTCATACCGCAGTGGTGCCGCGGGGCGTGCCTGCGGAGACGGTCTTCTGGGACCTGGAGAGCTACCAGCGCCGCAAGGAGCCGCAGTGGTGGTGCGGGTCGTGCCCGCAGAGACGGCTCAATCGGCTCCGCCCGCGCGGTCGGTCTGATGCCGCAGTGGTGCCGCAGGGCGTGACCACGGAGACGGAGGAGGAGCTCCGCGAGCACTGGCTCCAGCTCCCCGAGCCGCAGTGGTGCCGCGGGTCGCGCCTGTGGAGCCGGTAGACCTGCAACCCGGCCGCCAGCGCCACCAGGTCCCCGCAGTGGTGCCGCAGAGCGTGCCTGCGGAGATGGGGCCGGGACGGTGTTCGGCAGATGGATCACTGGCACGCCGCAGTGGTGCCGCAGGTCGTACCCGCGGAGACGGGCCGGGTGACTGGTGACCGTCATTGACCCGAAGCAGCCGCAGTGGTGCCGCAGGTCGTACCCGCGGAGACGGCCTGTCGAGCTGCGTCGATTACGCAGCGAGGCCGCGGTCGGGGTGCCGACATGGTCGACATACCTCCCTTATCCGGCTTCTGGCTTCAGTGTGGTCCGGTGTGTCGCGGTGGGCTTTGGGTTCCGAAGCCTGTCGGGCTGCATGGGATGGGGTGCCCTGGTTCGAGGGGGCCATCACCGTATGGGAGGCGGGTGCGTGGCGCGGTGTAGAGGGCGGTGATGCCGAGGTTGTGGAGTCGGGTGGGGTTGGGGGTGTGGGTTCGGGTGTCGGGGTGTTCGAGGAGGGTGGCGAGGGTGGTGGTGGTGTGGGGTTGGTGCCAGATGGGCCAGGTGAAGGCGTGGTTGGTGGTGTCCCAGCTGGTGGCTTGGGGTCGGTTGGTGTTGCCGGTGAGGCGGAAGGCGGTGAAGCCGTGGAGGGCGAGCCAGGTTGCGCCGGGGACGCCTTGTTGGGTGGCTTTGCCGTGGCTGACCATATGGGCGTCGCCGGTAGAGAGGTGGTCGAGGTTGGCGCCGGCGTAGTCGTCGACGCGTTGCCATCGGGTGAGGGCGGCGTGGAGGTGGGTGGGGTCTTTGAGGCAGTGCTGGGCAGCTTTGGTCCAGTTGTTGGGAAGGGTCATCTGGCCGCTACGGCCGAAGTAGGGAGTGGTCCGTGTGTAGAGGGTTCCCTGGATCGCGCTCTTTTTCTTTGGGAGCGCGCCCTTGTCGCTCTTGCCTGGGGTGAGACTGAGGGTGTTGATCAGTGAGGTGAACCAGTGGGCGCGGTTGTCATCGTGGTCACGTTCAGCCTCGGCGTGACGGCGGAGCTGGGTGAGGGCTTCGTCGATGGGCATCTGGAGTGGGTCGTTGGGTGAGCCGGGTTCAGGGTGGCGGGGCTGGTCGAGGATCCCGGGGGCCACCGCCAACGGATCTTTGTCGGGCTGGGTGGGGAGTTGGGTGGCCAGGAGGCTAGCAAGAGCCTGGTGGGTGAAGGGCTGGTGGGTGTGGAGGACGGCGGGGGCGTCGGGGCCACTCCAGGAGAGGCGCGGCGCTTCGTCAAGGAGGTGGGTGGTGAGGTGCAGGGTGCCGAGGGCGGCGAGGAACCCGAGGGGGGAGCTTCCGTAGAGGGCGGGGAGTTTGAGCTGGTGGGTGGGGGTCGGCATGGTCAGGTGCCTTCTTCGGAGCAGGCCATGTCGGCGAGGCGGAGGGTGGCTTCGAGGAGGGCCAGGCCCCAGGGGCCGTAGCGGCGGTTGAGTGCGTGGAAGCGGTCGGGGCCGCTCCAGTCCGTGCCCATGTCGGAGCTATGGACCGTGATCTGCTGACGGTCGGGCATGGTGCAGGTCACTGGCCGCGGGAACGGGTCGGTGACCGGGGGCAGCAGCGGACGGGCGTGTCCGTGGTGAGCGGCCACAAGGTGGATCAGGAGTTCGTCGTCGTTACCGCGTGCATAGTCGGGACGGGTGTCGAGCCAGGCGGTGACGGCGAGGGCGCTGAGCGCTTCGTGGCGCATCTCGGGATTCCACTGGGCGAGCCTGGCAGCGCGCCGGCGTGCAACGTGGTCGACGGCGTCCATGCCGGACTTCGCCCGGGGCTCGTCCAGGGATTCGGCCAGCAGCCGGTCGCCGGCACAGAGCATGCACTGGAATCCGCTGTGGGCTTTGCCGCAGTCGTGGGCGTGGCCGGCGGTGTGGAGCGTGTCGATGAGCTCGGCGGTCAGGGTGAGCGCGGTGGCGTAGGCGGCGGTGCGGTCGGCGACGGCCTGGCTGTGCTGGCTGAGGGGGACGGGGCGGGTCAGGGAGCTGGCGTCGGCGCTCTCGTCGCCGACTCCCGCGCCTTGTTCTTGCTGTCCTTCGGGTGGATGCGGGGGGATGAGGAGGAGGCGGTCGGGTTCGTCCGGGTTCAGGACAACGCGTCCGCAGTGTTCGGTTCGGCCGGTGGGTTCAACGGTCCACTGCCCGACCGTCCGAAGGTGGCTCAGGCGGTCGTGGGCCAGGTCGGCGTACGCGCCGTCCGTGTGCCGGTTCAGGTGGTCCAGGAGCGTGTCGAGGAGGTTGTGCACGATGGTGGTCTCCTCCTGTTCTCCCGTGTGCAGGAGCCCGACAGCTCGGGTGATGGTTTTGGTGAGGGCCTCGGTGAGGGCCTGGTCACCACCGGCGAGGAGGGAGAGCAGGGGGGCGTGGATGCGGGTGGGGGCGGTGGTGGTGGTCGGGTAGTCGCCGAGGTCGCAGGCGGGCAGGTCGCGGGTGCCGGTCCAGCCGTAGGAGTCGTGGCCGCCGTAGTGGCTGGGGAGGACCACGGTGCTGCCCGGCCGGATGTCCTTCGCTTCGGTGACCGGGATCCACTCGCCCTGGACCTCGTTGTAGCTCAGCACCGGTGACATGCGCGGCTGTTTCTGCTTCTTAGGCGTGGGGGCGGGGTCTTGCGGCTGCGAGGTGGATTCGAGGTCGCTGGTGTCGTCCGCGTCCGGGGCGCGGGTGAGGAATCGGCGGAGCTGCGCTGCGGGGATGGCGACGGTTTCGGCCGGGTGCGGGGGGACCTGCCGCATGCGGGCCGCCCACTCGTCGAAGTTCGGTCGGCCTTCGGTCTCGTGGAGGTCGGCTCGCCACAGAATCTGAACGTCTTCGGGTGTGGTGTCGAGGCCGTGCAGGAACGGGGCCGGGGCCTGGTCGGGGACAGGGGTGGGGCTGGTGCGGGTCCAGGAGTCGAGGAGGGTGCGATGTACCACGGGTATGCGGGGCGGTGCCACGTTCAGGAGGGTGGCGTCGACGTCGGCGAGCAGGCCGGGCAGGGTGAGCGGGTTGACCAGCAGACCGTCGGGCAGCACCTCGGCGAGGGCGGTCGTGTCCACTCCGTCCGCGGGCAAAGCGGAAGTCTGGCTGGCGAGCCAGTTCCAGGTGTGTTCGGCGGCTTCGCCGTAGACGGGGATGGAGGACTGGCCGGTCTGGGTGCTGGCGCGGATCACGAGGGCGGGGGCGAGGTGGAGGCCGCCGGTACGGTCCAGGCGGCCCAGGCGCTGGATGAGCGCGGCGAGGGCGGCGTTCTCGGTGATGAGGCCGGCGAAGGAGATGTCGATGCCGACCTCGACGGTCTGGGTTGCGACCACGACGAGCGGCTTGGCCCGGTCGCCGCGCACGCCGGCGAGGAGTTCGGTGACGAGGGTGCTCGTGAGCAGTCGTTCGCGGTCCAGGGTGCGGGAGCGTCCGGTCAGCAGCACCACGTCGATGTCTTGGCGCTGGGACAGCAGGCGGTGGGTGGCGCGGGCAGCGCGGATGGTGTTGCCGACCACGCCGATCACCGGGCGCTCCACCATCGGCAGCAGTGTGTCGACGGCAAGTTGGGCGGCGAGCGCGAAGGCCTCGGCGGTGTCCTTCGCGCCGGAAGCGGCGTCCAGCAGCGTCAGGCGGCGCTGGGCGGACAGGCGCCTGCCGGCCACGGGGTGCGTTCGGTCGGCGCCGGTGATGGAGTGGCGTGGGCGGCCGGGGCCGGTTGAGGCGGTCGCAGAGAGGCTGACGACCTTGACCGCGCGGTCGGCGAACTCGGGGTGGGTGGCGGTGGCCTGGTAGGCGGCGCAGTCGGTGGCGGTAACGAGCAGCGGCAGGGCGATGTGGGCCTCGTCCACGGCGAGGAGCGCGTCCATCCCGCACAAGGCGGCGTCGATGGGACGCATGCGAGGGCTGGTGTGGTAGCCGCGGAAGAGCAGGCGGCTGCCGTACTGGTCGACGGTGGAGGTGATGACGGCTGGCTGGGCGGGAGAGCGCAGCCAGCGCGAGGCCCAGTCGACGCCGCCGCGCATACGTACGCTCTCCAGCGCCGTACCGGAACCGCCGAGGTCGCGCAGCGCGCGGGCGACGCGGCCGGTCACGGTGTCGGGAAGTGCGGTGTCGAGGGCGTGCTGGAGAGCGCGGGCACTGTCGTGGGCTTGATCGACGACCAGGCGGCGGTCGACGACGAAGAAGAGCCGCAGCGGCACCGTCCGGCCGGTCCCGGCGGTGTGCTGCCAGGCGAGGAGGAAAACCCAGATGTCGATGATGCTGGTCTTGCCGAGGCCAGTGGGGACGTCCATGTCCGGCCAGGTGCCGCTGTCGGCGACCTGGTGGAGGTAGGCGGTCTGCCAGGGGAAGGGACGGTGGCCACGGACTTCCTGGACGAAGTCGGGGAAGTCCTCCAGCCGAAGTGCGTGGTCCGGGGTGAGGGTCATGCGGGCTTCTCCCCCAGGTGGGTGGGCAGGCACAGGCCCAGGCCGTAGTTCTTCTTGCTGCCGAGCAGCACCGGGCCGGTAACGGGCTGGGCGAATCGCAGGCGGACGTGGCGGGCGGGCAGTGGGCGCTCGTCGGCTTTGCGGCGCAGGGCGCGCGCCGGGAGCGTGGGGGCGCCGGCCGTGTACGCGCCCGAGTGCAGGACTTCGACGGTGACGGGTTCGGGGAGCCCGGCGAGGCGGCAGCTGGCGGCCACCGATGCCTCGATCTCCCGGCCGTGGCCCTTGGGGAAGAGGTCCAAGACCATGGGCAGGGCCGTGGTCCACTCTCGTGAGGGGCGGGTCCAGCGCTGAGGTCGAACGGTGCGAATGGCGTCGGTCCGTGTGGCGCCGGTACTGATGTAGGTCAGCGGGATGGGCTCGGATACGGACGGAACGGCTAGTTCGCTCAGGCCCCCTCCGGAGCGCAGCAGGATGGCCAGCAGGGCGCGTCGGTGGGCCGGGTCCAGGTCGGCGGGCAGGGCGACGCCCACGCCGCGCAGTCGGCCGTCTGCGTGGCGGTGGCCGACGAAGGGGTAGGCCACGAAAGCGCACAGCCTTCGGTCGTCGCCGGGTGCCTTGTGTCCGTGTACGGCGACCATGGCGTCCACGTCGTGGCCGGCGGCGTCCAGCAGGGCGGACACGGTGCTCCGGAAAGCGCCGGTGACCTTCAGGGTGAGTGCCGGGTCCAGGGAGAAGCCGGGTGGGAACGCGAAGGACAGCAAATCCGAAAACGGCCCCTGCACCGCTGGCAGTTCCTCGTCCTCGGCCACCGCGCCGCGCAGGACGTAAGGGTGGGGACGGGCCTGCTGGTAGGCGCTCTGGCCCTGCTCGTGGGCCCACCGCAGTCCCTCCAGCAGTCCCGGATGGGGAGCACGCAGAGATCGCGTCTCCGCGCGCGTGGTGCCGCTGTCGTCGGCTGGCTCCCACACCTGCCACCGGCCCTCGTCGGGGGTGTTCTCATCGGCGGGCCGGATGGCGGCGTGCACGAAGGCGTGGCCGGTGGCCCGCCCGATGTAGGGCACGGACTTCGCAAGCATCTCCAGTACCGCGTGGACACCTGCCGGCGGTTCCGTGGGCCACTCAAACTCCACCGTCGCCTCGGCCAGGGTGCGCTCGGGCCAGACCTTCGGCTTTCCGCCGGCCGTCCGGCCAGGCAGCACCCCGTGACTGGGCTTGGCTTTCTCGATGGCGTTGGTCGGTACCCACGCGCCACGCGGGGAGGCGGCCTCGGCGGTGTTCGCAGGGACCCGCACGGTTGGGGCGGGCTGCTGTTCCAGCCACTGGAGTGCGGCGTCCTGGACTGGGTCCTGGGGGTCGGCCACCGACACCAGGCCGCAGAACACCCGGTAGGGGTGGGGCGGCCACTCGGCCGCGCCGCGGTCCAGCGTCGAGGCCTGGTAGGCCGGGTCCAGCAGGTGAACCGTTATACGGAAAGGCATGCTGTCACTCGCCCTCTGCCTCGCCGACGCCGTCGGACAGGAACGACTTGTCGATGGCCTGCTGCAGGCTCGCGTTCGGCTTCAATGCCACCGGCTCGGCAGACCACTCCAGGCCCGCCGCGCGCGCCCGCTCCGAGGCGATCTCGAACAGGTCCAGCGCCTCCTGGACAGTGTTCACCGCCAGCGTCTCCTCCTGGGGGCGGCCGTCCACGCCGCGGCGGACCCATTGGACCCGCTCCGAGACCAGTACCAGGTCACAGCCCGAGCGCAGACGCAGCGCCGGCGAGGCGAAGGCCAGCCGGTCGCCCAGCAGCGCGATCGCGGCCACCAGGGCGCGCGCCGTCGCGGTGAACTCCTCACCAGCGTCGCCGAAGCGCAGCGTGGCCAGCTGGGCCATCGCAAGACTCGCCTCGCGCTGGACCGAGCGCACCGAGACGCCGCCCAGGCCCTCCGACGGGGGGATCATGCCGTGCCCGACCTCGGACATCCGGGCCGTCTTCGCGCCCCTGGGCGCCTTGGTCCCCTCGACGGGCGTCCAGCCGGAGCCGGATACCTGGACCGTGTCGCCGGCCAGGTTCAGGGGGTCGACGCGGCCTGCTCCGCGCACGCCGATCAGCGGCGCGACGCCGATCATCGCGGACTTGTACGCGCGGGGGATCTTCACCTGGATCCGTCGCTTGCGGTGCGAGTCCCACACCCCGTACGCGAGGTCACTCGGCACCAGGCGCAGGTAGGCACTCCAGTCCGCGGCACTCGCCTCGCGCAGGGCGCGGCCAGGCTCAGTCTTGTCGAAGGCGGTCCCCGCCGAATCCTCAGAGTCCCGGAAGTAGGCGTCCCTGGACCGGTGCGGGGCATCCAGGTTTGTTGTCCGTACGGGAATGCCCGCCGACTCGGTGGCCATCAGCAGGTGCGGGAGGAATGCGGATCCCCCGCGGATGGCGTCCATGAGAGCCTGCTCGCAGCGGTTTGCCTGCGACTGCGGCTGGTCCAGCCACACCACCTCGACCTTCTCACCACCGACGTAGCGAGGCTCGACGAGGTAGCCAGTCCCATCGGTGTCCTTGATCTTCACGGTCGGCGGGAACAGCGTATCGCCAGGTCCGCCGATCGGCTCGTACTCCGCGCTGACACGGATCGCCCCGTCGGTCGAACGCAGACTCGCTGCGGCCAGCAGCCGCTCGTACACGTCCCGCACTTCAAGCCCCTCTGTCGTCATACAGTGCACACCTCGCCCCTTTTGCTGCCAGAAACCAGCAGGTCAGGGCGGTGAGATGGCGACATGGAAGCAGCACTCCATGGCTGGCGCAAACAAGGGCTATTGGCCGATTAGCGCCTATGTCAGATCCTGCATATACGGTGCCCTCCGCGCCCTTGTGAGCGCCTGTCAGCATGCTCGGCGGCACCGCCGTCGAACAGACAGCGAAGGCATGAAGACACAAGATTCACCTGTATGCGACATGGCGGCATGACGCTTGCTGAGAGTGCCTTCACCCCTCAATTGGGCACTCAGGGTGGAGAATCTGCGAACGAGCCCGAGCCAACACATGGCGCCCGGGCCGGCAGCCGCTCAGTGACCCAGGATGAACTCTGCCTGTAGCCCCCATTCGGCGTGCCCGAGGGACTCGCACGGCTCGGTTGAAAACCTGTTGTGACATGACCCACCCCACAGGGGCGCCGACCGTCCCCACGCAGCAGCCTGGTACCGCGACTGCATTAAGAGTCCCCGCGGCCACGACAGCGGAGCAGAACGCGCAGCAGAGGGCGCCCTTGCGGGCTGTGCCCGGGGTGGGAGTTCCTCGCCCCGACGCTGTCCGCTTGCCGGGGTGCCAGTCCGGGCCCTTCGTCACCTCCTTGCCCTCTGCTGCGATCTTGCGTTCGGCCCGTTGGGCCCGATGGGCGCAGGACTCGGTCAGCGCAGGATGACCGGCTTCGGCAGCAGAGTGCTCAGCAGCTGGGCCGTCTCCGCTTCCATATCCACTCCCCCGCCCAGGCCCTCGTTGATCCGGGCCAACCGCGCGGCGGCTTCACGGAGGGCGTCAACGTCTCCGGCGGCGTGGTGGGCCAGGAAGACTTGCCGGTGGAGGAGCTCGTTCTCCTCGGCGGCGAGGAGGCCCTGGTGCGCGGCCCAGAGCGCGCCGGCGTAGTCGGCGGCTTCCCGGCGGCGGGTGGACAGCTCGTAGGCGACGTCGGCGATGGCCGAAACCATCTCCTGGACGGCCGGCTCGGCCCAGGCGTAGCGCTGGGGGTCGATCGCGGCGAAGGGGCGGCCGCGGACGAGCGCAAGGGCCCGGCGCAGGGCGAGCTCGCCGTCTTCGTCGTGGCGGGCCAGGCCGGTGCGGGCGAAGTTCTGGAAGGTCTTCCAGTCGCAGGTGACGGCCTGTGCGAGGCGGTAGCGGCTGTCACCGGTGTGCTGGACTCGGGGGAAGTACGCCTCGCCGTCGGCGTTCTTGCCGAGCCAGGAGCGGGTGCGGCTGATGACGCTGTTGCGCATCTCCTTGTTGACCAGGCGGCCTGGCCAGAGGGCGTCGTCGATGGCGTGGTGGTCGGCGCCGGGGTTGAGTGCGAGATAGGAGACGAGCTCGACAGCCGCGTTCAGACGGTTGGAGTCGATCCGGCCCGCGGCTCCCTCGACGAGCACTCGCCCGAGCAGGAGAACCTTCGGCGCGCTGCCGTACGTTGCCTCGGTGTCGTCGGCATCGTCCACGCCGCGAGTCGGGGCGGGCGCTGGGACCCGGGCAGGGGCCGGAGTAGGGGTCGCCTTCTCGGCCTCCAGGGCCTCTGCCTGGGCGGCGTCTTGCTTGGTCAGAACGGGGGCGGCTTCAGGTGCCGGTTCAAGCGCAGCAGCTGCCGGGGCCGGAACGAAATCGACGGGCGGGTCGAAGAGGTCAGGGAGGGTCGGACCGGTGGTGCCGTGCTCTGCTTGGCCGTCGGAGACCGCGCTGGTGGGGGCTGCGGGCTGTACGGCCCCCTCGCCCGTCTCGTCGGTGGGAGTGTCGGCCTCGGCCTGGTGCGCGGTCTCCAGCTCCTCCCGCTCGATGTCGGCGTACTCGTCCGGCATCCCGTCTTCGTCGGCACCGGCCTCCGGCTGCGTGGCTTCGCCGTCGCCGATCTCCTCAACGTCGTCTGACGGGGCGTCCTCGCTCCCGTCCTCCCGGTCTTGCTCAGCCTGGTCCTCTTCCGCCTGCTCTTCGGCGTCGAGGAGGCCGTCGAGCCACTCGTCGCGAGCGGGTACGTCGGTGTCGGCGGCGGACAGCGTGAGCAGCTCGATCGCGTCGGCGAAGTGCGGGTCGGTCAGGCCCTGGAGCTTGATGGGCAGGCCGGAGCCAGGCAGGACGATGGTCTCGTCCGGTCCCGCGCAGTGCAGGGTCCAGCCCTCCTCCGGGGCCAGGTCGGCGGTCTCGCTGGCCGTGACGACCGCGCCGGCGACCTGCGGCTGGGCCGTGATCAGGTCGAGCAGCGCCTCGGTCTGGGCCCCTTCGGGGAGCTCGGCGGCGAGGAGGATGTGCGGCGTCCAGGAGCCGCCAGCGTCTTCGTTGAGGCGGGCTGCTCGGAGGGTGGGTGCGCCGAGTGCGTCCAGGGCTCGGCGTTGGTCGGCGGTGTGGCTGGTCAGGTCGGCGACCGCTTCGGCGAGGGTGGCGGTGCGGGCGACGCGCTCGGGGGCTGCGTCGTCGAGGCCTGGGGCGGTGTCGGCGAGCGCGGTGATCTCCAGGTGGCCGGGCAGGGGGGTGCTGGCGAGCTCGACCGCGATGGCTTGCAGGACGTGGCGGGCGTGGTCGGCGTCGCCGTCCAGGTGGAGGACGCCGACGTACTCCAGGTCGACGAGGACCAGGCGTCCGGCGCCGTCCCATCCCAGGGAGACCAGGGCCGGGTAGGGCGCGTCGGCGCCCTGGAGGTCGTCGTGGTCGGCGAGGTCTGGGCTGGAGGCCGGGCAGGTCCACAGGTCGGTGCGGCCGACGGTGCCCGAGAAGGGCTTCATCGGCGGGGTGTCCTGGTCGAGGTGGAGTTCGACCTTCTGCTCGTGCAGGACGACGGCGGTGACCACCGGCAGGTCGCGCTCCGCCGCGGTGAGGTTGAGGGCCAGGGTGCGCAGGGCGGCGTCGAGGAGGTCGAATCCGGTGGGGTGCTGGGCTGCGCGCAGGCCCTGTTCGGTGGCGGCGGCGCTGCCGGTGGGCATGGGGATGCGGCGGCCGGGTCGGCGGCGGCGCTGCTGGAGGATGCGGCGGGTGGCGAGTGTGCCGATGAGGGCGGCGGCCAGGGCGCCGGCGCCCATCCAGACGGCAGCGGGAGCCAGGCCCTCGTCGGCGTCCTGCAGCTGCTGGGCGGTGTCCGCCTTCTGGCCGTCCTGCTCGGGCGTGGGAACGGCTGTGGTGGGCGCGGTGCTGGGGGTGGAGGCGGCGGGCGCAGGCGTGGAGGGCGTCGAGGGCGCGGGGGCTGGTGCCGTCGGCGTGGGGGTGTCCTTCGCCGTCTCCGGCTTCGGGGGCGTCTTGGTATCCGGGGCGGGCCGGCTGTCGGGAGCGGGGGCCGGGGCGGTTGCCGTGGGGAGGGTGAGTTCCTGGCCGGGGACGATCAGGTCCGGGTTGTCGAACGTCCCGCCGCCGGGCAGCGGCTTGCCCCGGTTGGCCTCGAAGATCTTCGGCCAGTCCTCCGGGTCGCCGTGCTCATCAGCGATGCCCCACAGGTTTTCACCGGACTTGACGACATGCTCGGCCTGGGCCGCAGCGGGCTTTGCGTCCGTGGGGGCGGTCTGCGCGGGCTGCTGCGCGGGCGCGGCCGTCTCGGGCGCTGCCTGGGAGGGCGCCGGAGCCGGGGCGGCCGGCTTGGCGATGTTGGCGTCGGCGGGGAGCCGGATCACTGTGCCCTTGGGCAGGAACTGGTCGCCGGCCGCGAGTTGCGGGATGGAGGGGTTGAGCGCGGCGATGTCCTTCCAGCGCGGTCCGCTGCCCAGGTACTGCTCCGCCAGGTCCCACGGGAGCTCGGAATCCCCGGTGACCGTGTGGGTGGGCCAGGCGTCCTGCTCCGCCGCCGTTTGGGCCGCCGCCACACTGCTGGTGCCCGCAGTCTGCACGGCGGTCGCCGCGACGGCCGGCCCGGTCGTGGCGGCCGAGGCGGCGGTGGGGGCGATCAGGACAAGGCCGCCGATGAGAAGGCCAGCGAAGGACTGCATCCCGCCGAGGCCCTTGATCCGCTTCGCCTTGCGTCCGCGGAACAGCGCGACGATCTCGACGAGGGCGGAGAGGGTGAACAGCGCCCAGCCGATCCAGCCGATGGTCGTGAGCACCGTGAAGAACAGCTGGCCGTCGTCCTGCTGGGTCAGCAGATCCCATCCGCCGGCGAAATCCGTGGGCTGATACCCAACGGCCAGCAGGACGAGGGGGATGCCGGCAATGAGTGCGGCCAGGACGGCGAGGCCGAGCAGGGCGCGGAGCAGGCGTAGGGGGGTGCTCATGAGACGGGTCAGCCTCCGGCTTGGGTGTGCAGTCGAGCGTGTGCCGTGCCGGACACGCTGATCGTCGACCTACCCACGAACTGGGCGAACAACGTGGTGTAGGTGTCGTGGACGGTGACTTCGAGGCGCTGGCCGCCGTCGGTGACGGTCACGGAGCCCGAGACGTTCTGGGCGGCGAGGTAGTCCTGGGCGGCGGCGACGGCGGCGTCCGGGTCCACCGTGATCTCGGTGCCCTGGACGGCGGCGGCGACGTTGAGCTGCTGGCCGGCCGCGCGGGCGGCCTCCTGCGCGAGGCCGGTGGCCTTGTTCGTCGCGTTGAGGGCTCCGCCGCCGTCGACCAGAAGCCCCATGATCATGATGATGCCGATGGCGCTCAGCGCGTAGAACGGTGACAGCGACCCCCGGTCGCCGCCGTGGCGGATCCGTTTCCGCAGAGCGGTGATGCGGCGGGTGAGGGCGGTGATCACTGGCGGCCTCGGTAGGAGTCGATCGGGCTGGTCCACGATGCCCGAAGGGTGCGGGATCCGGGGAGCCCGGGCAGTCCGATCTCGCCGAGAGGCGCGGTACAGGCAACGGTGACGCGGACGGTGGCCTCCTGGCCGATGTCGAGCCCGTACCCGGAGGTGTCGACCGAGACGCTGGAGGAGGCGCAGTGGATGCCCTCGCCAGTGAGGCTGCGGGTCGCGGCGGCGGCCCCGGCGGCCTGCGCGGCGCCGGCTTCCCGTTCGAGGGAGGCGGCGCGGGCGGCCGCGCGAGCTGCGCCGTCCACGGCACCGGAGGCGTCGGTGATCCGCCCGAAGGCGATCATGAGCAGCATGAGGGCGATGATGGCCGGGGCGAGGATGACAGTCTCGACCGAGTAGCTTCCCCGGTCCTCGCGCCAGTTGATGCGCCGTGCCCGCTTCACTGGGCCGCCACCCAGCGCTCGACGGGCGCCTCGGCGCTCTGGACGACGTCCAGTTCGAGTCCGGGGACGAGGGTGGCGACGGTGCCGCGGACGGTGATGCGGATCTGCTCCGGGCCGCTGCCGTCAGCGGAGACGCTCGCGCCGCGGACGGTGCCGTACTTCGCGAGGAGTTCTTGGGCCTGGGCAACGCCGTCGCCGGGGCCAGCGCCGAGCTGGCGTCCGGCCTCGACTCCCTGGGTGGCGGCGGAGCGGGCGACGGAGCGGGCGTGGAAGTACATGCCGGTCTGGATCGCGGCGAAGACCAGGAACAGCACCACGACGGCGAGCACGGCCAGCTCCACGCTGCCCGAGCCCCGGTCGCCTTCGTCCCGCAGGCGTGCCCGCAGGCGCCGCCACCGGTTGCTGACCTGGTTCTTCACGCCGCTTCCTTCCTCCTTGTGGTTGGTTCAGCTGCCGCTGATGAGCGGGATCTTGGCGTCGGTGAAGGTCTTGATCGCGGCGACGACCGCGATGGCGATGGCGATGACGACGCCGGCGATGACGGCGAGCTCGGCCGAGGTCTGCCCGGCGTCGCCAGCGTTCTTCAGACGCTCCCAGCGGGCGGCGAGGACGGTGGTCAGGGCGCGGATGTGCATGTTTCTCTCCCTTGGGGTTCAGCCGTTGAACATGGAGACAACGGGTGGCAGGACGACGAAGACGAGCATCAGCAGGACCGCGAAGGTCACCGGCAGCACCATGCTGGTGCTGGCTTCGTTGGCTTGGGCTTTGGCGTCGGAGAGGATCGCGACGCGCAGCTGGCGGGCTTGGGCCTGGAGGGTGGTGTAGACGGCGGCGCCGTCGCCAGCGAGGGCGAGGGTGTCGGCGGGCCGGGTGAGTTCGGGGATGTCGAGTTCCTCGCCGAGTTGCTTGAGGGCGTCCCAGACGGTGACGCCGGCGAGGTCGGCCTCGTAGAAGGCCTGCCGCATCCGCTCGAAGATCCAGCCGTCGCCGACGTCCGCAGTGTCGGTCAGAGCCTGGGCAGCACCGGAGTTGGCGATGCGGGCCAGGGCGACGCGGTCGAGGTAGGAGGCGGCGGCGTGCCGTACGACGAGCCGGGCGGCCGCGGCCTCCTTCCTGACCTCTTGGCCGGGCCACAGCCAGAACAGGGCGCCCAGGCCGAGGCCCGCGGCGGCCGGCATCACGAACGGCAGGCTCACCCCCAGCATCGACAGCAGCGCGCCGGCCAGCTGCGGCAGGACCAGCCCGTACAGCGCGAACAGGGCCCGCTTGCCGAGATGCTCGGCGGGGCTGATCCGCAGGAGAGCGAGGTCCCGGACGGGCAGGGTGATCCGCTCGCCGAAGCCCGCCAGGAGGCGGGTGCCGACCTTCTCCGGCAGGGACCCGGTGCTGGTGGCAGTGATCCTGGGCTGGCGGGCGATGTGGTCGGCGTCGAGCCGGTCCATGACGGAGACGACGTCGGGCCGGGCCGGCCACAGGGCGCGGATGGCCACCCCGGTGAGGGCTCCGGCGGCCGCCGCGGGCAGAACCGCTTCCATGGGGATCATCGGGCGGCTCCCATGGCGACGGCCGGCTCGGCCGGGGTCAGCGGATTGAGGAGGCGGGGGTCCGGCTTGGTCGCGGCGGCCCGGCGCAGCCAGGCCAGCGTCCAGGCGAAGAGCCCTCCGAGGATCGCGAGGGCGACCTGCCCGGCCGGGGACTGGTACCAGGCGGACCAGGCTTCGTTGAGCATGCAGCCGACGAAGACGATGCAGATCACGATCGAGACGATCCTGCTGGATTTGCGGATCTTCGCGCGGTCGGACTCGATGTCGCGTGCATCGGCGGCCTGCTGGTGGATCGTCACCGCGAGCGCCTCCAGCGCGGTAGACAGGCCGGGGCCCATGTTCGCCGCGTGCGACTGGAAGAGCAGCGCGACGTGGTCCACGACGCCGTCGCCGATCTCGTCCGCGAACAGGGCGAAGGCCTGCTTGGAGTCCATGCCGGAGCGCAGCCGCTCATCCAGCGCCCGCACGTTGGCTGCGATGGGTGCCGGTGCGTTGCGGGCGCTGGCGCGGATGGTCTGCACGAGGCTGATGCCCGCGGTGTGGATGCCCGCCAGCCCGTTGAGCCACTGCCCGATCGCTTCCAGGCGCTCGATGCGCTGCTCGGCGGCGGTGCCGGGGTTGAGGAGGAAGGGGAAGCCCAGGACCGCGGCGCCGGCGAGGATGCCGTGGACGGGCCACCCGGTCCACGCCCACACCGCGAGGACGGTGATGCCGGCGGTGGTGACCACGGCGCGCCAGCGGCGCTGCCAGGCATCGGGCAGGGTCGCCTTCGCCGCGCGGATCCGGCTGGCGCGGCGGGATGCGGGCTTCGCCGGGTCCACGACGCGGCCGCGCCACTCGCGTACGGCGATCAGGCCGGCGAGGACCATGACGAGGGCACACAGCGCGGCTACGAGAGCGAGCTGCGAGGAGTTCACCGCACCTCCCGGATCTCTGGTTCGGTCATCAGCTGTGCAGCCAGCACACGAGCAGGCCGGCGAGGGCCACGGCCACTCCCGTGAGGGTGGCGGCGATGTAGGCGATTTCGCGGGTCACAGGGCTTCCTGTTCTGCAGGTCGGTCATCGCTTGACCAACTTCATGGGCGGGCCCCAGGCGCCTTCGGGGTTCTGGGTCAGCCAGCGGCGGTCGAAGGTGCCGGTGCGCTCCAGGAGGTCTATGTACGACGGCATGTTGCGGTACACCGCGCGCGGTTCGCCGCCGTGGGGGGCGAAGAGTTCGCTGGTGGTGGGACGTCCGCCTTCGCCGACGACGTCGTGGACCTCGTAGATGTGGGAGACGAAGCGGTGCTTGCGACCGCCGATGGCGGTCTCGTCGAGGTACGTGAGGTAGACGACCACGTCGATCGCGGAGGCGATCAGGTGGTTCGCGGCCTCCGTTTGCATGCCGGCCTCGGTGCACAGCTGTACGAGGCGGGAGATGATCGCGTGCGGGCGGCGGACGTGCAGGGTGCACATCGAGCCGGAGCCGCCCGCGGACATCGCCTGGAGCATGGGGAGGACCTCGGTGGAGCGGACCTCGCCGACGATCACCCTGTTGACGTTGTAGCGCAGCGCGGTGGGGAACATGTCGCCGATGGTGACCTCGCCCGAGGCGCTGCCCGCGCGGACTTCGCCGTTGGACTGGCGGGCCTCGAAAGCGAACGTGAGCGGGCCCGGCTTGTCCGGCGGCCCGGGCTCGTCCAGGTAGAGCTCGCGGTCGGACTCCAGGGTCGCGATCCGCTCACCCGGCGGGATCTCCCGCCCGAGGGCGCGCAGCAGGGAGGTCTTGCCGGCGCCCATGTCGCCGACGACCAGGATGTTGAGCTTCGCCTGGACGCAGGCCAGGAGGAAGGCCCGCAGCAGCGGGTTGATCGAGCCCCACTGGACGAGCTCGTCGATGCCGTGCTGGCGGATGCGGTGCTTTCGGATGACCACCGACGGGCGGGTGGTGAGCAGGCTCGCGGTGACGCGGGACCCGTCGGGCATGCGGAAGCCGACATTCGGCGTGGCCTGGGTCAGGGCACGCTCGCCATGCCCCGACAGGCCGGCCATCCGGTTGACCCAGGTGATCAGCTCGGCGTGTGAGTCGGCCACCCGGTCGATGCTGCGGCGGGGACGGTCGTAGTACTCGATGTGCGCGCGGAGCCCGTCGACCATGACGTCCTCGACGCCCTCCTCGTCGAGCAGGCCCTGAAGGCGGCCACCGCGGAACATCGCGTCGAACACCGCCGCCCCGATGGCGTGTTCCTCGGCCGGCGAGAGTGCGGAGTTGCCGTGCGAGTACTTCGTGGACCACTTGGCGACGGCCTTGGTCACCATGGAACGGGCCTGGGCTCTCCTGTCGTCCTCCTCCAGCAGGCGGCTGGGGTCGTGCGCGGACAGCTCGGCGGACACCTCGGCCTGGAGCGCCTCGATCACCTCCCAGGCGACCGGCAGCTGGCCAGGCAGCCCGGCCAACTTCGGGACCGCGCCCGGACTGGCCGCCGCCGGGCGGGTGGGAGCCGGCAGGGCGGGGGCCGGGACTGGTGCCGTCGCGGGCTGGGGGATGCGCGTCGTGCCGATACGGCCGGTGAGCAGGCCGGCGATGTCGGCGGGGCCGTGCGCGGTAGGGCCGTCAGGGCGCTGCTGGGTATCAGACACGGGGATCCACCCGTCCCTGGCCCAGGCGCTCAAGAACCCCGGCAACCTGAGGCGCGGCCTGTGTTGGGAGGGTGGCCGGTGCCGGCTGGGCGGCCAGCGCTGGAGAGGTCGGCGCTGGAGGGACTGGCGGGTACTGCTGATGCAGGGCCCGCCGGGAAGCGGCCGCATGGAGGTGGCCGAGCGCGGTGCGGGCGGCGCCCAGGAGCGTGGACTTGTTCAGCTTTCGCGGGGCGCTGCTGGTGCCGGCGAGGTAGGCGGCGGTGTCCGGCTCCCAGGGCAGCGCGGCCATCACCGGCAGACGCAGCGCGTCGGAGACCTCGTGGGCGCGTCGGGGGCCGTCCTCGATGAGGAGGACGCCCAGGGCGTCGGCGCCGGTGCCGCGGTCGGTGAGCTCGTTGCGCAGCGGTTCGGTCATGTGCCGGGCCAGAGCGAGGGACTGGTCGGTGGCGCGTACGACGAGCAGCACCAGGTCCGCACCGTGGAGGAGCGGTGCGGGGGTGAGGGTGGAGTGGAGGCGGCCGGACTCCAGGGCCAGGCGGCCGGCGTCGATGACGACGTCGTAGCCGCCTTCGTCGGACAGGACCCGCATGACCTGAGCAAGGGCGGGCCAGCTCCGTTCGAGGGCGGGGGCCTGGGCAGGGTCGGTCAGGCCAGGGAGGACCTGGCGGTTTCCGGAGGCGTCGAGGCGGACGAGGTGGTCGGCGAAGGCCCGCGCGAGGGCGTCCTCGCCGGCGCGCTCGGCGACGGCGAGGTGGTAGAGGCCGGTCCCGGCCGTGATCTGGGCCTGGAAGAACCCTGCGCGCAGGGTGCCGCCGGCCGGGTCGCACTCGGCCAGCAGCGAGGGGCGCGTGGAGGAGAGGGTCATGGCGAGGGCGCTGGTGGTCACACCGGACGACTTCGCGCTCACCAGCGCGGTGACGGTCACGATCCGCTCCGCACGTCGCGGACCAGGGCCACGCGCCCGGACGAGGCACGGGTCGCCAGCAGGGGTCCGTCCGAGGACGCGACGGCCAAGTTGACGACGACGGCGCCGGACGCGTCGGGCCGGCTGACCGACACCACGACCGCCTTCACGGAAGTGGGCGGAGCCTCGGCGCCGTCCTTGCCGGTGGGCTGCTCACCCTGGCCCGGGACAGTGACCGCGAGGACCTTGTCGCCGGGAACCAGCGAACCGGCGGGTGCCTGGCCACGCTTGACCTGCACACCCACCTGCTGCTTGTCGTCGCCGAGGCCGGTACCGGGCTGGAGCTGGGCGGCGACGAGCAGGCTGCCCTTGCGCAGGTCGACGGCAGGGCGCTTGCCCACGACGCTCGCGCGGTCGGTGGCAGGCATCGGCGTCAGGGCCGCGTCGGCGGAGACCTCCGCGACGATGACGTCCGCGTCCGTGAGCGGCTGACCGGCCGGGACGTCGTTCGCGATGGCCAGGACTTTCGTACGGTCACCGACGGCGGACACGGCGGCGGCCGCACCGAGGGCGGCCGCGACGGCCAGCACGGTGCTCAGGGCGGCCGCGGCGTACCGGCGTTGCTTCTTCACGGGGGCCGCGGTGGTGATGGGGAGTTCGGTGCGGGGGCCAGCTGGACGCGGCACCGGCGGGGCGGCGGGGGATTCCATTCGGGTACTGCCTCTCGGGGAAGTGCAAGCAGTGCGCGTACTAGTTGAGGACCTGGACCTCGGCAACGTTGATGTCCACGGCGCTGGTGCGGATCTCGGTCAGCTGGCCGCCCTGGGCGCCGCCTGTGACCTGCCAGTCGATCGACCAGGTGGATGTCGCGGTGACGTGGTAGGTGCCGGAGCCGGTGGTGGAGGACGGCTTGTCGTAGCGGTGGCCGCAGTCCGGGGACGGCGTCTTGCCGTACTCCGGCTTGTAGGGCGTACCGGCCGTCGTGCAGGTGACGGTCTTCCCGTCGCCCATGTTCCACACGATCTTCGACACCCGGGCCGTGGCCGTCACCGACACCGGCCCGATGGACGCCGAAGCCACGTTCGGGCCGTACGTCTCGGGACCGGTCTCGGTCCACATGTAGACGGGCATGCCGACCACGCCCTTGCCACCTGGCTTCGGCGTGATGCCGATCGCCGGCGGCCGCAGCCGCATCTTGTCCACCGCCTGCCGCGCCACGACCGCGGGGTCAATCACCGGACCGCCTCCGCCAGGCGGGGCGTCGGTGAAGATGTTCTTGATGTCGTGCATGCCGGTCTCGTTGTCGAGGCAGTCCTCGATGTACATGGAGACGCCGGTCTTTCGGCCGCCGGGCCCCCACAGCGCGCTGTCGTCCCCGGGCTGGGGGTCGGCCAGGGTGTAGGTGCAGGTGTAGCGGCTGTTGCCTCCGCCGGTATCTCCGCCCCCGCCACCTCCGCCCCCGCCGCCTCCGGTTCCTCCGCCAGTGCCGCCACCGGGATCACCGGGGACCACGACAATCGGGCAGACGTAGTCGGCATCGCACTTCGGCTTCTCGTCTGCGGCGGCAGCAGCAGGGAGAGCCAGCAACGCGGCGAGGGGGATGGCGAGCGCGGCATACCGACGGGCTAGCACGGCTGGTCCGCGTGGAGTTCGTACTTGAGGACCATCCAGGAGCCGTCCCAGCGCTCCATCAGGCTCGTGACGACGTACTTGTTGACGGGGCTGGAGGCGACAGGTGCAGGCTGACCTGTCTTCTTGTCAACGATCTTCCACTTGGAGATGTCCAGGCAGGCCGAAACGGACACATTGGGCGTCTTCTTCTCCAGCTCCGCTGCGGTCACGGTCGGGTTGGAGACGACTGGCTCACCGGTCATGACACGGCCGTTGGTCTTCAGGTTGGCGACCGTCTCCATGGCCTTGTTCAGGGCTTCGGCAGCGGCGTACCGCTTCAGGTCTGTGCCCTCGATAGCCGGCACCGCGAAGGCCTTGGGCAGTTCCGTCCAGTACCCCTTGTACGCGGTGAGGGCCTCGGCCTTCGCTGCCTCTGCCGGGTCGAGCGTCGCCGACTTGGTCGGAGCAGCCGTGGCCGTGGGGGACGCGGCCGTGTCCTTCTCGTTGTCCGAGCCGCTCGACGTGGTGCAGGCCCCGGTGAGGGCCACGCAGACGGTTAGAAGAAATGCCGGGACTGCCCGGCTGCTGTTCCAGCCAAGCTGATCGAGATGTGCCATGGGTACCGCTGCCTCCCCGTAGAAAGCCATCGCGCCCGGTGCAGACCTTTGAGGCCTGTTTTCGCGCGGCGTGAACCACAACCGTCACAAGCGACCGGACTGTTCCCATACGTTACGCAGAGGCGGCCAACATCGAAAGCCGTTAGTGCAGTTCACAGCCACGCGGACGGTGCAAACCGGGCGTTTCCACACACTCGCGGGACCTTCTCGGAATTCAGTCCGATGTGTGAGACCCCAGGAACTGGAAGGTCAGAACCCACACCGTCTCGGTGACCAAGAATGTCGATTCATCTGCACTGCAGCTTTGGTGCGCCCGTTGGCTCAATGCATATTCGGAATGGCTCAAATTCGGCGCAACCACCGAAGGAGCAGCAGCCTGCTGAGCGCGCGTACACCGTGGAGACGGATAGCACGGGCGCCCGGGCTCGCCTCCCCTCGCGCCTCCTTGCCCAGGCGTATCGCCCGACGGGCCGCAGGCGGCTGGCGTTGCTTGTTGGCGCCGGTCTCAGCCGGCCGCCCGCGAAGCGGGGGGCTTTCACTCCGTGTCCCAGCGCGCAGAGCTGGGACCTCGCTCCCCTTGTCCCGCCCATTCTTCCTCCCGAGCGGGGGGTTCCTCGTTGGGCGGCACTCACGGTGGGCCCTGCGGCCGTTCGGGGGTGCGGCATGCTTTTCGCCGCGCCCCCGGGCGGTCGTAGGGCATGGTGCGGAGGGCCGTCCAACGAGGAACCCCCCGCGGACCTTTAACCACCCACCGGCCTGGTGTTCGATCCCCCTCCTCCGCAGGGTGGCCCGCCGGAGGCTCTGTTGACCGCCCTTGGGCGGTGCAGGCCGAGACGGTAGTCAGTCCGGGTTCGGCCTCAAGTCCTGCCGACCGCCCGGACGTTCTGGGAGCTAAGGGTGTTTGTTCTCCATGCACGACGCTGTTGCTCAGATGGTTGATGGGTGGTCAAGGTGGTGCCTCGACACGCCGGTTGTGCGTGGTAAACCCCGTGACGGCTGAGGTTGTGGTAAACGCGCGCGCGTTTGAAGACAGAAGGGGAAGATGCCTCTGACCTGCGAAAACGTGCGGCTAACCGGCGAAAAAATGCCTCTCCACGGGCGAAAAATTGCCGCTTAGCGATGGATGCCCCGCAGACGAGCTCGACACGCGCACAGAGGGCAGGGAGGGAAGAGCCAGTCCCCCGGAAGACGACCTGCGGATTCACCAGCTTGAGGGCTGTTCTCCGGAGCTAAGAGGCGGAAAAGGGCCTCTTAGCAAGACCTCTGCGCGCCGGAAGCCTGGCTGTGGGCCCGGGGGGATGCGGATGGGCGAGGGTCGGGGGTCGACCGGTCTCGGCAGCTCGCGAAGAGGGCGTCGTTCGGAGCTAAGCGGCAAGAAACCGCCGCTTAGCGGAGGAGCGAGGAGGAAGGTGGGACACATTCCTGAGGCGCACGCGCGTAAGAGGGCGTTCTTCGGAGTCTGTCCTGTAGTTTTGCGGCTCGACAGGCTGTTGGTCGGAGCTAACCGGCAAAAAAGTGCCTCTTAGGGGCGATGGGAGCGACATGCCACCGACACGCAGGCGCCGTCTGGCCCTGGTTGACCAGGACACCGGCGAGGTGGTGGAGCCGAAGGAGCGGATCCCGCACCAACTCGATGGAAGCGGCTACACCCTGCAGTCCAAGGGCGACGAGGTTCCCCTGTACTCCCTGGACCTGAAGGCCTCGGAGTGGGCGGCCCTCGACTGGCTCCGGGAGCACGATGCGGCGCACACTTTCGTCAAGGTCACTCCGGACGACCTCGCGGCGGACATCCACACCAACGCGACGACGGCGCGGAAGGCCCTGTCCAGGCTGGTGGCGATGAAGCTGGTACTCAAGCCGAGTCCGCGCGCGTCCGCCTACCAGCTGACTCCTAGGCGATACTGGGAAGGCGCGGGAAGCACGCAGGCCACGACCATCAAGCGCCTCGACCCGCCACGCATCACCCCGGATGAGAAGGCCATCACCCGAGGCCGAGCCGCCAAGGCGAAGGCCGACGCGGTGAAGACGGCTGAATCGCAAGCAGAGCCGATGACACCCAGGCCACGACGAGCTGCTGGAGAGGCGGCGAACCGATGACCATGCCGGCATTCGATCCCGAGCGGGACCTGGCGTCGCCCCCGCTCTACTCGCTCAACCTTTCCGCGGGCCAGCGCAGCGTCCTGGCCTGGATAGAAGAACACGGTGGCCTGTTCAGCGCGATCGAGGTCCCCGTCGAGACCGTTGCCAAGGATTGCGGCAGCTCCGAATCCACTGTGTACGACGCGCTCAGCCGGCTGCTGCTCCTCGGCCTGCTGCTGAGGGACGACGTCACGGGGTACTACCGGATCAACGCGCGGTACTTCTTCGCGATGAACCCCGACGTCCGCCGGCTCCTGGTCGCAGCGCTCTCGGACCCGCCGGTCACCCCAGATGCCCGAGCCCAGGCACCGCGCAAGGTGAGCAATGCCGACGCCCGCCGGCGCCGCGTCATCAAGCCGGTGCCGACGGCACCGTAGAAGCCCTGGACCCTGAGAGGGGCGGAAGGTTCACACCTTCCGCCCCTCTCGTGCGTCTCAGCCCTTGTCCAGCAACTCTTCCAGATCGTCGGCGACCGCAACGCCAGCTGCGGCCGTGTATGGCATGCATGGCCCCCTGCTGGCCGTGCTGCTGTTCTTCATCAACCTCGTCAGCCAGTGCCGATGAAGGGGCTACCGGGGCTCAGGATGCGCCGAGGGGTTCGATGTTGGCGAGGGCGGTGGGGAGCTCCCTACCGCCGGCTGTGGGGCGGATGTAGGCGCGCCGGGTCGTGCGGAGGCTGCCGGTGTGGGTGGGGAGGTCTTCTTGGACTACGGCCATCAGCCGGCCCTCGGTGCCGGAGGCGATGTCGCGAACGAGGCGGCCGATCAGCGGGTGGGCCTCGTGTCCGTCGCCCTTCACCGGTCTGCCTCCGCCTTGCCTTGGTGCCCATGTTCGCCGTTGAGGCGGTTGAGGCCGCGGTCGGCCCTAGCCAGCAGGGCGGGGGTGGAAGCCCCGTGGGCGGGCCGCTGGAGTCCCCTTTCGCCCTGCGCGGCGGCCGTAGGCCATGAGGTGTGGAGGCGGACGGTGCCCTGGGCGGTGAGGTAGGCCGGGCCGGTGAGTGTCATGGTTCCGTCGGCGGCGACGTCGACCAGGAGGCGGCCGCCGGGGGCATCGACGGTGTAGCGGACGGGATCGCCCGGATGGGGCGTGCGGTGGAGTGCTGCCGCGACCGCGGCGCAGGCGCCCGTTCCGCAGGAGGGGGTTTCGCCGACGCCGCGTTCGTGGACGCGGAGCACCAGGTGGCGGGAGCCGAGGTCGCGGACGAACTCGACGGTTGTGCCGTGCGGGTAGGCGCTGTGCGGTGTGACGGCGGGGGCGGTGGCGAGGGTGCCGGCGTGGTCGAGGTCGTCCACGAAGGCCACGGCGTGCGGGTTGCCGACGTCGACGTGGAGGGCGGGCCAGCTTCGTGTGCCGACGGTGACGGTGATCCGGTCCGGTCCGGGAAGGGCTGGAATGCCCATGGTGACGCTGACGTCGCCGTGGTGGGTGTCTTCTCCAGCCGGTACGTGGAGTTCGCGTACCCCGGCCCGGGTGGCGAGTGTGAGGGGGCCGCCGGGGTGGTGTCCGGTGGCGGTGAGGTAGCGGGCCAGGACGCGGGCGCCGTTGCCGCACATCGCGCCGAGCGAGCCGTCCGCGTTGCGGTAGTCCATGAACCATTGCGCCCGGTCGGCCATGGCGAAGGCTTCCGGGGCAGCGGTGCAGCGGACGAGGCGCAGTACGCCGTCGGCTCCTATTCCGCGGCGGCGGTCGCACAGCTGGATGGTGTCGGCGGGGGTGAGGTCGAGTGCGTCGCCGGGGTCTTCGAGGATGAGGAAGTCGTTGCCGGTGCCGTGGCCTTTGGCGAAGGGGATGCCGATCGGGATGTTCATGGGCGGGTTGTCTCTCCCAGCTCGATGCGCAGCCAGACGACGCTCGCGCCGGCGGCGGTGGTGGTCATGCCGTAGGAGGTGCCGGTTTCGAGGACCGCGACGAGTCGGTGCCAGTGTTCGGCCGGGACGCGGGAGGGGTCGGCCTGAAGGGTCAGGAGACCGTCTTGCTCGGCGGTTTCGGGTGGCTGGCCGGTGAGTTCGGTGAGTGCGGCTATGGCCGCTGTGGCGGCGCCTAAGAGTTCGTCCATCGCTCGCCCCGACTCGTCCGTCAGTCACCTAGTGCACTTCTAGTCAACTAGTTTTGAGCTAGTGGACTAGATTGTCAAACGATTCGCATGTACGCGTGGAGAGCGTGCTGACCGATGGTCAGCACAGCGGCAGGTAAGGGAGACCATGTCCGACAAGACCCGAGCCCCCTATCTACTGGTCGCCGAGATCTTCCGCAGGCTGATCGCCGAGGGCGAATGGCCCGTCGGCTCCCGCCTCCCCTCCCGGGACTTCCTCGGCGAGACGTACCAGGTCGGCGAGAACGTGATCCGCCGCGCCCAGGAACTCCTCATCACCGAGGGTCTGCTCGAAGGCCGCCCGGGGGCGGGCACCTACGTTCGCGCCCCCAAGGAGCGGCTGCGCATGCTGCGCTGCCCGGCCCCCGGCTACCCCAGCGCCCCGCTCGCCCCCGCCGGCATCTCCACCTGGGACTCCCAGAGCACCGCCAAAGTCCCCGCCCCCGACGCCATCGCGGCCCGGCTGGGGATCCAGCCGGGCGAGCACTGCGTACGCACCACGTACGAGTTCCTCGACGAGGACCAGCGGCCCGCGATGAGCAGTGTCAGCTGGGAGCCGATGGCCATTACCGGCAAGAGCGCGGTGGTCCTGCCCGACGGCGGGCCCTTCGCCGGCCGCAGCGTTGTGGAGCGGATGGCGCACCTGGGCATCGTCGTGGTCCGCGTCGTGGAACGGGCCCGGCCCCTCCAGGCCGACCGCGACCAGGCCCAGCAGCTCGGCGTGGCCGCCGGCTCCCTTGTGACCCTGATCGAGCGGACCTACTTCGACAGCGACGACCGCCCGGTGGAGACCGCCGACCTGGTCATCCCCGCCGACCGGTGGGACATCGACTACGACATCGCCTTGAGCGGCACCCCCACCGGCTGAAACCGTGCCCGCGGGTGCACCGAACTGGCCGATGACCACGGCGAATCCCCCGATCGCTTGAGGCCGCACCGGCCCCTCGGGAATCATGAAACCCGCGGCCCGGACCGGGCCCGCCCAGGGGGAGGAACCAGATGTCCACAGCACAGCCGAGTCCGCTCGGCAGGGTCACCGCCGTACTGAACTCGCCGGCCCTCGGCGCGGTCCTGGCCATCGCCGGGTTCGCCGTCCCCGTCGTCGGCTGGGCCATGGACCGGGTCAACCTGAAGGTGCTGCTCGTCGTCCAGGCGGTGCTCATCCTCATCCTGGCCTTCGGCCACTACTGGACGCGCAGGACCTACATTCAGCTGCGCCGGGTGACTAACCTCAAGGCCATGGATGACGTCCAGTACTACGACCGGGTCCGCTCACAGCTCGAAGCCGAACTCATCAGCGACTACGGCGAGATCGCCGACGGCCATCTGCGCGTGTACGCCTCCGAGGTCCCGCGCCTGTCCACCCTCCTGGTGAACACGGTCACCGAGGCCCAGGCCCAGCCGCAGCGCATCCTGGCGGCCGACCTGACAACCAACCCGACGCTGCTCACCAGCCGTCGCGAGTACATCGCCGCGCAGCGCCGGTTCACCGAAGCCGGCGGGCGCATCGACCGCCTGTTCATCGTTTTCGCCGCCGACCTCGCCAAGCAGGAGTTCGCCGCTTCCCTGCTCGCCCTGATCGGCCAGCACCGCGACCTCGGCGTCACCTGCGGACTCGCCGTCCGCGACCGGCTGCGCGCCGACCAGGCCGTCGACGTCGTCATCTTCGCCCAGGCCGCTGCCCTGGTCGAGGAGGAGCAGGGTGACGCCGACTACCAGCGCGGCCGCTCCAGCGTGTACTTCAAGGGCGTCGGCCGTTGGGCCGGCCGCTTCGAGAGTGTCTGGGGCCACGGCGCCGACTCCGCGCCGCGCGTCCTTCAGGCGTACGAGGCCGCCGCCCGGCCGATGCTCGACGCCGGAACCTGGGACGAGAACCGCATCGGCACAACGGTCGCCGGCTTGTAGAAGTCCTTCCACCGCGAAAGAGGCGGCCCACCTGACCGGTGGGCCGCCTCTTTCGCGTTCCGAGGCGCGGATTCCGCCCTCACCCCACCGTAATTAGTGCACTAGATGTACTTTGGGTGATCGTCGGGTGGGAGATGCCCGCCCCTGCTCACCACGGGACCACCGCATGCTGCTCGCCTTAGCCCTGCTCACCGCCGGAATCCTGCTGCGCCAGGCCGACCGGGCCCACTTCCGCCTGAGGCGTCCCCGTACCGCGAACGCGGCGCAGCTCATAGCCGTCCAGCGCGCCCGGGCCAACGACTGGACTCCGGCCGCCCTTCTGGCCGGGCAGTGGGTGCAGATCGCCGGGTACTGGCTGCTCGCCGCGCACGGCCTGCTGGGCGCCGTGGTCGCGGCGGCCGGTGTCGCCGTCCAGTTCCGCCACCTTCAGGAGATCAGCCACCACGCCGTGCACGGGGTGCTGGCCCGGACCCGCCGCGCCAACCACGTCCTGGCCGAGCTCGGCGCGCACCTGCCCCTCGGCCTGGCCCCCGTCGCGTTACGCCGCCGCCGCCATGTCCGCGACCACCACCCAAATGCCACCCTGGCGACCGACCCCAACCTCGCCGAGCTCGCCCAGGCCGGCCTGCGCCCGGGGGTTGCACGCCTCCCCTTCACCGCCGCGCTGTTGTTCCCGCTCACCGACCGGGGCGTCCGGGCCACGGCCGCCACCCTCGCCGCCAACCTGCGCCCACGGCCCGGCCGGTACGCCGCAGCCCCCGCGATGGTTGCCGTTCTCGCCGCCGCTTACCTGACCGGCGGATGGGCGGCCCTCCTCACCGGGGTGCTCATCCCGCGCCTGCTGCTCTACCCCCTGCTGGCCTGGTGGAGCCTGTTGGTGGAACACACCTGGTTCAACCCCGAGCACCGCACCGGCACCGCCGCCGAGATCGAGGCCGGCCGCTGCCTGCGCCTCTACCCGCACAACCGTGTGTTGGCCGCGCTCGCCGCCGCCACCTGGCTCCCCTACGGCGACCTCCACCACTACGCCCACTCCGCACACCCCGGGGTGCGATGGAACTACCTGCCCGCCCTCGAACGGCACCTGCCCGACCCGCACTTCACACCGGGGGCCCTGTTCCTCGGCCCGGGCTCCGTCGCCCGTCGCCACTACCGCGCCCTGACTGTTCGGGCCTACGACAACCGCCGCCAGCCCGCGCCCCGCGCATAGCCCGCGCCGCACAACGGCCCCGCCCCCCACGGCACACCCCGGGAGGCGGGGCCGCGGCAGTTCACGGCACCTGTCCCACACCCTCAACCCGCGTGGCACGCTGACCTGATGATCGAGAGTCCGCGCCTGCTGCTTCGACGTTTCCGTCCCGACGACGCCCCAGCCCTCGGCGCCTACCGGTCCGACCCGGACATAGCCCGCTACCAAGTCTGGCCCTCGCCTCTCACCCCGGCGGAGGCCGCCGAGACCGTCCGCAGACACGCCGAGGCCCAGCCCGAGAACCCAGGCTGGTTCCAGTACGCAATCGAGCTGAAGGCCGACAGCACACTGATCGGCGATCTCGGCGTCAACCTCCACGAGAACCGGCTGCAGGCCGACATCGGCTTCACCCTCGCTGCGGCCCACCACGGCCACGGCTACGCCACCGAGGCCGTCCAGGCCGTCGTAGGCCATCTCGTCGCCCGGGGCCTGCACCGCTTCGGGGCCTACTGCGACGCCCGCAACACCGCCTCCATCCGCGTCCTGGAGCGCACGGGATTCCGCCGCGAAGGACATGGCATCGAAGCCGTGCTGGTCCGCGGCGAATGGACCGACAGCTACACCTTCGGACTCCTCGCCCGTCACTGGAAGGCCCCCTCCGCCATCTCCGGCGCCGCTCGCGGGTACAGGCCCCGTTGACGCGTGGGCCCTGAACTCTGGCGCCCCTGCCCGCGGGCAGGCGCTGGCTCTTCGGATTCGGCTGACCGCTCCGGGTGTGAGAGTGGATCATCAATGGCATGACCCTGCACGCGCGAGACACCGTCACCGGGCACCTCGTGACCCTGACTCCGGACCCGGCCAGCGCGGACCATCTCGCACCCGGTCCCCTGTCGTCCGGGCGGTACCGCTGCATGAGCTGCGGGCACCCTCTCGGTCTCTCCCGTCGCAGCGGGAGCCACTCCGCATACGCTCCCCGCTTCTCCCACAGCCAGAGTTCCGGGTCCGGGGCCGACGGGTGCCCGGCCCGGGCAGGTCTGCAGAAAGAGATCGAGACCGGCCTCCAGGTCGTTATCGACCTCCGCGACCACCTGGCGAAGGCGTGGCCTGGTGTGCAGACCCTGATCGAATGCCCTGAGCCCCAGACACCCGGCGAGGCTTCGCCCCCGGCCGTCATCGTCGCCACGGCCGGCGGCCAGGTCCTCGTGATCGAGTGCCCCCACGGCCCGCTGGACGATCCCGCCGTGCAGCGCCGCATGCAGGCTGTCCGGGCCCGCTACGGCTCTGGCGCCACGCACGTCTGGTTCTTCGCCGAAGACGAGCACCACTTCCGGCAGGGGGGCCTCAGGGACAAGGCCGTACGCCCCGCAGGTGCCACCGCGTCGGTGCGGCACATGCGGGTGCGGCCCACGCAGCAGCAACTCCAGATCATCGAGGCCGGAGGCGCCGTCTACTGGGTCAACGGCGCGACGGTCTACGTCCCCTACGGCGGCCACGAGTTCATCCACGAACCCAAGCCTGACGGGGAGGACTGGGGCGGCGACGTCGCCCGGCGCCGCAACGACTGGAGAATCAGCCACCCTCGCCCGCTGCCGGGGGCCCACTGGTGGGGGCTCGTACCGATCGGCCTGTCCACGCTCCGCAGAGGCCGTGCCGGATTCCACCCGGGCGAGGCACACGAGGTCATGGAACGGCTGGAGCGGTCCCAAAGCGCCCGCTGGGCCGCGGCCCGAAGGCTCGCACGCGAACGCTACGAAGCCCTGCACCGCCCGCCACCGGCGCCAGTGGCCGACGCCATCGAGCAGCCCCCACCAGCAGAGGCGCCCTCGGCGAGCCCGCTCCCCTCTGCCCCGCCAGCCGAACCTTCTCCTCCGTCGGCAGACGCGGCGGAGGAGAAGGAAGAGGAGGGTCAGCAGCCCTTGCCCGTGCCGCCCAGGCCCGCGTACGCACCGTATGTACCACCTGCCACCCCTCTCCTACCGCCGCCTCGGGGCCCTCTCTCCCGGCTCATGAAATGGGTGCAGCGCAGAGGCTGAGCGTGCCCAGCGGGGCTGGCGTGCCGCTCACCGGTTGTCGGAACGGATAGGCGTCCCATTCGGTTTCACGGTCAGTGTGTCGGCGAGTTCGGTGGCGGTGGGCCGGTTAGCCGGGTCGTCCAGGAGCACGGGCAGCAGGGCGTCCTGAAGGCCGGGCCAAGGACGGTCGGCCGTGACAGGGACGCGGCCCGTCGCGATGTGCTGGCGGAGCTCGTGAGGGGATCACTTTGCCGTCGCCGATCCGAAAGTGGCCCGCCTGTTCCGCTCAAGCGGGATCCGGCGCCGCTTCCTGACTCTCCCCGACCCAGGCCCGGTGGGCGTCCGGTCAAGGAGAGTGCAGGCGACCTCCGGGACAAGCACCGGCGGATCGCGCTCGACATGGGCGGCCGGCGATCCGTACCGGCCTACGGGTACGGGTACGTACCCGTACCCGTACCCTGACCCTATGGGAAGGAGCACTGAGATGCCTGATGCCAATGTGAGAATCCCCGAGGAAGCCCGCGACCGCTTGGCCGCTATGGCGGCCGAGGAGGGCTTGTCCCTACGCGCCTACCTGGCTCGGCTTGCGGACACCATGCTGACCCCCGCCGAACGGGCGGAGCGGGCCGAGAGGGCGAAGGCCGCCCTGAAGTCATGGACCGGCTACGCGCCCACGGCCACCGAGGAGGCCGACCTGGACGACGAACTGGACCGCCGCCTTGCACAGGTGCAACGCCGGTGACCGACGCCATGCACATCGTCCTGGATGAGACCGCGATGACGGCCGCCGGCGCCGGGAACGTCCTCGCCTCCCGCCTGATCCATCGCGCCCATGCCGAAGTCGGCTGGTACCTCTACGCACCCACATGCGCCCTCGTGGAAGCCGACCGAACACGCCCCGGCACCGCCGAGCACCTGGCCGCCCTGCCTGGAATCACCGTCCTGGACCTCGACCTACCTGCCGCCCTGGCCGTCGCCCGGCAGGAAACCTGGGCCCAGGCCCACGCGCAGCACGCTGCACAGCCGACAGCCGACCGGCCCGACGGCGCCATCGTCGCCACCACCGCCCCCAAACGGTGGGAGGGAGAGCCTGTCCGCGTCCTGGACCTCAACTCCTGAACCCCCGACTGCTCTGACCTGCCGGACTTTCACGACTGCCCCGATCGAACCCCAGCGGCATACTTCGGGACTCGACCGTGCTGGGAGCCCAGGCCGCCTGCCGGCCCGACGTGTTCGTACGGCCGTCTCACCGCCGCCCGCAGTCAGGCGGCGGCGGAGGAGGCGGTGGCGGAGCGGAGCCACGCGTCGAAGGTGTCGGCAGCCCCGAGA
Organism: Streptomyces sp. ISL-87; assembly: GCF_018614095.1. GTDB lineage: Bacteria > Actinomycetota > Actinomycetes > Streptomycetales > Streptomycetaceae > Streptomyces. The sequence continues at coordinate 7,702 of NZ_JAGGOY010000052.1, read as the reverse complement.
ACTGGGGTGAAGATCGGTTCGAAGGGGCCGCGGGTGCGGAGCTGGTCGAGGGTGGTGACGCCGGCCCGCAGTGCGGTGGAGGCGAGTGCGGGGTCGCTGGCGGCGAGACTGCGCAGGTCGGCGATCCGGCGGGCGAGGCGGTCCTCGGAGGCTCCCGTCAGCACGAGCAGGAGCCGGGGGAAGACCGGGTACCGGTAACGCCAGGCCGGCATCGCGGCCTGGCGCCGGGGCCCGCGGGTTCCCTTGGCCGTCTGGGGCTGGGGCGCGTACTCGTGGTAGGCGGCGTACGCGTGTAGTTTCTGCGCGAGGCGGGCGATCGTCATCTGGGTGCGGTCGACCTCCACGAAGAACGTGAGCAGGGTGCGCTGCTTGCCCACGCTGTGGACGTAGTTGAGGACGGCGTCCGGGACGAGGCACAGCTCCTCCCCGGGTCGGGCTTCGTCGCGGTAGTAGTGGGCGATCTCGGGCGACCAGTCCAGGGGACCGCACTCGTGGCCGAGGCGGCGCGCGTGCTCGACGAACGCCGCTCCGGTCTCGACGACCGCGAGGGTGTGCTCTTGGAGCGGGCCGAGCGCGGCCTCCTGGCTCATCCGGTACGCGCGCGGCTGGAGCAGGCCCACGGCCTCGACGGACTGCGCCCCCTTCTCCGTCAGCCACCACAGGAGCTGGGTCTGGCCGGCGCTGCGCCGTCCTACGGCCTCGGCGAAGCCGGCCTGGCGCAGGGTGTGAAGCTGGCGGCGCAGGAACTCGGAGCGGGTGTGGTGCGGGGTGACGAGCCGGTGAAGCTGCATCGTGGAGACGAGACGGTGCTGGTAGAGGACCTGGGCGGCCTGCTGGGCGACCTGGCCCAGCCCGGTGGGGGCGGAGTGCGGGTAGGGCATGGGGTGCTCCCCTTCTTCTAGTCGATGACGCTGGTGGGGTCGCCGGCGCTCGGGCCGCCGGGGCGCCGGCCGGTGTGGTGGGCGAGGACGACGGCGTCGAGCTCTTCCAGGTCGGCGAGGATGTCGCCGAGGGGGCGGCGGTTGAGGTTGCTGTCGATCGCCTGGTCGAGGGCGGGGACGCCGGCCGGGTTGTCGTAGTGCGCGAAGACCTCGTCCACGGGCAGGCCGCGGACCCGGAAGGGCGTGGTCCGGGCGCCGTTGAGGTTCACGGACATCACGTAGTGGTACTTCGGCAGCTCGGTGATCGTCTCCGGGGACACGTGGCCGTTCCACCGTTTGGCGACGAAGGCCGCCTCGTCGTAGTCCGCGGCGCAGGTCGACAGCCAGGACTGGTTCTGCAGGAGGGCCTGGCGGGTGATGGCGGAGAGCCGGAGCACCATCTGCGTCATGCCGATGAAGCGGACCTCGTACTTGCGCAGCTGCTCGGCGATGGCGGCGAGGAACCCCTTGCTGGAGGAGTCGAGGGCGGTGAGCTCGTCACCCCAGGCCCAGAAGGTCTTCCGCTGCTCGCGCGGGGTGTCCTGCCGGGATAGGCCGGCGCGGTGCAGGTCGTGGATGAGCAGGCAGCTGACCAGGGCGTCGCTCTCGCTGCCGGACGGGCAGACGAAGACGACCTTGCCGGTGTCCATGGCGTGCCGGACGTCGTACGCGGAGCGCGGGCTGCCGAAGAAGCCCTGGAGGGACTGGCTGGTGTCGAGGCGGTCGATGGCGTAGGTGACGGTCGGCACCGCGTCCGGGCCGAGCTTGGGGAAGGTGGTCTCCCAGTACGCGCGGACGCGGTCCGGGAGCTTGCGCAGGAGCCCCTCGCGCCAGTCCTCGTCGGTGAGCCAGGTGCGCAGCTGGAAGAGGGTGCACTGCGCCTCGGGGTGCCCGGCCTGGACGGCCTGGAGGTTGAGCAGGGCCAGCGCCTGGGAGGCGCGGGCGAGGATGGTCCGGGCGCGGGGCGCGTTGTCGCCCCAGTCCTGTGCCGCGGCGATGCCCTCGGTGACGGAGCGGACGATGTCCTGGACGTCGGAAAGGGTGCGGCCCTCCATCGACAGGGGGTTCCAGGAGACGACGGGCTGGTCCGGGTCGGCCTTGGCGAGGTTGATCTCCCAGAGCCGGTCGAGAATCTCCGGGTGCGCGAGGTAGGGCTTCGCGCGGGCCCAGCCCTCGCCGTGCGGGTCGAGGAACCAGCAGCCGTAGCCGGAGTGGGCCATCGCGATGCACTGCACGAGGGCTTCTTCGGTCTTGCCGTGGCCGGACTTGCCGAGCTGGAGGCCGAAGAGGAGGTCCTGCACCCGGGCGCCGGCGATCCGCTCGCGGCCGTCGGGGTAGACCACGGCGCCGAGCGGGATCAAGTCGTGCTGCCCGGTGTAGACGGGAAGGTCGGCCGGGGCCGGCGGGACCAGGCCCCCGGTGCGGACCACGCTGGAGGCAGTGCACTTCGCCGTCGGCGGCTTGAGCCATCCGGCCAACTCGGGCACCGTCAGCCACTGCCGGCGATGAGGGGCGAACTCCCCGCTCGCGAACCGGCGCTCGAACTTGCCGATCGCCCATCGTCGGGGCCGGCGGGCCTTGAGGTAGTTCTCCCCCGAGGTCATCGACAGCGCGGCGATCAGCTGGTGCATCCGGGCCAGGGCAAGCTGCGGGTGGGCAGCCTCGGTGCGTAGCAGGATCTGCACGGCGAACACCGCCCCGGCGGACGGTTCGAGCTTGCCGACGCCGTCGCGCAGGTCGGTCTGCCGCGGGATCCGCTCGGATCGGTTGGAAGCGCCGGCACCGCCGGACCAAGCGGAGGTCGCCGAACCCCAGAAGCCGCCTCCGCCGAGGCCACCGGTGAGGCGCTCGCCGTACGCGGACGGGCCCCGGCGGGCGGCCCGGGCCATCAGGCGGCGCCGGCGGCGGGCCAGGCGCTGCTCGGACACGGGGACCAGGTCGAAGACCGCTTCGGCCTGCTCCCCGTCCTCAGTACGCACGGAGGCCATGGCCGCGGCCAGCTGCTGGAGCGGGTCGGGGCTCAGGCCAAGGGAGGCCAGGGCCTTGTAGTCGGGCAGGCCCAGGGTGAGCTCGGCGCGCTGCACGTACCGGCGCGCGCTCGCCGGTGCGGTGGTCACCTGCGCCGGCTTGGCGAGGGAGATGACGGCGGTCACGGCGTTCCTCCCGGGCCGTTGAAGCGGACGGGTCGGATGTCGGCCTGGCCGTGCTGGGTGCGGACCTCGACCTCGGCGAAGCCGGGCATGTTCAGGATCGCGGCCGCAGCGGCCGGGCCCTCGATGTAGCAGCGCATCTTGCCCTCCAAGGCGGTGTACCGCAGGCGCACCGCCGATCCGCGGGCCGGGACACCGTCGGCGGCGTAGTGCACGCGCCCGAGCTGGCGGGCCCAGCGGCCGACTTCCCCTTCACCGGGGTCGAACGTGCTGGTCGGGACCACCTCGACCTGGACCCGGTCGGCGAGCGCTTCCCGGACGAGCGCCGCGCGCCGGATCGTCCACCACACCCAGACCGCCGCCCCGAGAACGCCGAGGGCGACGAGGTACGGTGCGGCCGCGCTCAGGACGGCCTGGAGCTGGGCGAGGAGCTCGTCAACTGGCAGGTCCGGGAGGCTCATGTCGGCCGGACCGAGGTCGGCCGGGACGGGGCGGAGTGGTGCACGGTGCCTCCAGGGTGGTGGAAGAAGCCCTTCACCTGGACCAAGTAAGAATTCGCGGCCGATCCAGACACCGTGCCCCAATGCTTTGCCATCCCTTGACGATTGAAGGGGGCTGGTTCGGCCGGGACTGTCCGTTCTCAACGAACTCAGTCGCCGTCTCACCCAAGGCAGTCGCCAGAACGCCCGCCTGTCGAGCGGACGGCCACGGGTTCGAGCTTCCGGTGTCCGTTCTCAGTGAAAGTGACCGAGTCCCAATCGATCTGATCGGCAGAGTGAGGGGTCCCGTGGGTTCAGATCCGACACGACCAACTGCTACAAATCGTCTTCCTGCGACTCGGTGGGCAGGGCGGCCAGCAATGTAATCGACTCTCTCAGGAAGCGGATGTGGGCTGAGTGGCCAACGGCCTTCGCATCTTCCGCTTCTGAACGCGCAGCGCTGTCGGCCGTATGGGTTGCCTGCGCCCTCGCCCAAACCAGCAGGGCCTGGTGATACTCCGTGTATGTCTGACCAACGGCGATTGCGGCCCTCCTGACGGGTGTCGGCCCCTCAAGCGTGACCCTTGCCACGGCCTGATCCAACTCCCGAAGCGCAGGAGGAACCGCATTGAGGGGCGCCACGAGATCCCCGGAGGGCACTCCACTTGCCAACTGCACGTCAAGTGTGAACAGAGCATTCCTGGCGCCCTCTTCGGCCAGCAACAGGCCAGCGTAGGCTTCTCGACGCTGCTGCCGTCGCCACTGCCAGTGCGCATCAGCGGCCTGCCGTTTCACCTGCCATCGCGTTGTCCACACTGTGAGGGCTGCCGTGATCAAACCTCCGGCAAAGCCGACAGCTGCACCGAGCACCGCCGCAATTCCTTGATCCACGCATCTAGCATCTCCAAGAGCGGCACTGTTTGCTCGACCAGCAGCTGAACGGAGCAGGGAGCCATACCAATACGCCCGGTGTAGCGTCCCAACAGATCCGCGCAGTCGCAGCACATCTGAGCGACGCCTGTGGCTCAGTTCACTTCCCCGAAGACGGCTCGCCAGCCACATCCCCGTCAGCGACGCCGCCAGGGCTGAACCGTGCTTGCCGTCAGCCTGAGGGGAGGAGCCCGTTCTCCCCGACGGCGTCGGCCGCAGTCCGTAGGAAAGCTTTGTACGCGTCCTGCGCGCGGCCCTGGAGAACATGGAGGTCGGGCGCCGCGGGGTCCAGTCCAGCTTCCGCCAGTAGCTCGATGTAGCCCGGCAGCGGCGGCGTGATGGGGCCGGTGTCCAAGGCCTGGCCCTTGAGGGCCTCGATGGCGTGGCGGGTTGCGCCGCTGAGAAGGGTGCACTTCTCTGTCACTTCAAGCGCGGCATCGGCCACCGGGCGGGTGGCGTCCAGGGATAAGACGACACGGATCTTCTGGACCTCATTCTGCCGGTACTTCAGTGCCTGGTCCCAGCGCTTGTGTGCCTTCTCGATCCACTCTTCACGCTGGTCCGGAAAGCGCTCGACGCGACCGAGGGGCGTCAGCGTGGTGGACAACAGGTCCAGGTAGCGCTCGTGCCTCTCGGCGAAGGCGAGGTAGGTGGCCCTGCGCGAGTCCCGCAGGGCCCGCATGCTCTCGGCCTTGACCTGGTGGCGAGCCGTGTTGCGGCTCAGGAGAGCCGCGGCCAGTCCGGTCGCTCCGGTGCCGAGGGCTCCGACCGTGGCGCCGAGCACGGCGGCAAGTCCTGCATCCATCGCGCCACTGTGACGGGTCGGCGACGAGCAGCGCGAGATGATGATCAGCCATCTCTCGGCGATGTCTCCGAAACCACCAGGCAGGCCGGGCCCCGGCTGTAGAACGTCGGGATGGACCCTCTCACCCCCGCCGTCGTCCGTGCCGCCGGCACCATCACAGGAGCCGCCCTCGGCCGCTACCGTCCCGTCGGCGTCATTCGCGTCGGCAGCGCCGAGGACCGCGCCCAGAGCTACCGCCGGTTCCTCGACGCCGTCGTCTACGCCGCCGACGCCCAGATCCTCTACTACTACCGCCGCCGTGACGCCGCAGCCATATCAGCCATCCGCCGCCCCCGATTACGCTCCCGTCGCAACCACCTGCGCGAGCAGGCGTGGCGGCACTACACCCAGGCCCAGATCGAAGTGCACGCCGCGCTGCTCGGCGTCCGGCTGTCCGCCCCGACACCGGTGCTCGCAGCCGCCGAGCACCTGGTCGCCTCCATCCCCGCTTCTACCGGCCCGGCACCCGCCACACCCTGCCCGAAGCCGAGTACCTCGCCGCCCACGACGAGTGCACCACGGCGCAGCACGTCTTCCTGGAGGCGGCCCGCCGCGACCTCGACTACCACCCCCGCCCCTGGCAACTGCTGCGCAAACGACGGGAACGCAAGTACCGCGAGCAGGCCGCCGACGGCCGACTACCGCACTGACCCGTGCCGAGGCCGTGTCCAGCGCTGATCGCGCCGGCCTGCGCCCGCCCCGAGAACGTCCGGGGCGGGCACCGCCGTCTCAGACGATGCGTACGACCAGGAGGATCGGGCCCAGGTTGGCCTGCTTGGTGACCTCCACGACGCGGCCTGGTTTCGGCGCGTGCACCACGTATCCGTAGCCGATCGCCATGGCGACGTGTTCGGGGCGGGAGGCTGAGCCGACGGCGAAGAGCAGGTCGCCCGGCTGGATCGCGTTGGTCGGGACCACGTGGCCGTCGTTGATCTGCGTGTAGGTGGTGCGGGTGATCTCCTTGCCGGCCACTCCGTACGCGCGCTGGGTCAGGGAGGAGCAGTCGCACCGCTCGGACGGGTTGGGGCCGTGGGGGTTCGTGCAGCTGCCGCCCCACTGGTACATGGTGCCGAGCTGTCCCAGTGCCCAGCGGATCGCGGTCTGCGCCTGCATCGGCGCATTGGCCGGGATCTGGTAGCCCTCCGGCAGCGAGCCGGGCGGGATGTTCCCGAAGTCCACATTGCCGCCGCCCTGGCCGGCGCACCTTCCCGGGCCGCCGAAGCCGCCGAGACTGGGCTGTCCCGGCATCGGGCCCACGGGAGCGGCGCCCAGGGTGGGGGCGATGGCCTGCTGGAGGGCAGTCGCGAGGGGCTCGTGCTTGGCGTACGCGTCGGGGAAGGCGCTTGCCTGGACCTTCTGCGCGGCCACGGTGACGGGCATCTGCTCCCAGTCCTTTATCTTCACCAACCCGTCGTAGAACTTGGTGGAGGAGTAGACGGGGTCCATGATCTGCTCGCGGGTGCCCCAGCCCTGGGAGGGCCGCTGCTGGAACAGGCCCAGGGAGTCGCGGTCGCCGTGGTCGAGGTTGATCAGGGTGGACTCCTGGAGAGCGGTGGCCAGGGCGACGACCTGGCCGCGGGCCGGCACTCGCTTCTGGATGCCGGTCGCGACGATGACCTTGGCGTTGGGGATCTGCTTCTTGGGCTCTTCGAGGCCGGGGACGTTCACGTCGCCGCTCCCGGCGAGCATCTCCTTGACCTTGCGGGCTATCTCGGCAGTGTCCGGGTCGAGGCCGGGCTGGCCGCCGGCGGGGCAGCTGGCTGCCGCCGCAGCGGCCTCGGCCTCGCTCTGGCCGAGGCCTGCCACGTGGGCTGCGACGGCGGCCAGCAGAACGAGCGCCAGGCCGAGCAGCCCGGCGACGCCGGCCAGCCACCCCTTGAACTTCTTCTTCATGAGCGGCGCTGCCGACGGCGGCGGATGTTCAACTCCCGCTCCTCGTTACGGCTCAGGGACGCGTCACTGGCCCGCCGCGGGGCCGCGGTCGGGACGCGGCGCGGGCCGGGCTGCCGTGGGGTGCCACGGTCCAGACGCTGCCGGAGCTGCTGCTGGCGCGGCGAGACAGCCGGCTGGGTCGGGACCTGGTGACGGGGCTGGTGGCGCGTGGTGGCCTGCGTGGCCGGGGGGTTGGGCTGATTCGGCGTGGTGGTCGCCTGGCTGCCGCTGGTGCCGGGGCGCTGGTACATCGGACCGCCCGGCAGCTGGTTCGGAACGGTGACCGCCTGGCTGCTGCTCGTGGTGAGGTTGTGCGCCGGGCCGCCGGGGAGCTGGTTCGCCGGGGTGCCGGGCGGGTTGGGCGGCTGCACTGGCGGGTTCTGCGGCGGGACGGGCGGTGTCTGACCTGGGTTGCCGGCGTTGCCCGGCTGGGGCTGGGGCTGGGGC